>JAPLIC010000029.1 GCA_026389315.1 Cyanobacteriota bacterium
ATTGGAAGCGACAGCTCCTGTTTTTGGAGAATCACCCCAATGGCCAAGCCCCCTAGGCCAAGCGATTGCAACAATCAATAACTTCAAGCGACTTCCGATTCAAGATCGACTCAGCATCGCAGGACTTCTCTATGCCATGCTGGATCTCTATCGCAGCGACAAGGTTTTCCAGAAATACGACAATCTTAGTGCACAATCACTGTTTATAAAGCTTGGCATCAGCAATCGACTCATTAATGAATTCTTGCGACCGATCTTGCTGGTTGGCTTGTTCAAGCCTCCCGAAGAAGTTTCGGCCGCTGTCACCATGGAGCTCCTCTATTACTATGCCCTGGCACATCAAGACTCGTTTGATGTTCGTTGGATTAATTCAAAAAGTATTGCCGAACAACTATTTGAGCCACTCAGTCGAAGGCTGATCTCTCGCCATCATCTGCGCGTCCTTGGGGGAACCTTCGTGACACGGTTGAATGTTTCATCTGAGACGCAACGCCTAAGCTCGGTTGAGATTCAGAGTGTACAAACAAAAGAAGTCAACGTGATTGACGACGTCGATGCCGTGGTTTTAGCGGTGGGTGCCAAAGGACTTAAATCCCTGATGTCTCAATCTCCAGAATGCAGCAAGGCAGCGCCAGAACTTGTTGCCGCTGCTTCTCTCGGTTCGATCGATGTCGTTTCAACACGTTTGTGGCTGGATCGCTATGTTCTAATCGCTTATCCAGCCAATGTTTTCTCTCGCTTCGAATCGCTGAAGGGCGCTGGAGGCACCTTTTTCATGCTTGACCAACTGCAAAAAGAATCGGAGCGGGCGCTATGGGGTCATGAACAGCCGCAGGGTTCCGTGATTGCAAGCGACTTTTACAACGCATCTGCCATCGCAGAGATGAATGATCAAGAGATTATTGATCGCCTTATGCATGACTTGCTTCCAATTGCTCACCCTGAATTCAGGAATGCAAAGGTAGTTGATTATGAGGTAAGGCGTTATCCCGGTTCTGTGTCTCACTTCTCTCCCGGCAGTTTTAGCAAGCGCCCACCCTTGGAAACCTCAGTAGAGACGATCGTCTGCGCTGGTGACTGGGTGCGGATGGGCGACAAAGAGCATGGTGCCAAAGGTCTTTGTCAGGAAAGAGCCTATGTTTGTGGACTGGAAGCAGGAAACTCCCTGATCAGGCGCAAAATCGTCAAAGGGTCGAATCAATCGAAGACCATCCAACATTCGGTCGTCCCAATTCGTGCTGATGAACCACAGGTCGTTCTAGGCCGTGTTCTGAACAAAATCGTGATGGATCAAATCGATGCCTTTGGCCTGACACTTCCCTGGCTTGACTCATAGTCCCTGATTCCATGTCCTCAACTGTCCCCCTCTGCCAGGCCGGCTGGCTCAGGTCCTCCACCGTGGGATTGTGCTCGCCGATCTGCGGGGCCCCCGCCTCGATCAGGGCGGCATAGGCCAGGTGATCGGCCCAGTGCTGAACCCCCCGCGGCGAGAGGTAGCGGTGCTGCTCCTGCTGGATGGTCGGGTCCTTGCGGGGCAGCTCGGTGATCACCGTGCCGATCGGCCTGAAGTCTTTGGCAGTGATCAGATTGGTTCTGGGATTAGGGCTTGTGAAGGAACACAATCTGTAGAGTTGGTTGTTCCGGGATTGAGCGGACAATTTCAACACGCCTAAAGTGATCTTGCGCGGCTGTGTAGCAAAATGCGGGCTGCTCTTGTTCCGCCCCCAACCTTTCTTCCCTTCGATGAACTTATCATTGCTCGGTTCTACACAGATACCGTGATATATGGAGCATGCTTCAAGCTGGAACCCCAGCGAGCAGTTCGCTAACCCGAGCGGTGCTGCCTGCTTCAACACAGGCGGCAGCACCTCCTACGCCCACGGCGGCATCAGCTTGCAGGAATGCCTCACCCCCGTGCTGGTGGTCTCCGGCGGAGCGAGCAGTGCCCCTGCAGCGGCCATCACCGAGATCAGCTGGAAGGGCCTGCGCCGCGATGCCGCTGGCGGCCCGACAGTGGCCACCACGGCCAAACCGATCGACGATGGCGGCGCCCGCTTGCTGGTGGAAGATGACGAGCTGGAAGGTGCAGTGGTGGTGGCGGTGCTGTTGAGCCCTGATAGCCGGGTGATCGCCCAACGCCGCACCGTGGTGGGAGGAGAAGCGTGAGCACCCAAATCCGGCCTAGTGTGGTCGCATCAGCGGAGTCAGCCATATCTGAAGTAGTCGCAAGCCAGGTTTTCGTGCGGGATCTCAAGACCCACCTCTCCCAATGGCTTGGCCGCGTGCAGGCCGGTGAGGTGGTGGAGGTCACCTCCCACCGCAAGCCGATCGCCCGGATCACCGCTGTCAAGCCAGCGGACTCAGGGATAACCAGCCCGCTGCAAAAAGCGATTGATGCGGGTCTGATCAGCTGGAACGGACAGAAGCCTGTGTTCCCACCACCTGTGAAGCTACGTGGTCAAGGAAAACTCGTTAGTGAAATCGTGATGGAAGATCGGGGCTGAGTTGGTGATCCTTTTCTGCGACACCAGTGCCCTGATCAAGTTGTTCATCAGTGAGCCTGGCTCTGATCAAATGGCGGAGAGCAGCTTGCACGCTGAAGCCATTGCGGTCTGTCGGATCACCTGGGCCGAGGCCATGGCGGGCATGGCTCGTCGACAGAGAGACGATCCGATCAGCGGAGATGACATCGACCAGCTCGGCGCCAAGGCCTTTGCTGGCTTCCTTGTGCGCAAGGACCTGGTGCGCAAATACTCCCGGCAATACCCAGTCGCCACCTACGTGGTGGAGTTTCTGCTGGGCTGGAGCTCCCCCGTCAAATCCGGAATCTTGTCCAGGAGTGAGATCCACGTCCGTGGTCAATGATTCAGGGGTTCTGGCGTGGCCCAGTCATCAAGGAAGGCCTGTGCTTCTGGATCCGCCGCGATGTGCTCAGCCACGGCCCTGCTCTGGGAGCGAATGCGGTCACGCAGCGCGTCCAGCTCGCACGCGTTGCTGCTCACCTGCACCACATTTCTGCCGCCACGCTGCCTGCGGCACACGGAGCAAGGCCTAAACTAGATCCGATCCAGCAAGGACAATCCGCCAGAGGATGAAAAGGCAGGGCAGCTGCACTGGCGTTGCCCTGGGGCCAGCCCCTGCTCCGTGGTGGATGGGGTGCCGGTGGGCTGGTGCGAGGGCAAAGCCAAACGCAGTGATGGCAAGGCCCTGGTGCGGGCACTCGATGCCAAGGGCAGGCCCAGCTGCCGGCCGATGGCTGGTGTCGATGTGCTGCGCCGCGCCAATCAACAGCGGGAAATCGATTGGTCGGGCCTGCCAACGGTTACGTGCCGCCGTGAAGCGCCACAAAGGAGGGGAGCGATAAAGGCCCTCGCCCACCATCAGATCGGGCCGGTGCTGGCGCAGCAGGGCTGGCAACTGCCGAACCAGCTGTTCATCGCCACGGGAACCAGCGGAGAAGGAGCGCCGGGGCATGGGGAAGGGCGGAAGGTGGCGGGTTGTTCCAGATTGGCAAGAACCCCCAGCCACTAGCGGCCTCGCCCTGGCTTGATTGGGGAGTTTGCCAAGGGGTAGAGCAAAAGGATGTCAGCGCCGGGGTAGTGACTGTTCAGGACACGACTTGGATAGGGCCAGCCACGCATGGATTGGCGGTGTTTCTATGCATTTTCTGCATAGATATCGACCTGGGTGCATGATGGCCGGAGTCGAAGGCAGTCGCCTTGCTCGGATCGGCCGTAATTTCGACCCTGAAGCGCTTCGACCTCCCCCTCCAGGCCCGGCCGAGGCGATGACCGCCACGCCTTCCCGGACACGTCAGAAGCTCAAGCCAGGTGCCGTGGTGCGTTGCCGCACGCGCCGCTACTTGGTGGAGGACGTGCAAGCCCCCCTAGATCCAGGCGCCGACACGGTGGTGGCGCTGGCCTGCATGGAGGACGACGCCATCGGGTCGCGGCTCACGGTGTTCCGGGAGCGGGAGATCGACTTTGAGGTGCTGGGGGAGAGCAGCTGGGGGGCTGTGGCCCAGCGGGGCTTTGATCAGCCCCGACAGTTTTCGGCCTACCTCAACACCCTGCGTTGGAACTGCCTCACCGCCACCGACGCCGAACTGTTCCAGGCCCCCTACCGGGCCGGCATCAATGTGAAGGCCTACCAGCTGGAACCGCTGCGCAAGGCGCTTCTCATGCCGCGGGTGGGCCTGTTCATCGCTGATGACGTGGGCCTTGGCAAGACGATCGAGACGGGGCTGATCCTGCGGGAGATGCTGCTGCGCCAGCGGATCCGCCGGGTGGTGATCAGCTGTCCCCCTTCAGTGCTTCGCCAGTGGCAGGAGGAGATGATCAGCCGCTTCCTGATTTCCCACGCGCTGCTGCGCAATCCCGAGTATTCCTGCCTGCTGCGGGTATGGCTGGAGGAGGGCAAGGGAGACGAAGACCAGGCACCGCTGCAGTCGTTGCTGATCCTCGATGAGGCCCATAACGCGGCTCCGGCCAGCAACAGCCTTCGTTACGCGATCGATTCCGGCCTCACCCGCAGCCTGCGCGCCCGCTTCGTGCGGGGTGTGCCCTTCGATCCCAAGGTTCTGGACACGGTGTTGGTGCGTCGCCTCAAGGATGATCTGCGCCGCATCGGCGAGGAGTTTCCCGAGCGGATCGTCGAACCGCTGGCCATCCCCAGAGGCAGCCTGCCACCGGACACGCCGGAGCTCAAGCTCTCACGGCTGCTGCAGAACTACCGGAAGCAGCGGGAAGGGCGGTTGATCCGCGAAGGCGCCGGCAAGCGGGAGCTCAACGCCGAGCGTCTGGTGATCACCAATCTTCAGCAACGGCTGCTCAGCCCGATCGAGGCCTTTGCCCGCACTCTCAAGGTGCACCAACGGAGCCTGGCCGAGAAGCAGGGGCAGCGGCGTGGCGCCCTGGCCATTAATGGGGCCCAGCTGGATCTGCTGCTGGGTGGCGCTGACCGCAACAGCGATCTCTCCGAACTCAGCGAAGAGGACCTGCTCAACCTGGAAGAAGCCCAGACGCGGGCCGCCCTGCGGCAGACCGTGCAAGCCGACCAGGGCGAGTTGGAGCTGCTGAAGCAGATGGGGGAGATTGCCGAAGCCAATCGCCACCGGCCCGATCCCCGCATCATCAGGAGTGAACGGGAGCAGGCATGGAATGTGCTCCGACAGGCCCTAGAGGCAGGCACCACCGAGGGGATTTCCGAGACCCGGCGCGACCAGCTCCAGGCCCAGGCAGCGGCGGACGTGGCGGCCCTCAAACCCGCCCTGGATCAAGCCGCCGAGCAGGCCCAGGCTGTTGCCGCCGCCCTGCTGAAGCAAAGGGGCGATGCGGAGGCCGCCGCCCTCAAGGAGGTGCTGCGGGCTCAGCGCAGCCGCATCAATGCCACCGTGAAGCAACGCAACCGGGATCTGGCGAAGCTCGATCGTCAGGCCGCCGCCGCCGAGCCCACCGCCCTGATCCCGGGGCTGGAGGAGCAGCTCGATGTTCCGGCCCTGGACCTGCAGAAGCTGACCACCCAGGAGCGCAAGCAACTGGCGGCGGATCAAAAGCATTGGCAGCGGCGCCTGGAAACGATCGAAGCCGAACTGAGCAGCGAACCGAAGCGCATCCAGGAGAGCTATCGGGTGATCACCCATCGCCTGGAGCCGGCAGGTCTTGTGTACCTCTGGCCGATCAGCGGCTAGCCATGAAGCGTTCCCCCTCTCCAACGTGGGCTCCTCGTTACAGCTACAGCGACGCGCTGGTGAACGACCTCTGTGCGGTGGCTGAGGCGCGGGCGCGGGTGGAGTTGTTACCTCTGCCGGCTGATGAAAGCCTGCGCCTGCGCCATGCGGCCTACCAGCGCAGCACGCGCAGCAGCACGCGCATCGAGGGGAATCCTCTCGATGACCAAGCGATGCGGGTGGCGATTGCCGCCGCGGATCGCGAGGGCAGCAAGGCCGAACAGGAGGTGCGCAACTACTGGCGGGCGCTCGACCATGTGGAGGAATGGGCCCAGGGGAGCAACCCGCTCAGTGAGGCCTGGATTCAGGAACTCCATGCCGTGGTGATCGTGCGGGGTCGGGGGCGGAGGCGCCAACGAACGCCATTGGTGGACACCGTGAGCCGCAGGATCGAGTTTGCGCCACCCACCCCTGCGGACGTGGGTCTGCTGATGCAACAACTCTGCCAGTGGTGGCAAGCCAGCGAGAGGCTGCCGCCGCTGATCCGCGCCGGCCTGCTCAGCCACCGGTTCATTTCCATCCACCCCTTCCCGGATGGCAATGGCCGCTGCGGGCGCCTGCTGGCTACGGCGTCCCTGTGGCGGAGCGGTTACGCCTTCCGGGGGTTCCTCAGCTTCGAGGAGTGGTTTGCGGCTGATCGCGAGGCGTATTACGGGTCGCTGCAGCTTGGTTGCCCTGTGGATTTCTACGAAGGTCGCCACGACCCCGACCACAGCCCCTGGTTGGAGTACTTCGCCGCGGTGCTGCAGCGGGCCGCAGCTGATCTGGCAGAGCGGGCGCAGGCCCTGCAGGCCCGCCAGGAGCCTCCCGTGCCCCACCCCTGGGAAGGGCTGGATCGGCGCAGCCAGCAGCTGCTCACGCGTCTTCGGGCGCGGGTGGCGGCAGGCCAGGAGCCGGCGGATCAGTTCAAACCCACCGAATTGGAGGAGTGGTTTGCGGTGTCATCCACCACCGCCCAGGACTGGTTGCACCAGTGGCAGGAGCAGGGGCTGCTGGAGCCCGCCAGGCCGGGCCAACGCATTCGCACCTGGCAGCTACGCGAGCCTTGGCAGCAGTGGGTGTTAGGCCAACCGCTGCAGCGCGAATAGGGCAAGTCAAATGCGGCCTTCAGCCCGGCCAATATCCCCAAGACACTGTCACGGCAGTACTCAGCCCTCCCAGATAAGCCAACTCAGCTCGCAAGGCTTGCCGCCATTTCCCTGACCCATGCCCCGCCATACAGCCACCATCAACCCCGAACTGAAAGCCCACCAGGAGTGGCTCGGCTATCTCCAGCCCGTGGGCCTGGTGGTGGCGCCGGCGGCGATGGTGGATGCCGGCTGGGTGGTGACCCGCAGCGGCAGCGAGCTGATCGAGCGACAGGAGCGCTACCGCGAAGCCATTCAAAGCCTCTCCAGCGCAATTGATTGCGCCGATCCAGAGCCGGAAGCTGACGGCGACACCAGAACCCGCGGCATCCCGCAGCTGCAAACCTTGCTGATGGAACACCTGGGCTGGAGTGCCGATCAGATCCAAGGCGAGCCCGCCCTGATCGAGAGCTACAGCCGCCACCTTCCAGAGCTGGGCGAAACGCTGCGGCCCACGGCCCTGGTGCCGGCCGCCCATGGAGAAGGGATTCAGTTGCTGCTGCAGGCCCTGCCATCACTGGCACCCCTGGACCAGAAGGGCACCAGCGGTGAGCACCTCTGGCGGGCCACCAGCCAGGAACGTTTTGAGCGGCTGCGCCAGGACGCCGCCGACTACCCCGACACCATGGAGCAACGCTATGGCGCCTGGGCGGGGCTGATGAGCCTCTACCGGCTGGTGTACGCGGGCGGCGGGGCCACCACGGGCTACCTGCCGGCGCGCAAGGGGCAGCTGTTTGATCCCGGGGCCTATCGCTGGCTGGAAACGCCCTGGATCAGCGATGGGGTGGTGCTCTCGGTGCTCAGCAACTTGCTGGTGGTGAAGGGGGAGCGGATCAGCTACCGGGCCCTCGATGTGGAGCAGATCGGCTCGGTGTACGAGGGGATCATGGGTTATGCCGTCCGCCGCATCCCAGGCCGCTGCGTCGGCCTGAAGAGCAAGCCCCAGGGGGCGAAGAAACAGCTCACCACGGCGGTGGATCTCGATGCGTTGCTGGGGCTGTCGGGTGGCAAGCGCAAGGCCTGGCTGGAGGAGGAAGCGGGCACCACCCTGCCGCCCAAGGCGGCCACCGCCCTGAAGGACGCCGGCAGCGAAACCGAATTGCTGGAGGCCCTTGCCTCCCTGATCGACCGCGATCTGTTCGAAGGCCCGCAGGCGGCCGACGGCTTGGTGTTCCAACCCACCGAGGAGCGGCGCCGCAGCGGCAGCCACTACACGCCGCGGGCATTGACCCGGCCGATCGTGGAGGAAGCGCTGCGGCCCTGGCTAGAGCGCTGCCACCATCAGCCCACAGCGGCGCAGATTCTTGAGCTGAAGATCTGCGATCCAGCCATGGGCTCGGGGGCCTTTCTGGTGGAGAGCTGCCGATACCTGGCGGAACTCCTGGAGCTGGCCTGGAGCCGGGAGGGATTGCCGGAGGCTCTGAAGCCTGATGGCAGCGCCCACGGTGAAGAGCCGTTGCTGTATGCGCGCCGTCTGATCGCCCAGGGCTGCCTCTATGGGGTGGACAAGAACCCGTTTGCGGTGAACCTGGCCCGGCTGAGCCTGTGGCTGGTGAGCCTCAGCAAGGACGCGCCCTTCACGTTTGCGGATCACGCCCTCAAGTGCGGTGATTCGCTGGTGGGCATGGAGCGCTCCGAGATCGAAAAGGCCCTCAAGGGTGCCAGCCTGCAGCGTGAGCTGCAGATGGCCTATCTCGATGAAGTGCGCCAGCAGGAGGCCAAGAGCTTCGCCACGTTCCATGCCGACAGCCGCAGCGATGCCGACGACGCTCAGAAGCGCCAAGCCCTCGACGATCTGAACGCCAGCACGGCCTACCTGCGTACGGTGGGCGACCTGCTGGTGGCGGCCTTCTTCAACGGCAAGACGCCGAAGGATCGGGAGGAGCTGAAACAGCTTTATCTGGCGGCCACGCTGGAGCACAACACAGTGGCGGAGCTGGAGGAGGAGCTGGCTGCACCGCTGGAGCGGCTGCGCCAGGGCGAGAAGGGGATTCAGCCTCTGCACTGGCAGCTGGCCTTCCCTGATGTGTTCGGCCGGCCAGAGCCGGGCTTCGATGTGTTTGTGGGAAATCCACCCTTCGTGGGCGGCAAGCGGATCAGCGAGAGCCAGGGGGACTCCTATCACTCCTGGTTGGCTTACCTGCATACGGAATCCAACAAGAACGCGGATTGAGTGGCCCATTTTTTCCGCCGCTGCTTCCAGCTGGTGCGAAGCGGTGGAGCGCTGGGTCTGATCGCTACCAACACCATCGCTCAGGGCGAGACCCGCAGCAGCGGCCTTATGGAGCTGCGCCTCCTCCACGGCGAGATGGATCAGGCGGTGCTGGACGCCTACGGCTGGAGCGATGTGGCCCCACCCGGCCCCTTGAACAGCCCCTGCGGCTTCGGGCTCGACTACCTCGATCTCGAAGACGACGCTCAGCTTCCCGACGGCCTCCAGGACCGCATCGACAGCGGCGAGCTTTTCTTCTGGGAGCCCGATGAAGCCTGCGCCTTCGCAGCCCAGGTGCGCGCCTACGGCGCCGTGAAGGGCAAAAAGAAACTCCCCTGGCGCTACCGCTGGCCCGATGAGGTTCGGGACGATGTGCTCGCCCGCTTGCTGGCGCTGAATGCCGAGCGCTACGAAGAAGAAGTCGCCCAGGGGTTGCACAGCAAGGGCGCCAAGAAGGCGGCTGGGCCGGCAACGGCAGGAGACAAGCGCCGGGGGCAGCCGCCGAAAGCGACCCAGGCGGGCGAGACTGTTGGGGTCCAGGTGGAGCAGATGGGGCTGGGGCTATGACAAGCCAAGATCAAACCATGGTTGGGTTGCCGCTCTCCGAGCCCCAGCTTGTGGCCATCAGCAGAGCCTGCCGGCAGCATCACGTGGCACGGCTTTACCTGTTTGGGTCGCTGCTGCGGCCCGATTACCGCCCTGACGCGAGCGACATTGATCTGCTGGTGGAATTCCAGACGCTCCAACCTACTGAGCTTGTCGATGCCTATTTCGGGCTTGAGGAACAGCTCACCGACAGCCTCGGCACTGAGGTGGATCTGGTGATGGCAACCGCCAGGCGCAACCCGATCGTGCAGGCCGACATCGACGCCACCAAGCAGTTGCTCTATGCGGCGTGATCCCAGGGTGCTGCTGATGACGGTCGTCGAATCCGCCGACGCCATTGCCGACGCGGTCGCAGCCATCAGTTTTGATGACTACTGCAACAGCCGCTTGATCCGGGCTGCGGTGGAGAGGGAATTCATCGCGATTGGCGAAGCTCTCAACAATCTGTCTCGGGTCGATAGCAGCTTGTTCGCCCGCATCGATGAGGCGCCACGAATCATCAGCTTTCGCAACAAGCTCACCCACGAATACGACAGAGTTGATGATGCTCTGGTCTGGGGCGTCATCCAAAAGTCGCTCTCGCCGTTGCGTGCGACCTGTTCAGCCCTGATCGCCAGTCTGAAGCGTGAGGAGGACTGAGCCATGGCAACGTTAGAAGTCCCAGTATCAGTCGCAGCCTGGAGCCCACTGCCGCATGGCCCAAGCAGGCGCAACCGATGGGTGCGCGGCACGAAGCGCTGAACAGCAGCTCTGAACAACCCTGCTCTGCGAGGGTGTCAAGCCGGCAGCCGTGCCGCCAGATCCTCGGGCACCCGGAACACCTCCCGCCGTCCGTCCTTGCCCGCCGTCAGCAGTCCACGGGTCGCCAGCTTCTGCAGATCGCTGCGGGCGGTCTGATGGCTCACGCCATGGCTGTTCTGGTGGCAAAGCACCGAATAGCGGAAGCCGGAATGGCTCAGGGCATGGCGCAGCAGCGCCAGCTGGCGATGGTTCAGCCCTTCCATCCCCTCCAGTCGCTGCTGCAAGGCCCCCACCTCGCCAGCCTTGCGTTCCAGGTAGGTATGCAGGCTGGTGATGGCCTGCTGAATCACCTTCACCTGGGCCAGCAGGAAATAGGTGAGGTCGTTGTCGTCGCTCTCACTGAACAGAAATGACCGCTCGTACTGGCCGCGGGCCTTGTTGATCACCGACGAGATCGAGATGAACTCGAACAGCCAGTAGCCCTGATGCAGCATCGCCCAATAGAAAAGCGCCCGGGCCGTGCGGCCGTTGCCATCGCAGAAGGGATGGTCGTAGGCCAGCCAGAAGTGCAGGGCGATGGCCCGGACCACCGGGTGGATGAACACCTTTGGGGTCTCGCCATTGGCAAAGCGGCAAAGCTCCTCCAGCCGCCCGGGCAGCTCCTCGGCCGCTGGCGGCACATGGAACACGGTGCCGTAGGCGTCATCCACCACCACCTCCTTGCCGGGGGGACGCAACCGGCCGGCAAACTCTTTGCCGAGCAAACGGTCTGGGTCGTCCAGCGTGTCCTTAGTCACCAGCCGGTGCAGATCCAGCACCAACTCCGGCGTAAGCGGTTGCTCCCGCAGCTCCCGGATGCGCTGCATCGTCAGGAAGTTGTTGAGGATCATCCGCTCGGAGCGGTCCCGGGGCGGCCGGCGGCTGCGGATCATCGCCTTGGCCACATCCCGCGTTGTGGCAGCGCCCTCCATCTGCGAGGAGGTGATCGCCTCCTCCATCAGCGAGCTCAACAGATAGCGATCCCGGCTGGAGCGGCTGGTGACGCCCTGAGGAGCCACCGCATTGATACCCGCCTGCCTGTCGATCTGATGCAGCCCCTGGAGCAGCACAGGCGGCTGCGAGAACCAGAAAGGCTGGTGATCACTCGCCAGCAGCGGCAGCGGGGTGGGCCGGCGGGAGAGCTTCTCCGCCAGCCACCACTGTTCATGGCTTAGACCCTGGGGTGGTGGGCGATGGCGCAGCTCATCCCAATGCAGGTAGCGATCCGACTCCGCCGCGGAGGCCACCAGAGAGAGCAGCGACAGCGTCTCCTGCAGCCCGCCGCAGCGCTCCAGCAGCTCCTGGAGAGGAGGAGGCCTGCGGGGCAGCCGGCTGGGCAAGGATCTGTGAACTTCAAACTTGATTCAAATTAGATGCTGGTTTGATTTTGTGCCCGCCCCCCGGCTCCAGGCCAGTGGCGATGGTCTTTAGCCGGCCTGGCCCCCATGGGGGATTTCTCCGAGTCCTTCGCGGAACAGCGTCAGCCGATCCCTTGCCCGATCCAATGCGTCCTTGATTCCTTCCTCGCCGCGGATCATGTCGTTCACTAGCCGCTCCCGTTTGCCTCCATCCCCCAGCAGCGCTCTGAGCTCCGCCAAGGTTTGCCCCTCCGCCAGCAGGGCGCAGTCGCGGCCCAGCAGCCAGGCCCCAGTGCGCTCCTCGTTGCCCTCCAGAGCCATGTACTGATCGAAACACTGATTGGAACCCATCATCCGATCGAAGTTGCCGGCATCGGCATAAGTCCGCAGCAGCGTCAGCAGATCGATCGCGTCCTTCCCCATGCTCCGATCGCCCCGGTCACTCCAGGCGAACACCTTCAGGATCGCCAGGGCCGGCAAGGAGGCCACCTTCACCTGATGGCCTGGCGCCAATTCCACGGAAACAGCCGCCTGCTGCGCTTCCGCATAGCCGGTCACGGTCATCGACACATCCATCTCCGGTGGCCAGGCCACGGTGTTGTCATCCATCTGCAGCCCCCCGAACGGCACCAGATCGATCGTCATCCCCTTCCCTTCCCCCTTACCCCCGTAGATCAGCCGCTGCTTTTGTCGCGGCTCGTCCTGGAAGCCATGCCCGCTGATCAACTCCAGCTTCAGCGCCTCGAACTGCTCCCAACTGGCCAATGCCACGGCGAAGTCCACGTCCAACGTGGCGCGACGGACCGGCTGTTCAAAGACATGCACCAGCAGCAGATCCCGTGCCGTGGCCCCCACCAGCAGCGGCTCCAGGCCCTGCTGCCCCGCCCCTGCCTGCATGGCCCGTATAACGGCCTCCACGCCGGCCGGCAGCGGCTGCTTAACCCTCAAAGCCATCGTCCCACCGTTTCTTGAGCTCTGCGGCGACCTCGAGATTGCGTGGATCCAGGCTCGCCATCAGGTCGGCGATCACCAGCGGCTCCGGCACGCACGGGCCGCTCAGGCCCAGCGCTTCATTACTCCAGAACGCCTCCACCAGCTCCAGGTCGCCCTCTGGATCGCTCTTCAACGCTTGTTCCTTCACCAGCTCCTTAAGCAGCCGGGGCAACCCTGATTGCATCGAATCCGGCTGCAGATACAGCACCAGCTTCTCCGGTCGGAGCGTCTTGGCGATCAGGGCCGCCGCCACCTCGCTGCCCCACTGCCCCCCATACGCTTCAGGATCAGCCTGCTTCCACCATCCTCCGTCGGCCAAGCGAAACCGCAAGCTGGTCAGCTTGGGGCGCAGGCGCATCGGGTACTCCTGCAGCCACTCCTCCAGCAACCGGCGCCGGCTCCTCAGGCTCCATCCCTTTCCCCAGCCCCGTTTCACCAGATGGCCGCGGTGCTCAAGATCCTCCAGCCCCGCCGCGGCGCTCCCTTGGGAGATGTCCGCAGCAGCAGCGATCTTCTTGCTGTTGGCTGAGAGCAGCTCCGGCCTGCAGAGCAAGGCGAACACCAGCTTCAGGCCGGTGGCTGTCGCCGCCCGCCCCGTCGGCCGGCCCCGCTTGTCTCCCTGCTCCTTCGATCGGCGCTCTCCGCAGACGAACATCAGCAAGCCGTCGTCGCGCAGATAGCCGTTGCCGCTGCCATCGAGGAAGGGGAGGTCGATCCTGCGGCAGTGCTGCGCCAGGACGGCACTCAGATGCTCCGTCACCAGAAGGCCTTTCCCCTCCTCCTGCGCCAACTGGGTTTTCACGGCTCCAATCGCTTCGCGGCGATCGATCCGCCTCACAAGCACGTGGTAGCGGCTGGCGACATTCAGCTCTCGTGCCAGCACTTCCACCATCCACGGGCTCGCACTGGCGTGGCTCCAGCTCCGCTCGAACACCTTCAGCTCCAGCCCGGTGTTCCCGGCAAAAGCCTCTGTCGCCTGGCGGATCAGCTCACCGTCGCCAGCCGCATCGCTCAGCCCCCATAGGCCCAGGCCTTCTTTCAAGAAAAATCAAAAAGCACGTCCCGTGAAAATTCTAAATCCTTGAAGCACCCTGCGCCGCCTTCCCGCTTTTACAGCAGCGCGGAAATTTCGCGTTCCGTGATTTTTGGCAATAACTGTCAAATGGTTCCGGAAACGGGCCCGCCAGGGTCAGGGACGCCACACTGGGGCCCATGACGACATCCGCTCAAGTCCGCGCCCATCTCGTTGACGCCCTGCACAGCGACCTGATCGGTCCTGGTTGGGACGACACGGCCCGTCGCCATGAGCACCTGCCCCAGCCACCCTCCGTCTGGTACACCACGGGCTTCTTGGTGCCCCATGTGTTCGAGCAGGAGGCTGGCCGCACCACGGAGGATGAACAGCTTTACTTCGCCGATCTCGCTGGCGAAGAACCCAGCAACGGCGCCTCCAACCGCCTGGAGAAACAGGAGAAGGATGACGACGCCAACGATGCCCTCGATCAGGCCAACACCCGCCGCAGCTGGTTTCCCTCCTCCCTGGGTCTGAGCTTCATCCTCGAGAAGGGCTCCACCCTGGAGGCCACCGTCACTTGGGGGGATTACAGCGCACCTGCCGATGGAGCCGAGGACAAGATCTGGAGCCGCACGCCCCGGCGGCAAACCGTCAAGATCTCGATCGATCGCCCTGATACCAGCCCAGACATCCCCCTAGAAGGCCAGCCGCAAGGCCTGTGTCTGCGTTGGATCGCCCGGCCAGCTCCCAGCAAGCTCGGCTACCCCTCCGACCAGCTCTCCGTCTCGCTGTTTTTGCTCAACAAACGCGAGCCCCCCCAGACCAAACAGATCCGCAATCGCGATCCGGTCACGGCCTTCCAGGCTCAGGTTTCGTTGCGCTGCGAGAGGATCACGGCTTAGGGCCCTTGGAAAGCTGCTAGGTAAACCGACTAGGCCCCCATGACTTCCGCTCCCCTCACCGCCTCCACCGTCCTGTTGCTGGCAATAGTGACCGATGCGACCCCCTGGCGAGTCGCTGCCGCCGTTGTGGTCGCGGTTTGCCTGGCCGTGGTTTCTTGGCGTCAAGATAGGTGAGCTTGTCCGTTCCTGGGGTCCCTGGGGGCCCCTAACCCTTTCCGATGCCTAACCCTGCTGACTTAGGCCCCCTACTGGCTGCCTTATTCGATCCTGTTCCGTTGTAGCGGCCGGTGATGCTTAGGCCACGGCCCCCGTACCTGCCCCATCCCATCCGCCGGCTGGCCCGTTTGCCTGGGGTAGTGCTGGGGAGCTGGCTGAAGAACAAACGCATCTTTGACCTTGGAAGCAAAGGACCGAAGGTTGACTACGCAAAGTTCATTCTTGATCAAATCTAGATCTCCCTGCATTTGATTGTGTTGATATCCATCGATTCGATGACAGAAGATATTTTTTATTGAGTCCTTGATCTCATCTATAACAGTAGTAATCGCTGAATAAATTCTACCAACAAACCCAAGGCAAAATCCCTAAGTCGGATCTTTTAGGTCGTAAGCGAGAGGAGTTGAGGCAGTCAGAAAACAAAGGAAAACGTAAGTGAAAGTCTTCACTCCACGTTCTTCGCTACAGGCCCACAGTCATGTCTACTCAACCAAGTTTCCCAGCCGTATCGGCGGCGGTGCCTTCCAACCCTGTGGTAGGCACCGAGCCCTTTCAAGTGCTGCTGGCTGATGGTGCAACCATCGGCATTCTCAGATCCGATGTCAGGGCGTTCAAGTATCTGCTCCACCTGGTCCTGATCAATCCTGCGCTGAGTCTCCGGCCTAGTGGCCACGACGGCTGGACGCCGATGAGGTATAGCGTAGTAGGTGCCATTGCCGTGCGTCTGGACTACGGCGGCGCTCAGATTCTCGGTCACTCAATTCAGAACTTTGACCACAAGCACTGGATGAGGCTCTGCTCCCATCTCGGTATATTCCATCGGGTGCTGGATCAGTTGGCTCTACAACCGCAGCAGCGGGCCCTAGCCGAATGGGATTCAGAAAACCACAGTTACTCTCAAAGAAACATCTGGCTGCAGTACCACTGGCAGTGGTTGCGCATCCGGGAAGAGAACCCCAACTTGACAACCCTGACCATCAGCCTCAGCGAGGCCGTTGCCGCCGATAAAGCCAAGACCGCCGAAAGGAATGCGCTGAAAGTTGCGGCTGACGCCACCAAGGCCCTAGGGAATCGGCGGGTGACAGGAGTGGGCTATTAACTCAAAGCCCCTCCCACCGCCCCCACTGGCGTTCTGGTGTCCCATCAGGCAGTCTGATGACAGATCAGTGCCCGCCATGCCAAGGCCCCGTTACCGGCAGGATCCCTTGCCCATCGGTCCTGATGCACCCCAGGTGGAGCTGTTTGGCCCCGAGCAGCCCAATCCCCCCTGCCAGTACAGGTGTACGCCCGCAGGAGTCGTCTTGGTGCCGGTCCCCCTCTCCCGTCTGCAGCCCTCCCGCGACGAGGAGATCGAGGACTGGCTCTGGCTTGATCAGGACATGCTCCGCTCCACCCGCAGCCGCCAGGTCTGCATGACCTGCCACTGCTTCCGCCACCACCCGGGCCCCAACTGCATCCCGCTGCTCACCTGCCACCTGCACCAAGGTCTGATTGCCCACGGTGAGCACCTCACCCACCGCTGCAGCGGCTGGACAGAAGACCTGCATCGCCAGAGGGGTTGGGCGCCTGAGGTGGCATGAGTGTTCTACCTCACCCCACCAGCACCGGCTCCACCCATTCCATCGGTGAAGCCACCGGACCCTCCAGCGGTGAGATGGCGCGCCAGTGGCCCCGCTGCCAGCTGCCTTTGGTGGTGCCTGCGGTTGCAGCCGGCTGGCATTGCAGCTGGTAGTCCTTGCCCAGCCACACCGGCGCTCTCACCCCATCCGCTGGGGTAGCGCTCTGCTTGCCCAAACCACCGAATCCCTTGGCGCCCGGTGCCGGTGGGATCTCTCCCTCGGCCACCAGGTGCTTGGCGTAGAGCTGCACCAGCAGGGCATGGACGCAGAGCTGCTCCATCCGCGCCGCAGTGCCTTTGACGCCATCGGCATCCCAGTCCCAGAGCGTGGGGCTGAAGTCGGTGTGCGCCGGCTGCTGGGCCCTGGCGACGGGATCAAGCAGGTTGCTGGCCAGGTAGGTGGAGCCGTCCTCCCCCAGGCCGACACAAGCCAGGCCGCCACAGGCGGTTTGGAAGTTATCCGGCTGCCAGCCCTGCATCGCCCGCACCTCGGCTACCACCACCGAGCGAATCTCGGGGCCCTCCTCGCTAAACAGGGTGCCCTTGGGCAGCAGCAGCCGGAAGCAGCTGATGTCGCGGGGCAGATCGGGCGTGAGGGTGGGCTGCTCGGTCTGCAGGAACGCCTGGGCCAGGGCAGGCGAGAGGAAGCGGGGCTCGGCGCCGATCTCGCGCGCCCAGCGGCAGACTTTGGCCCCCCAGATGCCCACGTGGTCAGCAATCGATTCGGACTGCTCCAGGGCTAGCTCCACCGCCACCGCCTTGGCCCAATGCCCACTCCAGCTCGTGAAGCCCGCCGGGGAGCGGTAGAGGCCCTCGCCCACCATCAGATCGGGCCGGTGCTGGCGCAACAGGGCTGGAAGCTGGCGGACCAGCTGCTCATCGCCGCGGGAACTGTCGGAGAAGGAGCGCCGGGACATGGGGAAGGGCGGAAGGTGCCGGTTCGTTCCAGATTGGCAAGAACCCCAGCCACTCGCAGCCTCGCCATCGCTTCATTGGGGAGATTGCCATCGGGATCAGTAAAACGTCGTTGACGCGGTGGTGCCTGTTCAGGACACGACTTGGACAGGGCTGCCGCCTTCCCCCTGGCTACCGTGACCCTACCTGCACCGGGATCCGGAGCCACCGATGCCAGAGCCCACCGGACGGGGCAGTCGCGAATTCCTTCCCTCCGCTAACCAGGCACTCGCTGAGCTGGAGGAGGCCACCGGCAAACCGGTGCTGATCGTGGAAGCGCCGGAGCTCAAGGTGCTGGCCACGATTCGCCGCGCCGGCCCCGAGGACTCCAGCCACGTGCTGCGCATCAAGGGGGGCGAGAACCGGGCGGCCGACTATCTAATCGTGTTTGAGTGCCGGATGGCGCTGCGGGATGGCCAAGGCCCGCGGGCCGTGCTGCGCTCCAACCCCGAGGTGCGCGGGCAGGTGATCAACGAGTGCGTAGAGCTGCACAGCCAGCTACCCCTGTCCGAGGCCCGGGAGCTGGGCAGTTTCATCTACGACGGCCTGATCCTGCAGCTGCGCTCCATGGGCCCAGGCCTTCTGGTGGACCGCTGGATCCGCGAGAGCTGCCCCGATCTGCACGAGGCCCAGGAGCAGGCGATCGAATCGGAAATCACCAACAACCTCGGGGCGCTCAAGCCCAGCACCCGCGCCAACTATCCAGCCACCATTTACGAGGCCAGCATTGCCATGAATGCGGCCTATGCCCACTTTGGTGGTGATCTGCTCGGCAAGCCCTATCTCGCCATTCCTTATCTCTCCCAGGGCTATGGGGAGGTGGCCCGCCGCCTCATCGCCCTGGCCCTTGGCGATGGGGATCCAGCCCAAGGGCCGGCGGACCGCCAGATCATCGACAGCTGGGCAGCAGAGTTGGGCATTTCCAGCTGGTATGACTGGAGCGAGCCGTCCGAGTAGATCTGGTCCATGAGCGAGCCGCAGCCGATCCGCTTTTCGGTGCCGCAAGCAGGCTTTGACCTGACTCTCTTGCCGGAGGCTGGACGCCAGCGGGGCAGCCAGGCCTTTCAAGAGGCCGTGACGGCCTACTAAAAGGATGCCTACCGCGAGGCGGGCGGCCGGGTGGATGTGGGTTTCAGCGAGGGGCAGATCGAGGTGAACTGGGAGCCCCAATCGGGGCAAGTACCAGCGAGTGTCTCCATCGCTGCCCACCTGAAGGCCGGCCGCTACGACGAGGCGATCCCGCTGCTGCGCATCCGGCTGCAGCTGGAGCCAGACCACGTGGAGAGCCTTTACAACCTGGGGATGGTCTATAGCGACCGGATGCAGCTCACGGAGGCCCGGGAATTGCTGGGCCGGGCGGTGCAGCTGGATCCCGGTGACGCCAATGCCCAGGTGGCCCTGGGGATTGCAGCCCTGCGGGATAACGATCCCGAGGCGGCCCAGGGCCCTTTGGAGAAGGCGGTGGTGCTCCAGCCCCGCAACCCGTTTGCACTGCGCACCCTCGGCCAGCTCTATCTGATGAAGGGCAATCAGAAAGCAGCCCTGCCCCACCTGCGGGCCGCAGCGACGCTGGCCCCAGAGGATCCGATCAACCAGTTCACCTACGCCCAGGGCCTGCTGGCCATCGAGGGCGGCTCCAACGAGGCAGAAGCCGACGAGCTGTTCCAGCGGGCCCTGCGGCTGGCCCCTACTGGTGAACTGGCCGAGAAGATCAAGCACCACCAGCGCCGTCTCGCCGCCCGGGTCCTGCGTGCCAATGCAAATGGCCAGCCCCGCATGGATGCGGTGATGTACCTGAGCAGCGCCCTGGAGACCTACCGCGAGCTGGATCCCGCCGGCCAGAAGCAGCTCCTAGGTGAAGTGGCGGCGGTGGGTCAGCAGGGACTGGCCCTCAATAACCCCGACTCCAAACACCACCTCCAGCACTACCGGGGCGGCTCCACCGTCTCGGGTCTGCAGGCTGCCTGCATCCTTTATGTGGGTGTGCAGCTGTTGCTGCCTGGGCAGGATGCGGGGATTGATCTGGCGAGGGAGTACGACATGGCAAAGGGGATGGCGGGGCTGGATCCCCAGGACTGAGTGATCAAATTGAACAGGGTCCGTTCAGCCATCAGCCGAGGTTGAACAAGGCCGGGTCGCTCTGCTCGATGCCCAGATTTCTGTGTTGCTGAAGAGCGTGGATCAGCGCTGTGACAGCGACTCAGCTCTCAGGCTCAAAAATCATGCAAAAACTGCATAGTTACAGCGATGCCGATGGCCCCGCTGCGCTGTTCTCTTGACGGCAGACTGCAGTAGAAAAGATTCGCTGAGGGGGCACCCTGCTTCAGCACCAGGGATGGACACCATGCTTCAGGCCATCAAAACCAGCGACCGACTCGCCATCCCCGAGAATGGTTGCCTAGTCCCATGGGACCCGGCTTTCGGTCAACAACATCAAGAAGGCCGGTCGCGTGCCTGAAGCCGTCCTGGCCCCCGGCGCCCGGATCGAGTGCCGCAGCGCCGAGTGGCTGGTGCGCGGCCTTGGCCGCAGCTCCGATGGCCAGCAGGTGGTGGATGTGGTGGGGGTGTCGCCCTTCCTGCGGGAGAAGGAGGCCCGCTTCCTGGTGGAGGTGGAGAGGGCGGCCGGAAGCTTCAAGGTGCTGCAGCCGGAAGACACGGAGCTGGTGTGCGACCCCTCGCCTCGCTACCGCGACAGTCTTCTGTTCATCGAGGCCCACCTGCGGCGCAGCGTGCCCACCGATGCCGCCTTGGTGGTGGGCCACCGGGCAGCGATGGATGCCCTGCCCTACCAGCTGCTGCCAGCAGCCAAGGCCCTGGCGATGCCCCGCCAGCGGCTGCTGATCGCCGATGCGGTGGGCCTGGGCAAGACGCTGGAATGCGGGATCCTCTGCAGCGAGTTGATCCGCCGGGGCAGGGGCCGACGCCTATTGGTGGTGACAAGCAAGAGCATGCTGGTGCAGTTCCAGAAGGAGTTCTGGACGCGCTTCTCGATCCCGCTGGTGCGGCTGGATTCGGTCGGGATTCAGCGGATTCGCGAGCAGATCCCAGGCAACCAGAATCCGTTCCACACTTTCGACAAGACGATCGTCTCCGTCGATACGCTCAAGAACGACCGCGAATATCGCGTCTATCTCGATAATGCCAGCTGGGACATCATCGTGATCGATGAATGCCAGAACGTGGCCGAACGGGCCAGCGGCACCATGCGGAGCCAGCGCTCCCGTCTTGCCGAGCGCCTGGCGACCCGCTCGGAAACCTTGATCCTGCTGTCCGCCACCCCGCACGACGGCAAGCCGGAGAGCTTCGCCAGCCTGATGACGATGCTCGACCCCACGGCGATTGCCGATCCGAGCCACTACAGCAAAGACGACATCCGGGATCTCTATGTGCGGCGCTTCCGCAAGGACGTGATCGCGGATCTGCGCAACAGCGTCAAGGAGCGCGATAGCGCCGATGTGGAGTGTGTGGCGAGTGAGCGGGAGGAGCGGGTGTTTGCCCTGCTCAAGGACCTCAAGCTGCCCGATAGCGACGGCAAAGTTTGTGCATAGCGTGAGAGAAGAATGTCGGAGGGAATGGGGAAGGCAATCTTCAAACCAGATTCGGTGCCGCATAAACAAGCTTGCCCGAGAATGAA
>JAPLIC010000057.1 GCA_026389315.1 Cyanobacteriota bacterium
GTCGGCGCGCTCAGCTTGGTGAACGCGGGCATGCCGCCGGCCGGCAGCGTGTACAGCGCGCGCGGGCCGCCGGTCGCCTCCTCGCTCTCGTACTCCTGCCCGTAGAAGATGTTCTCCGTGACGGTGCGCCCAAACAGCGCGGGCTCCTGGCTGACCGTCGCCATGGCGCCGTGCAGCCACCCGTGGTCGTACTCCCGCAGCGGCACGCCGTCCAGCAGCAGCTCCCCCTCATCCGGCTCGTACAGCCGCTGCACGAGCTTCACCACGCTGGACTTGCCGCCGCCCGACAGCCCCACCAGCGCCACCACCTGGCCCGGCTCAATGGCCAAATCGAGCTGGTGCAGCACCGGGCGATCGGGGTCATAGCCAAAGCTGACCCCTTCCAATCGCAGGGCCCCCTGCACCGGGCCCAAGGGCAGGGCACCGGGGCGGTCGGGGGGTTCGATCGGCTCGGCTTCGATGGCCTGGAGCCGCCGCAGGGAGGCCTTGCCCTGTTGAAACTCGTTGAAGTTGGTGGTCAGGTGGGAGATCGGGTCGATCAGCATCAGCAGGGCCGCCACGAAGCTGCTGAACCCCTGGCTGTTGAGCCCCCCGGCCTGGATGCGGGCGGCCCCCATCAACAGCACCGCCAGGATGCCGCCGGCTTCAATGAAGCCCACCACCGGATGCTGGGCGGCGAGCAGCTTCAAGGTGCGATAGCGGGCGCGGCGATGGTGGTCGACTTCGCTGTCAAACCGCTGCTGCAGCCAGGGTTCGGCGGCAAAGGCGCGCACCAGGGGCAGGCCCGTGATCGCTTCCCCCAGCAGGGCGGCCAGGTCGCTCACCTGTTGTTGGCTGCGTTCGGCGGCGGCCATCACCCGGGCGCCGAAGCCGCTCACCAGCAGGGCCACCACGGGGGCCAGCAGCAGGGTGGCCAGGGCCAGGGGCCAGTCGAGCCAGACCATGTAGCCCAGCACCACCAGCAACTGCAGGGCACTGGGGGTGCTGTCCTGGATGGTTTTGTAGATGACATCGCCAACCCGGTCAGCGTCTTCGGTGAGGCGGTAGGTGAGATCCCCGGCCGAGAGTTTTTCGAGGGCGCCGAAATCCAGCTGTTGCAGGCGGGCAAACAGTTGGCGGCGCAGATCCTGGCTGACCCGCAGGGCGGGACCCGCCAGCAGGGTGTCCTGGCCGAACTGGGCCAGCTTTTGCACCAGAAACACCGCCAGGGCCGCGGCCACGGTCTGCAGCACCCGACGGAAGTCCCCGGCACCAATGGCCGGAATCAATTGGCCCGCCAGCCAGGCCAGCAGCGGCCAGCAGGCCACGAACACCAGCATGCAGAGTCCGCCCGCCAGCAGCCGGCGCCGATGGGGCTTCAGCAGCGGCCAGAGTCTGCGGAAGCCGGCCGGCGAGGGTGCGAGCATCGCCAAACCCTAAGGTCTCGCCCATGAAGCTCGATCAGTTCCTCAAGTACCAGGGGCTGACTGAAAGCGGTGGCGAGGCCAAGCAGCGCATTCAGCGGGGCGATGTGCGGGTCAACGGCAGCATTGAGCTGCGGCGGGGCCGCCAACTGGCGGCTGGGGATTCGGTCGAAATCGACGGCCATTGCCTCCGGGTGCCGCCAGGGGTCTGATCGCCCGAGCCACTGCCGCCCGGCGGTTTAGTTTGGCTTCCACAACACAGGGGGTTTCGCTGGTGCGCAAGGCCGTGATTGCTGGCAACTGGAAGATGCACATGAATTGCGCGGAGGCCCGGGCCTTCGCCCACACCTTCCGGGGCCAGGTGGAAAACCTGCCCGAGGATCGGCAGGTGGTGATTGCCCCCCCCTACCTGGCGATTCCGACCCTGAGTGAGGCCCTGCGTGGCACCCCCGTGGCCATCGCCGCCCAGAACGTGCATTGGGACAAAAAAGGCGCCTATACCGGCATGGTTTCCGCCCCGATGCTGCTGGAGCACGGCGTCACCCACGCCATCGTCGGCCATAGCGAGCCGCGCAAGTATTACAGCGAAACCGACGAGCAGATCAACCTGCGGGCCCGGACCGCCCAGATTTATGGCTTGATCCCGATTCTCTGTGTTGGCGAAAGCCTTGATCAACGGGAGGCCAGGGAAACCGAGCGCGTCATCCATCGTCAGGTCGAACAAGGCCTGGAGGGCATCGCTCCCGACCGATTGATCGTGGCCTATGAGCCCATCTGGGCGATCGGCACCGGCAAGAGCTGTGCCGCGGAAGAGGCCAATCGCATCTGTGGCCTGATTCGCGGCTGGGTTGGCGACCCTGAAGTGATTGTCCAGTACGGCGGTTCGGTCAATCCGGCCACCATCGACGACCTGATGGCCCAACCGGAAATTGATGGCGTGCTAGTCGGTGGCGCTTCCCTCGATCCAATCAGTTTTGGCCGCATCGTCAATTACCAGGTGCCGGTTGGGGTGAGTTGATTGATTGATTGTTAAATTGTTTGTTTGTAGGCTTAAGATATTCTGAAATATTGATTCTTTAAAAGACCACGATGTTGCCATGAGGTTACGGTGTCTCCATCCAACGAAATGGGCCCGGAAACCATGCCTTTTTCTTTTAGTATTTCAGCTTGCTTCAGAAAGTCCCTGGGCCATCGCCAGCAACTTTGGCTGGCGATGGCCCCCTTAATGGCTGGGCTCGTTGGGGCTGCCCCTGTGGAGGCCGTAAGTCTTAGTGCTTATTACAACGATCTTCTGCCCGTCACCAATTCAATGGGTCTTCCGACCAAATCCCCCGTTGGCATTTACCAGCCTGGAGCGCCCCAGTGCATGGCCGGTGCCACCTTGGTGGCTCCTGCTCCCGGCAGCTTAGGCACTGCGACCAATACCGTTACATGCTGTAGCTGGGGCACCCTTGCCGATCCGGCTTCTATGAGCGGTGATGCGGTGGCAACGATCACAAATACCTCCGCCTCTAACTACGATCTGAGTCTTACACTGACCAATTTCACCCTTAACAGCACCAATGTGACCCCCCCTGGCAGATGAATACGTCTATGTCAATCTCTGGGAGAATTTCATTGGCTTGCCTGTTAGTCCTACTGCGATTTGGACCGGATTGCTCAGTGTCAATGGTAACTATAACCGCACAGCTCTTGGTGACTTCCTCGGCATTAGCTCGGTTGCCACGGTATGGGATTCGGGCATAACTTTGTGGGTGGCCGCTTCCAATTCCATTGGAGGGATCCCCGCAGGGCTGAGTGGACCATTCAGTGACAGTATCAGCGTTATTCCCCTCTCATACTATGTTGCTGGAGGCAATCTTAGAGTTGGGGTGGAAACCATCCTGAAGCTGGGAAATCTCGATGGCTTAGGTGGTGATCTGATCAATTTACCCACCAGCCTGGAGCTGACGATGCACCTCAGTGATCCCGCCCCGCCGGCTCCGGCCGTGCCAGCTCCCTTGGCCGCCCTTGGGGCCGCGGCCGGTTGGGGTTGGAGCCGTCGGCTGCGGCGCCGTTGCCGGACCAGCAGCTCTGGGGCTGCCAGCCAAGGGCCGTGAGGGCCGGAAGCCCCCCCCGGTGGCCCCCCCTACTGTGGAAGTCCTTCAAACTTGATCCGATTTCCTCTTCCCGCTCCACCACCAGTCCCAGCCCCAGTCGGCGCCCCCGTCGCCTGGGCTCCCCCGCGGCAGCGGCGGCCCCCGCCGCCGGGCAGGTGGGGCGGCTTGTTGATGCCAGCCTTGCCCAAGCTCTCGACGGCCAATCCGCTGACCCTCCCCTGCAGGGTCGCTCCGACAAGCTGGTCGTCCAAGCTCCGGCAGCGGCCTTGGCCGCTGATTTTGCCGCCCTGGGGCTCTCCGAGCCATTGGTGAAGGCGGTGGCGGCCAAGGGCTACCGAACCCCCTCGCCGATCCAACGCCAGTGCATTCCGGCGGTGCTGGAGGGCCGGGATGTGATGGCGGCGGCGCAGACCGGTACCGGTAAAACCGCCGGCTTCACCTTGCCGTTGCTCGAGCGCTTGCGCCATGGCCCCCCCGCCCGCGCCGGCGTGGTGCGGGCCCTGGTGTTGACGCCGACCCGCGAGCTGGCCGCCCAGGTGGCTGAGAGTGTGGTGGCCTATGGCCGCTATCTCGACCTGCGCAGCGATGTGGTGTTTGGTGGCGTCAGTCCCAATCCCCAGATCAACCGCCTGCGCCGCGGCACCGATGTGTTGGTGGCCACCCCGGGTCGGCTGATGGACCTGCAACAGCAGGGGGCCCTCAAGCTCGACCGGGTCGAAATCCTGGTGCTCGATGAGGCGGACCGCATGCTGGACATGGGCTTCATCCGCGACATCCGGCGGATCTTGGCCCTGATGCCGGCCCAGCGCCAGAACCTGCTGTTTTCAGCCACCTTTTCCGCCGAGATCCGCCAACTGGCCACGGGCCTGCTGCACCAGCCCGTACAGCTGCAGGCCACCCCGGAAAACCAGGCGGCCCCCCTCGTCCAGCAGGTGCAGCACCCCTGCGACATGGGCCGCAAACCCGATCTGCTCTGCCACCTGATCCAGAGCCAGGGTTGGCAGCAGGTGCTGGTGTTCTCCCGCACCAAACACGGCGCCAACCGGCTGGCCGAACGCTTGGAGCAGGAGGGCATCTTAGTCGCCGCCATCCACGGCAACAAGAGCCAGGGGGCCCGCACGCGGGCCTTGGCCGGGTTCAAGAGCGGTGAGGTGCGGGTGCTGGTGGCCACGGACATTGCCGCCCGGGGCATCGACATCCAGCAATTGCCCCATGTGGTCAATTTGGATCTGCCCAATGTGGCCGAGGATTACGTGCATCGCATCGGCCGCACCGGCCGCGCCGGCCAGAGCGGCCATGCCGTCTCCCTGGTGGCCGCCGAAGAGCACGAGCTGCTGCGGGCCATCGAGCGGCTCACGGGGGCGCCGCTGCCCCGCCAGGAGGTGCCGGGCTTTGAACCGAAGGTGCTCTCCGCCTCTCCCCTCGACCTGAGCGGTGGCCGCGGGCGCTCAAGGTCTTCAGCAGGGGGCCGGCCCGGGGCCGGCCGATCGGCAGGGGGCCGTCCTGACGGGGCCTTGCGGGGGCGCCGCAGCGAGGGCCGCGCCGATCGGCGCGGCGGCGAAGGTCGCGGCTCCGAAGGACGCTTCGGCGAAGGCCGCTCCGCTCGGGGGGGGGGTGCTGGTGGCGGCAGGGGCGGGCGGGCCGGCTGAATGGCAGCGATGGCGACAGTTTCGCCGGGCTGGTTGGGTTGCACTAGTAAACGTACAGCCTAAAGTCATGCCCTACGAACCTGGCTCGCCCGAATGCCGCGTCCTGATCGACTGCAAAGCGCAGATCGAAACGATGCTCTTGGCCCTCTCCCGCATCGACAACAGCCGCCACATCCGCGACCAATTGGTGTCGGTGCACAACCAGCTGGAGGGCCTGCACGAACTGCATCGCCGCCAACCCCTGGCCGCCTTGGCCGCGGAATAAAGCAGCCCGGGGCCCCTGCCTAGGATTGGCCCAGCTACTGCGGTTAGCGCCGCTTCCGCTTCGCCATGGCCCCAGCTGCTCCCCAGGTCGCCGCAACGCCCACGCTCGCTGCCCCAGGCGCGGCCTGGGAAGCGGTGATCGGCCTCGAAACCCATGTGCAACTGGGTACCGCCAGCAAGATTTTCAGCCCCGCCTCCACCGCCTTCGGTGATGACCCCAACACCCACATCGACCCCGTCGTCTGTGGCCTGCCTGGCACCCTGCCGGTCCTCAATGCCAAGGTCCTCGAATATGCGGTCAAGGCCGCCCTGGCCCTCAACTTGAAGGTGGCGGCCCACAGCAAGTTCGATCGCAAGCAATATTTCTATCCCGATCTGCCCAAGAACTATCAAATCTCCCAGTTCGACCAGCCCATTGCCGAGGACGGCTGGATCGAGGTGGAAGTGGCCGAAAAGGGCAAGGAAACCTATCTCAAAACCATCGGCATTGAGCGCCTTCACATGGAAGAAGATGCGGGCAAGCTGGTGCACGCCGGCAGTGATCGCCTGGCGGGCAGCAGCCATTCCCTGGTGGATTACAACCGCGCCGGCGTCGCCCTGGCCGAAATCGTCAGCAAGCCGGATCTGCGCACGGGCCGCGAGGCGGCCGAATACGCCTCGGAGATCCGCCGCATCATGCGCTATTTAGGCGTTTCCGACGGCAACATGCAGGAGGGCTCCCTGCGCTGCGACGTCAACATCTCGGTGCGGCAAGGACCCGACGCCCCCTTTGGCGTCAAGGTGGAAATCAAAAACATGAATTCCTTCTCGGCGATCCAGAAGGCCTGTGATTATGAAATTCAACGGCAGATCAAGGCCATTGAGGTCGGCGAGCCGATCGTGCAGGAAACCCGCCTCTGGGATGAGGGCAAGCAGCTCACCAAAAGCATGCGAATCAAGGAAGGCTCCAGCGACTATCGCTATTTCCCAGAACCAGATCTGGGCCCGATTGAGGTGACTGAAGCCCAGCGCCAGGCCTGGTTGGCCGAGCTGCCCGAGCTGCCATCCGCCAAGCGGCACCGCTACGCCGACCAGCTGGGCCTGTCCATCTACGACGCCCGGGTGCTCACCGATGAGCGGGCCATGGCCGAATACTTCGAGGCGGTGGTGGCGGCGGGGGCCGAGCCCAAGGGGGCCGCCAATTGGATCTGCGGCGACATCGCCGCCCATGTCAATGCCAACCGCCTCGATTACGCCAGCTTGCCCCTGCGTCCCGAGCAGTTGGCCGAACTGGTGGGCTTGATCGAGGCCAACACCATCAGCGGCAAGATCGCCAAGGAAATCCTGCCCGAACTGCTGGAGCAGGGGGGCTCCGCCAAGGCGATCGTGGCCGCCAGGGGCCTGGGCATGATCAGTGATCCAGCCGCCATCGGCACCATTGTTGATGGCTTGCTGGCGGCCCATCCGGCCGAGGTGGAGGCCTTCAGGGGCGGCAAGAACAAATTGCAGGGCTTCTTTGTGGGCCAATTAATGAAGCAGACCGGCGGTCGCGCCGACCCCAAGCTGGCCAATCAAATCCTGATGCAGAAGCTCAAGGGTTAAGGGCCAAGGCTGCGGCCAACTGCTGTTCGAGGGCCTCTGGATCGCCATCGTTGCTGATCAAGCGATCGGCGAGGGCCTGCTTGCGGGCCAGGGGCCATTGGGCGGCGATGCGCGCGCCCGCTTCATGCTCCGGCAGCCCGTCGCGCCCGATCAGGCGCTGCAGTTGCGTCTCAGGGCTGCATGTCACCAGCCACACTTCGCTGCACAGCGATTCCAGGCCGGTCTCAAACAGCAACGGAATCATCAGCACCACCACGGGCGCGTGGGCCAGCCGCTCCAATTCAGCCTCGAAGCGTTGGCGTACGAGGGGGTGCACCAACTCTTCCAACCAGCGGCGCTCCACCGGATCGGCAAAGACGATGCGCCCCAAGGCCGCCCGATCGATGGCGTCGCCAGCCCCGGCGGCCACCGGCCTGGCGGCCACCGGCTTGGCGGCCACCGGCTTGGCGGCCACCGGCTTGGCGGCCACCGGCACGCCGTAGCGGGCCAGGACGGCCCGGGCTGCGGGGCTTCCCGGGGCGAGGGCCCCACGGGCGTAAAGGTCCGCATCCAGCACCGGCAGGCCGAAGCGCCCGGCCAGCAGCTGGCCCACCGTGCTTTTGCCCGTGGCGATGCCGCCGGTGAGGCCGATGCGGCGCTGCTCGGATCCCTGGAATCTGGCGCGAATGAAGCTGGCGCGAATCACGGCGGCAAGGCTGGAGCGCGTGCGCTCGAAGCATCAATCTTGGCGATCCAGGGGCCTGTTCCCAAGAGTTTCGTCGGGGCGAGAAGATGGGCGGCACTGCTGTGCCCATCGTGACTGACTTGCCCCCGTCAGGTTCCCAGCCTGAAGTTGGTCCGCCCGCCAGCAACCCCGGTCCAGGCGGGGTGGCCTGGCAACCCGTCGCCGGTGGCATCACCGCCCCAAGCGGCTTTCTGGCGGCGGGCATCACGGCGGGATTGAAGCCCTCCGGCAATCCCGACCTCTCCCTGCTGCTGGCCCCTGAGGGGGCGGTGTGCGCCGGCAGCTTCACCCTCAACCGGGTGCGGGCCGCCTGCGTCGATCTCTGTGCCGAACGGCTGGCGGCCCGGGGCGGGCAGGTGCGGGCGGTGCTCACCAATTCGGGCCAGGCCAATGCCTGCACCGGCTTGCGGGGGCTGGCCGACAGCCTCACCGCCACCGCCGAGCTGGCCCGGCGCCTGAACCTGGAGCCCGAGGAGGTGCTGATCGGCTCCACCGGTGTGATTGGCGTGCCGATTGCCATGGACATCCTGGTGGCGGGTCTGGATCCGCTGGTGGCGGCCCTGGCTCCCGACGGCGGCAATGCGGCGGCCCGGGCGATCCTCACCACCGACCTGGTGGATAAGCAAATCGCCCTGGAGGCAGACCTGGGCGGCCGCCGCGTACGCATCGGCGGCATGGCCAAGGGTTCGGGGATGATTCACCCCAACATGGCCACGATGTTGGCCTACCTCAGCTGTGATGCCGGCGTGCCGGCGGCCGTCTGGAAGGCCATGGTGCAGCGCGTTGTGGATCGCTCCTTCAATGCCATCACGGTGGACGGCGACACCAGCACCAATGACATGTTCCTGGCCTTTGCCGCCGGCCAGCCCCTGGCCCCCGAGCACTTGGACGCCCTGGAGGCCGGCCTGACGGCGGTGTCGCAACACCTGGCCCGGGCCATTGCCCGTGACGGCGAAGGCGCCACCTGCCTGATCGAGGTGCGGGTGGAGGGGGCCACCGATGGGGCCGGCGCCCGCGCCATCGCCCGCAGCATCTGCGGCTCGTCCCTGGTCAAGTGCGCCATCCATGGCCGCGATCCCAACTGGGGCCGCATCGTGGCTGCCGCGGGCCGGGCCGGAGTGCCCCTGGACCCTGGATCCCTGGCCCTGTGGCTGGGTCCTCACCAGCTGATGGCCGCCGGCCAGCCCCTGGCCTTCGACCGCCCAGCGGCCTCCCAATACCTGCACGCCGGCGCCGCCGGCGCCTATCTCCAGGACGACACGGTGGTTATCCGGCTGCAACTGGGGGATGGCTGCGGCGCGGGGGTCGCCTGGGGCTGCGATCTCTCCGATCAATACGTGCGCATCAACGCCGACTACACAACATAGGGCCAAATACATTTGGCCTCAATGGATTGAGGCATACCGATTCGACGTTTTAGCGATGCTGACGAAGCAGGGGGACTTCAAATCTCAGGGTTCTGCGGGATGTCATGGCGAGATCAGCAAAGGACCCAGCAGCATTTCGGATTGAGAGCGCTATCTTTTATAGGGTTTAAGGTTGCCAGATTTGTCCATTATCGCTGCTTCCGAATGACCAACCATTCTGACCAGTCCGATACCGCAATCACTTTGGTAGTTAGGCGCCGCCTCTTGACTGAGGTCTAGAACAGTTCCTGTTAAGCCATAGACATATGATTTGAAGCTGCCGCGTGAGTCGTAGCCAGACAGGAAAACGGCTGAGACAGCATCACTGAATATGGCTCTTTCTTCTTGGCAGGCACCTACCATTTGCCAAAGAAAGCCACATGGCTTCCTGTAAAGTACGGGAAGCGCTTTTGTGTGCAATGCGACACCATCTGCTGCAGGTGTAAGCAGGACTTTATAAGTTCGTTGCTGGCCAATAACATAGGCATCCCCATTGGCAGCAAGCCGCAGCTCACTAACCTTACCATAGTCTGGTTGTTCAAGGGAAGATTCCACCCTGACTCCATCACGTTCAAAGGCTATAAATTGACTACCCACAATACTTAGCAAGCCGTTTTTGATTTTAAGTTCCCGCAACTGATTACCAGGCAGACGCATTGCGAAAGGGATGCAATCATTCGGCGGAAATGTCCTCGACTTCGACGCAGTAGCAAGCGACTTAATATAAATAAATGTTGCAGCGGCAACGATAAGAGCCAGCACAGCAATAGGATAAAGGATTGATTTCTTCATGGGTTGCTTTCGATGACATTCGATGTCGATCAATTAGATATTACTACCCGTCTCGTTTTCGGCACAAGCACACCTGGCTCCGACCCGAACACCCACATACGTCCAGATGCGACGACGTCACAACCCCCGTCACTGTCGCTAAAAATGAGCGACTATCTGACGGAAGGTGCGGGGCGTTATGCAATGCCGTCGCGTGCCCCGATCGTCAGTGCTTTCTTTAGCGATGTGACCAGCCGCAACCTCGCGGACGGTACCTATACGCTTGCGCAGCTTCGCACGGCGCTGAGTTTAGGTGTGGGCGGCGATGGCTCCACGCAGTTCAGCGTGTCTCAATACATCACCGGTACGACATCCTCCGACTTCATGGAGCGTGCCTATATCTTTGGCAGCACAGGCTTCGAACTCAAAGACAACATGAGGTTTGTCGTTAATGGGATAAACTATACAATTGAAAACCTTGAAGTCATCGCACTACAGGACAATTTCGACTTTCAGTCAAGCAATCCAATCGCTATAGCTGGAAATGTGCTGCTGAAGGCAGCATTTGATCCCTATGGCTTGATCCCGGAGGTAGGTGGCGTCACGGTCCCTGTTGATATCATTTATACCGGAGCAGGCAAGATCTATGCGAGCTACGGACTGGGAAGCTATCTTTTAGATCAGGTATCCGATTTGGCGAATACGGTAACCGCACCTGTTGCTTTAGCCAGATTCCAAATCGAGGTGGCCGGGCTGGTGACGAATACTGGATATCTCGGTACTATGAATGGGACCAACCGGTTCAGCTACAAAACCGCAGACGGTAAAAAGATCATCTACGGCAGCCCCAATGACGATACGATCAACGTTTTGTCAGCGGAAGTGACCGCAGATATTTATTTTAGCTACCAGATGGTCGGCGGTACTGGCAAAGACACGATTACTGGCGGCGTGTTCGATGATGAGATCTGGGGAGGTGAAGGCAATGACCTGATCAATGGAGGCCTTGGCGATGACAAGTCTACTTATAGGGGAAATTTCTCTGAATATGATATTGAGTTCTTGATTGATAATTCTGTTCATATTATCGATTCTAACAACAGTCGCGATGGAACCGATACCTTATCCGCCATAGAGAAAGCAGTCTTTAAGGATGCCACTGTCAACCTTAAGCCCGCACTGGATCTTGCCTTTGTCATCGACACAACCGGCAGCATGAGTGACGACATTGATGCCGTACAGCGAAGTGCGAACAATATCATTGATGCGGTATTTGATGCTAACAAAGGATTGCTTAATTCCAGGATTGCTGTTGTCGGCTATAACGACCCATACACAGAGACCTTTCTTTCCTTCACTGATCAAGCAAAGATCAGTGATCGCAAGACCGCTGCTCGCAATGGGATCAATGATCTCTATGCAAATGGTGGTGGTGATTATCCAGAATCAGTGAATGCTGGCTTGATTCACGCCCTCTCTGGTCGGGCAGGAAAATGGCGCAAAGAAGCCGCTGCCCGTCGCATCATTCTCTTCGGGGATGCACCGCCTAATGATCCGGAGCTTCGCGCTGAAGTATTACGCCTGGCAGCCAATATTGAGCTGGATACAATTACAACTGTAAGCCTTACGCCAGAGCTTTTATTAACAAGTTTCAGCGTCACAGAAGCAGATGCTCTAGGAAAAACTGTGACATATCCCATTGAAATATATACAATATTTATTGGTGACGATGATGACGTAAAGGATGATTTCGAGAGCCTTTCCAGTACAACCGGAGGCAAGCTTTTTTCCGCAACTGATGAAAGTAAGGTCGTGATGGCATTGCTGGCCGCTATCGCAACACCAATCAACACGCCGCCCATTGCCAAAGATGATGTCATCACAACATCACAGGCAACCGCTGTCAGAGTTCCTGTGCTGACGAATGATAGCGACCCGGAAGGGAACCCCCTAAAGATTATCGACTTTGATTCTTCTACTGCCAAAGGCGGTAGTCTTAGTCTCTTTGATAATGACACTCCTGAAGACTTCACTGACGATCAACTCATCTTTATCCCAGATCCTGAATTTACTGGTAGTGACTCGTTCGGCTATACCATCAGTGATGGAAAAATGACATCTGCCGCGTCCGTCGTCGTGAATGTCGAGGCCTCTACCGTAAAAGGGCCATCTTCCCCAAATCCGACCTACACCCTGAGCAGCAGTGCCACTGAGGTGTTTGAGGGTGATCGACTTTCCGTCAGGGTTGCCAGCACCGACGTAACTATCGGAGCCCCCCTCTATTGGTCTTTTAGTGGTGAAGGCATAACATCTTCTGACTTCACAGACGGCATCACAACAGACATCGGTGCCATCGGTGCTGACGGGAGCTATGACTTTTCGACATTGATCGCTATTGATTCGGTCTCTGATCCCGATGAATTACTACAGATCGAGTTCTTCAGTGATGCGGATCGTACCACCCAAGTCGGAAATACTTTGACGGTGATGGTTAAAGAGCTAACCGCTGATCAATCCAAAGCAGCCCAAATCCAAGCTCTCTACCTCGCCTATTTCGGCAGGCCTGCGGATCCTGAAGGCCTTGCCTATTGGACAACCCAGAATGCTGATTATCCACAGACCCAATTGTCGGATGCATTTGCACAAAGTCCAGAGTACATTGCCTCTATCACCGGAAAGTCCGTCTCTCAAATTATCGCAGATTACTACCAGCGTCTGTTCAACCGAGCTCCCGAAGTCGCAGGGCTCACTTACTGGCTCAACCAGATTAATACTGGAGCTCTTACTACCCAAAGCGTCGGTCTGGCATTGGTTACGTCAGCCCAGACCCAGACAGGAACTGCCGACAGTATTGCTGTTGCCTCAAAACTCGCAGGGGCTGATCAGTTCACCAAAGAAGTCGCGAAATCGAATGCTGGAATCCTGGCTTACGGAGGTGTGAATGGGTTGGCTGCTGGTGTGATTTTTCTCGCCCCAATTCAAACTGCTATCACAATCCCCACGCCATTGCAGACAACGGCAATCGTTAACTCCTTGATTGCCACTAAAGGCATCCTGAATGGAAGTGCTGGGGCCGAATTGATCATTGGCAGCGAAGCTAACGACACGATCCATGGGGGTGCCGGTGCCGATACGATTACGGGTGGTAACGGCAGAGACACCTTTATCTATGACAACCTTGGCCCCGCCTATGTGCTTGCCAATGCAGATACTATTACCGACTTCAATCAAGGCACTGGTATCAATAGTGATGTGTTGCGTCTGAGTGCATCAGCCTTCAGCGGCTTGACAGCAGGTTCGTCCTTCAACTTCACCAATATTGCAGGAGCAACTAACCAGTCCACAAACGTGCTAGTTGACACCAAGGCAACCATTCTGGGGGCCACTAGTATCAATGCCCTAACCAACACAAGACTGGCCTATGCTACGGATACCCAACAATGGCTCTATGACAGCAATGGTGACTGGGCATCTGGTGCGGTGAACTTTGCCAATACTGGCACAGCTCTGACAGCTACTGGTCTTACCACCTCCAACATCCAAGTGTTCTGATCTCTCAGCCACCTTCGCCTTTTTCTCGCCCCTGTGATAATGAGAGGGATTTAGTTTGCACCAGATCCGCTCATCAGCAGTAACCTGAGAGTAGATTTTCGCCTATGGGACACTTGCAATTGTCAGACTGGCCGCCGCCGCCATCTCTTCCAGCCGCAGTACCGAGGCCACTAGCAAGTCGATCGAGACATCCTCGGCGGAGGTGGCATCGGCGTGACCGAAGGGATTGTCGATGTCGGAGATGAGACGCAGTAAAAAGATGAGCAGAAAGGCAATTACCAAGATGAAAAAGATGGACTCCTCCAGCACATCGGTCGCCGTGAACACCAGGCCGCCGCTCAGCAGCACGATGCCAGCTGCCGCCAACCAATACACCAACGTGATGAAGGAGGTTTCGCGGATCGTCTCCACCCGGTTGATCAGCTTCAGGATCTGGGCCATTTCCGCCATCAGCCGGGCCTGAAGCGGCGGAATCCCCAACTGCACCGAAGCTTGGACAATCTGGCCATGGACCTGTTGATAGCGGCGCAACAGCTCGGTGGTGGAAAGGCGATTCAGCAGCCAGTCCAGGATCGAGCCGCCTAATTCCGCCACCGCTGCCAACGGGTATCCGACCTGGGCTTCTGGTTTGTGGATAGGAATGGCCTGGATCTCCAGCCCCAGGGTTTCCAGGCTGGTGGCCATCTCACCGGGTAACTTCTCACTTTCCTTGAAATCCCCCAGCACCCCGTTTAGCAGAAAGCCCAGCAAAAACACCGTGGAGGCCACCAGCGAAGTCACCAGGGGATTGGGCCGGATCCACTCCCAACCCAGTTGATGGGCCAGCAACTTGGCCAGGCCAATAGGCAACACCAGCGCCGACACCTTGATCAGCATCAACAGCCGCCGGCGCCAGGCACTGCGGTTCCTTCGGCCCACAAAGGAGTTCGTCGAAAGGACACCCTGAAAGCGAGCCATTGGGCCGATTTGCTCAAAAGGGCAGGCTAGGGAAGGGTGTGAACCCCCGGTGCTAACGCTGTGGGCCGGCTTGATGGTGCTGTGGGCGGTGCGCCGACGGGGGGTCGCTGGAGCGGTGCTGCTGGAGACTCCCTTGCCGCAAAGGTCAATGAAAGCTGGTGTCGGGAGATGGGAGATGGGTATCGGGTATCAGGAGATAGGAGAGGGGAGTTAGGGGTGGGGCGGATTGAAGCTGCTCCCCAGACGGCATTCCTGCGCCGCAGTGTCCTCGGCCATGCCGGAACGGACGCTACATCTGGTGTGCGCGATGGGAGGATTGGGGAGGAATGAAAGGTTTAGCTAAAATCAATACCAACCTGGTGAGGGTGGACTGGCGCGGAAACCAATGGCGCCACCGCCGCGGACGCTATTTCTGGTGTGGTCAGTGTTACGAATGAGGAGGCGATCCATTCAGGGCAAGTCAATCCCTGGAAAAGGGTGATTCGAGGGTCATTCGAGTGTGATTTGGGGGTGAGAAGAGAACTGAATCGCTGCCAAAGTCCATCCGTTGCCGCGACGGGATCTTTCACTGCCACGATGGGGCCCATGCCCACCGCCGCTCCGCTCGACTTTCTGCCCCCCCGGCTTGATGGGCGGGTGCTGGCCCTCAGTCGTCGCCTGCTGCCCTGGTATCTGCGGCGCCAGTGCGCCATCACCAGCCTTGAGGTGCTGCACCTGGAGCGCCTGGTGGCCGCCATGGACCGTTTCCAGGCCGGAGAAAGCCGGCTGTTGCTGGCCTTCCGCCACCCCAGTGTCGACGATCCGGCCTGCCTGGCCCACTTGATCTGGCGCGATCTGGCCCGGGAAGGTCGCCGGCTTGGGCGGCAATGGCGGCCCCGTCCCCACTTCCAGTTCCTCTACGACCGGGGCATTCCCCTCTGGGCCGGACCCCGCATCGGATGGCTGCTGCAGCGGCTGGGGGGCTGCTCGATCCAGCGGGGCAAGCTCGATACGGCGGCCCTGCGCACCGCCCGCCAGTTGTTGCTGGACGGCCCCTATCCCCTGGCCGTGGCGCCGGAGGGGGCAACCAACGGCCACAACGAGCGGCTTTCGGCCCTGGAACCGGGAGCCGCCCAGCTGGCCTTTTGGACCGCCGACGACCTGGCCAAAGCCCAGCGTCCGGAGGCGATGACCGTCTTGCCGATCGGCGTGCAATACCGCTTCAGCGGCAACGCCTGGCCCGCCATCGAGGCCTTGCTCTGCCAATTGGAACGGCAGAGCGGCTTGGCCACCCAGCCGGCCGCCAGCCCGGATCCTGAAGCTCTCTACCTCCGCCTGTTCGCCCTGGCCGAACGGATGCTGACCTTGATGGAGACGTTTTACCGCGACTCCTACCACCGTGATCTGCCCGCCGCCACCGCCGCCGCCCCGGCCGCTGACGCCGCAACCGCCACCCAGGCCACTGCGCCAACCGCCAATCTGGCCTTGGCGGAACGGCTGGGGCGCCTCCTGGAGACAGCCCTGGCCGAGGTGGAGCAATCCCTCGCCATTGAGCCCCGGGGGGACCTGGCCAGCCGCTGCCGCCGCCTGGAGCAAGCCGCCTGGGATCGGCTCTATCAGGCCGCCCCACCCACCCCATTGGAGAGGGGATTGGCGGACCGGCTGGCCGAGGAAACGGCGCAACGCCTCTGGCACATGCGCCTGGTCGAATCCTTTGTGGCTGTCAGCGGCGACTATGTGAGAGAACGGCCGAGTCAGGAACGCTTCGCCGACACCCTGCTGCTGCTATGGGATACCCAGGCTCGCATCCTCGGCCGCGATCCCGGCACCCGGCCCCGGCTGGGTCCGCGTACGGCCCTGATCAGCCTGGGCGAAGCGATCGCCTTCACCCCCTTGCTGGAGGACTACCACCGCGATCGCCGCCGCGCCGTCGCCCGCCTCACCGCCGACCTGCAGCGGCAATTGGAGGCGTTGATTGAGCCCAGCGGCCTGGCCGCTCAAGCATCACGGACCCAGCGGCCCAGCCCCGGCAGCTCTCGGCCCAGCCAACGGATTGGCCATGGTCCCAGCCATTGATCCAGCCCATCAACCCACCGTGGGAGCAACCATGGGACCAGCCGTGGGACCTGGGACCAGGCACGCCAGCGCCCGATCCGCCAAGCACTGATGGAAGGCGGTGCAGAAATGGGCGCGGCTGTCCCACCACAAAAAACCAGTGGCCTCAGGCACCCGCGGTGCCGTGGTGGCCGCCTGGCCCTCCTGCAGCACGGGCCTGACTAGCTCCACCAGGTCGTAGGCGCCGGGATCGGCGAGGGCGGCCCCCAGCAAGCCATGGAAATCGGGCTGCCATACCTGCAACCCCCGTTGCTGCGCCAGATGCTGCAGTGCCCTGGCCAGCCCCTGGTTCTGCTGGCCGATCAGGGCATCGAAGGCCTGGCGCTGGGCCAGGCCGTAGGCCGGCGGCACGATGGGACTAACGCCCCAGGGCAATTCTGTGGGCACCAGGAAGCGACAGGCGCCGACCTGGGCCAGGGCGGTGACGGCAGCCACCAGATTGGCGTTGATGGCCTCGGCCCGCTCCAGGCCCGGCTCGCCGTCGAGATAGTCATTGGCGCCGGCCCGTAGCACCACCAGCGCCGCATCATCCAGGGGGGTCCCAGACCGGGCCTCAAGGAAGCGGGCCACCTGCTCCAGCAGATTCGGCACCCCCTTGGGGGAGAAGCCCCCGCCCGAGCGGGCGCCGCCATAGGCATGGCCGCTGCCCCCGGCGCGGGAGGGCGCCAGGGGAGACCATCCCAATCGCCCGGCCAGGAGCTCGACCCAGAGCGGCCCGTTGCAGCGACGGCCCCGCCAGTGGGGCGGAGAGGGCACCGCCCCATCCCCGAGCAGCAGCCAGGCATTGCCCACATCCGAGAGGCTGTCGCCAAAGACCAGCAGCGGGCCCTTCCCAACGTCCACTTCAACGTCCACTGCAACGTCCAGCGCAACGTCCGCAGCTCCAGCCTGCATGGCCCAGCATCAAGGGGCTCCGATCCTCCTATGGAGGCCTGGTTCCCGCTGGGCCCTTGCCAGCGGCCCCGACCCGGCCTATTCCTAGGGGATGGCCAACGACTGGACCACCAGGCTGGGCAGGTGGGTAGAAGCGGGTCTGGTGGACCCCAGCACCGCCGAGGCCATTCACCGCTGGGAAGCCCTGAATAGCCCACCGCTTGCGGGGATGGGCAGCGCCCGGCTGCGCACTCCGGTGGCCCTCGCGCTTGTCCTGGGGGCGGGACTGCTGGCGGCGGGACTGCTGCTCTTCGTTTCGGCCCACTGGGCGGGGCTGGGCCCCAGCAGCCGCTTCGCTCTGCTGCTGGCTGTGGTGCTGGGCTGCCACGGGGCCGGCGCCCTGGCAGCTGCTCGCTTCGCCGCCCTGGCCCCGGCCCTGCATGGGGTCGGCACGGTGGCCCTTGGGGGCGGCCTGTACCTGGCCGGCCAGACCTTCCACCTGGATGCCCTCTGGCCCGAAGGACTGCTGCTGTGGGCCCTGGGCGCGGGCTTTGGCTGGCTGCTGCTGGGCCAATGGCCCCAACTGGCCCTACTGGCCCTGCTGGCCCCCGGCTGGCTGCTGGCCGCCTGGCTGCGCCTCTGTGACCAGATGCGCTCCAGCACCAGCGGCCTGGGCGACGGACCGGCCCTGATCCCGGCGGCCGGCCTGGTGCTGCTCAGCCTCACCTATCTCTCGGCCCCCAGCGGCCCCCAGCGCACGGGGGGCACGGGCCGGCGGGTACTGCTCTGGATCGGCGGCCTGGCCCTGGCCCCCGCCGCCCTGGTTTGGGCCCTGATGCCCAGCCTCACCGCTGGGGCCCCTGCGTTGCCCCCCAGCCTGAGCGCCTGTGGCTGGGCCGTGGCCCTCGGGGCCCCCTTGATCCTGGCCTGGGCCCTGGGGCAGCGCCGCTTGCTGGTGGTGGGAGTGGGCGCCGCTTGGCTGCTGGCGGGCCTGGGCCTCGGCCGCTGGGCCCAAACCCTGAGCGTTCCCGAGGCCCTGGCGGCGGCGGGGCCTGCGGCGGCCGTCGGCCAGGCGCTGGTGCATCTCTGGTGGTTGCTGGGGGGGCTGCTGCTGGCCCTGTGGGGCTCCAGCAGCGGGCGGGCCGAGCGGGTCAACTTCGGGGCGGCCACCATGGCCGTGACCCTGTTGGTTTATTACTTCAGCTCCGTCTTCTCCCAACTGGATCGGGCCGTGGGCCTGCTGGGTCTGGGGCTGCTCTTTCTGGCTGGCGGCTGGGGGCTGGAGCGCCTGCGTCGGCGCCTGTTGGCGGCCCCCCGCCCATGACACTGCCGACGATGACGCGCCACACCGCCAGGCCCGGTCGCTCTTCTCAAGGGCGACGCGGCCTGCTGTTGGGGGCTGTGCAGGGGTTGCTGCTGCTGAGCCTGACGGGCACTTTGGTGCTGCAGCGCTGGCAGCGGCCCCGGGCCTGGGGAGTGGTCACCCCGCTTGATCCCCAGCTACCCATTCGCGGCCGCTATCTGGAGTTGCAGCTCGCGGTACCCGCCCCCGATCTGGCTGCCCAGGGCACCATTCCGATCCGGCTGGTGGCCCTGGGCGGAAGGCTGTTGGCCCGAGCCGCCCAGCAACCGGGCGACAGCGATGTGCTGCTTGCCCGGGTGGAGCCGGGTCCCCGGGGCATGGAGGCGGTGCTGCTGGAACCCCTGGCCTTCTTTCTGCCCCAGGCTGCCGCCGATCCCAGCCAAGGGCCAGGGCAGGCTCCTTTATGGGTGGAAGTCACCCTGCCGCAACGGGGAGCACCCCGGCCGATCCGGCTGGGCCGCCAACGCAAGGGCGCCATGGTGCCGCTGCCTTAGGCGATCAGTCGTTGGTAGGCGTCGTTGACAAGCCGGAAGGATTCGGCATCACCGCCCATGTCCGGGTGGTGTTGCTTGACCAGGCGCCTGTGGGCGGCCTTGATGGCGGCGCGGGAGGCCCCCCAGGCCAGCCCGAGGGTCTCAAGGGCGGCCAGCTGGCGGCGATCGTCGCCACTGCCGCTGGGGGGCGGAGTGTCGGTGCTGCGCCGGGACCCGCCCGCGGACTTCGCCTGGCCCGAATCGGCTTGGGCGGAGCCGGAACCGGGCTGGCCAGCCGCACCTGCCCCTGTGGGGCCTGCTCCTGTGGGGCCTGCCCCTCTGGGGCCTGCCCCTGCAGCCTCGGTTGCGGTGCGCTCCCGCCCCGACCCCGTGGTGCGGCGGCGGTTGGCATCGGCCCCGGTGACGGGGCCCGAGGGCGCTGCCTGGCTCGCTCCCCGGCTGGCGCCGCCGCTGGCAGCTCGGCGGCTGCGGCCAGGACCCCAGGGGTCCCGGGCTCTTTCCTGGGGCTGGGCCCGGTCTTGATCGCGGTCTTGCTGCCGCTCCCGGGGGGCCTGCTGGCGGGGGGGGTGTTGGGTCCAGGAGCGCTGGGTCTGGGCGGCATCGGCCTCGACCTCCAGGACACCGATGGCCTCGATCAATAACTCGACCACCGTCAGGGGCTCATGGTCGAGGCGGGCGGGGGCGGCGGGGCCCAGCATGGCGAAGGCGGCCCGCACCGCCAGACGGGCCTTGCTGGAGGGTCCCTGCAGGGCGCCGCGCAGATGCTCCCCCAGGCCGGGCCAGCGGCGCTGGAGTTGCTGATCAAAGGCGGCGGCGGTGTCGGCCGGAGCCCCCAGCAGCTGGTCGATGAGCCCCTTGAGCCCCCGACCCGGGGCCGAAGCCCGGCCCTGGGGACTGTGCCAGGCGATCGCACCCACCCGCAGCTGGTGCCAGCGGCGATGGCGGGTCATGGCCTCTCCCCAGCGCCGCACCTGGTCCGCCGTGATGGCCGGGGTGGAGTTGGCGGCGGCGGGAGAAGGAGCGGGGGCGGGGGCGGGAGCCGGGGCCGCCCCGCTGGTGACGGGCGAGCGACGGCTCCAGGCCTCGGCGGCAGGGGGACGGCTTTCGCGGCGATCGAGCTGCTGGCGCAGCCGCAGCACCTCCTGCCGCAGCAGGTAATTTTCGGCCTGCAGGGCATCGCTGTTGCTGGTGATCCGGGGACCGGCGGCATGGGATCGCACCCAGGTTCGACGCTCACCGCCCATGCCCATCGCCATGACGATCCCGATCCCTCCTGATGGGCAAAATTGTTGCGGCAAAGGGAGCTAACCGTGGCCCCGGATCACCGCACCCGCACGGTGCAGAGCACCGACCCCAAAGCCAAATCAGGGGCGAATCCGCCCTGGGAACCAGGGGCGAACCGGCCTAGGGTTTTCTCAGTTCGAGAGAGATGAGATGGCCAGCTTCACCCAAGACGCCACCCAGGCCGGCAGCCAAGCCGGCACCACCGAATGTCATGTCGCACTGAGCGATTCGGAAGACTCGGTGGATGGGCTGCATCGCGTCAAGATCATGGCCGAATCCAATCCGGTCTTTGCGATGGCCCTGCGAAGCACTGACACGACCGAAGCGGCCGCCCAACTGGCCCAGGCCCATGGCATCGTCGTGAGTCCCGAAGCCCTCTGGCGCCACCGGGGCACCCTGACCGAAGCCGGGCTGCCCACCTGGAGGGGCTAGGCCTGGCTCCAACTGCCATGGAGGCCGTAGGGCATCGCCAGCGGCAGCTCCACCAGGGCCACCTCCGCCATTGAGGCGGCATCCAGGATCACCAGATCACTGCCGCTGCGTTCACCGTTCCAGACCACTGCCAGCAGCCAGCCGTCGTCCTCGGCGCTGGCGCCGGGGCGGGGCACCATCAACGGCTCACTGACGAAGCCATGGGGGGCGGCGCTCCAGACCCGCCGCTCGCCGCTGCGCAGGTCGAGTTTCTTGAAGGCCTGCAGGGGGTCGTTGCCGGCTTCGCGCTCGGCGACGGCCATCCAGGCATAGCGGGCGGCCAGGCCCTGCTGGCTGGGATTGACCATGGCGAATTCACAGCAGCGCTCACTGAGGCGCTCGCTGCTCACGGTGCCGGCCGCCAGGTTGAGGCGGCAGCGTTCCAGCAGGCCGGCGGGGATGAGGTCGAAATCGACGGTGCGATAGTCCGTCTCGGGATCAATGGAGGGAAAGTCGGCGTAGTAAATGCTCTCCACAACCACCTCTTCGCCCTCCTGGTAGGCATTGAGGTGGTGGAAGACAAAACCTTCGGGTGCATCGAGCACCCGGGGCGCCTCGCCGGCGTGGGCGCCACTGTCCCGGGGTACCAGCCAGAAGCGGGCCTGGCCGCCGGGCTTGGAGCGCAGACACTGGGCGGCCCCTTTTAGCCCCAGGGCAAAGGGGAGGGGGTTGAAGGCGATGGCGTTCTGCAAAAAGATCGCCCAATCAGGGGTGATGGCGAAGTCGTGAAGAAAGGCAAAGCCGTTGAAGCTGTCGCTGCGTTCGCTGAGCAGCTGGCCGGCCTTAGGGCCATCTGTGGCGAACTCCATCAGGCGGATGGTGCTGCGCGGGCCGCTCTTGACGCCGAAGCTGACCATGCGGGGGGCGCCGTGGTGACCGGGATCAAAGCGGGGGTGGGCACTGAAGGCCTCACCGGGCTTGAGAACCCCATCCAGCAAAGTAATGCCCCTGGTTTCGAGGCTGTCGGGATCGAGGGCGTGGGGCGAACTGGCTTCCCAAAGCGCCAAGAGGTTGTCGCCCAGGCGCACCACATGGGTGTTGGCGATGTTTTTGAGCCGCAGGTCAAAGGCGTTGGCCAGGGGGCCGCCGGGCTTCTGGGTGCCGAAAACTCCGCGGTAGAGATAACGACCGGCCCCTTCCTCCGCCTGCCAGCCCTCGGTGCGCACGAAACGATTGCTGAGGCCCAGGCCACCGCCCTCGAAGCGCAGGGCGGTGATCATGCCGTCGCCATCAAAGGGGTGATGGACCCAATGGCCGGCGCGCTCCAGGCGGCCGGGCCCATTGCGATACAGGGTGCCGTTGAGGGCCGCCGGAATGGTGCCCCGTGTCGCCTGCAGGGGCACCGCCGTCAGCTCAAGGTCCACATTGCGAAAAGCACTGGCCCATTGGGCGCGCTCGAAACGCAGGCCCTGGCTAGAGCCTTCCCGCGGAGAGGCCAGCGGGACAGTCGCTGCATCCCTGGCGGAATCAGTGGTGGCTTGGGATGCTGCAGCCGGGATACGGTCAGGGGTGAGGGTCATCGTTACGCAAAACGGCGGGGGCCGCGCGGCCACGGCATTGCCATCATCGCGTAACGGAGTGTGAAGCTGCGGGCGTGAACCCGCCCGGCACCCTTAGCGATTGCAGGGAGCTTCGGCGGGCAGGCAGGGGGGTTGGGACCGCTGACAGGGGGCCTCGAGCCGAGTCGAGTCCGGGCAGGGGGGGAAGGCTGCCGCCCGGGCTGGGGCGCCGATCAGGCAAAACGCCGCACCAGCGGTGGCGCTAGCGAGCAGAAGCAAACGGCCGGTGGGCTGTTTCATGGTGAGGGCTGGAAGCTGATTCCAACTTAGCCGAGCCGAAAGAACTTTGATACGGACATTGATCATGGCCAGAAGCCAGATTCCCTGACCCAGGGACGACGGTGCCACCGCCAAGGCCGCAGCCAAGCCTTGGGGACGAATTGGGGCGACCAGGCGGCAGCACCAAACCCGGGCCCTGGCGCCGCCCTGAGCCCACCAGCCCGAACTCAACGGTAATTTTCAAACTGCAACGACACTTCCAGATCTTCGGCCTTAAGCAACTGAATCACCTGTTGCAGGTCGTCCTTGTTTTTGCCGGTGACCCGCAGGCTGTCGCCCTGGATGGCCACGGTCACTTTTTTAATGTTGTCGCGCACCTGTTTGGAGAGCTTTTTAGCCAGCTCCTGGCTCAGGCCTCTGCGCAGCTTCACCACCTGCTGCACCCGGTTGCCCCCCACCGGCTCGGCATTCTGCAGATCAAAGATCTTCAGCGACAGGTTGCGCTTGGTGGCCTTTTGCCGCAGCACATCCAACACCGCCTCCAGGGTCATGTCGCTGGCGGTGGTGATGGTGATGGCGTCCTCCTGCAGGTCGATCTCGGTGTTGCTGTCCTTGAGGTCGTAGCGCTGCACCAATTCTCGCCGTAGCTGGTCGAGGGCATTGACCAGCTCCTGGCGGTCGAAATCAGAAACCACATCAAAACTGTAGCTATCAGCCATGGCCTGGAACTCTCGATACGGCGCTACCGCAGCCTAGAAAAGAGCTTGACCCCCACTTGATGCTGCAGCGCCGCACCCATGGCCCATCCCGCCTTCGCCTGGTCCCTGGTCCTTTCGGCGGGGGTGGTGCTTGCCAGCCTGATCCCCCTGGGGGCCGCCCGTTCCCAGGCGGATTTCGTACCAGCCGACCTGGCGGCGCCCCGGGCCATGTTTGAGCGACTGCCGGCCTGGGGCAAACGGGCCAATTGGGCCCACCAGAACAGTTTTGAGGCCTTTGGCCTGCATGCGCCCGCCTGCTTGCTGGCCCTGATCGCCGCCGCCGCCGGCTCACCCACCGCCGCCTTGGCGGTAGCCGCTGCCTGGCTGCACCCTTTGCTGCGGCTCGGCTACATCGGGGCCTACATCGCCAACCTGCCCCCCTTGCGCAGTCTCTGCTGGGCCGCGGCTGTCCTCTGCACGGCGATTCTTTACAGCGAAGGTCTGCGGGGGCTGCTGGCCAGCCAAGGATGACTCCGGTAGCTGAACCAGCAGCTGCCGCAGGCCGCCTTGCTGGATACTTGCCCCGATCCCTTGCCCTATTCCCCTGACTGCATCGGCCACCCCCATTCTTGGGGGTTTGATGGAAGCCATTGGGCAGGATTAGATTGGAAATCCTAACTTCGATCGTCGTTGGTAGGTTTCTTGATCGATTGCAAAAACGATTCGGCGTGCATCAACAAGGCGGCGGCGGGCTCGCCGGCTTAGGCAGGGTGTTCGTGGCTGAAGATTTGCAGGTCGATGGATTTAGAGCGCCCCAGTTGCTGGACCACAGCTATGGCTTCGTTGTCACACCAAAGGGAGTGATGATAGGGATGGTAAACATAATTAAATCTTTTATAGTAGCCGCGGTCCATAATCGACATGGTTGGCAGTACTTTATTGACGCGCCCATCGGGAAAATGGATGAATCGATCACTCTTTCCTTGAAAGGCTTTAATAATATCAGCATCAAATCCCTGTTTAATGAATCGCATGTCGTCCGACATGTTCACGACACTATCACCGCTCCAGCCAGCCATCCCCCTGTGGATCGCATGGACCTTGGAGCTGGATAGGCCAGGGTTGACCTTGATCTGGTCTGATTGCAGAATATTAGTCAGCTGGTGCGAGGTCAATGTGGTTAAATCATCGTCGTCGATCGCAAGACTTATGGTATAATTTTTATTGGAGGGTAAACCGATAATTTTGCCTATCGCTTCCGCCATTTTTTGCAGACGATTTCTGGCAGCAAAGTTATAGTAGATTAATATTTCTGGCTCTAAATTTAGCTCATTTTGCCAGTCCTCTTATCACAATTGTAATATTTGTAACAACTGCAACAGTACGCACAAAATGCTACATTTAATCCGTCAACAAATTTTCTTACGGCATGACTTGGCTCCGCCGAGATCCCCTCTCCTGGATCGCCCTTGTCCTCGCCGGAGCAGCCAGCCTTGGGACAACGGGGGCAGCACGGGCCAACACCTATCAGGTGAGCCAGTCCAGCTGGGGCAACAGTGCAGTTGTCAACAGCTTCGCCTGGGCCCTGGCCCAAGCCAATGCCAATCCTGGACTCGACACCATTGACATCGCTGCCGGCCTGGCTATCGATGTCGATGGGGCCACCCCCCAGATAAGCGACTGGCTGACCACCATCAGCGACAATCTGGCCATCCAGGGCCACGGGGCCACCTTGGTGGGCAACCCCAGTTTTATTAGCAGCGGTGGCACCATTTACGACAAATTCAACGTGGACGTCTATAAGGGTCCACCGTTGGGGACGGATTTGTTGACCCAGCAGGCCTTTTCCTTTGCCAAGGTGACAGGGGGCATTGACGTCAGCATCGACCAGCTCGGCATCGATGGCCTCAATGGCTATCTCCAGCTCGGCAATGGCGCCACCGCCACCCTCACCGGGGCAACGGCCCGCAACACTGTGAGCTATGGCTCTCCAGGTCGCTCGGTGTTTGAGGCCCTCGATAACTCGGTGCTCAATCTCACCAACGTGGTGCTGGATCGCATCAACCCTGAGCTCGATTCCATCGGGGCGGCCTGGAGTGGGGCCATTGCTGGCAGCAATGCCACGTTGAACATGGTGGGCAGCACCATCAACCGTGCGGCCAGTGCCGCCGGGGCGGTGAATTGGAGTGGTGGTGTTGCCAATGTGGTGTCCTCGATCATCACCCAATCCGGTGGACTCTCCATCGCCGATGACACCAAGGCTGGAGTTATGAATCTGGTCAACAGCCTGGTTAATGTTTACAGTGTTCAAAACTCTGATATTCAACGGCTCCAGGCGTTCTTGGGCGGTGAACTCAACATCACCGCCTCCTCGATTCTTCAGGACGCTATTGACAATACTGACCACAGCTCCACCTATTGCATCAACAATCCCTACGACTGCGCCGGTAAGCCGCTCACAGCTTTTAACGACGGCAAGATCACACTCAAGCAGAGTCTTGTTCCACTGTTGAACACGGACCTGATTCCTACGGGCGTGGACTCCTATTCAGAAGCTGCCCTCGGCTTCGCCTCCGGCGGCGACATCGTCGCCCTGGATTCGGTCTGGATCCAACCCACCCCCAACCAGAGCGCGGCGAGCCTGAAAACTCTCTTGGGTAATCCCAACCTGCTCACTGCGGGCTTGCCTTTGGTGCTTAACGACTTCGGGGGCGGCGTGACGGCCTATCTGCCCTTACCCAAGGGCGCCTACCCCAACCCCACGGGCCCCCTCATCGACCAAATCGCCGATGCCGATGGCGCCAACCAACTGCTCAGCCCTATCGATGGCAGTGTGATCAGCGTCGATGTGCTGGGCAATCCCCGCACCCGCCAGGGCCTGCGCAACATTGGCGCTCTTCAGTTCGCCCCGGTTCCAGGCCCCCTGCCCCTGGCTGGCGCGGCGGCGGCGCTGGGGTGGAGCCGGCGGCTGCGGCGCCGCCTGGGCCATCGCTGAGGGCCTCCCCTCCGGGGGGCCTTACTGCTGCCGCAGGGCTTTATGGAGGCTTTGCGCATTGGCGCAGGGCATCCACATGTCCCCCATCGGATAGGCCCCGTGGCAATGAAGCTCTACGGCTTTTTTCTGGCCGCTGCTTTGCTGCTGTTCATCCCTGTTGTGTGGCCCCAGGCCGGGTTGGAGCCTGGGGCCAGGGCGCCGATCAAAAGCAGTAGCGATAGGCCAGCTCCCAGTCCATTAACTGCTCATTTCACGTCCCAGAAATTTGCGAGCAAAGGAGTTGGAGCTTATCCAGGAGCGAATCTGCGGTCGCAGTCCAGCTGAAAGGAGCTGAGCCCTTGTTGTAGTTGGCGATGAAGCGCTTGGAGTTGCCCCCGGTAGCTGCACCGTCCGCAGCAGCCGCTGGGGATCACTGGCCGCAATAGCATGCCAGGGCCAACTCACCACCTCGGCAACGCGCAGGCGATGCAGGGCCACCTCCATGGCCTCTGCGGGGCGGCCAGCGAGGAGGAGGAGTTGCTGCCAGCGGTCGCGGTCGCCCTTGATGGGGACGTGTGCATCGAAGTGCCATTGGCTGAGCAGCAAAGCGGCGAGGTAGTTCGGCGGCAGCCAGGGGAGGGTTTCTTCTGGTTCAAGGACCAAGGGCAGCCCGCTGCGGTCGATCCAGCCGAGGCCGGCCTCCAGGTCGTTCACCAGCTCGGCATCGATGCGGTCTGAGAGGTTGACTTCTACGTGCAATCGCCGTACTCCCCGCTTGGTCCGCCATCCTTGGTTGCCCGTATTCTGGTAGGAAAGAGCGGCAGCTGGAGCCCGATGACGAGCAGGGCAAGAGCACACGTTATGTGCCAATTTTCCAAGGACCAGGCCATAACGGTCACAATCAATTGGCCGCAAGTCCACCACCCGCTGCATTTTGCCTGACGCTGCTTCCAAACCCGAAGCCCAGGCCCGTCAACGGATCGATGCCCTGCTGGAGGCTTCCGGCTGGGCGGTGCAGGACCGCAGCGCCATCCACCTGGGCGCGTCCGCCGGGGTGGCCGTGCGGGAACTGCCTACCGCCGGCGGCGAAGCGGATTACGGTTTGTTTCTGGGCCAGGCGCTGGTGGGGGTGGTGAGGCCAAGCCGGTGGGCGCCACCCTGGGCGGCGTGGAGGCCCAGACCCTCGCCTACGCCCGCGACACCCTGCCGGGGTTGCCGGTGCCGATCCAGCCACTCCCCTTCCGCTACGAGAGCACGGGAGTGGAGACGTTCTTCACCAACGGATTAGACCCCGATCCCACGGCGAGGCGGGTATTCAGCTTTCATCGGCCCGAAACTCTTGGTGCGTGGCTGAGTGCGGAGGTGCTGCGCCGGTCGGGCAAGGCGGACGCGCCTCTGGCGCCAACCCTCAAGGGCCGAATGAGGCTGGCCCAGCAGCTCAACCGCGCCGGCATGTGGCCAGCCCAGGTCCGGGCCGTGGAAAACCTTGAGGCCAGCATCCGAGCTGGCCGCCTCCGGGCGTTGATCCAGATGGCCACAGGCGGCGGCAAAACCTTCACCGCCATTTCAGCGTCTTACCGGCTGATCACCCAGGGCGGTGCCAGGCGCGTGCTGTTTTTGGTGGACCGGGGCAATCTGGGCCGCCAGGCTTTCAAGGAGTTCCAGGCTTACTCCACGCCCGATGACGGCAGCAAGTTCCACGAGCTATACAACGTTGTCAACCTGAATAGCAATCGAATCGATCCGGTGAACAAGGTGGTGATCACCACCATCCAGCGCCTGTATTCGATCCTCAAGGGTGAGCCCGAGTTCGATGCGGCCCTGGAGGAGGAATCGGCGTTTGATGGCCACGGTGCCGCCCTGGGTCGGGGACCGCAGCCGGTGGTGTACAACGCCCAGCTTCCGCCGGATTTCTTCGATGTGATCGTGGTGGATGAGTGCCACCGCTCGATCTATAGCCTCTGGAGCCAGGTGATCGATTATTTCGATGCTTTGATCATCGGCCTCAGCGCCACCCCCGGCGGCCACACCTATGCCTACTTCCACCAGAATGTGGTGAGCGAGTACCGCCACGAAGAGGCAGTGCGCGACAAGGTGAACGTGCCTTTCTGGGTGTACCAGATCCGCACCCAGGTGGGCGAGCAGGGCGCCACGGTGCAGGCGGGGCCAGGGCTGGGCGTGTACAAGCGCAACCGGCTTACAAGGGAGGAGCGCTGGGAAGCCCTGGAGGAAGATCTCACCTACTCGCAAACCGCTCTGGATCGCAGCGTGGTGGTGCCCGACCAGATCCGCACGGTGTTGCGCACGATCCGCCAGAAACTGTTCACCGAGCTTTTTCCGGGCCGCAGCGAGATCCCCAAGCTGTTGTTCTTCGCCAAGAGTGACAGCCATGCCGAAGACATCCTGCGGATCCTGCGCCAGGAGTGGAGCCTGAGCAATGAGCAGGCGGTGAAGATCACCTACAAAGCCGAGCAAGATGAATCGGGCAAGGTGGCCCCCTCGCGCCGCCCGGAGCAGCTGATCAAGGATTTCGCCAACGCCTACAACCCCCGGGTGGCGGTGACGGTGGACATGATCGCCACCGGCACTGACATCAAGCCACTGGAGGGTGTGGTTTTTTTGCGGATGGTGCGCTCCAAGGCCCTGTTTGAGCAAATGAAGGGCCGGGCTGTGCGGGTAATACCAGACGCCGACTTCCAGGCAATCAGCCCCGATGGCGGCAGCAAGACCGAGTTCGTGGTGATCGATTGCGTGGGGGTGATGGAGGCGGTGAAGGCCGATCCGCCCCTAGATGGCGACCCCTCGGTGCCGTTTGCAAAGCTGCTGGAGCTGGTGCGAATGGGCAACCGCGACGAAGACGTGCTTTCGGCCCTGGCCAGCCGCCTGGATCGGATGGAGCGGCGCCTCACCCCCGAACAGAAAACCCTGCTGGCCCAGGTGCCCGACGCCCTAACTCTGCGGGAGCTGGTGGGTCATGTGCTCGAGCGGCTGGATCCCGACCAAGAAGCGCAGCTTGCCCGCGAGCTCTTCGCTGTGCCCGCCATGGAGGCCCCCACGGAGGACCAACGACAACAGGCCCGCAAGCAACTGCTCGATGAAGCGGCCCAGCCGCTGGCCAGCAACCCCCAGCTCTGCCAGGCCCTGCTCACGGTGCGCCAGGCCCAGGAGATCACCGTGGATGTGCTCACCGCCGACCAGGTGACCTTCGCCGGCGCGAGGCCGGACCAGAACCTCAATTACGAAACCGCCGCCGAGAATCTGACCAGCGAGTTTGAGACCTATTGCCGCGAGAACCGCGACCAGCTGGATGCCTTGAGCGTGCTGTACGCCAAGCCCTACCGGCAGCGGATCACGCGGGCCAAGCTGGTGGAGCTGGCCGAAGCGCGATCCAACGGCCACCGCGCCAGTGGACCACCGAAGTGCTGTGGCAGGCCTACGAGCAGGTGAAGGCCAACCGGGTGAAGGGCGCCAGCAAGGGAAAACACCTCACTGATCTGATCTCCCTGGCCCGCCATGCCCTGGGCGTGGAGGACCAACTGGTGAGCTACCAAGACAAGGCGGCAGAGCGCTTCGCCGGCTGGTTGGCGCAGCAGGCCAACCGAGGGCGTACCTTCAACGCGGAACAGCTTGGCTGGTTGGAGCTGATGCGCGATCAGATCGTGGTGGACCTGGAGGTGAGGATGGAAGATCTTGATGAGCCGCCCTTTGCGCAGCAGGGCGGGCTGGGGACGATGTATGCGTTGTTTGGCGAAGAGCTGAGCGCGATCTTGTCGGAGCTGAATGAAGTGGTGGCGGCGTGAGTGAGGGGCCTTGGCCGATCGTCTCGCTGGGTGAGCTGATCGCAGCGATCGAAGCAGGCGCCAGCTTCCGCTGCCGTGAAACACCTCCCGAGACCGATGAGGTGGGCGTCGCCAAGGTGAGCGCCGTGAGCTGGGGATGCTACGACGAAAACGAGAGCAAAACCTGTCTCAATGCCAGCCGTATTGATCCAAGCCTGCTGATCCAAAAAGGAGACTTCCTGATCAGCCGCGCCAACACGGTTCAGCTCGTCGGAGCCTGCGTGATTGCCAAGCGGGTCACCAAACAAGTTATGCTCAGCGACAAGACCCTGCGAATTCAGTTCACAGACTCATCGCTCAAGCCGTGGATATTGCATTACCTCAGAAGCCGAGAAGGCAGGAACCAGATTGAAGCCCTGTGTACCGGCAATCAGGAGTCGATGCGCAACATCAGCCAGAAAAGCATCCGCCAGATCCAACTGCCGTTAGCGCCAGCAGAGGAACGTGATCGCGTCATTTGCTACCTGGATCAGCAGCTCAGCAGCCTACAAGCTTCGGTTGAAATCTTCGGTATCATCCAGGCCAAACTCAAGCAGGCCCGCGCCAGCATCCTGAAGGCGGCGGTGGAGGGGAGGTTGGTGGAAACGGAGGCGGAGTTGGCACGGCGAAACGCGACTGACTATGAAAACGCAGAGGCGCTACTCCAAAGATCCTTGGCCGAGAAGAAGCGTCTATTTCAAGAGGGCCAACTGCAAGAAGGAAAACGCAAGACTTGGAAAGAGCCCTCTCGGCCTGAATGTCATGACATTTCCTCTAAACCAGAAGGCTGGATAATTACATCAATGGAACAAATCGCAGATGTCAGCGGCGGACTCGCAAAAGACTCCAAAATCACATCTGGCGAATCTTTGCCCTATCTCAGAGTCGCCAATGTTCAGCGTGGCAAACTCGATCTTGAGCACATAAAAACCATTACCTGTCCTTCCGAGAAGGTGGATGGTCTGCTCCTGAAGAAAGGAGATGTTCTTCTCAACGAGGGGGGCGACAGGGATAAGTTGGGACGTGGGTGGGTCTGGAATGGAGAAATAAGTCGCTGCATTCACCAGAACCACGTCTTCAAGGCAAGACTTGCACTGCCAGCCATTCAGCCAATGTTCATCTCTCACTACTGCAATACACTGGGAGAGACTTATTTCCAGAATGAGGGCAAGCAGACCACCAATCTTGCCTCAATCAGCCTTGCAAAAGTCAGAGCACTCCCTATCTCTCTACCGCCTGCTTCAGAACAACTGCGAATCCTGGAAGAGATTGATCGCCGCTTCACCGTCCTCGATCAAGTCGAAGCCACCGTCACAACCAGCCTCACCCGCTGCGGCATGTTGCGGCAGGCGATTTTGAAGAGGGCGTTTGAAGAACGGCTCATGCCAGCTGCATGAAGGGCCATCTCGGCTGGAACTAAAACGGTTTTCAATGATGAAGAGGACACAAGTTCTACATCCGTTGCCATACGGGTTAAATGAGCTGTGGATTCCGTCCTCTTCCAAGCAAGAAGAGAAGGCTATGTTAATCTAGCATCGATAAATGTTCTATGTGCCATGAGCTCAACTTCTGATCTGCAAAGCCTTGAGAGTGAATTCAAGAAAAGCTTTGATCGGCTTTCTGCTGCTTACGAAAAACTCCAAGCCGCCAAGCTTCGCTCTTCCGATGACAAGGAAAGACTCCCGGAAATCAAGAATGCGCAAAAGAATGTCGAAGATATACTCGCGGAAAGCTTCGAACTTGCCAAGCAGATATCTCAGTTTTATGATAATGTATGAACAATTAATTTTTTGTGTGAATGTCGGCAGAAGCTAACCGCATTGTCCAGAAGCTTTGGAGCTACTGCACCGTTCTCCGCGACGACGGCCTCTCCTATGGAGACTACCTCGAACAGCTCAGCGTGCTGCTGTTCCTCAAGCTCGCGCACGAGCAAACGCAACCGCCCTGGAACCAGGAATCTCCCGTACCCGAGGGCTATGACTGGAGCACTTTGACAGGCAAAGACGGTGTGGAGCTGGAAAGCCAGTACCGCCGCATCCTGGAACATCTCGGCAAACAGCATGGCCTGCTTGGGCTGGTGTTCCGCAAGGCCCAGAACAAGATCCAGGATCCCGCCAAGCTCAAGCGTCTGATCTTTGATCTGCTCGACAAAGAGCGCTGGATGATTCTCAGCGCCGACATCAAGGGCGATGCCTACGAAGGCCTGCTGGAACGCAATGCCCGCGACACTAAAAGCGGCGCCGGCCAATACTTCACCCCCAGGCCCCTGATCGACGGAATCATCGAATGCCTTGCCCCCCAGCCGGGGGAAACGATGATCGATCCCGCCTGCGGGACTGGCGGCTTCCTGATCGCCATGTTCCTTTACATCGTGGCCCATTTTCGTGAAATGACCCGCGAGCAACGGGATCACCTGCGCCACCAGGCCTTGCATGGCACCGACATCGTGCAGTCGGTGATCCGGCTCTGTGCCATGAACCTGCTGCTCCACAACGTGGGCCCCACGGCGGTGCAAATCGACGAGGTGCGGCGCCAACTTCTGAACGACAAAGTGCCGCCGGATCAGGTGGACGACCAACTCGATGCCCTGCTGCCGGTACGCACCGACGACGCTCTGCGGCAGCTGGGATCAAAGCGATACAACATCGTGGCTACCAACCCACCCTTCGGGCGCAAATCCTCGATCAAGGTGATCGGTGAAGAGGGCGCTGCAGGCAGCGAAGCCATCACCTACGAACGGGATGATTTCTGGGCCACTACCTCCAACAAGCAGCTCAACTTCCTGCAGCACATCAAGTCGCTGCTCAAGATCAACGGCCGTGCCGCCGTGGTAATTCCCGACAACGTGCTCTATGAAGGGGGCGCCGGCGAGGTGATCCGTCTCAAGCTCCTGCACGAGTGCGATGTCCACACCCTGCTGCGCCTGCCTACCGGCATCTTTTACGCCCAAGGGGTGAAGGCAAACGTGCTCTTCTTCGATCGCCGCGCCGGCAGCGCCCAGGCCAGCACCAGGCCTCTGGGTCTACGACCTGCGCACCAACAAGCACTTCACCCTGAAGACCAATCCGCTGCAGCGCTCCGATCTCGATGAGTTCGTGGGCCTCTACAAACCCGGCGCCATCGATCAGCGCCAGCCCACCTGGAATGAGGAGTCCCCCGATGGCCGCTGGCGTAGCTACGCGCTGGAAGAGCTGCTGGCCCGCGACAAGATCAGCCTCGATCTGTTCTGGCTCAAGGACCAAAGCCTGCTCGATTCCGACAACCTCCCCGAACCCGACGTGATCGCCGCCGAAATCGCCAAAGACCTACGCAGCGTCCTGGAGCAGATGGAGGAGATTCTCGGGGATCTGGAGTTAAGCCCGCAAGGTTGAGCGGCTTGGTGCGCCCACCGAACACCGGATTGCCAGCGTTCGGCCAATGGAGAATAGGGGATTCGAACCCCTGACCTCTGCGGTGCGATCGCAGCGCTCTACCAGCTGAGCCAATTCCCCGTCACAGGCCATTATCACCATTAGTGCGTCCAAGCTCAAGCCATGGCAGACCCCCAGCCCACGATCACCGCTGAGCAGCTCGAGAATTTTGACGAGCAATCGATTGCGGTGTTGGCCGCCCGGCTGGAGGAGGACGATTACCCGACCCCCTTTGCCGGTCTCCAGGACTGGCATCTGCTGCGGGCCCTGGCGATTCACCGCCCCGACCTGGCTTTTCCCTACGTGCACCTGGTGGACCAGGAGCCCTTTGATGAGGAATGAACTTGATCAGCAGCGACGCTGATGGGGAGTCAGGCGACCGCTGATCGGGGGCCGACCCTGGCGTTGGCCCCCGATTTACAGCGCTGGTTCCACCGCTGCCAGGGCGGGGGGAACCTGGAGCAGGTCCATGAAGGTGCGCAGTTGCAGCCGGGGGATGTAGGGCCAGCCGCCGCTGTGCTCCATGTCCTCCAGCAGGCGGAACAATTCATTGCGACCGCAGGGAAGGCTGGCGCGGAAGGGACCGTCCTGGATCGAACGATGCAGCTGCTCCAGCCGGCGCAGCAGCCGCAGCAGCTCCTGGGGGTCGTCTTTGAGGGTCTGGGCCAATTGCTCCAGGGCCGCCACCTTGGCGTCCAGATCATCGCTGGCCGCTGGGTTGGGCTGGCTCTGGGGATCGCTCGGATCGCTGCTGTCCATGCACCGCTCTCTCATACAGGTTGTTGAGAGCAGTGGCAACCTATCAGGCATGGACGGGGGACGCCGGTAGGATCCCGCCAGCCCAGTTCATCACGCATCTCTGCGGCTCTTCTCCCCATGCGTTTCCGACCCCTGCTGGCCCTCGTGCTGGCGCTGTGCCTGACCCTGGTCACCGCCTGCACCAGCGGGGCCAAGGCTGGGGATCGTGCCAGCATCACCTACGACGACATCGTCAACACCGGGCGGGCCAATGACTGCCCCACGCTGCCCGATTCGGCCCGTGGCTCGATTGCCCTCGATTCCAACGCCCGCTATCAACTCAAGGAGATCTGCCTCCATCCCAGTGAGGTGGCTGTCAAGGGTGAACCGGCCAACAAGCGCCAGGAAGCCCAGTTTGTGACGGGCAAGATCCTCACCCGCTACACCTCCAGCCTTGATCAGGTCTACGGCGACCTCACCATCGACGGCGACAAACTCACCTTCAAGGAGCTCGGTGGCATTGACTTCCAGCCGGTGACGGTGCTCCTCCCTGGCGGTGAAGAAATCCCCTTCACCTTCTCCACCAAGGAACTGCTGGCCGAATCGAGCGGTAATGCCCTCACCACCAGCACCGACTTCACTGGCAACTACCGGGCCCCCAGCTACCGCACCAGCAACTTCCTTGATCCCAAGGGTCGGGGCCTCACCACCGGTTACAGCAGTGCCGTGGGCCTGGTGCCCGCCGGCGACGACTACAGCAAGGAAACGGTGAAGGCCTATGTCGACGGGACTGGCACCATGAGCTTATCGATCACCAAGATCGACAGCGACACCGGTGAATTCGCCGGGGTGTTCAGTGCCATTCAGCCCTCCGACACCGACATGGGCACCAAGGCCGCCGTCGATGTCAAGATCAGCGGCGAGCTCTACGGACGGCTTGAAAAAGCTTGATCGTCGACAGCTTTGATCCTTGAACTTCGACACCCGTGATCAAGGGGGGCCCAAGCCCCCCTTTTTTGTGGGTTTCGGTTGCTGGCAGCCGCTTGACTGTCGTCTGGGAGAATCACCGCCATCTTCTTAGGGCTCCCCGGGCCCGCCCTTTGCCGCCATGTCCCTTGCTCCAACAGGTGCCGACACCGGCTTGATTCGCCCCCATGGCGGCACCCTGGTGAATCTGATGGTGGCGGACGACCAGCGGCAGGCCGTGGGCGCCGCCGTCGATCGGGTCGTCGCCTGCAGTGATCGCAATGCCTGTGACGTCGAACTCCTGATCGTCGGGGGATTCTCTCCCCTGCGGGGCTTCATGCACCAGGAGGACTACGAAGCGGTGGTGGCGAACTACCGCACCAGCAGCGGCCTGTTGTTCGGCCTGCCGATAGTCTTTGACACCGACGACGCCAGCATCGCCCTCGGCGAGCGCCTGTTGCTCACCTACCGGGGCCAGGACCTGGCGGTGTTGACGGTGGAAAGCCGCTGGGAACCCGACAAGGTCAAGGAGGCCAACGGCTGTTACGGCACCACCTCCCTCGAACACCCGGCCGTGCGCATGATCGCCTGCGAACGGGGCCGGTACTACCTGGGCGGGCGGCTCCAGGGGCTGGCCCTGCCCCAGCGGGACTTCCCCTGCCGCACCCCGGCCCAGGTGCGCGCCACCCTGCCGGAAGGCCAGGATGTGGTGGCCTTCCAGTGCCGCAACCCCATCCACCGGGCCCACTACGAGCTGTTCACCCGCGCCCTGGAGGCCACCAACGTCAGCCGCGAGGCGGTGGTGTTGGTCCATCCCACCTGCGGGCCCACCCAGGATGACGACATCCCCGGCAGCGTGCGCTTCCAAACCTACGAGAAGCTGGCGGCTGAGGTGAACAACCCCCGCATTCGTTGGGCCTACCTGCCCTATTCGATGCACATGGCCGGCCCGCGCGAGGCGCTGCAGCACATGTTGATCCGCAAAAACTACGGTTGCACCCACTTCATCATCGGTCGCGATATGGCGGGCTGTAAGTCCAGCCTCAGCGGCACCGACTTTTACGGGGCCTATGAGGCCCAGGATTTCGCCAGGGACCACGCCAGTGAACTGGGCATGGAAACCGTGCCCTCCCTCAATCTCGTTTATACCGAGGAGGAGGGCTACGTGACCGCCGAGCATGCCGAGGCCCGCGGCCTCCATGTCAAGAACCTCAGTGGCACCCAATTCCGGCGCATGCTGCGGGGCGGGGAGGAGATCCCCGAATGGTTTGCCTTCCGTAGCGTGGTCGAGGTGCTACGCGCCGCAGCCTGAGCCGCCGCCCCCACCCCTGGGGGCATTAACATTCCTTAATCACAAAACTTTTCCATGAGGATGCAGCCGTGAAGAAAAGCTGGCGCAACGCAGGGCTCTATGCCCTCTTGGTGATTGTCTGCATCGCCGTCGGCACGGCCTTCCTTGACCCCAAGCAGCCGGCCAACCAGCCCCGCACCCTCCGCTACAGCGACTTTGTTGAGGCGGTGCAATCCAACGAAATCTCCCGGGTGGTGATCTCCCCCGATCGCGGTTCGGCCCAGGTGGTCGAGAACGACGGCCGCCGCGCCGTCGTCAACCTGGCTCCGGATCGCGATCTGCTCAAATTGCTCACGGACCACAACGTCGACATCGCCGTTCAGCCCACCCGGGAGGCCGCCCCCTGGCAGCAGGCCATCGGCAGCCTGATCTTCCCCCTGTTGTTGCTGGGGGGGTTGTTCTTCTTGCTGCGACGGGCCCAGGGTGGGGGTGGCAATCCCGCCATGAACTTCGGCAAAAGCAAGGCCCGCGTCCAGATGGAGCCCCAAACCCAGGTCACCTTTGGCGATGTCGCCGGCATTGAGGGCGCCAAGCTCGAACTCACCGAGGTGGTCGACTTCCTCAAGAACCCCGATCGCTTCACCGCCGTCGGCGCCAAGATCCCCAAAGGCGTGCTGTTGGTGGGACCTCCAGGCACCGGCAAAACCCTGCTGGCCAAGGCGGTGGCCGGCGAGGCCGGCGTGCCCTTCTTCTCGATTTCAGGCTCTGAATTTGTCGAGATGTTCGTCGGCGTCGGTGCCAGCCGCGTGCGCGATTTGTTCGAGCAGGCCAAGAAAAATGCCCCCTGCATCGTCTTCATCGACGAAATCGACGCCGTCGGCCGCCAGCGGGGCGCCGGCCTGGGCGGTGGCAACGATGAACGGGAGCAGACCCTCAACCAGCTGCTCAC
>JAPLIC010000065.1 GCA_026389315.1 Cyanobacteriota bacterium
CTTCTTCTCTTGGAGTTTTGAAACTCTTTGTTGCCCATCCCAGAAACCTCGTTGGCCCACTGTCGCAATCAGATCTGATTGAGTAATGATAGCCATGATTCCGCCAGAATCAAGTCCACTTAGCAATTTTCGAGGTGCCCTTAATGTGAAACGTCACGTCAATCATATGCAGGAAATAGTTCGCAAAATACTCCTTAATCACATAGCCTTTGTAACCACAACAAATGATAAAATCCGTGATGCCATTATGGCTATATAGTTTTAAGATATGCCAAAGTATCGGTTTGCCACCGATCTCGATCATCGGCTTGGGTTTGAGGTGCGTTTCCTCGCTGATGCGGGTGCCGAGGCCACCGGCGAGAATTACGGCTTTCATCAGTGCAATCAAGATGGGGTGGTTGAGGTTTGGCCCTGAAGGGCCATGGTACGGAAGCCGCTGTGGCTGGAGACAAGCTCTTCATAGGGGCCAATGCCAGTGATGCGTCCCTGCTCGAGGACCACAATCCGGTCGCAATTGCGAACTGTGGAGAGCCGGTGGGCAATCAAGATCACCGTGAGGTCCCGGTCGAGCGCTTGAATCGCCTCCATCACCTCCGCTTCGGTGCGGTTGTCGAGGGCGCTGGTAGCCTCATCAAGCACCAGCAGCTCGGCCTGGCGATAGAGCGCCCGGGCGATGCCAATGCGTTGGCGTTGGCCGCCACTCAGCCGTACCCCCCGCTCCCCCACCACCGTGGCATAGCCCTCCGGGCTGTCCTCAATCAAGGTGGCGATGCGGGCCTGCTCCGCCGCTTGCCGCACCTGCCGGAAATCAATTTGCGCCTCCGGCACAGCAAAAGCGATATTAGAAGTGAAGGTAGCATCACTGAGATAGATCTGCTGGGGGACATGGGCCACCCGCCGCTGCCATGCCGCCACCAGTCCCGGCGTGCCATGGAGATCAGCCCCATGCACAAATACTTTCCCTTGGCTGGGGGCCAGCAGGCCAAGGATCAGATCGCTCGTGGTGCTCTTGCCACTGCCCGTGCTGCCCACAAAGGCCAGTCGCTCGCCAGGCCTGATCGCCAGCTCCAAATTACGCAGCACCCATGGGCCCGTGCTGCTGTAGCGAAAGCTCACCCCAGCCAGCTGCAGCAATGGAGCCCCCGCTCGTGGAGGGGGCAGGCTGTGGACGGAGAGGGGCCGGTCTAGGGCGGGTGGCGCCTGTAGAAAGGGCTGCAGGCGCTGAAAGGAGGCCTGGTTGGCCTGAAGGCCGCTAATCGCACCGAAGCACTGCTGAAGCGGTTGCAGCAGCCGGTAGGCCCCCAGGGACAAGGTTCCCAGCAGGGGAAGCTGTTGCTCGATGCCCTGGCCTGAAGCCGCCAAGAAAAGGGAGAGGCCCACGATGAGCAATACTGCAAAACCCTCGATGAGAAAGCGGGGCATCTGGGCCTTGGTGTTGATCGCGGCTCCTGCAAGGCGGTAGGCGCGGTTCCGGCTCCCGAAGGCCTCGAAAAAAAAGTGTTGGCTCTTATCCAGCAACACATCCCGGATGCCCCCCAGGCTTTCCTGGGCCACCTGCAGGCTGCTTTGGTAATTGCTGGTGTACCGCTCCCCATCGGCCCGCAGAGTCCCTCGCGTAAAGCGAAAAACCAGTCCATAAAACCCCGCCAGCAGGGCGAACACCGCCACCATCACCCCAGGGGCCAGGGCGATCAGGGAAGCGCCCAGGAGCATCACGATGGCAAGGTTCACCACCAACAGAAGGAGGCTCTGGATACTTCCACTTACCACATCCACATCCTTAGTGAGATAGCCGAGCACACTGCTGCTGTTGTGTTGCAGGTGCCAAGGAAAGGACTTCTGCAGCACGGCCGCAAACACCCGATCCCCCAGGTCGGCCCCCATCAGGGCCGCCAGGCGTAGCTGCATTTGGATCGTGACAACCCGTAGGGCAGTGCTCAGGGCCACCACGACCATGAAGGCCAGGCCGAGACCCAGCAGGAGATGCTGCTCAGGTAAGGCCCGCAGGGGCGCCGCCAGAGTTCCCAGGGCCTTGAGGCCCATGCTGGGGTTGGCCAGGAGCCGCAAGAAGGGCAACAGGGCTCCGAGGTTGACCACCTCACCTGCCGCAGCCAATAGGCTCAACACCTGAAGCCAAAGCAGTTGACGGCGGCGGCGGGGGCTGAGGGCCTGCCAGAGCAGCCGCAGGGATGGAAGCCCCCGTAGTTTCAGCATGATGATGTAAAAGGTGGAATGTTTTTTAGACTACTAGCGAGGATTCCACCTGGCTCAAGGATGTCAGCAGGTTCGTTTCGCAGATGCACTGGTTTTTCTATAGGCGCTCCTGCTCTAACTTTCAGCAACAGCTCGTGAGACTCTTCGGGGGTTTTGGTCAAATGGATCAGGCGTTCGGGCTGGGTGTCCTCGCGGCTTAGGGGGGAGGTCTCCCTCCCAGGGCACTTCTGGATTTAAGGTGGATTTTGGCTATTGAGACACCAGATGTGGTGTGTGGGAGGGTCAGCTTTTGGCTGCCAGCCAGATGGGCAGCTCGGCCGGGCCATGAAATTTGTGCAGGGCGGCGGTAGAGCCGATCACCGGGGGCGGTTGGGTCGAGGTTCGGGCCTGTAGCTGTGGCACACGAGCCGGGCAGCGTGGCGAGCGTTGATTGGCGAAAAGATGCTGCGGCTTGGGGTTGGGGCTGCAGGCCGTGCGGGGGCTGGTGGGAGGAGGGCCTTGTTGGCGGCAGGAGGCTGGAGACACCAGATGTGGTGTGCCGGCCTCTCAGGTGTGGGCTGCCAGCCAGGCGGCCAGGTCGGCCGGGCCCGTGAAGTCGAGCAGGGCGTCGGCCAGGGCTTCCAATTGATCCACTGGTAAGGCCTGGATCTGGGCGGTGGTGGCGTCGCTCAAGGGACCGCAGCGGCGGTTGAGTTGGCGGAGGGTGACGGCTGCTTCACCTTCTTGGCGGCCTTCTTGGCGACCTTCTTGGCGACCTTCTTGGCGGCCTTCTTGGCGGCCCTCAGCAAGCCAGTCCTGTACCGCCCTGGTGTGGCGGATCTCTTCTCGGGGGATGCCGGCAATCACCATGATCTGTTCCTCGGTGAGCTGGGGAAACCGTTGCACCAGCATAGGCAGCACAACTGTTTCTAGATCTGGGCGGCAGGCCAGGATCTGCTGACTGCTGGCCGCCAGCTCGTTTTCGGGGCGCACCGGCAGTGTCAGGAGGTTGAGCAGGGGGTCGAGGTTGGGCTGCCGGCTCAGCTCCTCCAGGCTGATCCAATGCACCTCCTGCAGGAGCACCTTCAGAAGTCTGGGCATCTTGGTGGGGCCGAGGCTGATCCGGTCGTGTGGCGTGATCACTGCCACCTCTAGGTGCTCCACCTGCGGGTGACGCTGCGGGAACCGATAGGTCTGCGCCGCCAGGCGGTGCTGGAAACCCGGATCCTGGTGCATCTGCACCTCCAGCAGCACCACCGGGAACTCAGGGCTGCCAGTTTCAGCGCAGCCGGTGCTCTCTCTGGGCCACAAAACACCATCAAGGCGATGGCTTAGCTCTTTGATCTCGAGGGCTTCAAAGCGGTAAAGCCGATCGCCGGGGGCACCTGGGTCGAGGCCCAGCGCGTTGGCGGCGGTAGCCGAGCCGGGTAACAACGCGCGGATCAGGTCAGGGGCGCTCTGGAAGACCCGGAAGTACCAGCGGTCGGTATTCACAGGCAGCTGGTGAGGGAGCGGCGAGCGCTGGTTGGCGAAAAGGGTAGCTGCGGCTTGGGGTTGGGGCTGCAGGCCGTGCGGGGGCTGGTGGGAGTAGGGCCTTGTTGGCGGCAGGAGGCTGGAGACACCAGATGTGGTGTGCCGCCTGTCAGGTGTGGGCAGCCAGCCAGGCGGTCAGGTCGGCCGGGCCCGTGAAGTCGAGCAGGGCGTCGGCCAGGGCTTCCAATTGATCCACTGGTAAGGCCTGGATCTGGGCGGTGGTGGCGTTCGAGAGGAGGCCGCAGCGGCGGTTAAGCAGGCGGAGGGTGACGTTGGCTTCACCTTCTTGGCGGCCTTCTTGGCGGCCTTCAGCAAGCCAATCCTGAACGGCGCGGGTGTGGCGGATTTCTTCGCGGGGGATGCCGGCAATCACCATGATTTGATCCTCGGTGAGTTCAGGAAACCGTTGAACCAGCATAGGCAGCACAACCGTTTTTAGATCAGGCCGCCTGGCCAGGATCTGCTGACTGCAAACTGCCAGCTCGCTTTCAGGCCGCACAGGCAAGGTAAGCAGATTCAGCCAGGAGTCCAGGTTGGGCTCTTGGCTGAGCTTCTCCAGACTGAGATGCACCACCTGCTGGTCCAGATACAGCTTCAGCGCTTGGATGGGGCCCAAGTTGAGGTAACTATGGTGGCTGGATCAACGGGTTTGGTGGATCCAGGCCCAGGACTGCGACAGCTGCTTTTGAGCCGGGAAGTAGCGAGCGGATTGGGTCCGGGGCGGTCTTGAACACCCGGAGCTACCAGCGGTCGGTGTTCAGAGGTTGGCGCTCATTCCCGTTCGTCCAGCCAATGCATCAACCGCTTAGAGCTGGCCTTCAGGGTGGCGAAAGGTTTTTTCGGAGCCTTGCCATTGCGGCTGAGCACCGGCTTTTTGGCCTGACCAGCGACTTGATGGATGGCCTGATCGGCAGCTTCTCGGCGCTCGGACGCCTCCGCATAGGCCCCGTAGCCTCCCTTTTCACCATAGCCATAGCCATAGCCATAGCCATAGCCATAGCCATAGCCATAGCCATAGCCATAGCCATAGCCATAGCGCTGGTTGCCGGAGCCCCGGCGTTCGGGCTGGTTGGCCAGGACCCCCAGCACATCCACGCCCGTATCTTGCAGCCGCTTCAGGGCTTGGGCTGGCAGATCCCGGTTCACCCGCGACAGCCCCACCAGGAAGATCAAGCCATCGAGATGCTCGGCCAGCAACACCGGATCGCTCAGCAACAAGGCCGGTGGGGTGTCGAAAATCACCAGGTCGTAACCGGGCAGTTGGCGGATCATCTCCACCACCACGCCGCAGCGTTCCGAGCTCAGCAGCTGGGTGGGATCCGGCGGCACGGGGCCGGCGGTGAGTAGATCCAACCCCTCCTCAATCGTTTGCACCAAGTTTTCCAAAGCCAGCTGGGGATCGGTGAGCATGCTGGACAGCCCCTCCGTGTTGTCGGCCCCCAGGTAGCGGTGCAGCGTGGGCCGGCGCATGTCCGCGTCCACCAGCAGCACCCGCTGACCCATCTGGGCGAGGGTTTGGGCAAAGAGGGCTGTCGTGGTGCTTTTGCCCTCCCCCTGGCTGGACGAGGTGAGCGCCACCAGCCGCACCGGCTTGTCGGCCCGCAGCAGCCGGAAATTAGCGAAGAGGTTGCGCAGCGATTCCTTGATGGCAAATCGTTCGCCACCTCCCAGCAACGCAACAGATTGGCTAACAGTGGCCCCTTCCCTTCCAGGCAGGTGGGGCACCACGCCAAGCAAGGGCACCGTGAGCCCATCACTGAGCTCCTTGGGGGTGTGGAACACGTGATCCAGGCGATCCCGCAGCAGGGCCAGGCCCGCCCCTGCCAGGGCTCCGAGCAGGGCTGAAGTCAGGAGATTCCTCGGCACGCTCGGCTTGACGGGCTTACGTCCGAATCGGGGCGGGGCCATCACCTTCCAAGGCACCGTGCGCTGGGCCACCTGCAGGCGGAAGCTCTCCCGCGCCTTGATGTATGAAGTGAGATTGTCGCGGGCCACCCCCAGCTGCTGCTGCAGGGCTTCGTATTGCTTCATTTGGGACGGATTCCCCTGGAACCGTCGCGACAGTTGCTCCTCTTGCATCCGAATTTCCGCCAGCTGCGAGCGGTTTTCGCTGAGGCTGGATTGGATCGCATCAAGCTCGCGGCGCTGCAGTAGCGGGCGCAACTTGTCGCGCTTGGCCCGCAGCTCCACCACCTGGGGCGCTTCTTCGGTGTAAGTGGCCTGTGCTTCGGCCAACTGCTTCTCGGCTTGGAGCAGATCCTGCAGCAGGTTGGTGACAGCCCCTCCTTCCATACTTTTCCCAGAGCCCTTCCCCGTGGCGCTCGCCTGGAGTGACCCACTGGCGCCTTGAAAGGGGGTGCTGTTGAGCTGGCCCCGCCGCACTGCCGCCGCCAGACCCTCCAATCGGGCCTGTTGCTGCTCCAATTCCTTGCGTTGGGTGCTCAGGCCTAGCTGTTGCCCCTTGATCGCCGCCGCCTGCTCCATGGGCTCCACAAAGCCCGTGCTTTGGCGAAAATCGGCCAGTTGGTTTTGCAGGGCCGTCACCCGGGCCTGCAGTTCCGGCGCCTGCTGATCCAAAAAGGCCAACCCCTGGGTGAGCTTTTCCTGCCGTTGCCGCAGCGAATAGACTAGATATTCCTTACTTATTTTCTCAAGAATGGTCTTGCCCTGGGCTGCGTCATCCCACTGCAGCGCGACTTCCAAGACCCCTGGATTCCCCATGCCCATCCCAGCCGCTGCCTTCGGAGCGGTAATGGTGGGGGCCAAAATTCCCTCGTTCAGGCCCAGGCTCTGCTCTATGGGGGCGAGCAACAAGGGGCTGGTGAGCACTTGAATCAAGGTGGAGGTGTTGGTGGTGGAGCCACCTGCCTGCAGGGCAAGGCTCTCGAGACCACCGCCCCCGTCCCCCAGGTCCCTGGAGCGATCCTGCGAATTGATCGGATCGGTTACCAACAACTTGAAACTGCCCTGAAACACCGGGTTGTGGACCCGCTGCCAGGCCGTATGCAGGGCACCTGCCAATAAAGTGGCCCCAAACACCGACATGGCCAGACGCTTGCGGCGCCGCAGAGCGCTAAGCAGCTCGCCGACTTGGAGGTCCTCCTGTTCAACAGCCGCAGAGGCTGGTGCGGCAGTGATGGCGTCGTTGCTGAAACCGTTCAAGAAATAATAGTTGCTACGGGACGATTAGCCAGGTACAGACCTGAGAGACAAAGAAGAAACATGAAAAGCATACTAGTCCTAAGGAAAAACCGGATTCAGGTCAGGCTAAATCTTCTATTATCCACAGGCACACTTCCAGAATGAAAGTTATGCAAGGGGCCCGAGCACTGCTCGAGGGCCACCGAACGTAACGAGGCGAACATATGACCAATGTACGTTTTTGGCAACTGCTTCAACTGTCGGAAAAGCAAAGGCCAACCACATGCGCCGCCGACCCACCCCTGGCCGATCCGGGGGCAGTCCCGGTATTATCCGCCCTTGACAGGCCCTTTCCCAGCAAAGATGGATTTTCCCCGGCTGGGGCCTTGCCTGGCTCCCCTGCTCCTCCTCAGCCAGCTCAGTGCGCCCCTGCAGGCGGCCCCATCCCTGCAGCCAAACGCCAAACAATCTGCCGCTGAGCTCTCCGATTTCGACGCCTACATCCTCGGCGCCGGCGATCGGCTCGAACTCTCCTTTCTCTCCCCCTCCTACGCCAGCCTGGGCGGCAGCTTCGAGTTGCTCAACGACGGCAGCACCAGCCTGCCCATGGTCGGCTCGGTGGTGCTCGATGGCCTCACCGTGAACCAGGCGAACCGCTGGCTCACCAGCCTCTACCGCCGCTATCTGCGCCGCCCCGATGTCAACCTGCGGGTGGCCCAGCCCCGGCCCATGCAGGTGTCGGTGGTGGGCCAGGTGGAAAATCCCGGCATCTATGTGCTCAACCCCGGCGGCGAGGGATCCACGGTGGAGGGAAAAAGCGCTTCGATTCCTGGCCTGCCCACCGTGGTGTCGGCCATTCAGAAGGCCGGTGGCATCACCCTCAACGCCAACCTCAACGATGTGCGCCTCCAGCGCAAGCTCCCCGGCGACCGCAGCCAACTGCGGGAAACCCAGCTCAACCTGGCCGCCCTGTTGCAGAAAGGTGACAAACGCCAAAATCCCTTCCTCTTTGATGGCGACACGATCGTGATCAGCCGGGCACCCTCGCCTCCCCCCGATGAGGTGCTCGAGCTGGCCGCCGCCAACCTCTCCCCGTCCAGCATCACGGTGAACGTGGTGGGGGAAGTGAAAAACCCGGGCCGGATCCAGCTCAAGGCCGGCACCCCCCTGATCCAGGCCCTCTTCGCCGCCGGTGGGGCCACCCCCATGCGGGCCAACCGCAACAATGTGGAGCTGGTGCGCATCAACCGCGATGGCACCGCCACCCTGCGCCGCTACGCCCTCGACTACAACCTGGGCGTGAGCGGCCCCCGCAACCCCCCCCTCCGCGATGGCGACAGCGTGATCGTGAACCGCAGCGTGCTCGCCTCCGGCAGTGATGTGCTCAACGTTGTGTCGCAACCCCTCACCGGCCTGGTGAGCATCTGGGCCCTGGTGAATACCATCCAGGACAACAACAACAACAACTAACCATGGCCCCTCCCTCCGGCTCCCCCTTCAGCCAGCCCCCCCGGCCCGCCGGAACCTGGGCCCAGCTCTGGCTCGGGGGGGGGACAGCAGCGGTCTGGATTTCCCTGCTCCTGGCGGATTCCCTCCCCTGGGCGTCCACCGCAACAGCACCTGCTTCCTTGATGGCCCCGGCCGCTGGACCCAGTGTCACCTCGCTGCCCCAGCCCCTGGTGGCCGGCCTGGCCCCCCAGCCCCTGGTGGCCGGCCTGGCCCCCGCGCCCGCGCCCCTGAGGGCGGGCCCCAACCCCTGGCTGGACAACGAGCGCCCCGAGGCGAACGAGCGCCCCGAGGCCAGCCAGAGCTTTGAGGCCAGCCCCAGCGATCCCTCGCCTGCCCAGCGGGTCGAGACCGCCACGCCCAAGGAACTCGCCACGCCGGTCTTCGAACCGGCAGCGACCCGCCAGCATCCCCTGCCCGGCTCCCTGCTGCTGGGAGGCCCCCTCAACCTGGCCAGCCTCAACGAGAAATCGATGGTGCCCGCAGCCCGCGTCGAGCAGGCATTGCGCGCCACCGCCGCCGACCGGCTGTCGGCTGTGCCCCATCACTGGCGGCCCACCATGGAGGCCCTGATCCAAACGAGCGCCCCGGGGAAAAACCAGGTGTTGCCCGCCGAGGTGGTGCACCTGCCGGCGCCCCATCTCCAGACGCCAGAGGAATATCCCCTGGCGATGAAATCCGATGGGGTGGCCGAAACAACCGTGACCCCATCCGCCCCCTCCCGCCAGGCCCTGGAACGCTGGGCCCAACGCCAAAGCCCCACCCCCGAAGGCAGCGTGCGACCCGTGATGGTGGTGCTAGAACCCATGGCCGCCGCCGAGCCACAGCCAACTGGCCAATCCGCAGAGGAGTAGGGGGTCAGTGTCCTCGAAAGTGTTCCTATGGAAAGGTAGCTTGAGAAAGGCTTCCCTACCGCAGGCCGAAATATTAGACGTAGGGTCCAGCAAGTTCGGTTCAGCGCCAAATTAGATCATGGTTTTATGGCAAATCAATTTGGTAGGTCTGATTGCCCACAAAAAAACCCAGCTTGACTAGCAAGCTGGGTGGAGAATAGTGGTTTGGAATAATCAGTGGCTAGCCGGATCAAACCAAGCTCACATGGGAAAGGAAATTCGTTTTCTCAGACGGCGCGTCCAGGAGAATGCGGCAACTGCACCAAGCAAAGGCAGGGGGCCTGGAACTGCCGGAGGTGGAGGAGAAAAAGACATATTGGCATTAAACCATCCGTTGTTTCCTATTGTAGAGATATCAGTTATAGGAATTTCAGGGAAGAGGGTATCAGTAGCATCAGTAAAGCCATTTCCAGCAATCTGAATTCTAGAATCAAAAGATACAGAACCGGTAGAATCAACAAATTGAGGTAAGATGTTACCAGAAGTACCAGAAAAATTTCCGATCGTTGAGATCACATAACCTTTAGTACCTGAAGGATCAGCCCCCGCCTGAGAAGTGTCCGGAAGGAAGAGTGAGCCTCCAGCAATGGTCTGCCAATAATAGTTGTATTGGAGCGTATAGGGAGTACCTTGGACAAAGGTAGCTTGGGCCTTTAAAGTGTAATCAACAGGGTTACTTCCACTATTAATATAAGACCATAGTTTTACCGTGTAACTTGTATTATTCCCCCATCCAAGATCACCAGCAAAGCCGAGGGCATCAAGGTAGACGTCGCTGGCAGTATCAAAGAAAAAGCCGTAAGACGAAATTGGAGGGGCTGCTGTTGAATTACCTAGAACTGGATTGGTTGTAGTGTAAGACGGGATAAAGGCTTTCGCTTGCTGAGGCAGTAGAGAGCCTGCAAATACAATTCCACTCAGCGTTGCTGCTGAAATGGAAGATTTTGAAAATAGTCGAAGTGTGGGATGATTCATTGGGGAGGTTGTGAGGATGTTGAGAACAACAAAGTAATTGAAAAAACTTAATAGGCTAATATTTTATTAGGGATTGGTGCTGTTATTGGGAGTGGTGGGTACGGCTGGGGGATTAGTAAAGGAAGGTGGGGTAGGATTACTGCCAAAATTTCCACTATTTTGAGCCACTACCCCAGGAGAGGGACGGGGAACGGGGGTTGGGTTAGTGGGGACCGATGGTGGAGTGGCAGCTCCGGGACCAGGAGGTCTTTGGGGACGGTTGGGAGCAGAAGTGGCAGGCAGGGCAGTCAAGGCTATCGCTGAGAGAACGGCGAGAGAGCCAGCAATCGAAAAAGTGTTCTTAAACACAATTTTGAAATGGATTAACTAAATAATATCATAGCATGGAAGCCCCGTCAGAGATTTTTCTATTTTGTGACAAAGCCATTTCTCAAACTGTCCCCCCAGCCGACGGTGAGCACCCCAACCGTGCCCCATGGTGTGATACTGCCCACATCGGCCGCCGTCAGATTCACAAAGATCGGCACGGTGCGAAAGGGAATCCAGGAGAGCATCAAGTTGGTGCTGCGGCCGCTCACACCCACCGAAAAGCCGAGGTTGTCGAGCAGTTCCACCCCGGCAGCCCCAAACATCGCACTGCTGCTGAGTTGGAAGTTACTTTCGATGGCTGCAAAGCTGCTGCCCCCTCCCCCCAGGGTGAGCTGCACCAATCGGGGGGGGTTTGTTGGCCCCCTGCGCTGGGGCAGGGCGGCCGTGATCGCTCCATAGCCATTGATCGGCTGCGGGTTGGCCTCCGTTCCATAGGAGTAGGCATCGATCACCCCACCGGCCACCCCTAGCTGAAGGTTGGGGGTGTTCACCAGCAGACGGCCCACGGAGGCGCCAAACGCGCCGTTGGCATTAAGGTTTTTGAAACTACCAACGCCCAAGAACACATCCACCCCCACAAGCTTTTCCGGATCTCCAAGGGCAAAACCCATGTTGAAGGAGGCATCAATATCTGGCCGGAGATTGCCCGCCGTGCCAGCGGAGGCGGAAAGAAAGTAATCCCCCCAGCCGCCCACGAAGCCCGTTGGCAACCCTCCGCCCAGGGAGGGACGGATCAAATAGGCGGGGCGGATGGGCGCCGCCGCCACCTGCGCATCAGCCGGCAGGGTGGCGTCCGCCTGGGCTGTGCCGGCGACCTGCCGCTGCAGCACAGCCGTCTGCGTCGGGATCACGCTGGATCGGGGGGCCGCAACCTCCGGCCCAGCAACCAGCCGCCAACGGGGAGCCGTGGACTCCCGGGTGTTCACAGTGTCTGCCCGAGCCTCCAGCCGATCTGCCGCCAAGGGCAACATCAAGCAGAACAGCAGCAGTGGCAAAGGCCGAGCCACAGAATGCCCGCTCTCCAAGGGATGACGGAACCTTAACGTGCTTCAGGGAAGCTGGACACCACAGATGGTGGTAGCAAAGGCTCAAAACAAGCACAATCCAACAATCAAGGCGTGCTGGACGGCAAGCCCAACGGCATGTGCTAAAGCAGGGCAGAAGGAGCCTGCGGGACTTCGAGTTGGGGAACAAAAGCCTGCTGGAAGCCGGTGGGGGGCCCGCGCACCAATCTCGGGGGTGTCAGGGGGTTGAGGGCGGCGCTGCCCGTCAGCCCAAGACCCCCGCAATCGCCTGACCAATCCGCAAGGCATTGGCCACCACCGTCAGCCCGGGCCCTACGGCCGGGCAACCTGGGAAAAGACTGGCGTCGGCGATCCAGAGGTTGGCCAGTTCATGGCAGCGGCCCTCCAGGGACACCACCGAGGTGGCCGGGTCTGAGCCCATGCGGCAGGTGCCGCAGCTGAAGCCCATCACGCTCAGGGGGGCCTCGCCACGGGGATAGATGGGCGCGCGTTGCACCACCGTGGTGTCGGGATCGTTTTCGACCCTTTGCATGACATCCAGCCAGCGGTAGACGAGGCGGTCGTGGGCTTCGCGGTTGTTGGCCAGGTAGTTGATCACTACCCGCTCACCGCGCAGGCTGACGCGATTGTCGGCATCGGGGCTGACGGCGCTGGACACCCACCAGCTGACGGAACGATCGGCCAGCCATTCGAGCGCCCCATCCGGCAGCAGGCGACTCACCAGGGAGAGCACCGGCGGGGATTCGGCAAACAGGGGGTCTTGGAGCACACCGCCGCCGCCCCTGACGGCCCCCAGGGCATAGCTCACATTGCGATCGCCGCCATGGAAATCCAGCACCCCCAAGGCCGGGCCATAACGGCCGGAATGGGCCTTGCTGGCCCTTTGCAGCATCGCCGTCAGTTGGGGGCGCATCAAATGGCGACCGACCTGGTCGGAGCCATTGGCCAATCCCTGGGGGTGGGCATCGCTGGCCGATCGCAACAGGATCACGGCGCTGCCGATGGCGCCCGCCGCCAGCACCACCTGGTGGGCCTTAAACAACCAGCGCTGCTGGCCGATCTGGGCCTCGACGCCACGCACTTCGCCGCCGCCCGCATCGGTGTGCAGCATCAGCACCCGGGCCCCCTGGCGCAGTTCAAAGCCGGCCTGGCCCAGGGCCCGATCGACGCCAAACAGTTCGGCATCGCCGGAGGGATCCTGCGCCGACTCACTAACGCTCAACGGCAGCCGGTAGGGGTGCAGCCCTTGGCGCTCAAGAGCCGCCCGCAATGCCACCTGGAATGGCTGCACCGGCTGGGCGCCAAAGGGTTGGCCAGCCTCGCCATGGACCCGATACAGCGCCTCCGCCTGGCCATACCAGGGTTCCAGATCGTCGTAGCGCAGCTGCCAATCGGGGCCGGTGCCCTCCTGCATCGGCAGGCCGATGAATTCTTCGGGCAACATCCGCTCCAGCACCCCGCCCCAGATCTTGGTGTTGCCCCCCAGGGCCTCCACCATCTGGGGGGCGAAGGGATCACCGTCGGTGCCGATCCATTCCTGGTCCGGGTGATAACGCTGGCGCCGGAACAGGTCGATGTCGGCCACGTTCTGATCCGCAAGCGCCAACCCCGTCCCCTGCTCCAGCAACAGCACCTTGCGGCCCGCCGTCGCCAGGGCGCCCGCCATGGTGCCGCCACCGGCCCCACTGCCAATGATCAGCACATCAAAAAGCCGCTCGTCGATGACCATGGCGCCGGGGGATTTGGGGGTGTCGCCGGGGTGGGTCATCGCCGCTGCCAGACGTAGGTGAGCACAAACAACACCACCCAAATCACATCGACGAAATGCCAGAACAACGACACCGCCACCACCCCCTTGCCCTCCGGCAGCACCAGGCCAGGTCGCAACGAGCGCACCAGGAAAAAGGCCATCAGGGCCAGGCCCGTCAGCACATGCAGCCCATGGAAGCCGGTGAGCAGGTAAAAGCTGGCTCCAAACACTCCGCTAGCGAGGCCAAAGGGCAAGTGCTGCCATTCGATCGCCTGGCCCACCACGAAATAGGTTCCCATCGCCATCGTCAGCAGCCACCAGGCGCGAAATTCGCCCAAGCGCTGCCGGTGCAGGGCCCGCTCCGCCAGCCAGATCACCAGCGAACTGCTCACCAACACCACCGTGTTGATCAGGGGCTCGCGCACCTCCAAGCCTTCGACCCCGGCGGGCAACCACAGGGGCGCACTGCTTTTGAAAACGGCATAGCCCACAAACAGGGCCAGGAAGATAAGGCTTTCGGAGGCCAGGAAAATCACAAACCCTGTCAGGGTGTGGTCGGGGTGGGCGCCGTGGGCGTGGCTGGGGCCGGGATCGTGCTCGGGCCCGATGGGGCTTGGCAGGGCCGGGGTGCCCGGGGGGGTGGCGGCTGGCTGGGAGAGGGAGGTCATGGTTTCAGGTCTGCAGTGCCCGACGCTCGAAGCGCTCCTGGTCTTCGACCAAGGGCCGGCCCAAGCCGTAGCCGTAGGGGCCGCTGATCACGGTGGGCACATCCTCTTCGAAATTCTCGGCGGGAGGGGGAGAAGGCAGCAACCACTCCAGGCCGATGGCATTCCAGGGGTTGGGTGGCGCCTTGGGGCCCCTTACCCAACTGCTGACAATATTGAGCAGGAAGGGAATGGTGGCCACCCCCAACAGAAAGGCCCCCAAACTGGCCAGCACATTGGCGCTGGCAAATTCGGGGTCGTAGGAGGCCACCCGCCGGGGCATGCCCATCAGCCCGGCCCAGTGCATCGGCAGAAAATTAAGGGTGCTGCCAATGAAAGTAAGAATGAAATGCAATTTACCCAGGCCTTCATAATACATGCGGCCGGTAAACTTAGGGAACCAGTGATAGATGGCAGCGAAAACACCAAAGGTAATCATATTAAAAATCACGTAATGGAAATGGCCGACCACAAAATAGGTATTGCCGACATGGATATCCACAGGCACCGTCGCCAGCATCACACCGGTAATGCCGGCAAAAATAAAGTTGAATAGCCCCGCCAGGCAAAACAGCATCGGCGTCGACAGGCGGATGCTGCCGCGCCACAGCGTGGCGATCCAGGCAAACACCTTGATTCCCGTTGGCACGGCGATCAACATCGTCGTCACCATGAAGACATTGCGCATCCACTGGGGAGTGCCGCTATAAAACATGTGATGAACCCAAACAATCAGGCTCAGTACGGTGATTGCAAACGAGGCGATCGCTACGACCTTATAACCAAACAATGGTTTACGGGCATAGACCGGAAACAATTCAGAAAAGACGCCGAAAATCGGCAATGCCATTACATAGACGGCCGGATGGGAGTAGAACCAGAAGAAATGTTGATACAGCATCGGATCGCCACCCCCTTCCGGCTTGAAGAAACTGGTGCCAAAACTGAGATCAAACAGCAGCATCACAGCCCCCGCCGTCAACACCGGCAACCCCATCAGCTGAATCAACTGGGCCGCCAGGGCTGTCCAGCAAAAAATCGGCATCTTGAACCAGCCCATGCCCGGGGCACGCATCCGAATAATTGTGGTGCAGAAATTCACCGCCCCCATAATCGAACTAACGCCCGACACGGCGACGGCCAGGATCCAGAGCAGTTGACCATTGAGGGCATGGCCGAGGGGGTTTTGGGTGCTGAGGGGCGGATAGGCCCACCACCCGGACCCAGATGGACCACCGGGGACCAGAAAGCTGGCCATCAAAATCACCCCAAAGACCGGAAACAACCAGAAGGCCAAGGCGTTGAGCCGGGGGAAGGCCATATCCGGCGCTCCGATCATCGGTGGAATCAACAGGTTGTTAAAGCCATTGAGAACCGGAAACAGAAATAGGAACAGCATCACCGTTCCATGCATCGTATAAAGACCATTATAAACCGTTGGATCGACAAGATCCGCCGGTGGTGTAATCAACTCCCCCCGCATGATCATGGCCAACAGGCCACCCACTAGCAAAAACAATAGGGCGACAGCGATATACTGAATTCCAATCACCTTGGCGTCGGTGTTAAAGCTGAAGTAACGCCGCCAGCTTCCCGGAGACCCCGGTAGAGGCGGGGGTTCTTTGAGCATCCGGGGATCAAAACTGGGGCTGGTGGTGGAGGAAGAGGCCATGGATCAAGCTTCGTGGGTGTTCTGGGGATCGAGCGAAACGTTGACCTCAGGGGGCGGTGCCGGCGGCACCGTGGCCCAACCCCTGTTTCCCTTGGCCAGCCGCTGTTGCCAGAGATCATTGGCCGCATTGAAACTGGGCCGCAGTGGCGCCCGTTCTGCCGCCGCTAGCCAGGCCGCAAAATCCGCCCCGCTTTCGACGACCACATCGGTCTGGTTCGTGGCGAAGTAGCCACCGGAAAACATCGAATCCCGCAGCCGATAGCGCCCCTGCCTGGAGGGCGTGAGGCGGTAATCAATGACGCTGCCGGGGATCAGATCCTGTTTGAGGCGGAAGGCGGGGATATAAAAGCCATGCAGCACATCCATGGAGATGAGCCGAAAGTGGATGGGTCGATCTACGGGTAAATGCAGCTCGCTGCTGCGCACGCCGGAGGGGTAGATGAATTCCCAGGACCACTGGCGGGCGATCACCTGAATCGGGCCGATCTCGGTGTTGTCTGGGCTGATGGGCAAAAGGCCCGTGGCGATGGGCAAAGTGCCCGTGGCAATAGGCAAGGAGCCCGTGGCCATCGGCGCGGACGCAGTGGCCGTGGGCGCCGCCGTGGCCAGGCGTTGCTTGCCCCCCAGGGTGGCCAGGGTGCGGTTGATGCCAATGGTGTGCCAGGCAATGGCTAACACCACCAGCAGGGGGACGAGCGTCCAAATGATTTCCAGGCTGAGATTGCCCTCGATCGGGTCGCCATCATCAAGGTCGTATTTGGGCGCACGGTTGAACAGCAAGGTCCAGGCGATCACCGCCGAACAACCCACCAAAATGAAGGTGCCAATCCCTGTCTCCAGGGCAAACAGATTGTCCACGTAGGGGGCGGCCGTTGAGGCCTGCACCGGCAGCCAGTGGTAGGACTGCTGTGCCATCGTCCAGCTGGCCAGGGCATCGAGCCCAAGCCCGGCGGCCACCAGCACAAGGCTGGGTCCGGCGGAGGACTGGCGGCGGCCCGTCCTGGTCATGGCAGGGCCTCGCGGGGATCCACTCCCGCCGCCAGCAGCTGGTCGGCGCTGACATGGACCCCGAATTCGGCGGCCAGCTGGGCCCCCAAGGTGCCGTGGAGTCCCAGCAAAGCAAACATCAGCACCCCGGCCACCAAATAGAGCCATTGCACCTGGCGACCGTAGTCGCGGCGCCAAGCGAAGCGCTGCAGCCCGCGCCACACCGTCATCGCCACGATCGCCAGCAACAGCAGCACCCCCCCCACCCCATGCCAAAGCATGGTGGTCAGGGCATCCAGGCCAAAATCGCTGCGCACCCCCACCAGGGGTCGGGCCAGCAGCATCTCGTAGGCCCCGGCCGCCACGGTGAAAAAGCTGATCACCGCCGCGGCCACCAGGTTGTACCAGCCGACGTCATGGAAGCCGGCGCGGGTGACGGGCAGGGCCAGGAACCGAAACACCCGCTTTTCGACGGGATAGAGCGCCCCGACCCCATCGCAGGCGATGGCGATCACAAACAGGCCAATGCTCAGGTGGACCAGGTTGGGATGGATGGGCAGGCCGTAGGGCAGGCCGTTGGCCCCGAAGCTGCCGCTGAGCCCTTGAGAGAGTGGCTCCGTCACAGTCTTCCCTCCCGCATCGCCTGGACCACCGGCACGGTGTGCAACCCATAGGTCCAGACCAGGCTGCTGCCCAGCACCATCTGGGCCAGGATCAACAGGGCCAGCAGGCCGCCGCCCAGCAGAAAGACCCGTGGCAGCACCCGTGGGTCGCGGCTGCGGATCACGTACCGCCAGGCGCTGAGCACGGACAACACCCCAGCCAGGGACCATCCCAGGGTGCTGTGCCAATTGAGCAGATCGCGGGAGGCACCGTAGGGATTGGCAAGGCCGGCCTCAATCTCGCCGAAGATGATCGCCACGAAGATGGCCACGGTGGCCAGCAGCAGATTCCAGAAACTGACCTCAAACAGGGCCGGCCGGCGGGCCGCCAGGCCAATCACATCAAACAGAAAGGCGATCAAACCCATGGCGATCACGAAGTGAACGACGATGGGGTGGATGGTGTCCATCCAGGGCAAATTGTGCTCGTTGAGGGGTGGCAGCAGCACCGAAGCACCCGCAAAAACCCAGCCTGGTCGCCCTGGCGCACCCACCCCAACCTATGGTCCAGTTGACCAACTGGCCCTCGCATTCAAACGCGGGTCATCGCCGTGATTTTGGCCAACTTGATCGCCTCCAGCCCCTGCAGTTCTTCGAGGCTGATCAGCTGATCCTTAAGCAGGCCGGCAAACACAAACAACAGTCCAGGTTCGCGGAAGTCAAAGCGGCCTTCAATCGCATGGCGCTGGATGCTGAGGAAATCGTGCAGCTCCCAGAGGCTCTCGGCACTATTTAGCTCGGTGAGCCGATTGCGCAGGTGCTCAATCAGGCCAGTCAAGGCCCGCTCATGGGCCCGCTCAAAGGCCTGCCGCGCAATCGTTTCCTCGCTGGCACTCCAACCGGTCAATGGCTGTTCCATCGGCTCGCCCAAATTCTTTGACTCGTTTCGACGTTATCGCGCGAGCCGGATGGACGAGAGCTGGAGCTGGTCCAAATGCTGGCGCCGCACCCCTGCCAGTCCAAACCAGGGCACCTGGGGGTATTCGTGGTGTTCCCAGTGATAGCCGAAGTGATAACAGGCCAACAGCGATAACCAGGGTGGCAAGGCCAGGCTCTCGGCCCGGTGCCGATTGCCGCAGGCCTCGGCGCGGCGATGGGGCAGCACGGTGCCGACCACAAACAGCTGCAGGGCGCTCAGCAGCAGCGGCAGGATCCAGGCCACCAGCACCCGAATGGCCGCCTGGGGCCAGGGCGAATCCCCAAGCAATGTCAGCACGAAGGTGAGCAGGCACCAGGCCGACACCAGCGCCAGCAACCTGGGCCAGGGCAGATAGGCCCCCAGAAAGCGGCGAAACCAACCGGCCAGGCCGGAGCCGCCATGGAAGTCCGGGTCTAGGAGACTGCCAGGGGCACGATGGTGGCGCCGGTGGTTGAGGCGGCTACGGCGCCAGGGGAGCAGGGCATAGAGGGTCAGAACCAGCTGACCCAGCCGATCATTGGCCCGGGGCTGACCCGGCAGCAGGGTGCGGTGCATGGCGTCGTGGCCGACGATGAACAGGCCGCTCTGCACCAAAGCGCGCAACACCACGACCAGGATCAGGGCCGGGACAGACCAGGCCTGCAGGTCGCTGGCCAAAAGCCAACCAAGAGAGGCGGTCCACCCAAGGAGGACCGCCAAGGCGAAGGCCAGGCCGAAAGAGGGGCCCAAGAGCGCTGCGGGCAGGGGCTCCGGGGCGCCTGCCGTCAACGGCGGAACTGGAGCAGCTCGGCGGGGGAAGCCAACAGGTCGATGGCGACGAAGTAGATCTTGCCTTGGGGATCGAGCAGGAACCTCCAGGCCACATTCATGCCGACGCCAGCGCCGAACCAGGGGGTCTGCACCTTGCCGGTGACCTTGATCTGGTTGAAGCCCTCTTCGGTGGGCTCGCTGTAGCCCCGTTCCGGCAGCAGCCGCAGGTTCTGGCAGTCCTCGCGCAGGAAGCGCAGGATTGCATCGGTGCCAACGATGGGTTTCTGGAAGGGCGGCTGCAGGGCACCGTCGGGCAGGAACAGCTGAATCAGGTTGTCGAAATCATTGGCGTTGAGCAGATCCATGTAGGCGTTGACCGTGGGGTTGATCACCCCTTCGATGAACACCCGTTTGCGTTCCGCCTCGGCGGTGGGAGCCGCCACCGGTTCCATCACCCGCTGGCCTTCGCCCTTGGCGGGGTCGAAGCCCATGTCAACGACAAAATTCCGCAACAAGGTGATCTGCTGGCCTTGGTCCACCGTCTTGACGGAATTGAGCACAGCAGCGGCGTTGGCCGAAAGGCGATATCCCTCTGGGATGGGAGCCACCAGCCCCTCCTGCATCCACTGACCGAGTTTGTACCAGAAACCCAGCTTGATATTGACCGACCAGTTGGCGTAGGTGCGGCCGGCTTCGTTGTCGGTGCGGTTGGCCAGATCGCACATCAGCTGGCTCTGTTCGGCGAACGACCTCGCCTTGATGTCGTTGAGCAGCCGTTCGGCGAACTGCATCCGGGCGGCACCCGGAGCCGCGATGGTGATGGTCTGGCCCATTTCCAGATAGGCGTACCAGATCAAGGCCAGCTGGTCCTCGGCGTTAAGGAGCTGGAACCGGGCCGTGATTGCCGGAATAACATCGGCGGAGAGGGTCTCCGGGAAGATCTGGGTAGCCCTGTCGAGGGTGAAGGTCAAAATCCGTACCAATTGCAAGTGTTCGTAACAAATCCTAACACTTGCAACGGGTTCGGAAGGCGGTTTTCCCCTGTCGAAGGCGATGGGGCCAAGGTTTTCGCGCTCCTGGCTCCCCTGCGCACCACCCTGCTGCCTAGCTGACTCACTCTCAGGGCGACCCCAGTCTCAGGGCTTCATTTCGAAGCAATTCTTTTGCTGGAGTTTGCCCAGCAAGTCATTGAGCCGATCCAAGGCCTCGGCCAGACTCACCACCTTGGCCTCGTATTGCTGGGCGAATTTGCTGTAAGCGTTGGCATCGGCCTGGCGCAGCAAGCGGGCCTGGGCTTCATTGAGGCGCAACTGGCGCAATTCCTGCACGCCTGGATCAAATTCCTGCTGCTTGATGGCCAGCACCTGGTTGCGGATGGCCCGGCAGCCCCCCAGGGTTTCCTGATGTTGTTGGTCCAGCAGGCGTTGGCGCAGGGCCAAGGCGCCAGCTGCCGCCAAAGCCCCCGCCACCAGCAGGATCAGCAGCTTGCTCTTGAGTGAAAGTGGGGCCATGAATGGGGGGTTTGACGCTCCCATGCTGCCAAGTCATCGGCCAAAACCACCGCCACCCCGCTGGCTAAAAAGGGGCGGCACAGTGAGTACCAGCATCGAAGGCATCGGCAGCCCCACCAATCCGGTGCTCTTGGAGAGCGAAATCCCCCCTGCCATGGCGCCATGAATACCACCGCGACAGACCCGAGCGCCGACGGGGGGGCTGGGGCGGCGGCCACCCGAACCGCCCTGCTAGAGCAACTTAGGCGCCCCCGGCCCGGTTGGGGCGCCGATGCGGCTGTGGTGAGGACGTTGTTCGAAAGCCTGGAGCAGCTGCAGCCCGCCGACCTGGCGCGGGATGGGGCCTGGCTGACGGGGGTGTGGGAACTGCGCTGGAGCAGCAGTGCCATTCCCTACCTGACCAGCGCCCCGTGGCTGCTCAACCTCCAAACGCTCGATCCGGACCATGGCAGGGCCCAGAACCTGCTCAAGCTGGATGGCCCCCTGGGCGCCATCGGCGCCATCAGCGTCGAGGCCCGCATTGCCGTTGCAGGATCCCAACGGGTGAGCGTGCGTTTCGAGCGGGGCGGTTGGCGGGGGCCGTCCCTGGGTGGTCGACCGTTGGCGCTGCTGCGGGAGGTGAAGCAGAGCTTTCCCGCCTGGCTGGACATCACCGTGGTGGATAGGGAGTTACGGCTCTGCCGCGGCAACGCGGGCACATTATTTGCCCTGCTGCGCAGGCCCGATCTGGCGATGGGCCCTTGGAGCACCGAGCCAGGAGCGGCAACCCAGGTCCAGGGATTGTCAGCAGTTCAAGATGCCTGAAGCGATTCGGGGTTAAGCTCTGGCGCCAATATTTCTTTTGGTGTGAGTCAGTCCGCAGTATTGACCAAATGCGCTGCTTGCCATTATTCCGGCGATGGAGCCATCGGGGCTGCCTATTGCCGTCTCTGGCAGACCATTCTGCCGCCCTCCTGGGACTTTCCCCAGCGCTGCCAGGACTGGAGGCCCCGCTCCGAAACCCCCTCCTCTGCCGCCCTTAGCGCCAGTCCACGTCGATGATGTCCTGCTCCTGAGCCGATCTTGGCGCTGGACCCGGGCAACTGCGACGGCCCAGTTCAGCGCTGGCGATTTCGCCTAGCCGCCGGGTCATCAGGTAGTCAATGCCGCCCCCCACCAGCCCTCCCAACAGCGGGATGGCCTGGTGAAGCTGGACCACTCCCTGGCGCCCGAACCGGCTGATCAGTTGGAACCCCACGGCCCGGTTGATGGCGCCGAGGGCAGCCACAGGCAGCTGGCGCAGCTGGGCCTGGGCGAAGCGCTGGCTGGCCTTGATGCCGATCTGCTTCAAGACCTCCCCCGCTTCCTCGCCGATCAGGGTCAGCAGGATCTGGGTGCGCACCGCCTCATGGTTGAGGTCGAGGCCATGGAGCAGGGCAATGGTGCCCACCAGCCGGGTCTGGATCACCCAGGAGGCCGTGACAGCGGCAGGCAACTGAAGCGGCAGCAAGGCGAATCCGCCCATGCTGGTGAGGAAGCCGGTGCCGGCATTCCAACGGGCCTGGTCCTCAATCAATTCAGCGATGGCCTGCTCCAGCCCTACAGCCTCGGCACGCTGGCGCACCTCCCAGGCCACCTCCCGGGCGCTTTTGAAGCGAAACGCCTCTTCGCCACTGAGGGGATTGGCAATCGGGGCCCCGTCGATCCCCCAACGCACGATGGCGGTGACCAGCTCGGTGGCGAAGGCCTGGGGGTCACTGGCGGCAGCCATCGGCAGGGGAAGACTTTTCAGCCAAGGCTATGGCCGCCGGCCATCCCCCAGAGGGTGCGGCATGCCCTCCCCAGCACCGTCAACGGGGGGGCTGAAATGGGGCCGCGCTGACTCGTAGAAAAACAGATCAATACCCGCCAACCCCTGCTCTTGCACGATCTGGCGCTCCAGCAGGAGCCGTGCCGGCGCTTTGGGTTGATCCCTGAGCCCCGCCAAAAGGCCAATGCGCACCGGCAGCTTGGCCGCCGCCTGCCTCAAGGTGGGATCCGCCAATTCAGCCCTCAGGGCCGCTGGGTCGTTGCGGTAGATCTGAACCACCACCTCATCCACCAGACCCCGCTGCACCCAATCACCCCAGTTGGCCAGATAATTGCTATAAGAAAATTCCTGGGGATTGGGGGCCACCGAAAGTCGGATTCCAGGACAGGATCGGGCCATTGCCTTGCGGATCTGGGCCACCAGGCTGGTGATCCAGCCCGAGCGCCAGGCGATCCAGGCGGGATCATCCGGGGTGGGGGTGGGTTGGCGGGCCCCTGCGGCGGTGGAACGCCAGAGGGCCAGAGTGGTGGGGTCGTAGCCGAAGGTCGCTGGATAGCCGAGATGGTCGTCAAACTGAATCGCCGCAAGCGGCAAGTGCTGGCAGGCATCGACCACCAGGGCGGTCAGGCCATCGCGCACCTCGGCCAAGGCCGGGTTGAGCCACACCCGCTTGAGGTGGCCCCCCTCCAACCAGGTGGTCTGGCCGGCTTGGTTACGCAACAGCAGGCGCTCCCGCCCTGCCAGCCAGGGGGCTTCGGCCGGGGCCATCAAGCCGAATTCAAACCAACCCACGGTCTCGATGCCGCTGCGATTCAACGCCCCGATCAGCACGTCCGTACTCATCGGGTGGGGCAGGCGCGGGTCCAGGGGCATGCCCAGCCGGTTGTTTTGTGCTCGCACGGGCCACAGCACCTGGCCGCCGGTCTGCAGGGGCACCGCTGCCCGCTTGAAACCATGGGTCTGCAGAAATTTCACGGCCCGCTGCGATTCAGCGGCGTCGTACATCACGGCACTATCGACCGTTGTGAGCCAAAGACCGAGACGTTCCATGGTCAAGGGCTCTGAGGGTGGCGCTGAGGGCAGGGGGGGCGGAAGCGGCGCCCCTGCCAAAGCAGCAGGAGCCACTGGGGACTGCATCCCGCCCAGCAGCGCCAGCGCGGCCAGCGCCTTGAGCTGATTCCCCCAATGCCTGCGCATGAACGGGCCCGCCGTGGTCCATGCCTACACCACCGCCTGAACCAACGGCTGAACCAGCGGCTGAATCTTCGCCTCAAGGCGGCATGGATGGCGGCTTGGCAGGCGGCCTTGCTGGGGACCATGCCGGCGGTGACGGCAGCGTCCATGCCGGCGCTGTCAGCAGCGTCCGGTCCGGCGCTGCCGATGGCCCCCTGCCGGCAAAAGGGCCAACAGCATTGGGATGTGCTGGTGGTGGGAGATGAGCCGGCGGGGGTGATGACGGCCCTGGAGCTGGCGGACCAACTGCCACGGCTGACGGGCCGCCCCAATCCCCGCATCGCCCTGGTGACGGAAGCCGACACGCGCCTTGGTCTGGGCGGGGTGATCGCCCGCAGCGGCTTGGCCTATCTCGACCGCAACCAGGTGCCCAGGGACATGTGGGATGTGCTCAGTCCCTTTTCCCCCTCTTCGCGGTTGTACGAGCGCTTCTTGCGCATCACCGGCGTGAACCACATCGCCGTTGAACGGCGACGGGCCTCAACGGCCCTGGCCAAGGCCCTGCGTCAGGCCGCCATACCTGTGCTGAGTCGGGCCGATCTGGTGGGGGTGGTGCGGCAGGGACGGCGGCTGTGCGTGGTGCACTCCCGTCGTTACGGGAGCCTGGGGGCTGATCTGGTGATTGACGCCAGCTTGGGGGCGCGGGTGGCCCACCTAGCGGGGGTGGCGTTTCAGGGGGGGTTTGGTCCAAGGGAGCTGGCCCACCAAAGCCTGGCCCTGGGCTGGATCTTTGAGGTGCAGGGCCTCAGCTTGGAACAGCTACGGGCCCTGGAGGAAGTCTTCAGCCAACGGCTCCTCAATCCCAAGGACCAAGAAGCCCAGGTCTGGCTGAAGCTATGGCCCCGCTACCGCCGCCAGCCGAAGCAGCTGCTGACGGACCTGCTCGATGAGAACGGCAATCCCCAACTGGCCTTCTCGAATACAACCGACAGCGCCGACCAGGGGAGCCCGGCGATGGCCATCGCCTTCCATGGCGAGTCGGGATTGGGAACCGATTGGCGCCAGACTCCCGTGCGGCTGGATCAGGCCAACATTGCCCTGTTACCAGGACGTCTCAGTTTCAACGCCCTGTTGCTGCGCAACAATGCCGTGCAAAACCGGCAGGTGCTGGCGGGCCAAAATCGCCCCCTGCCCTGGATGTATCCCTACGCCGACAAGGTGACGGCCTTTTTCATGCGGCACGGAGCCAAGCGGGTCGAGTGGATGCCGGAGCTGTATGTGCGCTCGGCCGACCAGCTGGCCAACCCGGTGGCGGTGCTGGGTGAAACGGAGATGGCCAATGGTGGTGTGCCCCACAACCAGGCCCTGGGGACATTTTCGTATTTTTTGGATTTCCGTGGCGGCATCAAAGGCATTGCAGGATTCCCTAAACCCACCTTCAACTTCGGCTACCGCCACACCCTGCCCCGGGAACTCGACAACCTGGCGGTGTTGGGGCCGGCGGCGGGCTATGGCGGCCTGGGGGGTGGGGCAGGCCGCATCCTTGAGCTCAACATCTCGATTGGTCAGGGATTGGCGATTGCCTCGGCATTGGCCCTGGCCGATGGCATGGCCCTGGCGGCGATCGATCCGGTGCGAGTGGCCCAATACATGCCTCCTGGCTTCACCGCCTACGGCCGGCCCTCCAATGCCACCCGCTTGCACCTGGTATTGGCACGGCTCCGCTATTTGTTTGATGGGCTCTGGCGCCGTCAAGACGATGGTCACTGGGAGGGTCAGCGGCTGGGCAACATAGCGAAGATCCGCCGCTCCTGACTGCCCCGCGAGGGCCAATATCCTTGAATTCGCCAAGGTCTCCGAGAAGCTTGGTCATGGGCCTTTGCTGATTATCTGATGTTCGATTGACCCACCAAGTTGAACGATTAACAAACCAGTTGTTGACCGAACCCGGATTCCCTTGGGGGTTGCCGCCCACCGTGATCAGGGCCCAGCTCTGGCCCCCGGGGGATTGCCAATGGAAGCGGCAGAATCCTGGGCCTGTCGTAGCGCAGGCCACCAATTCAGGGAAGAGGGCACAGCGCTGATCGCTCTGCAAGATTGAGCAGGAGCTATGGGGGGGCCGGGGCTTGGGGCGCCAACCCTTGGTCAGCAGCCGTTGCTGGGCCTTGCCATAGGGCTCCCCTGGCCGTACGGGCGGGGGGGGACTCTGTTGGGCAGCGGCAAGCACCGCCGGCAGGGCCTGGTGGGGTTCCAGGCCCTGGGTGGCCAAGCTGCCAAAACCAACCAGGCTGATCAAAGCGCAGCTGCCTAAGAGCCTGTTGGGCATCGATCAGCTTCCAGAATGCCAGTTTCGGACTTCAGCAAGCTGCTTGAACTCCACCCCTGGCCGCCGTTGCCCGCTCCCTGTCCAGACGACATTAAGGAGGCGATCAACGCTGGAGCGAGGGGGCTGGCAGCTAGCGAACGCCGCAGTTGCCAGGCGCTGGAGACGCTGCTGGCCTTGTCCTTGTAGAGCCACCAAGGCCGGGGCCGCCACAGCGGCGCCGCAGACGCCGGGCCTGGGTCCAGGCAAGACCGAGACCGAAGATCGGTAAGGGGGCGGGGACTGGCTGGGGCGTTAGTTGCAGCAGTTCGCCGTTGACCCCGTTGCCATTGTTGGTGACGTAGATCGTGCCATCCGGGGCGACAGCCAGAGCGGTGGGATTGGTAAGATCAGAGAATAGTGTCTCGACGCTGCCGTCAAGGCCGAGTTTCAGAATGCTGCCGGGAGCAGACGCCCAAAAGTCATTGCGGTACTGGAGCAAGTAGAGAGAATTGTCCGGTCCTGCGGCAATGTCGACGAGATTACTGAAGCCGCTGGCAAACGTAGTGACTTGATTATTGTCGAAGTCGTAGCGGAAGACGTCGGCTGACCCGGGGGCGAATGGTAAACCTGAAAGCTGGGCGATGTAGAGAAATCCGTCAGATCCGATGGCCAATCCGGTGGGCACGGTCTGGGCGGAAACTACGGGTGGGAAGCCAAAGGATGGGGGTGCGTTGGTGGGAGTGTTGACGTTCTTGTTCGGGAAGACGTGCACCAGGGAGACTTGATTGGCGCTGTCGGCCTTAACGAGGCTGTTGCCGGCGGCATCGGTAACATAGGTGTCGCTGCCGCGCACCACCAGGTCCCAGGGATTGCTGTCGATAGCAGTGGTGTGTGGATTATTTGACACTTCGAAAGCAGTGATGTTGGCCAGGGGGGTCACGGTGCTGCCAGCCAGGTTGATGGAGACCGTCCGGCCGAACCACTGGCCTTCTGGGCCGGGGAACGGGCTGGTACCGCCTTCGTTGCCGAAGACGCCCATGAGTTGACCACTTCCGTTGAAGGTGAGTTAGTTCAGACCGGTTGCATCGTCATACAGAGAAGAGTTCTGCCGCGCCAGGGAGGGGAGGCCGGTGATCGCACGGGAATAAAGATTGGTTGAGAAGTTGAACAGGCCCAGGGCCCCGCTGGTGCCATAGCAAACGCTGTTACCGCTGCCACTGGTGAGGCAGGAACCATTGCCGCCCCGGCCCGCTTCGCTGAGTACAAGGTTGCCGTCGGGGGCGATCGCCACCCCCCGCGGACTGTCCAGACCCGTTGCCAAGGTCTTGGCCTTGTAGGTGGGTGCCGCTTCGGCTGCTGCCCCCAGGGCCAGCAGGCTGGCGGAGGCGCAGGCCCCGAAGGCAAGGAGGCGGAGGCGCTGAAGGGAATCAGATTTAGGTAGCGAAAGTTGCTTGGGCATGGCTGGTTGATGGAGGAGGTGAAATTTTATCTCGCTGTTAAATACGTGTCTATCGTCCTGTGACGATTGTTTTCAATGGCTGATTGGGACTGCCCTTATGACGTCTAACAGCTTGTAGGTCTGCAAGGTGTAAACAGAGAGGCTGGAATGCCGAGCACTAAAACCCTCAATGAAGAGCCATGGCGATCTTGAGGCGCTCCTGGTGATTGAGGAAATGGTCGAGGTCATTGGCGTCTTCGCCGACATCGATCTGCACCCAGTTCACTTCGCCATTGAACCGGTTGCTGCTGTAATCAGTGGTGACGCTGCTACCGGATTCAAAACCAATATCAAGGGTTTCATCAGCCGAAAAGACGAATGGTTCGGTTTGATCGATCCGACCCTCACCCACCTTGTTGCCATCCAAATAGAGGCTCAGGCCACCGCCCTTGGCGATTCCTTTGCCATCGTAGGCAAACTCCACGCGCACCTGATGACGGCCAGAGGGGATCGGCTGCCCCTCGACAATGGTGGTGGTGAGGCCAAAGAAGTTGTAGGCGTAGCGGAGCTGGCCCGCCTTGGCATAGAGCGCCCAACCGCCAATGCTGCCACCCACGGCGACGATAACGCCTTCAGCACCCTTGGCCGGCACCTCCAGTTCGGCTGTGATCGCATGGGAGGCATTTTTGTAGTCGATGATCGATCCTTCGCTGAGGCGCCCCATGCCGCCAAACAACAGTTGGCGCTTGCCCTTGGCGAGCTGGGGGCGGCCGGCGAGGGTGGCATTGGCCCGTTCGGCAAAGCGGTCATCCAGGGGCAAAACGTTGTATTTGGTGGCCTCGATCAACCAAAGTCGTTGTAGATCTTTGAGTTTTTCTGGTTGTTGTTGGGCCAGATCGCGGGCCTGACTCCAGTCGTTATTGGTGTCGTAAAGCTCCCAAACGTCGTCATCAAAAGGGGGAAGTTGCACGGCTCCGGTTTTCCAGGGGGTGCGGTGGCGTGTAACCGCAGTCCAGCCCTTGTGGTAGATGCCGCGATTGCCAATCATCTCGAAATACTGGGTTTCATGCTGCTCGGGGGCATCTTTATGATTGAAGGAGTAGAGCATGCTCACCCCTTCCAATGGTTTCTGCTGCACCCCGTTAACAAACTGGGGTTGGGGCAGGCCGGCCACCTCCAACACCGTGGCGGCCAGATCAATCACATGGTGAAACTGATTGCGCAATTCACCCTTGGCTGTAATCCCAGCTGGCCAGTGCACGATGGTGCCATTGCGGGTGCCACCGAAATGGGAGGCCACCTGTTTGGTCCATTGGTAGGGCGTGCACATGGCATGGGCCCAGCCGACGGCGTAATGGTTGTAAGCCTCGACACCGCCTAACTTGTCGATCCGTTCGCGCAGGTAGTCGGCTGTTTCGAGATGGCCGAATCCCTGCAGGGTGATCATCTCATTGAAGGTACCTTGCAGCGATCCTTCAGCCGAGGCGCCATTATCACCAAGAATATAATAAATCAGGGTGTTATCCAGGATTTCAAGGTCGGCCAGGCCGTCCACAAGCAGGCCGAGGTGGTGGTCCACATGTTCCAGGAAGCCCGCATACACTTCCATCTGCCTCACCAACACAGGCTTCATGTCATCGGCGATCTCATCCCAGGCTGGGATTTCGCCATGGCGCTCGGTGAGGAGAGTGTCGGGTGGCACCACAGCGAGTCGTTTTTGACGCTCCAGGGTTTCCTGGCGGAGTTGGTCCCAGCCCTGATCAAATTTGCCCTTGTATTTGTCGGCCCACTCGGCCGGGACGTGGTGGGGGGCATGGGTGGCGCCGGGGGCCCAGTAGACGAAAAAGGGCTTATCGGGCGTCAACGATTTTTGTTGCCGCACCCACCGCAGGGCCTTGCGGGAGAGGTCTTCACTGAGGTGGTAGCCCTGCTCGGGGCTGCGGTCCGGCTCGACTGGTGTGGTGCCCTCATAGAGGGCCGGTTGGTATTGGTTGGTTTCGCCACCGATGAAGCCATAGAAATACTCAAAGCCGCCGCCGCCGCTGGGCCAACTGTTGAAGGGCCCCACCGGACTTGTTTCCCACACCGGCACCTCGTGGCATTTGCCGAATTGGGCCGTGGCGTAGCCATTCAGCTTGAGTACCTCGGCCAGCGGCGCGCAGCTGTTGGGCCGCAGGGAGTTGTTACCCGGCGCCGAGGTGGCCATCTCGGTGATCGCCCCGAAGCCGACCGAGTGGTGGTTGCGGCCGGTGAGCAGGGCCGCCCGGGTGGGGGAGCAGAGGGCGGTGGTGTGAAAGCGGTTGAACTTGAGGCCCTGGGCCGCCAGCCGCTCGGCGGTGGGGGTGTGTACGGGGCCGCCGAAGGCGGAGGAGGCGCCGAACCCGACGTCATCCAGCAGCACTACCAGCACGTTGGGGGCGCCGGCGGGGGGGGGTGCAGGGGCTGGATCGGCGGGTAATGGGTATCTGGATCCTTGGCATCAAACGTGGTCAGCCCCTGGTGCTCCCGGTCGGGAATCGGAAGCACGGTGCGGGGCAGATCCTGAGCTGATGCCATGGGGAAGGAGAGGGGCGATGCCCTCGCATGTCATCGCTGAATTTAGGCAAGGCAAGTGGGCCTGACTCATGTCCCAGTCGGCCAGCCTGAATGTTTCAACTCAGCCGGCCAGCCTGGCCACGACCATCTGCAGCGAAGGGGCCAAGGGGCGGTGCTGGCGGATTTTGGCACTCCAGACCTGGCCCGTGCGTAGCTCCTTGAGGCCCACCAGGGCCAGGTCCTGGCCCTCCAGCAGCCGCAGATCGTCAAGGGGACAGCTCAAGGGGCCGCGGAAGAAATGGCGCACCCGCCCATCGTTCTCCAGGCGCCACCAGGGCTCCAGGCTGGCGGCCGTGTAGGCGATTTCTTCTTGCAACTCCCGCCGCAGGCCCTCCTCCGGGCTTTCGCCGGGCTCCAGATGGCCGCCGAACAAGCCCCAGCAGCCCGGCGCGACAATGCCCTCAATGTCGTCCCGCAGTTGCAGCAGCCATAGGCCATCGCGCTCCAACAGGGCCAAGGCCACCTCCACCACCATCAATTCTCGACTCCAATGGCAGCCCACGATGCCGCAACCCTGGGGCCCCTGGATCGGGACCTTGGCGATGAACCACCCGCTTGGCTGCCGCGACTGGCTGCCGCAACTGCCTTTTTTCGACTGGCATCCTCTACAGCTTGCCTCGATTGCCCTCCTCGATTGCCTTGCTCGATTGCCTTCCTCGATTGCCCTCCTCGATTGCCTTGCTCGATTGACCTCCTCGAAGACGTCTCCTGGCCAGCACCTTCAACCACGCTACCGGTAGTGTCCCGATTCGCCTGCGCCAGGAGACTGCCGGCAGCCCCAGCAGCTCACGGGGCCAAGGCAAATGTCTGGCCACCATGGGTCAGTTGGGCCTGCCCCCCTCCAACTTCATCCCTGCTGAACCCTTGACGTTCGACTTGCGCTACATCTTGAGCAGACAGCAACGCAATCAAAATAGTTTCCAAGGGCCATGGCCCCCGCAAACGCACGATTAAAACCAAGGCAGATGCTCAAAGCGAATCATCCCAATCCTGTCGTTGTCGAGACGAGCTGTTGTAGGGCAGCGGTTGAACCAACCAGGAGGAGCGCCGATCAGCAGCCAGCGGCGATTGGGCTGGTCATTGCCTCAGTTGAAGCCCCCCAGCCGGATCCCTGCCCCAACTACCTTTAGCGCGATCGCCAGGGCGGTGATGCCGCGGATATGCCAGGCCAGGCCGCTGAGGTTGTCGGGGATCGTCCTGGAGAGCCTGTTCTGGAGGTCATCATTGGCAACCAGCGCCGCCTTGGCAGGTAGGCCGGCCGCGAGGTTGCCGAGGCCGGCGATTGTGGTTCCGGCAATGGAGGCAGAACCCATGCAAAACGATCGATTGGTTGTGATTTTGGCGAAGGGCGAGGCTTGTCAAGTTGCTTTGTGAGTCTCCCGGGTCCCAGCGTTGATCCCTGCGGCCGGCTGATTGGGCTGGAGCCCCCCTGGGGTCAGACTCATGTCCTGCGCCTGGCTCGGCGCAGGCTTGCCAGGAAGATCGTCAGGCATTGAGGCCCCAGCCCCTTGCCGCCATGATGGGTCTTGCTGACCAAGGCTGTTTGATGGAGCCCGAGCAGAACCGCCGGCCCAGCTGGCTCAACTGGCTGATCCTGGCTGCTTTTCTCTGGTCGTCCTGGCAGTTGGCCGGCCTCTGGGTGGCCCGGCTCCATGGCTGAGCCCAAAGCGGCGGCTCACGATGCCACGCCATCGCCGATAATTAGCCCTTACTGCCTTGCCCTGCCCATGAACCCTGTGCGTGTCGGGGTTATCGGCATCGGCAACATGGGCTGGCACCATGCCCGGGTGCTCAGCCTGTTGCGGGATGCGGAGCTGGTGGGGGTGGCCGATCCCCATCAGGATCGCGGCCAACTGGCGGTTCAGAAATTCGACTGCCAGTGGTATCGGGATTACCGCGACCTGCTGGGACAGGTGGAGGCCGTCTGCATTGCCGTGCCCACCTTGCTGCACCACCAGGTGGGCCTGACTGCCCTCCAAGCTGGTGTGCACGTCTTGATTGAAAAACCAATCGCCGCCACCCAGGAGGAGGCGGCGGAGCTGATTCGGGCGGCGGAGCTGGCCGGCAAGCTGTTGCAGGTTGGCCACATTGAGCGCTTCAACCCCGCCTTCCGCGAGCTGCTCAAGGTGGTGAGCGGCGAAGAGATCGTCGTGCTCGAAGCCCGTCGCCACAGCCCCCACCCCGACCGGGCCAATGACGTTTCGGTGGTGCTGGACCTGATGATTCACGACATCGACCTGGTGCTGGAGTTGGCGGCCTCGCCCGTGGTGCGCCTGGCGGCAGCCGGGGGCCGCAGTGGCGATGGTCCGATTGACTATGTCAATGCCACCCTGGCCTTTGCCAATGGCGTGGTGGCCAGCCTGACGGCCAGCAAGATGGCCCATCGCAAGATCCGCAGGCTTTACACCCACTGCCGCAGCAGCCTGATGGAAACCGATTTTCTCAACCACAATCTGCGCATCCATCGCCGCTCCCATGGTTCCGTCAGCGCTGACCATGGCGAACTCGTCTATCGCAACGACGGCTTCATTGAGGAGGTCAGCACCACCTCAATCGAACCCCTTTATGCCGAATTGGAGCATTTTCTCCAGTGTGTGCGGGGCGTCGAAAAGCCCGCAGTCGATGGCCTCCAGGCCTCCCGGGCCCTGCAACTGGCCGACCTGATCGAACAGTGCGTCGAACAGCCCAATCTCTGCATGGCCCTCAACGAACCGATCTGATCAGGGCGGATCCGACCCAGATGGGTCGTTCTGCTGGGCCGCCGTGGTGCCCACCTCTGAGGCGCTCTGATGACCCCCCGGCCCGAGACGATTTTCATGGACCCCTGCAGGGCTGGTGGTCCTTGCGCCTTTCGCATCTGGATGGGGACCAGCCTCTGGGATTGCATTGCCATGGGGCTCGGGGCAGTTAGTGGCCTGCCGGGTCCAACTGGACCGCTCTTGAGCCATGATCCCTTCGACCACCCGCACAAACTGGTGGAAACCATCCGGGCCGCAGTAAGCCTCGTTGCTGCCGGTTAGAAATAACATCTTCTCGCGGCAAAGAGCTTCTCTGAGGGTGCGATACCGGATCCAGTTCTCCTGGTTCTGGTTGAGGGCCAGCAGGGAACCGGCAATCGCCACGCCGGCACCGGAGAGCTGCAATAGCGGTGGAATCCAGACTTGCCACCGCCCAGGTTTGCCCGCATAGGGCGAGAGAATCGTGATGAGGGCACCGAGGCAGATGCTTAGCACCCGGAAGCGAAGGAATGCTGATTTATTATTATCGCTTTTGGTGCCCAACCAGTTAATTTGGTCGTCGACCCGATCGGAGAGGTAAGTTTGAACATCCATGTCGATCATCTGGCAGAAAGGGTGGACAAGCTGATGAACTTAGCTATCTTGGCCGTCGATTGGTTCCCAATCGATCTTTTGAAACGTGGCCACAATGGCCTGAAGTGCGTAGAGGGCACCGGCAGGATTATCATCTGAGCGTCCTGAAAAGCCGAGCGCGATCTGGTTGGGCCCGTACTGCCAGTGCACCGGATGTTGCCGATCGCCTTTGGTGCCAAAGTTTTCCAGGACTCCTTGATCGGCATCAATTTTCAACTGGTCGATACTGGTGCCATATTCAGAGTAGATCTCTGAAATTTTTTTGCCTGGTCCCAGCTGAATATCACCAAGATTATTGCCTTTATTGCCACCATGCACAATCCTTGCCTGGGATTCATGGGACTCTAAGTTTTCGTAGGAAATTCGCAATTGGTCTACGCGCCAGCCCGCCTCCATGCCAATGCTGGCAATTCGATATCGTTTCTGAATTGCCGTATCGCGATCAAACGGCAAATCGAAAGGTTGGCCTTGGGTATTTTTGGCGCCAATGAAGCTTCTCGGTTCGGCTTGTACGTCAACCCGTATCCTTGGACTGCCTAGACGCAGGCATGGCAAGTCCGGATCTTGGGCAACACTGGATGTTTGCATGGACTTTGGCTAGGCGGTTCGCTGACGAAACATCATTAACCCATTGCCCCTCAGATCGCCACCGGCTCGGTGAGCTGCTTCAGGGCCAGGAGCTGCCAACGCCGACAGGCGGCCGGTGAGGAGCGATAGAACTGATCCCAAGCCTGGGCCTTGTGCAGACCGTATTCCGTTGCGGGGGTCGACGGATGGAGTTCCTGCCAGCCCACACGCACCGCATGGCCGATCACCACGTCCATGGCCAGGTCATCGTCAAACTGCACCTGGGGGTTGGCGGCCACGAAGGCCATCAAGGTCAGCAGAGTTTCGGTGCAGAGCTGGCGGTACTCCGAGGCTTCGATTTTGCTGAGCAGGTGATCAACGAGAGCGGCGAAGTTGCGTTCGCCCGGGGTTTTCTCACTCAGCAGGGGCGCACTTTCGAGCCGGTTACGGCGCTCCAGCTTGTCGCCAATGACGATGCCCCGGCAATGGTGCAGCAGGTCCCAGATACCGGCGTAAAAGTCGCGCGGCACCCTTTGCAAGGCCCCCAATCGCAGGCGGTGCTGCAGCCAGCAGCCCCCCTTGGGCAGCTCGTCCAGTGGGTTGGGCACCTCCCAACGCACCCGGCCCCGCAGGTGGAGTTGTTCCTTGCGCTGCAAGGAGGCCTGGGCATGTTCGACATCGGCGAGCACGGCCCGCAGCCGTCGCCGGATCCCATGGGGCGCTTCAGCGCAGAGTTGGTCATAGGCCTCGATCGGGCTGAGGTTGGCTTCGGCCGCCAGCTCGCCGGTGAGCAACAGCAGCAGCTGGCCCAGCTGCAGGGTGAGGCTGCCACTGAGCAGGTTGGGTTCGAGGCGGGCCAGGCCGTCCAGGGCCAGCAGCAACTCCTGCTGCAGCATCCATTCCCGTCCGTCCTCACCCCCAAAGCGGCGAATCATGGCGGCGATGGTGCGGCTGCCTTGGGGTTGGGTGATCAGGGACTCGTTGGTGTAATTACGGCCGACGACCACCTGCTTCTGCCGCACCAGCAGGTCCGTAAGGGCGTCTTCTAGCTGGGGATGCACCAGGCCCATGGCTCCTGCCACCCGCCGCACCACACTCCAGTTCGCTTCGGCCAGGCCGCGGCGATAAAGCTCTTCCAGCAGGGTCATCAGGCTCACCGCCGCTCCGCCGAAGGGACCCTGGAGGCGGGCATTGGGCCCCAGGCGGCGCGCCAGTAACTCGAGCACCTCGGCCTGCTCCGGCAAGGAGGTGCTCTGCCAGAGACGCGCCACCAGGGCGGCCACCGGAATGTCCTCCAACTCCTGTTCCTGGCGTGCCGTCAGGGGCTGCTGGTTGATGCTGGCTGGCAGCAGGGTGTGGCCCTGGGGCCAGAGGCTGCAGGCGGCGACCGCGTGGGGGGGGAGATCGATCCAGCTGGCCTGGGCCCAGAGATCTTCGGGGCTGGCGAGTCGCACCGGCACCCCCTCCAGCAAGCCCTCGCGCAGCCGGCGGCCCAATTCGAAAAAGGCTTCCGGGTTGCGTTCGAACGGTGCTTGGGCCACCGGAATCAGCAGAATCGGCGAGCCGCTGCCGCGCCAGTGGCGCTGCAACAGCCTCAGTTCGCTTTGCACCGTGTCAACCAGCTGGAGGGCGTCGTCCACCAGATAGAAGGTGTTGTCATCCAGCACGCTGGGGAGGAAGGCAATCGCCTCCCCCTCGTGGTGGTAGATGCGCGCCGTCGCCATGGTCTCCATGCGGACCGCTGGATGGCCACTCAGACCCAGCCGCGGGTTGGCGCCAACGCTGGCCATGCGTTGGGCCAGCTCCCGCGCCGAGGTGATCCGCACCGCTGGGATCAATTCACCGGGCCCAGCCCGTTCCCGCAGCACCGGCAAGTCCGCTGCCGTCAGCAGGGTGGCGATGGTGTCATCCGCCGGCACCAGCGCCACCAGCACCCGGTCGGCCCCGGGGCCGGCCCCGAAACGGCGGCCAATCGGATCGAGGTCCTCCGGCAAGATCAGGCCCGCCAACAGCAGATCCGCCAGCCAGGTGAGGCTCTGGGTCCAGAGCAGGGGCACGTTTTCGTTGGGCACCCGGGCCTGACTGCCTGGGCTGCGCCGCTCGGCGGGGATGGCGGCTGCCGGCACCAGGTACAACTCGGGCAGCAGGTCCACACCATTCACCGTCACGCTCAGCTCGCTGAGCCGCTGCCGCCATTGGCGCGCTTCGTCCCAACGCTCCTCGCAGCAGGCGGTGATCAGCTCATAGGCCAGAAATAACGGCCATTCGCATTCGATGTGCTCGAACTGGGCCAGCTCCTCCCGCTCGTAGTGAAGGCGGGTCACGTCCTCGATCAGGGTCTGGTGCCCATCACGGCGGAAGCGTTTGTAGCCATAGGCCCCACCCAGCTCGCGCCGGATCTTCTCGCGGGTCCGCCGCACCAGCTCTGGATCTTCCACGGCCCAGGCCGGGTAGCCGATGATCGAAAGGCAAGCACTGTCCACCTCCTTGCTGGCGGACTCCCTCGGCAGCAGGCCGCTGAGGGCCCGCCGCAGCCGCACGATGGCGTCCTGGGGGATGATCAGACAGCAGCTGCCATCGCCATGGGGGCCATAGAGATCGAGGTTTTCCAAGGCTTCCAGAGCCGCCTTGACCATGCCAATCGAGCTGGCGTTGCGCTCTGGCAGGCCATGGTTGCCCTTGTCACCCCGTTCCCAGATGCCGTAGTCGGCGACCCGGTAGGCCCGGGCCACGTAGTACACCAGGTTTTGGATGAAGTCCCGCTCGTGGTGATTGCGCACCACCACCAAGCCGGAGCGGGTCAGCTGGGCCAGCTGCAGCAGGAAGACCGCCGTGGCATCCAGCTGCAGATGGCCCCAGCCGTCATCGGCCACAACGGATTCGCCGCTGCTGGAATCGAATTTGGCGTGCAGGGCATCGAGCGGATCCAGGCTGGTTTTGAACCGTTCGACCTTGCTGCCCTGGCGCATCATGGCGTTGAGCAGCCCGCGCATCAGCTGCAGCACCCGCTGCTCCAGTTCGTAGGCCCGGCGGGCCGAAGCTTGCTGGCGGCGGTAGGCGAGGGCCAGCCCCCAGACGCATTGAATCGAATAGACGCAGTCCCGCACCCAGGCATCGGCGTAGTTGCCGTGAATCGTGTTGGCGGTGCTGGCCGGCAACAGGCCGCTCACCGGGTGTTGCCGCTCGATCACGACGGCCTCAATCTGAGCGTCCAGCTCGTGAAGCACCTCTGCGGCACTTCGCGATGGCGCGGCGGTGGGTGAGGGGGTGGAACCGCTGCGTGGCATCAAATCTGACCTTGATTCCTGATCGCAGCCATAGATTCTCCACTGCCGGTGCCTCCCCCATGGCAGCAACGATCACTTCCCCGCGTCGCAGCCGTGTTCTTGGGGTTCCCGTCAACATCGAGCCCGATTGTCTGGAGGCGGCCCTTGCCCTGCATCGGCGCGGGGGTGGGCAGGTGGTCACCCTCAACGCCGAGATGACCATGGCGGCGCGGGCCGATCGGGCCCTGGGCTCCGTCATGGAGCAGGCCGATCTGGTGATTCCCGATGGGGCCGGCGTGGTGTGGGCCCTGGGGCGCCAGGGCTACCGGGTGCGCCGCTGCCCCGGCATTGAACTGGCCCGGGCCCTGCTGGAGCAGGCCCCGGCGGCGGGCTGGCGGGTGGCCCTGGTGGGCGCTAGCCCGGCGGTGATGGCGAGCCTCAAAGCCCGGCTGGAGCAGGAGATTCCCAGGCTCCAGATCGTCCTCAGCAGCCATGGTTATCTGTCGCCCGACCAGGCGAGGGCCCTGGACCATCAGTTGCAGCTGAGCCGTCCTGACCTGATTCTGGTGGCCCTGGGGGTGCCCCGCCAGGAAGTCTGGATCCAGGAGCGGCCCCGCCCCCGCACGGGTTTGTGGATGGGGGTCGGCGGTAGTTTCGATGTCTGGGCCGGTGCCAAAAAAAGGGCCCCGCAATGGATGGGGGCCCTGCAGATCGAATGGCTGTTTCGGCTGGTTCAGGAGCCTGCTCGCTGGCGGCGCATGCTGTCGCTGCCTCAGTTTGCCTGGGCCGTACTGCGCGAGAAACGCTGACGGTTTCAGCGAAAACCGACAGAGGCCTGCCAAACAAAAGCCAGCAGCAGGAAAAACAACGGAATGATCGGCAGAATGTCGACCAGGGGGCCAAAGGCTTGGTAGGCCTCTGGAAGTTGACCCAAAAGATGGAGGGAGGCGGGAGCCGACAGGGAGGCCAGCAGGGGGAAAGCCATGGGTCCTGGGGCCTGTTGGCCCTTCTCACGATGGCTGGAACTTACCACGTGTGGGCGGCCGGGGAGGCCGGCTCCCAGGGAGCGAAATCCTCTGCAAAACAGCCCTCGGCGATGGCTCGGGCCATGGCGTCGCTGAAGCGCAACAGGGTGGTGAGATTGTGCAAGCTCAGCAGCGTGCGGCCCAGCATCTCCTCACTGCGCAGCAGATGGTGGAGATAGGCGCGGCTGTGCTGGCGGCAGGCCAGACAATGGCAGCGGTCATCCAGGGGGGTGTGGTCTTCGCGGAAGCGAGCGTTGCGCAGGTTCCAGCGTTCGCCGCCCACCAGGGCACTGCCATGGCGACCCAGCCGGGTCGGCAGCACACAATCGAACAGGTCAAAACCCTGGGCCACGGCAATCGCAAGCTCCCGCAGGCTGCCAATCCCCATCAGGTAGTGGGGCTTGGCTTCAGGCAACACCGGCCCAAGCAGGCGCACGATGCGGTGCATTTCCGCCACCGGTTCGCCGACGCTGACCCCACCGACGGCGATGCCGGGCAGATCGAGGGCCGCCACCCGCTGGGCTGAATCAAGGCGCAGGGCGGGGAAGCAGCCCCCCTGCACGATGCCGAACAGGGCCTGCCCGGCGCCGCTGTGCCCGCTGCCGCAGTGCTCGGCCACGCAGCGATCCAACCAGAGGTGGGTGCGGCGGCAGGCTTCGGCCACCTCACTCTCGCTGGCCGGATAGGGCGGACACTGGTCAAAGGCCATGGCCACATCGGCCCCCAGGGCCCTCTGAATCCGCATCGACGATTCCGGGCTCAACGTGTGCCGGGATCCATCCCGGGGGGATTGAAACAGCACCCCCCCATCGTCGATGCGATTGATGGCCGCCAGGCTGAAGACCTGGAAGCCGCCCGAATCGGTGAGCAGTGGCCCCGACCAGCCCATGAAGCGATGCAGCCCTCCCGCTGCCGCCACCAGCGCTTCGCCCGGCTGCAGATGCAGATGAAAGGTGTTGGCCAGCACCATCTGGGCGCCGGTTTCGGCCAGTTGGGGCGTGCTGATGCCCTTGACGGTGGCGGCGGTGCCCACCGGCATGAAGCGCGGCGTGTTGACGACGCCATGGGGGGTGTGGAACTGACCGCAGCGGGCCCGGGTCTGGCCACAGCGGGCCGACACCGTGAAAGAGAAGGATGGGGGCTGGGAGATCAAGGGGGCAGCGCTGGGGGCGCGGCGGCCGGAGGGCCGAGGCTAGGGGCAGGCCGGCGCCTGCAAGGCTGGGGCTCCTGCGCCAGGGTGGGCCCCCTTGGCGCCACCACCCGCTTGGCCCCTCACTTTCGTTTTGGACCCCGTTTTGGTCCCCGTCATGGGCGCCGTCATGGGCGCCGTTCCGGGGTTGGTTCCGGGCCCCGTTCGCCAGGGTGGCTGCGGGATCTGGCCGGGGCCTGGATCTTCTATTCGGTGCTGCCCGGTTGGTCCCGCATCGCTCCCCGTTTTGAGCGCATCGCCCGGTTTGCCCCCTGGGTGGCCGTGGTGCTCGGCCTCCTGCAAGCCGGACTTTGGGCCCTGCTGGAGGGGCGGGTGCCGCTGCTGACCCAGGTGGCGCTGGTGCTGGCCCTGGGCCTGCTGCTCAGTGGCGGTCTGCACATGGATGGGGCAATGGATACGGCCGATGGATTGGCTGCTGGTGATCGCTTGCTTGAGGCCATGCGGGATAGCCGCATTGGCGCCAGCGGCGCCCAGGCCCTTGTGCTGCTGCTGCTGCTCAAGGCCGCGGCCCTGGCCAGCCTGGGCCCCAGCGTGCCGTTCGTGCTGCCCTGGGCGGCCTTCTGGAGCCGGGTTGCACCCCTGGTGGCGATCGACCGCTTCCCCTCCTTGCGGCCCGATGGCGGCGGCGCGTTGCATCGCCGCCATTGGGCGGGATTGGCCGTGGAACTTCGGCCGGCGTTGCTGCTGCTGGTGCTGCTGCTGGTGCCAACCTGCCGCCAAGGCTGGCCGGCCGCGGGTCTATGGGGTTGGCTGCCAGCTGGGCTGGTGCCGCTTTGGCTGGGCCGGCGCCTGGGGGGCCACAGCGGCGACAGCTATGGAGCCTGCGTGGAATGGAGCGAAACCCTGGCGTTGCTCCTGGCGGCAGCGGTCTGGCTTGGGTGGGGGACGGGCGCTCTGGCTCAGATTGAAAGCACAGGCAGAGTCTGGATGGGCTGAGCCGTGGGTTGGGGCGGCAGGCTGAGGCGAAAAGCATTGCCTCCTTCGGGCAGGCTTGGGTCGACGTTTTGGGGGGGGACCACGAGTTCGAGTTCGCCGCCGAGGCCCCGGGCCAGGTCACGGGCCAGGGCCAGCCCGATGCCAGTGCCTGGAAGCGACAGGCCGCGGCGGCCCCGCTCGCCCCGTTCGAAAATGGTTTCCCGCTCGTCGGCCTCAATCGCCTCACCTCCGTCCCAGACGGTGAGGCTGGGACCGCCCCTGGCCCCGACCCCGCAGTGCAACCCCAGGGGGCAACCGGCCGGGCTGTAGCGGAAGGCATTTTCCAGCAAATTGGCCAGGATCTCGGCCACGGAGCCACTGTCTCCGCGCCAGGAAGGCAGATGGACAGGTCCGTGCCACTGGCGGCCCTGCAGGCTGGCGGTGGCTTCCGCACGCCGCAGCAGGGGGAGCAGGGGGCCGGCCAGATCCACGCCGCCGGGTCCCGTGAGCAGGGGGGGCAACAGCAGGGGCTGGGCGGTGGCGGCGGCGGTCAGCAGGGCGTCGGGGCGGGCGAGATCGCTGATGGCCTCCACGTAGCGGTTGAGTTGTTGTTCTTCGTTGAGCAGGCCCTCGACCAGGGGGCGGTTTTTGATGTCCTGTTCCAGCCGGCGCAGCAGCAGGTGACCGAAGGTGCGCAGGGCCGAGAGGGGGTTGCGCAGCTGATGCACCAAAAGCCGCAGATGTTCCTCCCTGGCTAGCAGTCGGGCCTCGAGTCGCTGCCGCTCGATGTCGATCCGCAAGGCCTCGGTCAGGGTCAGGGCCATGGCCTGGAGGCGCTGGCGCAGGCTTTCAGACCAAACGGTGCCCAGGGTTTCCACCTGGAGGGCCCCAAGTAGCAGGGGCCCATCCCGCAGGGGCAGCCAGCGTCGTTCTTCGGCAGGCACCCGCAGTTCACCGGTCCTGTCAGGAGCCGGCAGGGCACGACCGTCGCTGGGCCATTGGCCCACGGCCATCAGGGTGGGGTGGCCTTGGGGACCCTCGTGGGTCACATAGACCACGAGCGAGCGCACATCCCGGCAATCCACCAGTTGGCCCAGTTGCCAGCGCAACAGCAATAAAAACCTTTCAGAGACTGGAATCACCGACAGCCAACCCGAAGGGAAAAGCGCAAATCGCCAAAAAAGTTTCGGCGGGGCGATGCGAAAAGTGAAAAACGACGTAGCATGGAGGTATCGACCACTACTTCGCTGTTCTGGAGCAAGTTGGGTGTCGCCATCGGTGGCTAGCCACCTTCCTTCGATTCTGAGGTTGCATTCACTGTGCAACCGAAGCTACAGCAGAGGAAGAAGCCAGCCTTCTCAGTTCCGCCGGCCCCCATCGGGTCGGTGGAAGCGCCGATCGTGCCCAAGATTGCTTGAGGACGACAGATGTAATGGCCTCGATCCGGGCCTCGCCATGGGCGTCTGGATCGGCCAGCCTTGGCGAACGTCCCCAGTTGGACTTTCGCCCCTGGTTTCTTCCCCCCCTGTACACCTTCAGCCTCCCTACCGGGAGTCCTGCCATGTCCAAGAAGCGCAAGCGGATCAGCCGTCGTCGTCTCGCCGGCCAACGGGTTCTCGCCCACGTTCCTACTTTCAATCTAGAGACCGGTTCCCACAAACCTGTGACGGCAGCTCGTCGCTACATCGCCGAAGCCGACCTCATGGCCCCGGCGATTCTCAACGTCCGCCGCAACGAGCACACCACAGACCGTTTTTTCTGGGGGGAGAAGGGACTTTTCAGTGCGCAGTACGCCGAAGAAAATCATTTTCTCTTCCCTTCCCTGCGACTCATCGTTGATCGCATCGGCGAAGAAGTCCTCTTTGAAGGCATTGAAGCCCTCGCGGCCGATGACTGGGAGGAGATGGAGGAGTACGAGTACGCCTTCGTCTGAATCCTGTTCGTCTGAATCCCGACGCTCCTAAGGCCCTAGCTCCAGTTCTGGGCCAGAAAAGCGCGTAGCTCCGGGAGGAGTTGGGGGTCAATGCCATGGCCCCCAGCGAAGCTGATCCGTTGCACCTGGCCCCCCGCCCGCTGCACCAGGTCCTCGATCGCCTGGCTCGCCGCGACTGGAACCACAGGGTCTTGCTCGCCGTGGGTCAGCAACGTGCTGGCCTTGGGGTTCTTGGCTTGCCAACCTGGGTGAGGATAGCCGCTGCAGGCGATCAGGGCAGCCACCGGCAGTCCCTCGCCCAGGATCACATCCACGGCCATGGCAGCGCCCTGGGAGAATCCCAGCACCGCCGTGCGTTCGAGCGGCACGGTTTCGGCCAGATCTTGCAGTTGTTGCCGCAGCTTCGACCTGGCTGCACCCAGACCGGGCCACTCCGGTTGTTGCAGGTCGTACCACTGCCTGCCGAAGCCGCCAGGGTGTGGTTCCGGTGCCCTCAGGGCCACCAGGCTGACCTCGTCAGCCTGGCCATCTTCCGCCAGAAGGGCGGTGCCCAGATCCAGCAGATCATCCGCGTCGGCTCCCCAGCCGTGCAGCAGCACCAGGCGCCGCTGCGGTTGGGCCGGTCCAAGCCGGATCGATTGACCATCGTCGTGGGGCGAATCGTGGGGCGAGTCGTGGGGCAAGTCCTGGGGCAAAAAGTTGGTCATGGCCTCTCGGCAGCTCCTGCTTAGGTTGGCCCCGATTCTGATCCCCGCCACCATGGCCCCCACGGCCCTTCTGAGCGTGTCCGACAAAGAGGGCCTGGTGCCCCTGGCCAACGGCTTGCTCAGCCATGGCTATCAACTGCTTTCCAGTGGTGGCACCGCCACGGCCCTGGCCGCCGCCGGCCTGCCGGTGACCCGGGTCGCTGACTACACCGGGGCCCCGGAGATCCTGGGGGGTCGGGTGAAGACCCTCCATCCCCGCATCCATGGCGGCATCCTGGCCCGCCGGGACGATGCCGGCCATAGGGCCGACCTTGAGGCCCACGCGATCACCCCCATCGATGTGGTGGTGGTCAACCTTTATCCCTTCCGCCAAACCGTCGCCGACCCTGCGGTGGATTGGCAGACCGCGATCGAGACCATCGATATCGGTGGGCCGGCGATGGTGCGGGCCGCTGCCAAAAACCATGGCGATGTGGCCGTGCTTACGGACCCCGCCCAATACCCCTCCTTCCTGGAGGCCCTGGCGGCGGGACGGCTGGATGCGGGCCTGCGACGCCGTTTGGCCCTGGCGGCCTTTCAGCACACGGCGGCTTATGACGCGGCCATCAGCGCCTGGTTGGCCCAGCGACTGGGCGATGGCAATGGCGATGGAGATGGCGATTCCGGCGCCAATCCGGTCGCCCCGCTGCGACTCGAACTGCCGGTTCAGCAGCGGCTCCGTTATGGGGAGAATCCCCACCAAAGCGCCACCTGGTTCAGCGATCCCCGGGCGGGTTGGGGCGCCGCCCTGCAGCTGCAGGGCAAAGACCTCAGTTACAACAACCTCATCGATCTCGATGCGGCTCTGGCCACGGTTCGAGAGTTTGGTTACGACGAGGGGCCATCGGAGCGAGCTGCTGGCTCCAGTCCGGCGGCGGTCGTCATCAAGCACACGAACCCCTGCGGCGTCGCCGTGGGCACGGGCGTGGCCGAGGCCCTGCAGCGGGCTCTCGATGCCGATCGCACCTCCGCCTTTGGTGGCATCGTCGCCCTCAATGGGCCGGTTGATGCCGCAGCGGCGGCGCTGCTCACCGGCCTGTTTCTCGAATGTGTGGTGGCGCCTGAGTTTTCGCCTGAGGCCCTGGAGCGACTGGCCAGCAAGGCCAACCTGCGCGTCCTGACCTTGCCTGGGGCCGCAGTGGCCGCCGCCCCCCGGCTGCAGCGCCGCTCCGTTCTGGGGGGAGTGCTGGAGCAGCAAGCCGACGACCTTGCCAGTGATCCCCAGCCATGGAGAGTGGTCAGTGTTCGGCAGCCCAGCGCCCGGGAGCGGGCTGATCTGGAGTTCGCCTGGCGGGTGGTGCGCCACGGTCGCTCCAACGCCATCGTCGTGGCCGGCGGCGGACGCACCCTGGGCATCGGTGTCGGGCAGACCAACCGGGTGGGGGCCGCCCGAGCGGCCCTGGAAATGGCCGGAGCTTCGGCCCAGGGGGCCGTGCTCTCCAGTGACGGCTTCTTCCCCTTCGATGACAGCGTGCGCCTGGCGGCCGCCCATGGCATCACCGCGATCATCCAGCCGGGGGGCAGCCTCCGCGATGCTGATTCCATCGCCGCCTGCGACAGCCTGGGCCTGGCGATGGTTGTGACCGGTCGTCGGCACTTTCTGCATTGAACTCACCGGCCCCTGCGAAGGGGGGGTCGGCAGTTGTAGCTTCACATCCCACGCACGCTTACCCCGCACGATGACCGAACTGATCTCCCCTTCCTTGGCCTACAAACTCAACTTCTTTCATCCTTTATTGATGTGGGCCCTGTTAGGGCTTTCGCTCTATTCGATGGTCCTGGGCATCAAGACCAAGAAGCTCCGCACCGCCAGCGCTGAGGAGCGCAAGGATCTCATCAAGGGGCAGTTTGGCCGTCGCCACCACCTGGTGGGCAGCCTGCTGCTGGCCTTGATGGTGCTGGGCACCTTCGGGGGGATGGCTGTTACCTATCTGAACAACGGCAAGCTTTTCGTAGGTCCCCATCTGCTGGTCGGCATGGCCATGACCGCCCTGGTGGCCGTAGCCTCCGCCCTGACTCCATTGATGCAGCAGGGCAATCTCCTGGCCCGCAAGGCCCATGTCGGCCTCAATATGGGCATGGTGACCCTCTTCCTGTGGCAGGCCCTCAGCGGCACCCAGATTCTGCTGAAGGTGCTGGCCAATCCAGTCGCCTGAGGGTTGTTCGCCGGCCCTTGCCCCTCCAGCTCAAAACCGGGCCCGACGCCGGGGGGGGCAAGGGATTCCATGGTTGGCGTGGAAATCCTCCTGAACTTTCCAGGTGAGTTTGCGGGAGATTTGGCGGACGATTTGTTTGAGCAAATGGTCGCCACTGCTCTGCACCAGTCCATCGGGCAAGAGGTTGAGCATGGAGGGCAATCGGATCCACACCGCCAGATCCAATTGCCAGCGCACCAAGGTGTGGGCCATCAGTCGGTCGACTTCCTCGTTGGAAACCTCAACGGGCCCTGGCGCGCTCAGGGCCTGGCGATCGGTTTCGTCAAGCCGCAGGGAGGCATTGAAATCGACGTCGTAGAGCCCCTGCAAACTGGGGCTTTGCTCTGCAACCGGCAGGGTGACGATCTCGTAGACGCCGTTGTCCTGGGGCAGCAATTCCAGAGCGATGGTGGGCTCGACCTCAAAGCCGAAATTGCCAAACCGCCCCAGGGTCAGCAGATAGGCGTCGCGGTCCAAGGGGGCCACGGTCATGGGAGCTGCGCAGCGCCGGAACCAGTCCTCATGGCGATCGAGATAGCGACCGACGACATCGGCCGGGGCCCGCATTTCCATCAGATCGGCAAAGTGGCTGGCGTAACGGCGCACCTGGGGATCCCCGCTGAGACGCAAGCTGGGCTGCGCCCCGGCTTGACCCCTCCCAATCCCGGAATCGGCAGCTTGATCAGTCAAGGCGGGCGAAACCAGAGGGGACAGGGGAAAGGACATCCAAAGGTGGAGAGAAGTCCCAGTAGCCGGGTTGGAGGGGCTCGGTCTGGGATACCAGGGGGAGCGAAGAGGCGCAATCTTATGGGAAAGGATCGGCCCCAGCGACGGTCGCCCGATCTGCCGGGGCACAGAGGTGGATCAGGCGGCGGATCACATCTTCCACAACCCGATCCGGTGTGGAGGCGCCGGAAGTGATGCCGACCCGGATCGGACCATCGGGAAGAAAGGAGGTCACCACCTCCAGGTCAGCTTCCAGGGGTTTGTGTTCGATGCGATTGCCAGGACCGATGCGTTCGGGGGTATCGATGTGATAAGAACGAATGCCGCGACTGACGGCAATCTCCTGAAGGTGGGTGGTGTTGGAAGAGTTGTAGCCACCGATGACCACCATCAGATCCAGCGGTTCATCAACCAGGGCAAACATGGCATCTTGGCGCTCTTGGGTGGCATCACAAATCGTGTTGAAGGCGAGAAAATGCTGATCCAGCAGGTTGGGGCCGAAGCGCTGCAACATGGTTCGCTCAAACAGTCGGCCGATCTCCTCGGTTTCACTTTTGAGCATGGTTGTTTGATTCGCCACCCCTAGCCGCAGCAGGTCCAGGTCTGGATCGAAACCAGGTGAGCAGGCTTTAGAGAAGCGGGCCATGAAGGCCTCGCGATCGCCCTGGCCATGGGCGCTGGCGAGGATGTAGTCACAGACGAGTCGGGCTTCCTTGAGGTCGAGCACCACCAGATAGGTGCCGGCAAAAGAGCTGGTGGCCAGGGTTTCCTCGTGCTTCACCTTGCCATGAATGATGGAGGTGAAGGAATGTTTCTTATGTTTCTCCACGCTATTCCACACTTTCGAGACCCATGGGCAGGTGGTGTCAACGATGTGGCAGCCGAGTTCGTTGAGGAGTTGCATCTCCTGCACGGTGGCGCCGAAGGCCGGCAAGATCACCACATCGCCGGTACCGACTTCGGAAAAATCCTTGATCCCCTCATCCACGGAAATGAACTGCACGTCCATCTCGCGGAGATGGTCATTCACCGATGGATTGTGAATGATTTCATTGGTGATCCAGATCCGTTCACTGGGGTAGTGGCGCCTGGTTTCGTAGGCCATGGCCACCGCCCGTTCCACCCCCCAGCAAAAACCGAAGGCCTCGGCCAAACGCACCGTCAGCCGGCCTTCCCGCAGTTCGTAGCCGTTTTCCCGCAGGCTGGCCACCAGATCGCTCTGATAGGCGGTCTGCAGGTTGCCCGCCACCTCCTCGCCCAGGCCGAAGCCGCGGCGGTTGTAGCGCTCGGAATGGTGCAACGAGCGTTTGAAGGCACGGGTATCCACAGACGACCGGCAGGTAGGTGGACTCTATGGGTGCGGGGCGGAACCCGGTGGCCTCAGCCGTTGACGGTGGCGGCTGGCTGGCGCTCCAGCAGCTCGGCCAGTCCCAGCCAATGGACCGCCTCGGCGCTGAAGGCGAAGCGGCAGGGAAGCACCTCCATCCCGGTCGCCAGGGCCTGGCGGAACAATTGGCCGTAAAGGGGATCAGCCGTGTCGCCGGGGGCGAACTTGGTGACATCGCCCCGGCTGAGGCAGGGAACCAGCACAGCCCGGGCTGCCGGGACCAGGGCCATCAGTTCCCGCAGATGTTTCTGACCGCGCTCGGTGACGGTGTCGGGGAACAGGGCCAGCTCCCCCTGGCTCCAGGTGGTGTTCTTGACCTCCACATAGATCGGTCGGGGGTCGGCAGGCGCTGCACCAGCGGGGCCTGACCCCGGAGTCAACAACAGATCGATGCGGCTGCGGCGCCCTTCGCCGTAGGGCACCTCCGCCCGGATGGCGGCGATGGGCCCCAGCCAGGGTTCCAGGCAGCCCGCCTCAATGGCGGCGCGCACCAGTCGATTGGGCAGGGCCGTATTGATCCCCACCCAGATCGGCTGGCCATCGGCTCCGGGCACCTCCGCCTGTTCCCAGGTCCAGGCCAATTTGCGGCTCGGGGAGGGATCGTGCCGCAGCCGCACCCTGCCACCAGGGCAGAGCACGCCCGTCATCGGGCCGGTATTGGCGCAATGGGCCGTGACGGTCTCGCCTCCGGCCAACTCCACATCCGCCAGAAACCGCTTGTAGCGCCGCAGCAGGATCCCCTCCACCAGGGGCCCAAGGGTCAGCAGCGGCGGCGCACTGGGGGGGATGGCGGAGAAAGGCAACGGCATCAGCCGGGGAACCCGGAGGTGTGCGGGTCATACTGCCGGGCGATTGCAAGGGACCTCGTCCCCGGAGGGCCGATGGCGAAGTCGCTCAAACGCATTGCCCTGGTGGTGGCGCTGGCCACGGCCTTCAGCAAGGTGGCAGGCCTGTTGCGCCAGCAAGTGATCGCCGCTGCTTTTGGAGTCGGCGCCGCCTATGACGCTTACCACTACGCCTACGTTCTGCCTGGGTTCCTGCTGATTCTGCTGGGGGGCATCAACGGTCCTTTCCACAGCGCCATGGTCAGCGTGCTGGCGCGCCGCAGCCGCCAAGAGGGGGCCCATGTGCTGGCAGCGATCAACACCATGGTGGGGGCCGCCCTGGTGGTGGTGACGCTGCTGTTGATCGTCGCGGCAGATCCCCTGATCACCCTGGTGGGACCCGGCATGGATGCCACCCGCCACGCGTTGGCGGTGGCCCAGCTGCGCTGGATGGCGCCGATGGCCCTGTTTGCCGGCCTGATCGGTCTTGGCTTCGGGGCCCTCAATGCCGCCGATGTCTTCTGGTTGCCCGCCGTCAGCCCCCTGCTGTCAAGCCTGGCCGTGATTGGCGGCATCGGCCTGCTTTGGTGGCAGTTGGGTAGTGCCATCACCCTGCCCGCATCCGCCCTCTACGGCGGCGTCGTCTTGGCCGCATCCACCACGGTGGGGGCCTTGCTGCAGTGGCTGATTCAGTTGCCGGCCATGGCCAAGGAGGGCCTCGGCCGGCTGCGGCTGCTGTGGGATTGGCAGGATCCAGGCGTGCGCGAAGTGCTGGCGGTGATGGGGCCAGCCACCCTCTCTTCGGGGATGTTGCAGATCAATGTGTTCGTTGATCTGTTCTTTGCCTCCGGCATCGTCGGGGCGGCGGCGGGCCTGGGTTACGCCAATCTCCTGGTCCAGACGCCCCTGGGTTTGCTCTCCAATGCCCTGCTGGTGCCGCTGTTGCCTGTTTATGCCCGGCTCACCGCGCCCGCCGATCGGCCCGAGTTGGTCAGCCGCATCCGCCAGGGGCTGATGCTGTCCAACGCCAGCATGTTGCCCCTTGGGGCCCTGATGGTGGGCTTGGCCGGTCCGCTTGTGGCCTTGGTCTATGAACGGGGCGCCTTTGATAATCAGGCGGCTGCCTTGGTGGGAGGGCTGTTGATGGCCTATGGCCTGGGCATGCCGGCCTACCTGGCCCGTGATGTGCTGGTTCGGGTGTTCTATGCCCTTGGCGATGCCAACACGCCCTTCCGTTGGTCCGTTGGGGGCATAGGCCTCAATGCCCTCTTCGACTGGTTGCTGGTGGGGGGGCCGACCCCTTGGGGTCTCCAGTTGCCCCAATGGAATTTCGGAGCCCCTGGCCTGGTCCTGGCCACGGTCGCCGTCAATGTGATCACCTGTCTGGGGCTGTTGATGGTGCTCTCCCGTCGGCTGGGGGGACTGCCCCTGGCCCGCTGGGGAAGGGACACCGCCCTGCTGCTCGGGGCTTCCCTGCTGGCCGGCCTGGTGGCCTGGGGCCTGGCCCATCGGCTGAGCTGGCCGCCGGGGTTGGTCGGCCTGCTGCTCCAGAACGGCTTGAGTGCGGGCTTGGCGATCGGCGTCTTTGGCGCTCTGGCCACCCTGGCTGGAGTTCCCGAGATCCATGAGCTGGTGCGCCTGGTGCGGCGCCGTCCGGCCTGAATCAGGGCAGCCGCACCTGGCGTTCTTCACGGACCTGCATCGGCAACTCCAGGTGGCAGCGACCAATGATCTTGGGGCCGTCGACCGAGAGGATGCGGGCCTCAATGCCGTAATCGCGGAAGGCTGTCTCCAGCTCTTGGATCAGGGCTTTTTCCACCTGGGCCTCGGCGTCCACCACCTTGCCGATCAGCCGGCCCCCCAGTTTGCCGATGCGCTTGCTGACCACCTCCCGGGCATTGGTGACCTCGATGATCAGCACGGACACTGAGCGAAGGCAGCCACCTTATCGAGCGGTGCTCCAGCGGGGTTGGGCGCGGGATGGGGGCCGCTCCCTCAACAGAGCGGTTCAAGCAAGTCTTCCAGGTCCCGCAATTGGCCGGCGGGCACCAGTCGGGAGAGGGGCAGGCGGGTAACGCCCCCGCCAATCGGCACCTGAACGGCCTCCAGCGCCTGGCGGGCCGAGACCCCCGCGCCCTGGTCCAGTCGGCCGGCGCATTCGATCGCCAGGGCCTGGGCCAAATGGGCATCCCCCAGGTAGAGGTGCCAATCGCCCACCTGGATGTAAAGACGATCGGCGATCGCTCGGGTGAGCTCGTCGAGTTCGCGGGCTGCAAGCGTCATGGGGAAGGGGAGGGTCGAAGCGCCACCACCACGCTGCCATGCCCCAGGAGGGCCCCCGCCCAGACGAGGCTGAGCCAGCCCAGATGGGACCAGGGGTGCCGCAGTTCTTGGACAAACCAGAGGCCGCTGTTGATGGCCGCGAACAGGGCCGCATGCAGGGTGAGATTGACGATGCGTGCGAAGTGTTGATAGGTGGGTTCGGTCGGATCGGCGGGTCCGTACCAGCGAATGGGCATGGTGGCGTCGGCGGAAAGGGATGGGCGGTTGACGGATGGGCCCCCCATGCGGTGAGAATGTGGGGGTAAGCGCTTGTAGCTCAGCGGATTAGAGCATCTGACTACGGATCAGAGGGTCGGGAGTTCGAATCTCTCCAGGCGCGTTGATGACCATGGTCGCCCTTCGGGCGACTTTTTTTTGCCCAGTCCCGTTGTGATTCCATTCCCCTGCCCTCGTGATCCGCCTACGATCTAGGAATGCGTGAGGCAAACGGCCCGCCCGCCGGTGACCGCTCCCTGCCCATTGATCGCAACCATCCGTCCGCTGATCGAAACTTAATTCCATGGTCGCTGACTCGATCGACACTCCCCTGGCCAGCGGCGATCCGGCCGTCGCCGAGCTGATCGCCTCCGAGCTGAATCGACAGCAGAGCCACCTTGAGCTGATCGCCAGTGAGAATTTCGCCTCCCGGGCCGTCATGGAAGCCCAGGGCTCGGTGCTCACCAACAAATATGCCGAAGGTCTGCCCGGCAAGCGCTATTACGGGGGGTGTGAGTTCGTCGATGGCATCGAAGGCCTTGCCATCGACCGTGCCCGTGAACTGTTTGGTGCGGCTTGGGCCAACGTCCAACCCCATAGTGGCGCCCAGGCCAACTTTGCGGTGTTCCTGGCCCTGCTCCAGCCCGGCGACACGATCCTGGGCATGGACCTTTCCCATGGCGGCCATCTCACCCATGGATCGCCGGTCAATGTCAGCGGCAAATGGTTCAAGGCCGTTCATTACGGCGTTGATCCCGAGACGCACCGGCTGAATTTCGACACCATTCGCCAGCTAGCCCTGGAGCACCGGCCCAAACTCATCATTTGCGGGTATTCCGCCTATCCGCGCAGCATCGACTTTGCTGCCTTCCGGGCCATTGCCGATGAGGTGGGGGCCTATCTGCTGGCGGACATGGCCCACATTGCCGGTCTGGTGGCTGCCGGTGTCCACCCCAGCCCCATTCCCCACTGCCATGTGGTCACCACCACCACCCACAAGACCCTGCGGGGGCCCCGGGGAGGACTGATCCTCTGCGGCGATGCCGAGTTCGGCAAACGGTTCGACAAGGCCGTGTTCCCTGGTACCCAGGGCGGCCCCTTGGAACACGTCATCGCCGCCAAGGCCGTGGCTTTCGGCGAGGCCCTCCAACCCTCCTTTGTCGACTATAGCCAGCGGGTGGTGGCCAATGCCCAGGCCCTGGCGGCCCGATTGCAGGAGCGGGGCATTGGCGTGGTCAGTGGCGGCACCGACAATCACATCGTGCTTCTCGATCTCCGTTCGATTGGCTTGACGGGCAAGGTGGCCGATGGGCTGGTCAGTGAGATCAACATCACCGCCAACAAGAACACCATTCCCTTCGATCCCGAGTCTCCTTTTGTCACCAGTGGCCTGAGATTGGGCAGCGCCGCCATGACGACCCGTGGCTTCGATGGCGCCGCCTTCATTGAGGTGGCCGATATCATCGCCCACCGGCTCCTGCTCCCGGGTGATGGGGCCGTGGCCCAGCGCTGCCGGGAACGGGTGGAGGCCCTTTGCACCCGATTCCCCCTTTATGGTCCCGCCCGTGCCCTGCAGCCCGCCTGAGATTAGGGCCGACCCCTTCACCGTCTTCCCGGCCTGATGGCGGCCCGTCTCTTGCCGTGAATCTTGCCCAAAGCCCCAATGCGGCCGCCCTGCTGACGGCCCTGCTGGCCGCCGTGCTCACTGCGGTGATCGTGCCCCTGGTGCGCCGGGCGGGTCTGCACTGGGGCGTGGTTGATGCCCCGGACGCCCGCAAGCACCACCAGCGCCCGATCGTGCGCCTGGGGGGTGTGGGCATCGTGGCCGGCTTCAGCCTGGCGTTGGCCCTGACCTGGGCTTGGGGAGGCTTCGCGGGATTGGCCCCCGACAAGGACCAGTTGATCTGGACGACCTTGGCCGGCTCGCTCTGCTTCTTTGTCATTGGTCTGGCGGATGACCTCTTTGCCCTGCCGCCGCTGCCGCGGTTGGCGGGCCAGGTGGCCGTGGCCATGGCGGTCTGGACCCAGGGGGTGCGCATCGGCAGCATTGATCTGCCTTCCACCTTTTTGGGCACCGGGGCGGTTGTCACCCTCCCCGCCTGGATCAGCCTCGTGGCCACGGTGTTTTGGCTGGTGGGCATCACCAATGCCATCAATTGGCTTGATGGCCTTGATGGCCTGGCCGCAGGCGTCAGCGGCATCGCCGCCGTGGCCTTGCTTTCGGTGAGCTACAGCCTCCACCAAAGCGCCCCCGGCTTGTTGGGGGCGGCCCTGGCGGGAGCTTGCCTGGGCTTTTTGCGCCACAACTTCAATCCCGCCAAGATCTTCATGGGAGATGGGGGGTCCTATTTCCTCGGCTTCGCCCTGGCTTCGATCAGCATCGTCGGACCGGCCAAGGCCCTCACCAGCGTCAGCCTGTTGCTGCCCCTGTTGATTCTGTCGTTGCCGCTGGCCGACATGTCGGCCGTGATCATGGGGCGCCTGCGGGAGGGCCGCTCACCCTTCTATCCCGATCGCCGCCATCTCCATCACCGCCTGTTGCGCAGCGGCCTGAGCCAGCGCCATACGGTGCTTTTGATTTACGCCTTCACCCAGTGGTTGGCCTCCCTGGCGCTGGTGGTGGCCAACGCCGAGTTGCGTTTTCTGTGGCTGGGGCTCGCCACCGCCGTCTTGATCGGCGCCTTGGTGCTCACCCGCCGCAGCCTGGCCCAAGACTTTTGATGACCCCCCCATCCCCAACCCCCCGGCAGGGGGCCGAACTGCTCTGCATCGGCACGGAGTTGTTGCTTGGCAACATTCTCAACAGCAACGCCCGCTGGTTGGCCGAACGGCTGGCGGCCCTGGGGGTTCCGCACTTTCGCCAGGAGGTGGTCGGCGATAACCGGGAACGGGTGATCACGGCGGTGCGGGCCGCCTGCCAACGCTCCCGTGTGCTGATCACCAGTGGGGGCCTGGGTCCGACCCCGGACGATCTGACGAGCGAAGCGATTGCCGCCGCTTTTGACACCCCCCTCCAGGAGCGGCCTGAGGTGTGGGAGTTGATCCAGGCACGGCTGGCGGGTCGAGGTCGCCCGGTGGCCGTCAGTAACCGCCGCCAGGCTTGGCTGCCCCAGGGAGCCCAGGTGCTGCCCAACCCCACCGGCACGGCCCCGGGGATGATCTGGAGTCCCGTGGCGGGCTTCACCGTGCTCACCTTTCCGGGGGTGCCGTCGGAACTCAAGGCGATGTGGCTGGCCACGGCGGAGCCCTGGTTGCGGCAGGCCGGAGTGGCCGAGGGGGTCTTCGCCAGCCGCTTGTTGCGCTTTTGGGGGGTCAGTGAATCGGCCCTGGCCGAACAGGTGGGCGACCTGCTCGCCCGGGACAACCCCACCCTGGCCCCCTATGCGGGTCTGGGGGAGGTGAAGTTGCGCATGACGGCCCGGGCAAAGGATGGGGACACGGCCGCCGCCTTGCTGGCACCGCTGGAGGCCGAACTAAGGCGGCGCAGTGGCCAGAGTTGTTACGGCATCGATGGGGACAGCCTGGCTTCGGTGGTGATCGAGAAGCTGCGCCAGCGGGGCGAAACCTTGGCGGTGGCGGAATCATGCAGCGGCGGCGGATTGGGGGCAGCCTTGACGGCGGTGCCCGGGGCCTCCGATGTGTTTCTAGGCGGTGTGATCGCCTATGCCAATGCGGTGAAGCAGGGCCTGCTGGGGGTTGATCCGCTGGATCTGGAACGCTGGGGGGCTGTTAGTGATCCAGTGGCGGAGGCGATGGCCTTGGGGGGCCAGCGTCTCACCGGTAGTGATTGGGCCCTGGCGATCACCGGGGTGGCGGGGCCGGGCGGTGGCAGTGACCAGAAGCCGGTGGGTCTGGTGCATATCGCCGTGGCCGGGCCCGCCTCCTGCCGCAGTGAGGCGGTGCGCTTTGGCAGCAGCCGGCCACGGGCCTGGATTCAAGCGCTGAGTGTGGGTGAGGCCTTGAATCGACTGCGCTTATCCCTGGCCTGAGGCCAGCGAGTCTGACAAAAATTGCAGATATTGCATCGCAGTGGCCTGGGCAAGAGCAGAACGCCGATGCAATGCAGGCTCAAGAAGCGAAGGGGTGACCCTGATGCAATTGATGTCATCTGGTGCTGATTAGACGCTTGCTTTAGGGACTCGGGGCGTTAGGGTGAATTGAACCTCAATTGCTTGCAGGCATCATGTTGACCGGCCCCGATCTCCTCTCCAAAGTCAAGGAACTTGGCGATGCATCCAAATCCGACTTGGTGCGCAGCTGCGGCTATGTGAGCACCAAGAAGGATGGTTCGGAGCGCCTGAACTTCACCGCCTTCTATGAAGCTCTCCTGGAGGCCAAGGGTCTCAGCCTTGGTGACAACAGCGGCAAGGGTGTAGGCAAGGGGGGGCGCAAGCTCAGCTATGTGGCCACTGTGCAAGGCAACGGCAACCTGCTGGTGGGCAAGGCCTACACCGCCCTTCTGGACCTCAATCCCGGCGATGAGTTCGAGATCAAGTTGGGACGCAAGCAGATTCGTCTTGTACCCGCTGGTGGTGAAGACGAGGAGTGAACCGGCCAGCTTGGCCGTCAAGACCTCCGCGGCAGAGATACGGAGGTCTTCTCCGCGCCAGGCCATTGATCACGAATCCTGAGGATTGAACTTTTCCAGCCTTGGTCCGGTGCTTTCCCCATCCCTCCCCAGGGTTTTCCCCAGAGGTTGGCGCCTGCTTGGCTGCGCTGGCCGACCACGGAGATTGGGTCTGTGGGAAACCCTTCTCCCCCTTGACGATCCCTGGGGGATTCCTCCTTAGTTCCTCTGCAAAGTTGACCCGTCTGCGGCCAGGTGCCTTAGGCCCTTTCCAAAAATGAGACGCATTAGTCCTTCTCTGATCGGGTCGCTTTGACGGCTGGGGCCTCGCCGTGGCCTGATGGGGGGGTCCTTGAAGTGCGCCGTATGACCCAGATTCCCGATCACGCCCCTTGCACGGTGAGCATCGAGAACCAAATGCCGGAGGATCTCTTCACGGCGATGCGCGAGTTCATCTCCCTCCACCCCCAGTGGGATCAATACCGCCTGATGCAGGCGGCCCTGGCGGGGTTTCTCTTCCAGCACGGTTGCGAGGACCGGGCTGTGGCCCGCCACTACCTCGATGGCCTGTTCCGGCGTGACCGGGACAGCGAGCGGCCCGAACTGCCCCGGCGTGGTGGCCAGCGGTGAGCACCGGATCCGGGCTCCCCGGCTTGGTCGTGCTCGATGGCCAGACCACCAACCCCGGGGACCTCTCCTGGGAGCCCTTGGAGCGGCTCGGTGCCCTCCAGGTCTATCCCCGCACGCCAGCTTCTCTCGTCGCCGAACGGCTGGCCGGAGCCACGGTGGTGATCACCAATAAAACCCCCCTGGGGGAGGCTGAGTTCGCCGCAGCCCCCCACCTCAAGGGGGTGGCGATGCTCTCCACCGGCCATGACGTCGTGGACGGGGTGGCGGCGGGGGCCCGGGGTCTGCCCCTCTGCCATGTGCCCGAGTACGCCACGGCCTCCGTGGCCCAGGCCGTGTTTGCCCTGATCCTGGAACTGACCAACCGCACCGGCAGCCACAACACGGGCGTGCACCAGGGGCGTTGGAGTGCCGCTGCCGATTTCTGCTACTGGGAGGGCCACCTGCAGGAGTTGGCCGGCCAGACCCTTGGCGTGGTGGGCATGGGGCGGATTGGGGCGGCGGTGGCGCGCATCGCCGCCGCCTTCGGGATGGAGGTCCTGGTTCATCGCCGCACCCCCGGGCCCGGCCGCACCGATTTGGCTGCCCTGTTGGCCAACAGTGATGTGGTCAGCCTGCACTGTCCGCTCACCAGCGAGACCCGCCAGCTGATCAATGCCGAGCGGTTGGCCTTGATGAAACCCACGGCCCTGCTGATCAACACCGGCCGCGGGGCCCTGATCAACGAAACCGACCTGGCAGCGGCCCTGCACCAGGGTCGTCTGGGGGGTGCCGGTCTGGATGTGTTGACCCTGGAGCCCCCCGAGGCCACCAACCCCCTGCTGCAGGCCCCGAACTGCGTGATCACCCCCCATATCGCCTGGGCCACCAAGGCGGCCCGGCAGCGGCTGATTGCCGAGGTGGCCGCCAATGTCGAAGCAATTCTGGCCGGCCGGCCCCGCCATGTGGTTAATCAGCCGCGGCGCACCGGCTTGATCTAAAGCGGTAGATCGCGGTGGGTGAACAGGCTGGCCCCACTGGCGTAATCGCCGGCGATATGGCCATCGCCGCGCAGCAGGTAGCGGTAGGTGACCAGACCTTCCAGGCCTACCGGTCCGCGGGGGGGCAGGGTCTGGGTGCTGATTCCCACCTCGGCGCCGAAGCCGTAACGGTTGCCATCGGCGAAGCGGGTGGAGCAATTCCAGTAAACGCCGGCGCTGTCCACCGATTTCAGGAAGCGTTCGGCCGCGGTGGCGTCGTCGGTGCAGATGGCGTCGGTGTGGCGGGAGCCGTAGCGGGCGATATGGGCGAGGGCGGCGTCCAGGTCGGCGACTACTTTTATATTTAGAATGAGATCGGCATACTCGGTGCCCCAATCCGCCTCGCTGGCCGAAAGCGAGACCCCAAGCGAGCAGGCGGCCTCATCCCCCCGCAGTTCGACACCGGCCGCAGTGAACATGGCGCTGGCTGCCGGCACAAAGCTGGGGGCGATGCTCTGGTGCACCAGCAGGGTTTCGATGGCATTACAAGCCGCAGGATACTGGGTTTTGCTGTCCAGGGCCAGGCGCAGGGCTTGCTGGCCATCGGCGGCCGCATCGACATAGAGATGGCAGAGCCCGGCGGCGTGGCCCAGCACCGGAATGCGGGTGTGGTCCTGGATGTAGCGCACCAGGGCATTGGAGCCGCGTGGAATGATCAGGTCCACCAGGCCGTCCAGCTTCAGCATGGCCAGGCTCTCCTGGCGGCTGGTCAGCATCTCCAGGCTGGCGGGGGTCACAAGACTGGCCGCCAGACCTTCCTTGAGGGCGGCCAGGATCGCCTCGGTACTGCCCGCCGCCTCCCGGCCCCCCTTAAGCAGGGCCCCATTGCCGGAGCGGATCGCCAAGGCCGCAATCTGGATTACGGCATCGGGCCGCGCCTCAAAAATCACCCCCAGCACCCCCAGGGGCACCGTGATCCGCTGCAGCACCAGGCCCGCGGCCAGTTCGCGATGCAACTGGCGCCGACCGACCGGATCGGCCAGGGCCGCCACTTGGCGCACCGCCGCGATGGCGCCCGCCAGTTTGGGCCGATCCATTTTGAGCCGGGCCAGCAGTGTTGGCGCCAGTCCCTCGGCGGCGGCCCTTTCAAGGTCGGCCCTATTGGCGGCCAGAATCGTGTCGCTGTGGCGCTGCAGCGCGTCGGCCATGGCCGCCAGGGCTTCCTGCCGTTCGTTGTTGGCCAACCGACCCAGGTCCAAGGCGGCGCGGCGCACGGCCGCGGCCCGTGCCAGCAGCTCGGGACTTGGATCGGGCGGCGAGGGGGCCGCTGCAGCGAACGGGGAGGAGGTCACCATGGGGCCATCATCCCAAGCGATGGGTCCCCTTGCCGCCGGCAGCCAGCCCAGTTCAGCCCAGGCGCTGGAGGGCCAGGCGGGCGGCCCCGAGCCGGCCGGCCCCATTGCCCAGGGCGCAGCGGCGGATGGCCAGCCCCTCGCGGCTGACCTCCAGCACCCGTTGTTCCACTTGCTGCCAAACGGCCGGCAGGAAGTGCTCGCTGGCCCCGCTGAGGCCACCGCCGATCAGCACCAGCTCCGGCGTCAGCACATACAGCAACGAGCTGAGGCCAATCCCCAGCCAGCGCCCGTAGGCCGCCCAAACGGCCAGGGCTTCGGCATCCCCCGCCGCGGCCCGGCGTTCCAGTTCTTGGGGCGGCAGCGGGCTCAGCCGGCCCAGACCGCCAAGGCTGCAGTACTGCTCCAAGGAGCCCCGGTTGCCGCTGCGGCAGGGCGGACCCTCGGGATTGACGCAGATCAGTCCCGGCTCGGCGGCGGCGCCGCGGTGGCCCAGAAACAGGTGGCCGCCCAGCATCACAGCCCCCCCGACCCCGGTGCCCAGGGTCAGCAGCAGCACATCGCTGTGGCCTTGGGCCGCCCCGTGCCAGGCCTCGCCCACGAGGGCGCAATTGGCGTCGTTGGCCAGGGTCACGGGGCGCTGCAGTTGGGGTTCGAGCCATTCGGCCAGGGGCACCTCGCGCCAGCCCTCCAGGTTGATCGCGATCCGTGCCACCCGTCCCTGGCGGTCGGTGGGGCCCGGCAGGCCGATGCCGACCCGGTCGGCGCGACCTTCAGGATCGAGCTGGGCCACGGCCTCGACGATCGCCATGCAGGTGGCTCCAGGCACCGCTGGCTGGGGGGTGGGCACCTCCAGGGCCGCCAACAACTGGCCTTGCTGGTCAAACCGGCCCAACTTGATGGCGGTGCCGCCCAGGTCGACGCCGATCACTTGCCGGGCGGGGGCGGCTGGGGCGGCGTCAGGCCGGTCCGTCGCAGGAGGGATCGCCAAAGCGGGGCCCGGGTCCCACGGCCCGGGGGGACTGGTGACCCCGACCGTACGGGGCCGCCTGCCGCCGCTGGGCTCAGAAGCGCAGAAACAGCCGCAGCTGGGAGCCCCAGGAGCCCTGGGTGTCCACCGAAGCCTCAATGTTGATCAGATCGGAGGCCTTGTAATTCAGGGTCATTTGCGGGGCGATGTCCGTGCGGTTGGGGGCCGCCAGCACCGACAGATTGACCCGGTCGCTGAGGTCGTAGCCGATTTCGGCCCCCAGCACCAACTGGGGAGGCAGCCGTCTGGAGGTCTGATTGGAGTCGACGGAAACTTCGGGGCTGACATAGGTGGGATAGAGCGCCAGGCTGACCCGCTGCCCCATGGCATCACTCAGGGAGGAGAGCAGCGGAGACAGCAGCGACTGTCCCAGCACCGTCGCCAGGGCCGTGCCCGCCCCGCCCGTTCCAAGCCCCGCCAGGGAGTTGCCCCCCACCAGGGCCAGCAAGCGCTCCTGGGGCAGGGGGGGAGTGCTGCGCATCTTGATGTTTTCCGCCAGACGATCGGCGGGACCGCTGACGCTCACCGTTACCAAAATGAGATTGAGCTGGCGCAGGGAAGCGGCGCCCGGGGTGAGGGTTGCGGTCGGGGCTCCCGCCGCGAAGGCGTCCCGCGAGGTTGGATTGAAGCCGTTGGGCGCGATCAACCCCAGGCTGTCGGAGATGCGGGTGCGCATGGCGATGTCCAGGTAGGGCACCAACCCGAGGGAGGGCGTGAACACCGCCACGTTGGGGGCCTGGGGATCGAGGCTGAAGCTGGTGGTGAACAGATTCAACCGGCCACTCAGCAGCCGGACCACCCCGGTGGCCCGCAGGCTGGGGTCCAGGCGGCCGCTGATGCGCAGGGAACCGCCGGTGTTGAAGCTCGCCACCCTGGGCAGGACCACCCTCAGGTCGGGTCCAAAGCGCAGCCTCAGGTTGTTGAAGGCCAGGTAGGGGAAGTTGGGCACGGTATCGGCCAGGGAGGTGGCCGTGGCCGAGGCCACGTCCGGACCGAGCAAGACCAAGGGCTTGTCAAACTTCCAGTCCTCTTCAATCAAGCGCTGCACGCTGGTGCTGGCACCGCCGGGGCCTTGGCTGAGACCCGCCGGCTGGACGTTGAGGGTCCCCCGGCTCACGGTCACCTCACCGCCCAGCTCCGGCGACCGCAGGCTGCCGCCCAGGCTTAGCTGCCCCTGGCCCATGGCCTGCAGCCGGTTCATCGAGAAGGGCACCTGGCGCAGCTTCACCATCAGGCTTGGCGGGCCGTCGAGGGGACGGATCAAGCCCAGCTTTCCCTCACCCTGGATCAGCCCGTTGCGACCCACCCGGGCCGTGAGCTGCTGCACTTCAAGTTGTTTGAAATCGAAAAGGACAGTCGCTTCGACCTGCTCAAGTTTCTGGCCAAGGAAGCGGCACTGGCCCCGGCGCAGCCTCACAAAACCGTTTGCGATCGGCTCGTTGAGGCTGCCTCGCACCAGCAGCCGCAAGTCGGCGCTGCCCTGCTGCCATTCAAGGGCGGAGCCGGCCAAGGCGGAGAGGAAGGTGAGGCCGTCACCCCGGCTGGTGAGCCGGAGTTCCAGCCCGCTCTTGCTCGGGTTCAGGGGGATCTGACCCACGAGGGCGACATTGCTTTGGGCGCCCTGGGCCCGCAGGGCCAGATCCAGCTGGATATTGGCTCGACGCAGCTCAATCCGGCCCCGCTCCAGGCTGATCGGTTGGGGACCAATCCGGGCCTGATCCAGGGCCAGGTCCACCACCAGTTCTGGATGGGCGCCTCCCAGTCGGTAGGTGCCCTTGAGGCCCAGGCCGCCGCTGAGGCCCCGGGGCACCGGCGCCAGCAGGGCCAGCAGGCCCAGGGTCAGCCCCGCCAGTTCGAACTGACCTTGGCCGCCCCGCAGGGGACCGTCGAGACGGAAGGTCAACGGCTCGCTGCCCAGGGCGACGTCGCGGTCGCGCTGGCCCAACCAAAGCTGCCCCTTCGCCTCCAGTTGGGCCCGCAGCCGGCCCGGGTCCGGACCGCTGAGGCGCAGGTCGGCGTCCAGGCTGGTTTGCAGTCGGGCCAGCAGCTCCTGGCGACTCAGGCGCCGCAGGTCGGCCTGCCGCTGGTTTGCCAGGGCCTCGGCCCGGGCCAGGGCCTCCAATTGTTGATCGATGCTGGGGCCCAGGACGTCCCACACCAGGCTGCCCAGATCGCTGGCCTGGCCGATGGCCATGGACTTGGGGATGGGGCCCCGCGCCAGATCCCAGGTGATCGCCATTTGGCGCAGCAGCCCCGCATCCAGACCCCGGGCCACCCAATGGGACTGGAGCGGTCCATTCGGCCGGCCCTTCAGGTCGACCCGCAGGCGCCCGGCGGTAAGGGGCACGAGATCGGCCCGCAGTTTGTAGCGGTTGCGGTTGTAAGCAAAGCTGGCCCGCAGCTGACGGGCCGCCAGGCCGAGGAAGCCGGGCCGCTCGATCTGCAGCGTTCCGGCAACCGAGAGCGGTTGCAGTTCGAGCACGCCGCGGCCCCCCAGTTGCCCCTGCAGGTTTCGCAGCGGCTGATTCGGGGCCAGGGTCAGGGCCAGACCCTGGAGGGAGAGGCCCTTGGCCTGCCAGTCGTAGTGGCTGGGTCGCCCCTTCAAGCTGAGCTGCCCGCCGCCCCGATCCAGCTGGATCCGCACGGGATGCCATTGGGCATCCAGCCAGGTGTCAATCCGCCCGGCGGGGGCCGGGGCCGCGGCCACCAGCTGCAGCTGGCCGCCGGAGCGAGCCTTCTGGCTGCCGCTGCCCACCAGTCCCTGGAAACGGCCGCTCCAGGTTTCCCTCAGGGCCACGGGGCCGGCGCCAGGTTGCTGAAGCCGTAGTTGCAGATCGGCCGCCAGCAGGTTGAGGGGGCCCGTCACGGGGCCTTGGGCATCGAGATGGCCCTGCAGGCGGGTGCCCACCAGGGGGCTGAGGCGGCCCAAGGGGTAATGGCGCAGGTCCAGCTGGCCCGTCAAATCGCCCATCACCAGGCCCCGACCTGGCTTGAGGTCCAGGGGCAGCTGGGCGCTGGCCGCCAGTCCCTCGGCCCGCAGCCGTTCCAGCCGCAGCAGGCCATCCCGCCAGGCCACCGCCGCGCTCCAGGCCCCCAGCAGGGGGTGCTGGCCGGCCAAATCGGACGCCAGGCTGAGGTCGGGGGCCGCCAGCCGTCCCGCCAGCTGCAGCCGCCCCGCCAGCGGCTGTTGCCGCAGCCAGACGGGCAAGCGGGCCAGCGGGGGCAGGTCCCTGGCAATCACCTGCCAGGGGCCCTGTAGATTCAGCCCCCTGCCAATCGAGCCGCTGAGATCGAGGCGGGATGCGCCGCGCCGCGCCTGCACGCTGGCCCCCAGGAGTCCGTCCTTGCCCAATTGGCCCCCCAGCCTGGCGAGCAGGGGCGAGGGGCCGAGGCCGAGACCCTTGGGCGGTTCGGCCTGCACCAGCAGATCGAGGCGTCGCTGGCGGGTCAGCCGTCCGGCGATCGTTCCTGCCCAGGCCTGGTACCGCCAGCGACTGGAGGCCAGCTCCAGCTGCTTGTCATTGCAGCGCAAGGGCATGGGCGCCAGGCTCAGGTCCGGGGCGTTGGGACTGGCTCGCCAGCGGACAGCTTGGGCCTTCAGGAAGCCGCTGCAGCCGGCCACCCCCTGCTGCAGGCTCAGCCGCACCTGGCCATCGGCGAATCCCGCCAGTCGGGAGGAGGGCGGCAGGGGCAATAAAGGGCTGAGGGGGGGGAGGGCCAAGCCCCGGGCCGTGAAATCCCCCTGCCAACGCTGGCCCTGACCCCATTGGCCCTGGCCCAAAAGCAGCAGGGCGCCGGGATCCTGGGGCCACTCCAGCCGGGCGCGCACGTCGATGCGACTGGCCGGCAGGTTGAGGTTGGCCTGGCCGCGGACCCGGGCCTTCAAGGGCCCCCGACCCGGCTGGGAGAAGCCCCAAAGCCGCACCTTGGCCGGCTCCGGCAGCCGGAAGGTCAGGTTGAGCTTGGGGGGCCGGCGGCCCGGCGCCACCGTTCCCAGTTTCCAGATCTGCCCCAGGCGGTTGCGGCGCAGGTCGACTTCGGCGCCGATGAAATCCAGCTCCAGCTGGAGGCTTTGCTGCTGCCAGCTGGCCAGGGGCCGTACCCGGGCCCGCACGCCGCGCACGTTGATGGTTGAATCATCACCCTTGCCAGGCAGGAAACGGCTGGGACCCACCTCCAGCCCCCCGGGGCCAAAGCCCTGGTAGGCCCCCAGTTGCAGGGGATGCCCCATGACGGTGCCCACCTGGCGTTCGATCCAGGGTCGCCAGTGGCCATAGAGCCCGGCCAGCAGCCGATCGGACGCGATCCAGGCCAAAAGCGCCAGACCCCCCACCGCACTGCCGGCCAAAACCAAGGCCAACAACAGCCGAGCAGGGAGGCGGCGGGGCGAACGAAAGCCCTTGGAAGGCGGGCGCTCAGGCAGCAAGGTCATCCACCTTGAACTGTCACCGCCCGGTTCGGCCGCAATATAAGGGGCCTATGCCGTTTGCCCAGTCCCCATGGCTGCCGATCCCACCTTTCTTCAGGCCGGCCTCTGGCTGGGCGTCGCCACCGGCTTGCTGGCGGCCTTGACGGTGGCTGCCTTCATCGTCCGCTGGGGGTTCCGTTTTCGGCTGGTGGGCGTCACGAGCTTCACGGCCCTGTTGGCGATCTCTTGCCTGGCCTTTGCGGTCAGCTATGTGCCCCGGGTGAGTGTGCCGGGGGCGGTGCAGGTGCCGATTGTCTACGACAACGGCGGGGATCTGGTGGTGGCCGCCGCCCCGGCCGACCTGGCCCCCGAGGCGATGGCGCCCACGGTCGAGCAGGTGGCCCGCAATCTGCGGGCCAGTGGCCGCGTCAGTCCCAGTGGGGTGGTGCGCGTTCGTTTGCGGGGCTTCGACAATGCCGTTGAGGGCCTTTCAACCCCCAAGGTGCTGGCGGAAGCGCGGCGGGATCTGGCCCGTCAGACGATCACCCTGGTGCCATGAGGGCGAATGGCGGCGAGCCTGGATTTGGGACAGTGCCGCATCAGTTTCGGTCTGAAGTCAAGGTGTTGAGGGCCGCTGGAATCGGTGATTGGGAGGGGCTGGCCCCGCTGGAGGACGCCCGCTTGCGTCAGCTCGCCGCCCCTGGCCAAGCCAGTGAGGCCCGACTGAAGCGCCTGCGGGCCCAGGCTCGCCTGATCGGGGACCTGCACCTGCGCCCCGAGGAGGCGTCCCTGCTGTTGCACGCCGGCATCCCCGGGGCGGCGGCCCTGGGGGGGGTCGATCCCCAACGTCTGCTCAACCAGGTGCACCGCTTGCAGCGCCGCCTCACCGGCCCCGCCGTGCCCCTGCTGGCCATGGCCACCCTGCGGCTCTGGATCGACCGCGCCCAGTCCAGTCGCTCGCGGAACTGACCCTGGGGGCCAGGGGGGGAGGGGGCGAATGCATGGAATGGAAGTCAGGACCCTTGCTTGCACGGTCATCGCCATGGTTCAGGCCTGCCTTTCGAGGCTGAGGTTTCGCTTTTCGCCGGTGATCGGGGTGGCCGCGGTTCTGCTGGCGACTATCAGCTCTCCAGTTGGCGGCCCCCTGCTCCCCGCCGGGGCGGCCTCAGCCCTGTTGGAAAGCGTCAAGCAGAACCCCGGCCTGGCGAAGAGTCTCTGCGCTCAGTTCAAGCAGCTCAACGCCAGCGGCCAGTCCGCCACCTCCACCCAGGCCATTGCCAGCGTGGCCCGCAACCAGGGACTTTCGCCCGTGGATGCCGAAGTGCTAGCCACCTATGTGATCGGCTTGCACTGCCCCGACGTGTACTGAGTGGCCCGGTCCGAAGAAGCCCCGATGCGGGCCGATGACGGTGCCCTGCTGGCCGGCCGTCTCTGGTTCCCCGAGAAGGGACCTGGACCCTGGCCGGTGCTGTTGATGCGCCAGCCCTACGGCCGGGCCATCGCTTCCACCGTCACCTACGCCCACCCCGGTTGGTATGCCGACCGGGGCTTTGTGGTGGTGGTGCAGGACGTGCGCGGCTGCGGCGACTCCGAAGGCCAATTCAGGGGCTTCGGCCAGGAGGCGGCCGATGGGGCCGAGGCGGTGCGCTGGGCGCGACGCCTGCCGCTGGGCAATGGTCGGGTGGGCACCTACGGTTTTTCCTATCAGGGGCTCAGCCAACTGCTGATCGCCACCGGCGAGGAGCCCGCCCCAGCCGGGCTGGACGACCCCCTGCCCGATTGTCTGGCCCCCGCGATGGCCGGCCTCGACGAGCGTCTCCACTGGGCGAGTACGGGGGGGGCCCATTGGTGGAGCCTGGGCCTGGCCTGGGCCCTGCAGTTGGCCGCCGCCGCCTGCCGCCGCCGTGGCGATGACCCCGGCTGGTGGCAGATTCGCCGCAGCCTCGAGAGCGGCCGTTTTTTGGAAGAGGGCCCCGCTCTACTGGCCCGCCATGACCCCGGGGGCATGGGAGGGCAGTGGCTCGGCCTGGATCCCGCCCGGCCCGGCGATTGGCGAATCCATCCGGTGGCTCCAGCGTTGCTGCGGCGTCCCCTGCTGCTGATCGGCGGCTGGCACGATCCCCACCTGGGGGGGGTGTTGGATCTGTGGCAACGGGCGCACCAGGCCGGCGGCGAGCCACAACTGCTGATCGGCGCCTGGACCCACCTGCAATGGCGCGGTGGCTGCGACGAGCGCCAGTTGGCTTTTTTTCGGCGCCATCTGCTGGGGGCTGAGGCCCCGTCCACGCCACTGCCAGCCACCCCGGCGCCGGCACCTGATCAGCCCACGGCCGGGGGCGGCCCGGACCAGCCCGCCCCCGTCAGCTCCGATCCGGTGCTGCTCCAGGACCTGCGCAGTGGTTTTTGGCGTCCCTGGTCCCCCCAGGCCCGACCCGTCCCCCTGGGCTGGCGCCTGGAGAGTCAGGGGCTGGCGGCGGTGCGTTCGCAGGAGGGGCGGCTGGTGGCGGCCACCGCCCTGGCTGGAGAGCCGCCGTCTTCGCCAGGGGAGGGAGTGGTGGTGCTGGTGCATGACCCCTGGCGCCCGGTCCCGGGCCGAGGGGGGCACCTGGGCCTGGATGCCGGCCTGGTGGAGCGTGGCGACATCGATGGGCGGGCTGATGTGGCCTGCTTCAGCAGCGAACCCCTGGCGACCTGCCTGGATTTGCTGGGGCGCCCCTGGCTCGAACTTGGGGTGGCGGCGGACCAGCCGGGTTTCGACCTCTGCGGCGCCCTAGCGGTGGTGAGCGCCGATGGCACCCGGGTAAGCCAGATTTCCACCGGCGTCCTGCGCCTGCGGGGAGAGAGCTGCCGACAAAGGCAAAAGCTGCGTCTGGAGTTGCAGCCCCTCGCGGCCACCCTGGCGCCCGGGGAGCGGTTGCGCCTCTCCCTGGCCGGTGCCGCCTGGCCCCAGATCGCCGTCAACCCCGGCGACGGCCAGGTGCCCCGCACGGCTCCGGGGCCAGGGCACCGGGTGATCACCCTGCAGTTGCATCTGGCCGATGCCAGCCTGGGGCTGGACCCCTTGCTACCCCAGGGGACTGGACCCCAAGGGGCCGGACCCCAAGGGGCTGGGCCCCAAGGGGCTGGGGCACACTGAAGGGCCCATTGCCCCCACCCTTGCCATGCCGCGTCCGACCCTGCGCGCCGGGCTTCCAGCCCTTGCCCTCACCGTCGCTGCGGCCCTGGCCCCCCAGCTCGGGCGGGCCCAGGCGCCCCTGGTTCAGGGTCCCTTGGCGGCCCCTGTCTTGGCGGCCCCTGCCGCTCCCAGCCCCGGCCAGCCCACTGCCGCCCTCAGTGAGGCGCGGGCGCGGGCTGCGGCCGAACAGATCCTCAAGGCTCTCAAGAACGGCGATGCCGAGGCCCGCTTTGCCCAATTCGCCCCCAAGCTGCAGCGCATGAGCAGCCCGGCCATGGTGCGCAGCCATCTGCGCAACCAGCCCCGCATTCTCAGCTGGATCCTGGGCTCGGTGGTCCCTGGGCTGGATTCCAGCGCGGTCGAGGCTCGCCTGGTTACCAGCGCCGGGCCCCGCCAGCTGTTGATGATCATCGACAACGAGGGAAGGCTGGAGGGGTACCACTTTGACGCCGCCGATGGGGCCGCTGAAACGGTGGCGCGTCAATTTGTTCAGGCCCTGATTGAGGGCCGTTATGTTTATGCCTCGAGCTTCCTCAGCCCCAAACTGCAGGAGGAGATCCCCCCGGCGGCCATGCAGCGTAAATGGCAGGCGCTGCAGCAGAGCACAGGCACTGTGGTGCGAGTCGAGAAGGTCGCCCGTTCGGAGGACACCCCCGACATGAAACTGGTGCTGGTGCTGACGAAATTCACAAGACTCAATGACAATATTTTTGTCATTCTCGACCGGCGCAACGCGATCATCGGCGTTGATTTCCCCACCGATCCGGCACTGCCTAGCGCCCGCTGAGGTGCCGCAGAGCGCCTAAGCTCCCGGCGCGACCCATTGACCCAGCCGCCATGTCCGTAACCCGCCTTGAATGGATGGCTGAGGACGCGCAGCGTCTGGCGGACTGTCGTCACAACCATCCTGCGGCCATCCTGGGACCCCAGCAACTCAGTAGCGGCCAATGGGTTGTGCGCTGCTGGATGCCCGAGGCGGAAACCGTCGAGCTGTTCCTGGAAGGGGAGGCGACGGCGCGGCCCACCCAGAGCCCCCATCACCCCTGGATCTTTGAAGCCGAGGTGCCGGCAGATCCCGGCTGCCGTTATCGGCTGCGGGTGCATCGGGCCGGCATCGTGCATGAGCAGTACGACCCCTGGGCCTTTCGCCAGGAGTGGATGGGCGAATTGGATCGCCACCTCTTCGCCGAGGGCAACCACCACCACGTCTGGCGTCGCATGGGCGCCCATGTCGGGGAACGGCAGGGGGTGATGGGCGTGCAGTTCTGCCTGTGGGCCCCCAATGCCAGTTCCGTGGCGGTGTTGGCCAATGTCAATGGTTGGGATGGCCGCCATCACCCGATGCAGCAGCGTCTGGGAGGTAGCTGGGAGCTCTTTATCCCTGGCATGAAGGTGGGGGATGTTTATAAATATGAGATTCGCAATCAGTCCGGCCATTGCTATCAGAAATCCGATCCCTATGGCTTCCGCCATGAGGTACGCCCCAATACCGGCTCCATTGTGGCGGAGCTGGGTAGTTACAACTGGAGCGATACCGATTGGTTGGATCAGCGCGACAATCGCAATCCGATTGAGCAGCCGATCTCAGTCTATGAAATGCATTTAGGCAGCTGGATGCATGGCTCCAGCGATTGCCCCTTCATCGAAGCTGACGGGTCGGCGCGGCCCCCGGTGCTCGCGGCGGATCTCAAACCTGGGGCGCGATTGCTCACCTATAGCGAGCTGGCGGATCGCTTGATTCCCTATATCAAGGCCCGTGGCTTCACCCATATCGAATTGATGCCGATTTCCGAGCACCCCTTCGATGGCTCCTGGGGTTACCAAGTAACCGGATGGTATGCCCCCACCAGCCGCTATGGCAGCCCCGATGAATTCCGCTCCTTTGTCGACCGTTGCCATGCCGAAGGTCTGGGGGTAATTCTGGATTGGGTGCCAGGCCATTTCCCCAAGGATGGCCACGGCCTGGCGTTCTTTGATGGGGCCCACCTCTACGAGCATGCCGATCCCCGCATCGGTGAGCACAAGGAATGGGGCACGCTGATCTTCAACTATAGCCGCAATGAGGTTCGCAACTTCCTGGTGGCGAACCTTATCTATTGGTTTGAAGAATTCCACATCGATGGCATCCGGGTTGATGCCGTGGCCTCCATGCTCTATCGGGATTATCTGCGGCCCACTGGCGAGTGGTTGGCCAACGAACACGGCGGCCGCGAAAACACGGAGGCGGTGCAGTTTCTCCAGCAAGCAAACCATGTACTGTTCCAATATTTCCCTGGTGCCCTGTCGATCGCCGAGGAATCCACCACCTGGCCGATGGTCACCCAACCGACCGAGATTGGCGGGCTGGGCTTCAATTTGAAGTGGAACATGGGTTGGATGCACGACATGCTCGATTATTTCGAACTTGATCCCTGGTTCCGCCAGTTCCATCAAAACAATGTCACCTTCTCAATTTGGTATGCCTTCACCGAAAACTTCATGCTGGCTTTGAGTCACGATGAAGTGGTGCATGGCAAGAGCAATCTCCTCCAGAAAATGCCTGGAGATGACTGGCAGAAGTTCGCCAATGTCAGGGCCTTATTGACCTACATGTGGACCCATCCAGGTAAGAAAACCATTTTCATGGGCATGGAATTTGCCCAGCGCTCCGAATGGAATGTCTGGGGTGATCTGCAGTGGAACCTGTTGAACTATGAACCTCATCAAGGCCTGCAGCGCATGGTCGATGATCTGAATGAATTCTATAAAAACGAGCCAGCACTTTGGCGTGATGACTTCAATCAATATGGCTTCCAGTGGATCGATTGCAACGATAATCGCCATTCCGTGATCAGTTTCATGCGCCGCGAAAGCACCACGGGACGCTGGTTGGTGGTGGTAGCCAACTTCACCCCCCAACCCCATTCCCACTACCGCATCGGCGTCCCCTTGGAGGGGTTTTATGCCGAGGCCTTCAACAGCGACAGTGGCCGCTACGGCGGCAGCAACCTCGGCAACCTCGGTGGCAAGTTCAGCGACGCCGCTCCCATGCATGGCTACGAATACTCCCTTGATCTCTGCCTCCCCCCCCTGGGCGTGCTGGTGCTGCGCCGCGATGAGGTCCGCAGTGTGCTGACTGGGGCGCGCGACGACAGCTGAGCTCAGCGGGCCAGGCGCCTTCTGGGCGCGGTGGTGACCGTATCGACCATCAGACTCAAGCGCAGCCTCTCTTCCTTTTCAGCCGCTGGCGGATCGCCGCTGCAGGATCAGTTCCAACCCGTGGCTTGCTTCCATTGGGGGGCACGCGTCGCCGCTGAGACCCCTCTGCCGCCATGACTCCTCACGAAGGCCTCTTCGGAGCACGCTGTCAACGACCTCAAGGCGTTGCCTGCTTGGCCAGTGGGCCGCAACAACGCTTTAGGAAGGCAGTGGCGGAGCTGCGCAGACCTTGAGGCAATCCTCGACGACGAGGCTGGGATCGGCCTGACTGTCGACCCTGAACCGCTCCCAGGTCACCAAGGCTTCAAAGCGACGCGAGCGGGGCGGCCAGTCGAGGCGCTGGCCGCCGTAGGTGAGCCCCACGCATGTGAGGCTGGCGTCGTCACCGAGCAGGCTCCACAGCACGGAGATCCTGCTGCGGTCATAGGGTTCCAGGCTCAGATCATCCGGACAATCGACAATCAATCCAGGTTGCAGGCTGAGCCCGAGGCTGCGCTCCCAGCTCAGAAAGGTTCCGTCGTGGGTGGGATAGAACCAGCAGGGGGCATTGGTCAGCTCGCTAAGCGCCATGCGATCGAGGCATCGCAAATCTGACGGATCGTCTGGATCGACGCCATAGACCCCAAGCCAGTGATGCTGGGGTTCGATCTGCACCACGACAGCATCGCAAAGCAATTGGGTGCCCTCGCTGTTGCGGCGTTGTTCGCCGGTCAGTCGGCCATCGAGCGGGAGTACAGCGAGATCGGGATAGGCGGCCCCGCGGCTGAAGATCCTCAAGGCGAAACCGGTGGAGGGTCCCATGGCCTGGGCCTTTTGAAGGGCATCCAAGCAGGTGGGGCCCTCTGGCAATTGCGTGGCCGGAGCCATCACGAAGATCAATGGTGCGGTCGTGGCCATGGCTACGGCGGGCTCTGGGAAGCTGGAATGGATTGGGCCAATCACTCAAATCGGTGTCGTTCGGAGCCGTCGGCTCCTTGACAGCAGTCTGAGGAGGCGGATACCAGGAGCAGCGCTACCGGACCCGCCTGGGTGGGTTAGGCCTGGTTGGAGAAATTCCGCTCAACCGGCACAGGAACCAGCACCGCGCCTGCGGATGAAACCGGCTCGGAGTCCTTATCGACATCAGCGCTCAGGTCAGCCAGCAATGCAGGCACGATGCCGGCGTCGAAGGAGAATCGGCCGGGGCCAATCAACAGCAGGGCGAGGCTGCCGCCGAGATACAGCAGCACTAATTCCAGAACGTAGATATTCAGGCCGGCGGTGGAGATGTGCTGATAGGCAGCGACTGTCATGGTGCCGCTCAAGGCCAGGGCACCGAGGGGTGTGAACAGGCCCAGGATCACCAGCCAGCTGCCGATCAGCTCCGAGAACCCTGCTGCATAGGCAAAGAACAGGGGGAAGGGCAGGTGCAGCGAGGCCACATAGGTGTTGGCGAACTGCTGGGGATCGGCGAGTTTCTCCTGGCCGTGATGGATCATCAGCACGCCGACGCTCAGGCGCAATAGCAATAGACCGACCGAAGCCAGGCGAGCAGGCCTCTGCAGATAGGCGAGGACCGCAGGAGACACTGCGGCAAGACCGGCACTCAGGGCGCGCCTTGGCGAGGGAATGCCCACGGTCACGAACCACAGGGCGAAGCAGGCGGCCATGAAGCCCCCAAACAACTCGATCAAGGTGGTGGAAGACATCGGAAAGTCAACTTTTTGAAATCATGGCAAGGCTCGTTAAGGAACGTGAAGCGCCGGAGAAAGCAGACAAAAGCCAGTTATCGCCATCACTTGGCGCTGCGACAAAAGGGCGCCGCCCTCGCAACAGCCGCGTCGAGACGCCAAGATGTAACAATTTCGTTACACATAGAGGACCGCTGGCAAGTCGTTCCACGAGAGCCTTTGCACCGGGGTGATCACCCAGGCTGAGATCGACTGGCTACTGGCGCAGCAGGGTTGCTCTTTCTGGAGCAGTCCGCGGAAACCCTGGCCATCAGCCCCTGGAGGGCCACCGAGCTGCATTCGGCCTTGGGGCACAAGGTGCGCAGCGGCGCCATCAGCGCAACAGAGGCGGATCGGGTGCTGGCTCTAGAAGCGGATGACTTCCGCAACGCCAATGGCGGTCTGCCGGGCTGGAGCACCAGCCCTGGCGCGGCCTTTGCCCTGCCCCTGGCGATCGCTTCCGGTCGGGGCGTCACGCTGTGCAGCCTGGATGCCCCCTTCGTGCTGGCAGCCCAGCAGCTCGGGCTTGCTGCCCTGTTGATCAACCAAAGGTCTGAGAGGAATCCTGCTTTGACTCGATTTCGTTCTCTTCGGCAGCGCTCTGAGCAGTAAAGAACGTCGTCTCAGCCATCACGCGATGGGCTGCAACTGCCCCATACAAAAAACCCCCTCTTTCGAGGGGGTTTGGTTCTGAGGTAGCTGGTGAAGGGCTTAAAGCCCAACTAACTCAGCAGATCAACCGATAGCGGGGGCGGTCAACGCCACTGGGGTGGCGGTGGCAGCAGCCAGGTCGAGGGGGAAGTTGTGAGCGTTGCGCTCGTGCATCACTTCCATGCCGAGGCCAGCACGGTTAAGCACGTCGGCCCAGGTGTTGA
>JAPLIC010000006.1 GCA_026389315.1 Cyanobacteriota bacterium
ATGGTCGCGGCCAGCAGCGTCGGGATCATCAGAACACCGAACCAACCGACATAAAGACGGTTGTTGGTGGAGGTGACCCAATCGCAGAACTGATTCCACGCCGAAGCGCCGGAGCGCTGTTGGATTGTGGCGGTCATGAGGACGGGGGTTGGATGCTCTTGGAGAGCGGGATGGATGGTCGGTAGTCCGACACATCAAACGTAACAGAATCTTGCGCCGGTGGGGAGGCTGGGCGGCCCAGGGGCTATGAGCGGATCGCATGGGAGTGATCAGCTGGACTTATCGGAGCTGTGCTGGCAAGGGCTCTGGTCCGCTCAGTCGGAACTTGGCGACTGCTCAACCGGAAGGCTGCCGGGCGGTTTTGCTCATCAGCGGGGGCCACAGGCGATCCAACTGGTCATGGCTCACTTCACCCCACTGGGATCAGCAACGCTGGAACGGCGGCGGCGGCAACGCTCCGAGCAGTAGCGCACTTCCTCCCAGACGTCCTGCCATTTCTTGCGCCATTGAAACGGTCGCCCACAGACAGGGCAGACTTTGGTGGCGCGCTCTGAGTGATCGGCCATTAGGGATTAGGTGCTGGAGTGACTCCAATCTCGCCGATCAACGATGCACGCTCCTGCAACTACTCCCCCAGCCGGTGGCGGTCGAGCGCATTGAGGCGTTAAACTTGTAAATACTTATGCGTATTGTACACAGGTTCGCCGTTTCAGGGATTGAGATTGCATGGCGTTTCTTGTTTTCCGGCTCTAGAAAAATCCAGATTACATTACAATCATGTTTGCGTAGGGTTGCCTGAGCCCTCGCCTTGCCACTGCCCGCTCTGATGCCCGACCTAGCCGACCTCACCGATGCCCTGATCGCCCTGATTCCGGAGGACGGCAGCCGGATCACGAATGATCAGATCCAGGCGGCCCTGGAGCAGGAGGCCGGTGAACCGATCAGCGACGACGCCCTCAAGGAGATCAAGGGCCTGGTGGTGGCGATGGGAGCGGCAGAGGGGGTGAAGGGCCCCGGTGGCGGTTTGAAGGCCCCAGGCGTGGCAGCCCCAGCGCTAGCCGCCCCCGCAGCCAGCGGTGGCCGGACCCGCCGCAGTGGCAGCGGCGCCACCCCGGCCGCGCCCAGCTCCACCATCGCCCCGGGCACCACAGCGGCCTCAGTCCTCACCGGCGAGCTGCGCAACCAGATCGATCGGATTTGGGATGCCTTCTGGAGCGGCGGCATCGCCAACCCGCTGGAGGTGCTGGAGCAGCTCACCTACCTGCTGTTTATTCGGCGGCTCGATGAGCTGGAAACGCTGGAGGAGCGCAAGGCTCTGCGCACAGGTCAACCGATGGCGCGGCGACTTTTCCCAGAGGGCAGCGATTCACGGGATCGCCCCTATGGCCAGCTGCGTTGGAGCCGCTTCAAGGAGCTGGCCGCCGCTGAGATGTACGAGCTGGTGGGCGAGAGCGTGTTTCCGTTCCTGCGCACCCTCGGCAGTGATGGCACGGCCTACGCCCAGCACATGAAGGACGCCCGCTTCACGATCCCCACGCCAGCGCTGCTTCAGAAGGTGGTGGACCTGCTGAATGCGGTGCCGATGGAGGACCGCGACACCAAGGGCGACATCTACGAGTACATGCTCGGCAAGCTGGCCACCGCCGGCACCAATGGCCAGTTCCGCACGCCGCGCCACATCATCGAGCTGATGGTGGCGATGACCGAGCCCACCCCGCGCGATGTGATGGTGGATCCGGCTTGCGGCACCTGCGGCTTCCCGGTGGCGGTGGGCGAGTACTTGCGCACACACCACCCGGAAATTCTCAGCGATCCGGAGCTGCGCGAGCACTTCAACCATGGCCTATTCCATGGCTTTGATTTCGACACCACGATGCTGCGCATCGGCGCGATGAACATGCTGCTGCACGGGGTGGAGAACCCCGATGTGAGCTACCGCGATTCGCTCTCCGAAGACAGAGCCAGTGAGGAGAGCAAATACACCTTGGTCCTGGCCAATCCGCCCTTCGCCGGATCGCTGGATTTCGCGAGCACCAGCGGCAAACTGCAGCGGGTGGTGAAAACGAAGAGTACCTGTTCAGGGGGCGGGACTGCTCACTGCGAACTTCAGCCCTGTTGAACTCTTGACGGAAGATTGATTCCTGGTTGCATCTCAGGCAGAGACCGCCTGTGATGA
>JAPLIC010000081.1 GCA_026389315.1 Cyanobacteriota bacterium
ATATTCAGCGATCAGGGTTTATAGTGGTTTAATGGGGTTGAGCAATCAGCCTCCAAGCAGTCATTCTCCGACTGCTCCTGTTCACCCTCCAAAAGGGTCCCAGGACCTCCTGAGTTACACCACTCGAAGGGGCGCTACCGAATTAACACCGTGATCAGTAACTAAAAAGCCAGCTTCAGCGGAATGTTCCATACCCTATGTTTTGAGAAGTATGCTGATCACTGCCTCGGCGCTTTCTGTTATCGCTTACGTCGCCGCTTCAATCTAAAAGATATGACAGGAAGGATTCTCTGATCCATCTGCAATTGCATCGCAAGGCCCGAGCGCCTCAGGAGGAGTGCGGAGCTTGCTACCTAATCAATTTTTGTCTTGTGATTAAGGATGTATAGTAAATCTACTTTGCTTCACTTTGCCTGCCGGTTAATCTGGCTTATATTTTTGAGGAAAACCATACAATCTTGGGTGCATTGCACACTGCTAAATGAGCTCGTTAATTGGTGGCAATTGTATTGACATTGTTTTATCGGCGAGATATTGGTCAAAGCGGTGGCCTCAAATGTTTTGAAAGTGCCTCAAGATAGGAATGGCCATGCCTCACCGATGGCTCAAGATAATTTCCCTCAGCCCATTCATTCCAAGACTTCAGAAAAAGAAGACGATGATCTGGAGGTTTGTTGCTGAGGCTGTCAATAGCCTTTTGCAACAAAGTAGAAAAGAGGTATGCATCGGGCTCCAGCAATACCCACCCACGCTCGCCAGACCTTGGTGTGTTGTCCCAATTAGGGAGAATAATTGGGTACTCTCCTTCTTCCATTGGACTGGTTGGGTATGCGGACACATAGTCTCGGTAGTAAGCGGACCTAGGGGACTTTATGGCTTCACGATGAAGAAGTCTGTTGATGCGGCGCTGCATCTCATGAGCCACCCTTTTCCTCTTCCCAATCGTGGCAGTTTGATCGGCATAACCAAAGGCATCGCCGGGGCTCTCTGGAATGTAGCCATTAAATCCTGCTGCCTTGAAATCCCACCAAGACCCCAGATGAGAAATAAAGTGAATACCTGGAAATCCTGCTTCTACAGCCAATTGATTCCATCTGCTTGTGAATGACTTGGGATCGGGTAGCTGATTTGGCTTAAAAACCAAAAAGATTGGCTTTCCCTCAACCTTCATATACCGAGAATCTCGAAATGCCGGAAGTAATTCATTGAAATGACGAATCTCATCAGCTTCTCCTAAATAGTTTTGCTGAAGCAATACTTGGTCGTCAAGCCCGTACCACTTTCCAGTCCAACTATCATTTGCCCATCCCAGCATAAAGGGAAAGTCTGGATTTCCAGTCCTTAGTACTTCATCGAAAATTCGCTCAAGCACGCGAACTCCATTGCCGAACCAGTAGTGCCAGTAACAGAATCCTGAAATGCCAGCATTTCTTGCAAGTTCTGCCTGTTGTGAGCGGACTTCAGGTACGCGTAAGTCGTAAAAGGAAAGGTCGCCAGGAAGATCGGGCTGATAATGACCAAGGAAAAGAGGTTTGGCCCGAGTTACATTTGTCCATTCTGTAAACCCAGTCCCCCAGAACTTATCATTGACAGGGACAGGGTGGTATTGGGGAAGATAGAACGCAATTGCTCGTGCTTGGTTCATGACTTAGGTCTCCAGGAGCTGGTGGATTTCTTCGATGTTCTGGCTTTTTCCTTTTGACTTACTTTCAGCCTGCTGCTTCCATAGCCCGGCGTAGATGCCTTGCCTTTCCAGTAATTGCTGATGATTTCCCTGCTCAACAATCCGCCCCTTATCCAGCACGCAGATTTGATCGGCCTTCGCGATCGTGCTGAGCCTGTGCGCGATCACCAGCACGGTGTGCTGCCGTTCGAATTGATCAATGGCCTGCTGCACCAGCCTTTCGCTCTGGGTGTCTAGGGCGCTGGTGGCTTCATCCAGGATCAGCAACTCTGGATCGCGAAGGATGGCGCGGGCCAGGGAAAGCCGTTGGCGCTGGCCGCCGCTGAGGCGGTAGCCCCGTTCGCCTATTAATGTGTCGAAGCCATCCGGGAGATCGGAGATGAAGCCAGCGGCTTGGGCCTTTTCCGCAGCGGCGAGGATCTGTGACCTGGTGGCGTTGGCAGAGCCGAAGCTGATGTTGTCAGCGATGCTGGCATTGAAGAGGAAGGTGTCCTGACTCACCACTCCGAGGCGCTGCTGCCAGGAAATGAGATCAAGTTGGTCCAGAGGGGTGTCGTCAATCATTATCTCTCCCTGGGTGGGGTTGTAGAGGCCACAGAGCAGATCGGCAATCGAGCTCTTCCCCGCCCCACTGCTGCCCACCAGTGCCACCGTACTGCCCCTTGGTAAATCCAGATCGATGCTTCTGAGTGCGGGTGGGAGATCTGGAGCGTACTGAAGGTTCACGTTGCGCAGCGAAATCCCTTGGTGCAACTTTTGAAAGGGAATGCCATCGCGGCTGCGAAACTCTTTATCGGAGGGTTCCAGCAGGTTGTTGAGCAACTCAAGCGGTGCCGCATTGGCATTGAGAGTTCCGAGGGCGGAGGCGACCCCCCCGAAGGTGCCATTGAGCCGTTGCAGGGCCAGTACGAAGGTCACCAGGCTGGGCAGCACGCCGGAATTGCGATTACCGAACAGCACCAAGCTGAGGCCAGCAATGCCCGCGATCATCAAAATCGGCAGGAAGGTGGTGACCGGCCCTGTGATCGACCCCACCCGGCTGGAGGCGCGTCCATTGGCTTCGATCGCGATCGAGCGGCTGCGCACATCCCGATCGGCTTCATCCAGCTGACCGCATGTATGGAGCAGACGCAGGCCCTGGATGTTTTCGGTGATACGGGTGGAGAGATCTCGGCCCAGCTCGGTGCCGAGGAAAGAATAGCTGCGCAGACGGGGCAGGATCTGTTGCTGCACCAAGGCAAGAATCCCCCCCATTATGATTGCTGCCAATAGCAGCCAGGGGGAGAGGGTCAGCAGCACAACCAGATAGGTGACACCCATCAGCACGGTCATCACCAGACCACTGACAACGTTGATCTCCGTCATTACCGCCCCAGGGCCGTTGCCGCCCACATAAAGGAGATCGCCCACGCGATAGCGGCTTGAGCAGGGGAAGCTGAGGCTGAGGATGAGCGAGTGGATCATCGCCTGCAGCCGCGAAGAGGTGCGGGCGCCGTAGTAGCCCATTGCCAGCGAGCCCAGGTACATGCCCACGCTCTGCAGCAGCTTGAGCAGCACGGCCATCCCGAGAAGCAGCAGAAAAAGCTCGTTGCTGGGCAGGGCGTTGAGCGCCGCCGTGAGCTGGGGCAGCGAACCCAGAAATCCCTTGCTGGTCCAGTCGATGGTCTGGCCTGTCGGCTTGGAGAGCAGGTCCACAGCCAAAAACACCACCCCCAGGGTGGCCCCTTCGGCGGCAGCCTGGACGAGGTTGCAGACCATGCTGAAGCTCAGCACCTTCCATTCCTTGCGGGCGGTCTGGCGGATCAGCCGCGAGGCCGGCCGCGGATCGCGGAGGGGCGCCAGGCCGTGGCGAACCAGACGGCGGAAAAGGCGGATCGGATGGGCCAAGCGGTATCGAGGGAGAGGCAGGGATTTCAATCACCCCGGCCCTTTATACACCGGGTTTCTGGCACCCCTGAACCGCCGCTGCCGGCCCACCGGCCGTACCCAGCCTGCCTTTGGGCTGAGAGCTGGCCTTGAGCTCGCTTGGGACCTGGCCTGGCTGAAGCCCTTGCCCCTTGAAATGCCCCGCCAGCAGACCTATTCATGAAAGCCGTGATCCTGGCCGGCGGGCTTGGTACTCGCATCAGCGAGGAAACCCACCTCAAGCCCAAGCCGATAGTGGAGATCGGCGGTCGACCGATTTTGTGGCATATCCTCAAGATCTACAGCAGCTTCGGTATTAACGAGTTTGTGATCTGCTGCGGTTATAAGGGTTATGTGATCAAGGAGTATTTCGCCAATTACTTCTTGCACATGAGTGATGTGACCTTCCACATGCGCACCAATTCGATGGAGGTGCATCAAAAAAATGCCGAGCCCTGGGAGGTCACCCTGGTGGATACCGGTGAAACCACCCTCACCGGCGGGCGCTTGAAACGGGTTCAGCGTTACGTAGGTGATGAAAGCTTCTGCTTTACCTACGGCGATGGTGTGTCCGATGTGGACATCGGCGCCGCTATCGCCAGCCATCGTGCCGGCGGCAAACTAGCCACCCTCACGGCGGTGCAACCGCCGGGCCGTTATGGGGCGTTGAACTTTCAAGAGGGTGACCAGGTGGCCGGCTTTATGGAGAAACCCCAGGGCGATGGCGGCTGGATCAATGGCGGCTTCTTTGTGCTCGACCCTGGCGTCTTTGATTACATCCATTCTGATTCCACCACCTGGGAGGCCGAGCCCCTGCAGCGCATAGCCGCCGAGGGGCAACTGCAGGCTTATCGGCACCACGGCTTCTGGCAGCCGATGGACACCCTGCGCGACAAGACTCACTTGGAGGAGCTCTGGGAGAGCGGCAAGGCCTCTTGGAAACGTTGGTGACCCCCGACCCTTCCTTTTGGAGCGGCCGACGCGTGCTGCTCACGGGCCACACCGGCTTCAAGGGCAGCTGGCTGGCCCTGTGGCTGCTGGAGCTCGGCGCCAAGGTCACCGGCGTCGCCCTGGCGCCCGAAACCAATCCCAGCCTGTTTGCCCAGCTGGAGCTGGAGCGGCGCCTTGACCATCACCGCTGAATGAGCTGGTGGCCGAAACCCGCCCTGAGCTGGTGCTGCACCTGGCCGCCCAGCCCCTGGTGCGCCGCAGCTACGCCGAGCCCGCGGCCACCTGGGCCACCAATGTGATGGGCACGATCCACCTGCTGGAGGCCCTGCGCCGCCTGGATGAGCCCTGCACGGCAGTGCTGATCACCACCGACAAGGTGTATCGCAATAACGAGTGGCTCTACGGCTACCGCGAAAACGATCCCCTCGGTGGCCATGACCCCTACAGCAGCAGCAAGGCGGCGGCGGAACTGACGATCGCCAGCTGGCGCACAAGCTTCTGCGGCAGCCAGCCGCACCAGAGCCCCCATCTACGCATCGCCAGCGCCCGGGCCGGCAACGTGATCGGCGGTGGCGACTGGGCGGCCGACCGAATCGTGCCGGATGCGATTCGGGCGCTGGCGAAGGGCGAACCGATCGGCGTGCGCAACCCGGCGGCGACCCGCCCCTGGCAGCACGTGCTGGAACCTTTGGGCGGCTACCTGCTGCTGGCGGAGCGCCTGAGCGCCGATCCCTCGCTGGCCGAGGCCTTCAACTTGGGCCCCCAGCTGGAGGCCAACCGCAGCGTGCGCGAGCTGGTGGCGGAGGCCCTGCGCCATTGGCCCGGAAGCTGGGCGGATCAGAGTGATCCGCAGGCCCCCCACGAGGCCAGCCTGCTCAACCTGGTGATCGACAAGGCCCACCATCAACTGGGCTGGAGCCCCCGCTGGGATTTCGCCACCACTGTGGAGTGCACGGTGGGCTGGTATCAGCAGGTGCAGGAGGCGCAGGCGTCAGCCTTGGCCTGCTGCCTTAATGACCTTGCGGCCCAGCTAGGCTTAGCCAGCTTAGCAGCTGGTTTGGCTATGTAGCTCCCTTTCCTAGCCCTGCTATGACTTGTTAGTTGGTTTGTGGTGCTTGAGTTCGCTCGCGCTCGGCCTCACAGGTTTCGGAGGAATGTTGTGTCCAATGCGCCCCGCCCTTCCCGCCGCCCCCCGCGCCGCCAGCTTTTCTGCCCCGCGCACCCCGATCAGGCCCTTGCTGGGGGTGGAGGCCGCTACTTTCTGCACCTTCTCAGTGCTGAGGATTTAAGCCAGCGCGGCATGCCAACGGGAAAGGCCCGGCTGGTTATCGCCGCTTACCCGGTGCTCACGCTCAGCGATGAATGGCTGGAGGAGCTCTTCTGCACCGCCTGCGGCTGTTCCCGCTGGTGCCATGTGCTGCGCCACGATCCTGTGCTGCATACCGTGCGCTGGGCTCCCCCGGATCTCTGGCAGCAGGTGGCCAACGTGGATCCGCTGCACACCAACCCTAGTGTGAGCGAATTCAGTCGCCGTGAGGCTGGACGGCGTGGCAGCCGCCTTTACCGGGAGCCCTGAATGGGCAGATCATCAAACCCCGCGATCGACCCCGCGATTGGAAACCGCCTAACACCTTCAACCATGGCCCCCACTTGCGTGGAGAGACGCCTAATCCTGGCAAAGCCTGCTTCTGCGCCAACTCCGGCCCTGTTTCTCGATCGTGACGGAGTGGTCATCGAAGACCGCCATCACATTCGTAATCCGGCTGCGGTGCAGCTCTGCCCCGGTGCCTGGGAGCTGATTCATCACGCCAGCCAGGCAGGCTGGCCGGTGGTGGTGATCACCAATCAATCCGGCATCGCCCGAGGCCTATTGAGTTGGCAGGAGTACGAGGAGGTCACCGGCCGCATGCTGGAGATGCTTGGCCCCGAGGCGCCGATCGCCGCCATCTATGCCAATGGCCATGGGCCTGAGGCGCCGCCCCAGAGCTGGCGCAAGCCCAGCCCCGCCATGCTGTTTGACGCTGCAGGAGCGCTCCATCTCGATCTCTCACGCTCCCTGATGATCGGCGATCGCCTCAGTGACCTGCGGGCAGGTGTCGCCGCCGGGGTGGCGGTGGTGTGCCATGTGCTCAGCGGCCATGGCGAGCTTGAGCGCCCTGCGGTGCAGCGGTGGCACCAGGAGCTGGCTCCTGCCAACCCTCTTGCCAGTGATCCTGAGCTGCTGATGCTGTCCAGTCTGATGAGTTTCCCCCTGCAACGGCTGGCTTGGCTGCCCGCTGACCGCGCATGAGCAACCAGAGCTGTGGGGTGTTGATCGTGGGGGGCGGCATGGTGGGCCTGAGCCTGGCCCACCAACTGCTTGAGCGTGGCCTCGCCTCCGCCATCACCGTGCTGGAGAAGGAGCCCGAACTCGGCCGTCACAGCTCCGGCCGCAACAGCGGCGTGCTGCACGCCGGCCTCTATTACAAGCCAGGCTCGGTAAAAGCCAAGGTTTGCGTTAACGGCGCCAACCGTCTCAGGGCCTGGGTGCAGGAGAGGGGACTGCCGTTGAATGCCTGCGGCAAGTTGATCGTGCCACCGCGCCCTGAGCTGGATTCCCAGCTCGATGTGCTGGCAGAGCGGGGCAGGGCCAATGGCGCCCAAGTGGAGTTCTGGGACGAACAGCAGCTTCGGGAGTTGATCCCCGAGGCGCGTAGCGCCAGCGGTCGCGCCCTCTGGAGCCCCAACACGGCCGTGGTCAAGCCGATCACGGTGGTGCGGCGCCTGCAGCAGGAGCTGGGTGAGCGCGGCGTGGTGTTCCTGGCGGGCCAGGCCGGCTGGACAACGGATCCCCAGCGCCGTCAGCTGCTTCTAGCCGATGGCGACACGATCACCTACGGTCATTTGATCAATTGCGCTGGCCTGCAGGCCGATCGCGTGGCCCATCGCTTTGAGGTGGGCCGCCATTACAGCCTGCTGCCGTTCAAGGGGCTCTACTGGCAGTTGAAGCCTGATTGCCCGATCCAGCCCCGCACCAATCTTTATCCCGTTCCTGATCTAGACGTTCCCTTCTTGGGTGTTCACTTCACCCCCAGCGCCGATGCCATCCCTGTGGTGAGCATTGGCCCCACCGCCACCCCGGCCTGGGGGCGCGAGAACTACCGCGGCCTGGATGCGGTGGAGCCGGCGATGGCGGCGGCCAACCTGGCCCTGCTGGCCCGCCAGTATCTGGCCAATCGGGGCGGATTTCGGCGCTATGTGCACGAGCAGGCGTTCCTGGCTTTGCCGCCGCTGCTGCTGCGGGCGGCGCAACAGTTGATCCCTGGCGTGCGGGCAGAGCACTTGCAGCTGAGTGAGAAGGTGGGCATCCGCTCCCAGCTGTTCAACCACACCACCCAGCGCCTGGAGGACGATTTCCTCTGCCTGCCGGGGCAGCACAGCACCCACGTGCTCAACGCCATCTCCCCCGCCTTCACCGCCAGTTTCGCCCTGGCCGATTTGATCCTGGATCAGGCGCTTCCCACCATGAACCTGCCATGAGCCGACCGCTGCGGGCCCTGCTGCTGGCCGCCGGCCTGGGCACCCGGCTGCGGCCCCTCACTCTGCACACGCCCAAGTGCCTGGTGCCGATCCACGGAGAGCCCCTGCTGGGCCGTTGGTTGCGGCAGCTTGAGGCCGCCGGTTGCGAGGCGGTGCTGATCAACACCCATTACCTGGCCGATCAGGTGCTGGCGTTTCTGGGCGAGCGTTCCGCCAGCGCCATGGCCGTGGAAACCGTGCATGAGCCGGAGCTGCTGGGCACCGCCGGCACCCTCCTGGCCAACCGCGACTTCTTTAACGGGGCCACCGGCCTGCTGATTCATGCCGACAACGCTATGGGCGGCGACCTGGGGGGGCTGCTGGACGCCCACAGCAGCCGAGCCCGCGGCTGTGCATTCACGATGCTCACCTTCCGCACCGATCAGCCCCGCAGCTGCGGCATTGTGGCTACCGATGGGCGGGGGGTGGTCACGGCTTTTCATGAGAAAGTGGAAGACCCACCTGGCAACCTCGCCAATGGGGCCCTTTACGTGTTTGATCCACCCTTCATCGCCCACCTCGCCAGCATGAGCCCACCCCCCAGTGACTTCAGCACCGAGGTGATCCCCACCCTGATCGGCCGTATCCAGAGCTGGCCCACCGATCGACCCTATCTCGACATCGGCACGCCGGCGGCCCTGGCTGCGGCGCATCAGCTTCTGCCCCCCACCCCATGACCCTCACCCAGAGCAGTTTCGCCCTGGCCGCCGGCGCCTACCTGCAGCGGCTGCAGGGCTGTTTCAGCGCCGAGATCCTCACGGCCGTGGAACAACTGGCCAACGAGCTGCGCCAGGCTTGGATCGATGGACGTCAGGTGTTCATCTGCGGCAACGGCGGCAGTGCGGCCAACGCCATGCACATGGCCAACGACTTCCACTACGGCACAGGCGCCTGCGGCCCGGGCCCCTCGCTGCCGGGGCTGCGGGTGGATGCGCTGCCCGCCAATACCGGCGTGATCACCTGCCTGGCCAACGACACGGGCTACGCCAACATCTACGCCCACCAGCTGCAGGTGAAGGGCCGGCCGGGTGATCTGCTGATCGTGCTTTCCGGCAGCGGCAATTCCGCCAATGTGGTGCGTGCCCTGGAGACCGCCACCGCCATGAAGATCCGCTCCTTCGCGATCCTGGCCTTCTCCGGCGGCCGCTGCCTGGAGCTGGCTGAGGTGCCGATTCACTTCCGCATCGACGACATGCAGATCGCCGAAGACACCCAGCTGGTGGTGGGCCACCTGTGCATGCAGTGGCTGAACAGCAACAAACCCACCGAGCTCGCCTCGCTCACTTGATCGCTGAACTCAATGGCTGATTTCCATGGCTGAAATTGACTTCATGAGCGTGCTGCACAAAAGCACGCAACGGGACTATCTAGCCCGGGTGAATGATCCGGAGTTTCCCAAGGCCAAGGCTGCCGAGCTGGCCAAGAAATTTGATTTTGATTACTGGGATGGCGACCGCCGCATCTGCTACGGCGGCTATCGCTACCTCGAGGGCCGCTGGGAGAAGGTGGCGCGGGCGATGGTGGAGCATTACGACCTGCCCGCCAACCCCAAGATCCTCGACATCGGCTGCGGCAAGGCTTTTCTGCTCCACGATTTTCTCAAGGTGATCCCCGATGCCGAGATCCACGGCATCGACATCTCTCCCTATGCCATCGCCAACAGCAAAGAGGAGGTTCGCGATCGCCTGCAGGTGGGCAGCGCCACCCAGCTGCCCTGGCCGGATGATTATTTTGACCTCGTGATCTCGATCACCACCTTGCACAACCTGCACGCCTACGCCCTTGATCCCGCCCTGCGGGAGATGGAGCGGGTAGGTAAAGGAAATAAATACCTGTGTGTGGAGAGCTATCGCAACGAGCAGGAAAAGGCCAATCTGCTCTATTGGCAGGTCACCTGCGAAGCCTTTAACACCCCACAGGAGTGGGAATGGTGGTTTAAGCAAACCGGCTACAGCGGCGACCACTCCTTCATTTATTTCGAGTGACGGCATCAATTATCGGCATTAATTTAACGTGACTTCAACGTGACTTCTTCTCTTCAGATCACTCCAGTGACCAGCATCAGCGAGCCACGGCCCAGCAGCACCCAGGCCGCCATCCTGGTGGCGCAACAACAACCCCTGGTGGTCGACACGATCGAACTGCCAGCGGTGCTTGAGGTGGGCCAGGTGCTGGTGCGGGTGCACGTGAGTGGCATCTGCGGGTCCCAGCTCGGCGAGATTGACGGGGTGAAAGGTCCCGATCGCTACCTGCCGCATCTGATGGGTCATGAGGGCTTTGCCACGGTGCTAGAGATCGGCCCGGGGGTGAAGCAGGTGCAACCGGGCGACAGCGTGGTGCTGCACTGGCGTCCTGGTGCCGGCATCCAGGCCGATCCGGCCAAATACCGCTGGCGGGGCGAGCCGCTCAATGCGGGCTGGGTCACCACCTTCAACCGCCATGCGGTGGTGAGTGAGAACCGCTGCACCAAGGTGCCGGCGGACACCAACCCGGATGCCGCCGCCCTGTTTGGTTGCGCGATCACCACCGGCTTCGGGGTGGTGGAAAACAATGCCCGCCTGCGCATGGGCGAATCGGTGGTGGTGTTTGGGGCCGGTGGCATCGGCCTCAACATCATCCAGGCCGCCGCCTTGCTATCGGCCGCGGCGATCGTGGCGGTAGATCTGCACGACAGCCGGCTGGCCCTGGCCCGCCAACTGGGGGCCACCCACACGATCAACAGCCGCGACGCAGACGCTGAAACACTGATCCAGGAGGCCCTGGCGGGCCAGCCGCTCGATGTGTTCATCGACAACACGGGCGTGCCGGCCGTGATCGAACTGGGTTACCGGCTTACCCACAGCCAGGGCCGCGTGATCCTGGTGGGGGTGCCGCGCAAGGGCAACACCGTGAGCATCTACACCCTGCCGCTCCATTTCGGCAAGCTGCTCACCGGCTCCCAGGGGGGCGAAAGCCAGCCGGCTCGCGACATCCCCCGCTACCTGCGGCTGCTGCAGCAGGGGCGGCTGCAGCTGGATCGCTTCGTGAGCGCCCGCTATCCGCTGGAGAGCATCAACGACGCCATCGCCGCCATGCGCGATGGCGCCACGGCCGGCCGGGTGATGGTGGAGCTGTGAGTCCTTCCCTGCTGCGCCTGGAGCAGGCCGCGAACCTGCGGGGTTGTGTGCTGGGCTACGGCCACTTCACCACCATCCACCCGGGCCACATCCGCTATCTGCGCCATGCCCGCAGCCTGGGGCCCACCCTGGCGGTGGCGCTGGTGGGCGATGGACCGGCCGATCAGCCCTCTCCTTACCCGTTTCGCCAGGAGGAGCGGGCTGAGGCCCTGGGCCTGCTGGGCATCGCCGATGCGATCGTGCTGCTGGAGGCCGATGAGCTGAGCCGCGCCATCGAGCAGCTGCAACCGGCGGTGCTGGTGCTCGGCACCGAGCTGCAGGGCGCGCCACAGCTGGAGGCGCCCTTGGCGCTGCTGCGGGCCCAGGGGGGCAGCGTGCAGTTCCACGCCGGCGAGGTGTCCTACGCCAGCGCCGATCTGCTCAACAGCTCCGAGCGTGATCTGCGCCACCAGCGCCGCCAGCAGTTCGCCGCCGCCTGCCGGCGCCAAGGGCTCAGCCGCTCCCAGCTGCTGGCCTCGATGGAGGCCTGGCCCCAGACCCGCCTGATCGTGCTGGGCGACACGATCGTGGATCAGTACGCGGCCTGCGAGGCGATCGGCATGAGCGCCGAAGCGCCGGTGGTGGTGGTGCGGGAGCTGGCGCGGCGCAACTTCATCGGTGCCGCCGCCGTGGTGGCGGCCCACATCCGCGCCCTGGGGGCCCGCTGCGATCTGGTGTCCGTGGTGGGCACCGACGGCACGGCGGATCTGGTGCACCATGAGCTCAAGGCCCAGGACATCGGCGATGGGCTGAGCCGCGATCCGTCGCGGCCCACCACCTTCAAGAAGCGCTATGTGGTGGAGAACCAGAAGCTGTTCCGGGTGAGCCGGCTGGAGCAGCACAACCTTGATGCGGCGATCGAGGATGAGGTGATTGCCCGGCTGGAGGCCCTGGCGCCCCACGCCCAAGGCATTGTGGTGTCGGATTTCGTCTATGGCGTGGTCACACCGCGGGTGCTGGCGGTGGTGCAGGACCTGGCCCAGCGTCACGGCCTGCAGCTGTTCGGTGATCTGCAGTGCAGCAGCCAGGTGGGCTCGATCACCCGCTTCCAGCATTTTTCGTTGCTCTGCCCCAATGAACGGGAGCTGCGCCTGGCCTTGCAAGATAAGGACAGCGGTCTGGAGAGCCTCAGCCAGAAGCTCTTGCATGAGAGCCACTGTGAGCGCCTGGTGGTGAAGCTGGCGGCCGATGGCTTCATCGCCTACGACCGCGATGTTTCAGGCCAGATGCTGAGCCAGCCGTTCCCGGCCCTGAGCGTGAATCCCTTGGATGTGGCCGGCGCCGGCGATTCGGTGCTGGCGGTGATGGCCACGGGCCTGGCCAGCCGCCAGGCGATGATGCCCACCGCCGCCCTGGCCTGCTGCATGGCGGGCCTGGCGGTGGAAACCATGGGCAACACGCCGATCTCAGCGACGGCCTTACGAAACAGTCTGGAGGAGGTGCTACCTGCATGAACCGAGATTCAGCGAGCAGCAGGCAGTCTGCTACTAGGGTAAAAACTTGTCACATGCTACTCTAGTCCAGTAAGGCAAAGTGTTTTTGGCAACAAAACTTCTATTCGCACATGAATCTCCTCAGACTTCTGAAGAACAAGGTTAAACAAGTCTTTCAACAGAAAGAAGAATACAATAGCCTAATAGATGAATTCAATCAGCTGGCAGTCGAAACAAAAGCAAATCTAACTCACAAAGCTCACTCAGAGGTATACCAGAAGCTTGCGCACGGAGTTTATTATATTTATGGCATGGGAGTGAAAGGGGATATTGCCGAATTTGGCACAATGACGGGAAGAACAGCCGTTGTTCTGGCTGCGGCTGTGAATGAATGCAGCCACAATTTAGCTTACTCTGATCAGGCTCATGGTTTTGATAAACCAAGACAGCTTTATCTTTTTGACTCCTTTGAAGGCTTACCCGACTCCCAACATGAACCCGATAAGCTATCTCCTCATGTTTCTTCTGGAGTGTGGGGTCGAGGAACCTGCAAAGGGCTAACACCGCAACGACTGCTGGATATTTGCTCTAAATACCTAGAGGCTGCTCGCATTCATGTCATTCAGGGCTGGTTTAAGGACACTGTGAATATATCACTGGATTCGGTGCTAGCCTTGGTACACATTGATGGAGATCTTTACGAATCAGAGATAGATGCCCTTAATCCACTGTTCGAAAGGAAACTGATCTCAGAAGGCGCCATTGTGTTCTTCGACGACTGGAACTGCAATCGAGCCGATCCAATGTATGGGGAAAAGAAAGCCTGGGCTGAAATGGTTGCAAAATATAATATAGAATATTCAGACGAGGGGTCATATGGGATTTCGGGACATCACTTCATCATCCACCGCTATTGCTGACCTAAACCATCACCACATAGAGACCTATGACTTTTCAAAAACTGGTAATTCAACAACCAATAATGACACCGTCCACGAACATCCTGGTCATCGGCAGCAACAGCTTCAGCGGCTCCCACTTCGTGGCCGAAGCCCTGCGCTCGGGCCATCCGGTGTGGGGAGTGAGCCGCTCGGAAGAACTAGAGCCTGTCTTCCTGCCCTATCGCTGGCCAGATCCGGCCACGGGCCAGCGCCTGGCCACGGCGGAAAACTTCAGCTTCCACTCCATTGATCTCAACAGCCAGCTGCCTCAGTTGCTGGAGTTGATCGATCAGGTGCAGCCGGCCATTGTGGTGAACTTTGCCGCCCAGGGCATGGTGGCCGAGAGCTGGCTGAACCCCACCCACTGGTATCAAACCAATGTGGTGTCCCAGGTGGCGCTGCACGACGCGCTGCGGCAGCGGCCCTTCCTGAAGAAATACGTGCATGTCACCACACCCGAGGTGTACGGCAGCACCGATGGCGGCTGGATCCGCGAGCACAATCACTTCGCCCCCAGCACCCCCTATGCGGTGAGCCGCGCCGCCTGCGATCTGCATCTGCACAGCTTCCACAAGGCCTATGGCTTTCCCGTGGTGTTCACCCGGGCGGCCAATGTCTACGGCCCGGGCCAGCAGCTCTACCGCATCATTCCCCGGGCCCTGCTCAGTGCCCGTACTGGCAAGCCGATGCAACTGCACGGCGGCGGCTATTCCGAGCGCTGCTTCATCCACATCCGCGATGTGGTGAAGGCCACCCTCCAGCTGGCTCTCGAAGCCGAGCCCGGCACCACTTGGCACCTCTCCACCCAAGACCCAATCAGCATCCGCGCCCTGGTGGAGCAGATCTGCGACCGTTGCGGCGTGCCATTTGAGGCGGTGGTGGAAGAGAGTGGCGAGCGCCTGGGCAAAGACCAGAGCTACCTGCTCGACAGCAGCTCGATCCGAGAAGCCTTCGGCTGGAGCGATCAGGTGAGCCTCGATCAGGGCCTCACCGAAACCCTGGCCTGGGTGGATGACCACCTCGATCAGCTCAAGACCCTTCCCTGGACCTATCAACACAAAGCATGAAACTTCTCGTCACCGGCGGCTGCGGCTACAAGGGCTCTGTCTTGGTGCCCCTGCTCCTGGCCGATGGCCATGAAGTCGTGAGCATCGACACCCAATGGTTCGGCAATCACCTGCCGGAGCATCCCAAGCTCACCAACCTTTGCCTCGACATCCGCGACACCGACGCCATCCCGCTCGACGGAGTGGAGGCGATCATTCACCTGGCCAACATCGCCAACGACCCGGCGGTTGAGCTCAACCCCACCCTCAGCTGGGAGGTGAATGTGCTGGCCGGCCAGCAGCTAGCCGATCGGGCCGTGCGGGCAGGGGTGAAGCAGTTCATCTTCGCCAGCTCCGGCAGTGTGTATGGGGTGAAGGATGAGCCCAACGTCACTGAGGATCTCACCTTGGTGCCGATCTCGGTGTACAACAAAACCAAGATGGTGGCCGAGCGGGTGTTCCTTTCCTACAAGGATGAGATGCAGGTGCACTGCATCCGGCCCGCCACCGTCTGCGGCATCTCGCCGCGCATGCGGCTCGATGTGAGCGTGAACATGCTCAGCTACCAGGCCCTTAAAAACGGCAAGATCACCGTCTTCGGCGGCGATCAGACCCGACCCAACATTCATATTAAGGACATCGCCAACGTCTACCGCCACTTCCTGGCCCACCCGGAGATCGCCAGCGGCTGCTACAACGCCGGCTTTGAAAATATCTCGATTCTTGATATCGCCGAGCGGGTCAAAAGCAAGATCGGTGCCGAGATCGTCGTCAGCGAATCCAACGACCCCCGCTCCTACCGGCAGGATTCCAGCAAGCTGGTCGCCACCGGTTTCCAGCCCAGCCACAGCGTGGCCGATGCCATCGCCGAAATCGCCGAGGCCTTTGCCCAGCACGCCCTGCCCGATGGGGATTCCTGCTACACGGTGAAGTGGATGCGGCACCTGGATCTGGCCACGCCCGGTGTGAAGCCATGATTGCCACCGCCCCCACCCAGCGCAGCCCTGCGCAACTCGCCGCCACGGCCCTCACCCTGCGCCAGCGACTCGTATCCACTTCGGCGGCCGCCAAGATCCCCCACCTGGGCTCCTGCCTCTCCTGCGTGGAGCTGCTGGTGCAGCTCTACTGGCAGGAGCTGCACCTTGATCCCGCCAACCCGGAAGATCCAGAGCGCGACCGCTTTTTGCTCAGCAAGGGCCATGGGGCGCCGATCCTGTTTCAGGTGCTGGCGGAGCGGGGCTTCTTTCCGCTGGAGCGGCTTGAGGATTTCGGCAAGGCCGGCAGCGTGTTCCACGAACACCCGCCCAAGCCGGGTTACATCCCCGGCATCGAAGCGGCCACCGGCTCCCTGGGCCATGGCCTGCCGATGGCCCTGGGGATGGCCCTGGCCGCCCGCATCCAACAACGGCCCAGCCGTTGCTATGCCCTGCTCAGCGATGGCGAATGCAACGAGGGCAGCATCTGGGAGGCCGCCCTGCTGGCCGCCAGCCAGAAGGTGCACACCCTCACGGCGATCATCGACTTCAACAAGTGGCAGGCCACTGGCCGCAGCCAGGAGGTGATGGCCCTCGATCCCCTGGCGGCCAAATGGGAGGCCTTCGGCTGGCATGCCCAGGAGATCGACGGGCACGATTTTGCGGCGATCGGGCAGGCCCTGGCGGCCGCCAGGGCAGAGAACGAACGGCCCAGTGTGATCGTGGCGCACACGGTGAAGGGCAAAGGGGTGTCGTTCATGGAGGACGACAACAACTGGCACTACCGCACCCCCAATCCGCAAGAACTGGCCGCTGCCCTCGCTGAACTGGAGACCGTCTGATGCGAGATTCCTTCGCCCGCGAAATGACCGCCCTGGCCGCCCAGCGCAGTGATGTCACGCTGCTCTCCGGCGACATCGGCAACCGCATGTTCGATCGCTTCAAGGAGGTGGCACCGGCGCGCTTCTTCAATTGCGGCATCGCCGAGGCCAACATGATGAGCCTGGCGGCCGGCATGGCCCTCAGCGGTCTGCGGCCCGTCATCTACACGATCACCCCCTTCACCACCACCCGCTGCCTCGAACAAATCCGGGTGGGTGTGGCCTATCACCAGGCGCCGGTGGTCATCGTGGGCACCGGTTCCGGCCTCTCCTACGCCGAACTCGGCCCCACCCACCACTCGCTGGAGGACATGGCGATCCTGCGCACCCTGCCCGGCCTCAACGTGGTGGCCCCCGCCGACAGCGCCGAACTGGTGGCCCAGCTGCGCGAAGCCCTCAATGCGCCCAACCCCACCTACATGCGCATCGGCAAGAAGGGGGAGCCAGCCCTCCATGGCCAAGATGCCCGGCTGGGCATCGGCAAGGCCAACCTGCTGCGCGAGGGCAGCGATCTGCTGGTGGTGGGGGTGGGTCCAATCCTCGGCGAAGCCCTCCAGGCCGCTGAAGCCCTCGCCCCCACCGGCATCTCCGTGGCGGTGGCCAGCCTTGGTGGCGTCAAGCCGCTGGATGGGCCCTTTTTGGCCGCGATGGCGGAGCGCTTCCCCCACTGGCTGAGCCTGGAGGAGCACGGCATCACCGGCGGTCTGGGCAGTGCCCTGCTCGAATGGCTGGCCGACCGCGACGGGCCTGCCATCCGCCTGCGGCGCCTAGGAGTGCCGGATGCGTTTCTGCATGAATTGGGCAACCAGGCCTACACCCGCCGCCAGCTTGGGCTTGATGCCGAAGGCCTGGCCCAGACGATCCGCCGCGCCATCGAGGAGCGCCCGCAATGACGATGTTCCCAATGACGGCGCCCGCCATGACGCCATCGGCCCCGATCAAGCTGGGGCTCGACTTCGACAACACCATCGTCTGCTATGACGCCGCCATCGCGCTGTTGGCCGAGGAGTTGTTCGACCTGCCGCCCGAGGTGCCCCGCACCAAGCTCGGCCTGCGTGACCACCTGCGCGGCGCCGGCCGCGAACCGGAGTGGACCGCCTTTCAAGGGGAGCTGTACGGCCCCGGCATGCGCCATGCCCAGCCCTTCGAGGGCGCTATCGAAACGATGCTGCAGCTGGTGGCTGCCGGCCACGAGCTGGTGATCGTGAGCCACCGCAGCCGCCGGCCCTATGCGGGCGAGCCCCATGATCTGCACGCCGCGGCGCGGGGCTGGGTGGCCGAACGGCTGCAGAGCACCGGGCTGTTTGCCGCAGACAACGGCAGCGTCAATTTCCTCGAAACCCGCCAAGAAAAGGTGGCCCGCATCGCGGAGCTGGGCTGCCAGGCCTTTCTTGACGACCTGCCGGAGGTGTTGGGTGATTCCGGGTTCCCAGCCAGCGCGGCGGGGATTCTGTTTGATCCGTCCAGTGGAAGCACCGCACAGGAGGGACAGCGCCGCATCTCAGCCTGGCCTGAGCTGGGCGAGCTCTTGGCGACGTTGCCGTGATCGGGGAGGGGGAAAACGCCCCGGCCTTTGCCGAGCATTGGGCGAGCCAGTTGGGGGCCAGCGTCGACAGCCTGGAGCGATTGCGAGGCGGCATCAACAACCGGGTGTTCCGCTGCGGCGACGGCAACCAGCACTGGGTGATCAAGGGGTACGCGCCGGCCCAGCCCGGCCAGCGCGACCGCATGCAGGCTGAAGTCGACTTTCTGCGGTTTGCGGCCCAGGCGGCGCCGGGGTTCACGCCAGCGCTGATCGAGGCCGACCCGGAACGGCGCTGCGTGGTGCTCGAACACCTGGAGGGGGAGACCTTCCCCGAGGGAGTACCCCCATCCGAGCGCGAGGTGGGCGAAGCGGTGGAGTTTTTCCGCCAACTCAACGCCGAGCCCCGGCTCGCTCAAGAATCCATCCAGCTGGACGCCGCCGAAGGCTTCCTCAGCTTGCGGGAGCACCTCGGCAACGTCCGGCAGCGGCTGCAGGGCATGGGCTGCGATCACCTCGAGGCAGCGCTCCGGCCCCAGGCCGAAACAATGTTGCAGCAGCTTCATACCGTACTGGCCCACACCGAGGAGTCCACACATCGCCTGATCGATCAGGGTATGGTGCCGGATGCGATAGCACCTGAGGCGCGCTGCGTCTCCCCCAGCGATTTCGGCTTTCATAACGCCATTCGCACGGCGGCAGGCATTCGGTTTATTGATTTTGAATTTGCAGGCTGGGATGATCCAGCCAAAGCCACTCTGGATTTCAACCTGCAACCGCGCGTACCGGTCGCAAAAGTCGGTTCCCCTCTGCTTGCAGCATGGCCCCTGGAGCAACGCCAGGCCATTCTCAGCCGCTGCCAGCCGCTGCGCCCCATCCTGCGGCTCAAATGGCTTTGCATCCTGTTGGCCGTGTTGCAACCGGCGCGATTGGAACAGATGCTGATCGTGATGCCAGAGGAAGAATCAGATGTTTTAATCCAAAAACGCCTGGTAAAGGCTCGTCACTATCTAGGCTAAAGATGATGAATGCAACGATGAACAACCAGCCGCTTGTCCTTTGCCATCTTTGCGGTGGGCGATTGGAGACGTTGCTGGGTTACCCAGTAGCTGGACAAGTGACTTCAGATTGCCGGCCTTGGCAGGGCCGAACCCTTTTGGCAGCCTGCCAGACCTGCGGGACGGTGCAGAAGCCCCTGACGCCAGAATGGCAGCTTGAAGTGGCTGAGATCTATGCCGCTTATGCCGTCTATGCACAAGCCGAGGGTGGCGAACAACGCAGCTTTGATGCTGGATCCGGTGCTAACCGCTCCCGTTCTGAAACGATTGTAAGGTGGTTACATAGCAGGGCTGACCTGCCTGATACGGGAACATTACTGGACATCGGCTGCGGCAATGGCTCTTTTCTGCATGCTTTCCGCCAGGCCTACCCCCACTGGCAGATGATCGGTGCCGAGCTGGACGATCGCAATCGCGCCGTTGTGGAATCCATCCCTGGCGTAACCAAGCTGCACACCGGCCCCTTGGAGCAGCTTTCAGAACGATTTGACCTGATCGTGATGATTCATGCCTTGGAACATATTCCAGGGCCAAGAGAGTTCTTAGTAAGACTCGATGATCTTCTGAAACCAAACGGCTCGCTTCTCATCGAAGTTCCCGATCTTGAGACTTCGCCCTTTGATATCCTGATCACAGATCATTGCACCCATTTCAGCAAAAAGACATTGCGTTGGGCGGTTGAATCCGCCGGTCATCGGGTAAGCAACCTCGTAGACGACTGTGTCGCCAAGGAGTTGACCTTACTGGCCAATAGCTCCCGGGCAGAATGCATGGATTCATGCCTGCCCAATAGCGATCCTGAGGATTTTCATTATGCCAGCAACCATCTGCATTGGCTTCACCTGCTGCTAGAGCAAGCGATGGCCATCGAGGGGAAAGTCGGCATCTTTGGCACGAGTATCTCCGCTACATGGCTAGCGGTAGCGCTGGAAGACAGGGTCGGTTTTTTTGTGGATGAGGATTCCAACAGGATCGGAAATGATCATCTCGGCAGGCCAATTTTCTCAATCGAACAAGCGCCCCCAGACCTTCCTATTCTGATGCCGATTCGCCGAGATATTGCCCAAGCGGTGAAAAGTCGCCTAGGCTCAATTCATCCCGGCATGATCACCCCTCCCGAAAACTACGATTAATCCCACCATGGCCGACAACAAACAGACAAAGGAAGAACAGTATGGGCTGGTATTTGATGTGGCTGAGAAGCATGGCATCAGCCAGCTTGGGTTGATGATCAACGAGTCCTGGAATCAAGACCCGAAACGTACATTATTCACGCTCTCGCGTTATAAGTTTGTTGCCAAGATGTTATCTGGCTACGAGAATGTGCTTGAAGTTGGCTGTGCAGATGCCTTCGGTAGCCGACTCGTCCAACAGGCAGTTGGCCACGTAACCGCAGTCGACTTTGACCCCATATTCATTGAGGACGCACGCAAAAGATTCAACCCTCATTGGCCACTTGACTTGGCTGTTCATGACATGCTCTCAGGACCACCGCCAGGCAAATACGATGCCATCTTTAGCCTGGACGTGCTTGAGCACATCCAACCTAGCCAGGAAGATCTCTTTATCAAGAATATGCTTACCTCGCTCAAGCGCAGCGGGGCTTTGATTGTGGGCATGCCGTCTCTCGAGTCTCAGGTTCATGCCTCCCCGCAAAGCAAGGCTGGGCACGTGAATTGCAAAACCGGCACCGCCCTGAAAGATCTATTCCAGCAATACTTTGACAATGTCTTTTTGTTTTCCATGAATGATGAAGTCATTCATACTGGATTTACGCCGATGGCCCACTATCTCCTCGTACTTTGCTGCGGCAAGAAAGGGTGAGCGTAACATCAACCTCTTCGTCCACCACTGGGTCAGCCATTCCGCAGCATGTGCTGATCGTAGGCGGAGATGGCACCATCGGCTCGGCCCTCAATAAGCGCTTGCTTGCGGAGGGCTTTCAGGTCACATGCAGCACACGCCGGCCTGGCGTTTATGGCGATACATCCCTTTTCCTTGATCTGCAAGATCCAGACTCTTTTTTACCCATTAAAGACCGCCGGTTTGACGCCGCCGTACTTTGCGGGGCTATTACCTCTATCCAGAAATGTGAAGAAAACCCTGAGCGAACAAGACAAGTCAATGTTGATGCCACCTTAGCCCTGGCAGATCTCCTTGCAGAAGCTGGCAGTCATCTTGTCTTCTTATCCACCAACATGGTATTTGATGGCATCAAACCAAATGCACAGTCATCCGATGCCAGGAATCCGCTTACAGAATATGGCAGGCAAAAAGCCGCAGCAGAAGTAGCTTTGCTTGAGGGCAATAGCAAAGCTTCCATAATCAGGCTTGGCAAAGTACTCCACCCTAACTTTCCTCTCTTTAAAGAGTGGCTCCAGCGCATGCGATCCGGCAACTGTATCCATCCGCATGCGAATCGAACCATGGCTCCAATCTCCCTGGCCTTCGCCACTGACATCTTGGTGTGGTTAATTGCCCAAAAGACGCATGGTATCTTTCAAGCAACGGCGAGTCATGACATAACCTACGCAGACGCTGCCTTCAAGTTAGCCAACCTTTCTCAAAGCGATTCCTCCTTAATCCAGCCGATTAAAGCTCCTTTGCTCCATACCATGAAGGGCATACAGCCTCCACCTTTGACCTATAGTTACTTGAAATTCTCCCCAGAATTGAAGCCGTTCTTTTCCGTCCCAACACCCGATCAAGCCTTGTACTATGCGCTGCAGCAATAGCCATCCGCATTTACACCAGCTCCATGTCTGTAGTCATCTGAGACAGTATAGATGTTATGACCTGCGCAAACAAAATTGTGGAATGCTAGCTAGAGATAATTTTATAGGGCTTGCTGAATTAAGTTTTACTGGGCTTAGGACGTATCGAGGGCAATATGCTGGATCGCCTGCACTTGGACATTCGATCAAGGATTGACTCAAAAGAGCTGTCTAAAACGCATCCAACAGCGCTGTTCGACGATCA
>JAPLIC010000055.1 GCA_026389315.1 Cyanobacteriota bacterium
AGCAGAGGTTGCAACCGCCTGAGGGAGCGGCCACCGCTCAGGCCCGCTCAGTCCCGGGACTGAGAGCAGCGCTCAGAACTGCCCCCAAGAAGCGGGGGGAGGGGCCGCTGTGGCTGCGGAAATGTGCGACACGCTCCTAGCTGCCAGGCGACAGAAGGACTGCACCACAATGGATCTCACGGCTCAAGGACAAACGCTGGTGCATCTTAGGCGGATCCGCATAAGATGTGTTCACGATGTTACAAAGGAGTCCAGGGGGCAGCTAGAGACGCAATAAAAGAGACTCGAATGATTGATCTACCTTGCCATGAGAAGCGTGCAGACAGTACCGTAACAGCTACCGAAATGAGATGAAGATAGCACGCTTTTATAGATATACGTGGCTTGACTTGTCGATCCTTCTAACACTGGTTCAGCGGACCGCAGAAGTTGTGGCCAGCCGACTGTTAGCCACATAAGTTGCTGGAACAGTACTCTAACCTTTGCGAAAGTTCACTGCGAGCATGGCGGATGCCGCCACTAGCTTCATGGATTGATACGCGGTCCGCAGAAGATCCCTCCGTTCCTCAGAGCAGCTCAGCAGTGCTTCGTACCCCAGATGGCCCTCGGTTCAGTTCATGGGTGTAGATCACGGTGGTCAGGACGTCCTTGTGGACCAGGAACTCCTGAATGGTGCGGAAATCTTGGTCGCGCTCCAGCAGGTAGGTGTCAGTGATCTGGCCAGCCTCCAGTAGCCGGGAGGCATCGATGCCGCTCTGATGGAGCACGCTGAGCCACCGGGCCAAAACTGGTGCCTGGGATGGCGGATCAGCAGCGCCGGCCCCATGGCCGGTCGTTGCAGTAGCTGGTCCTGGCTCAAGCCAACTCATCCCGCAGGCCGTTGACCAGCTCCAGATCGACCGGTGACCCCTGGGCTTTCCAGGGCAGCACGGAAGCCATCAGCGACAGCAGCACGGATTGCCATCAAGTTGCTGGCCGCAGACATACAGTTCCGCCGCCAAGAGCCGCACCTGCGGCGCAGCGGTTGCCGGCAGTTAGCGGAACCGTGCCCGCTCAGTGCTTGACATCCAATTGCAGGAGTCTGTCGCTACAACCGTTCTGCTGACTGCTCTCCTCAGGCTCGATTGGCAGCATCAGATCGTAGAAGGCTTGGCGAATGCCCTTCAGTTTTGTCTCGATTTGGGTGCGGTTCCTGATCTCCAGTTCCAGCTGGTTGTGGAGCCCCTGGATCTGCTCCTGCAGCCTCTGTTCTCTTTCCTGCTCGGCGGCTTTGGTGATTGCCTCCTCCGCTTCGCTGATCGCGATTTGTTCAAGGATGACAGCGTGAATGGAGGCCACCTCCGCTTCAACCTTCTGCCTTGCCTGCCGTTCCTGATCCAGTTCGCCGTTGAGGCGAAGGCACTCCTGCTCGTTTTGCTCTTTGAGCAGGGCCAGTTCCCTTTCCAGGCTCTCGGCTCGCTCAACGGCCTCCTGCCTGGCTTGGCGTTCCTGTTCCAGCTGCTCTCGCAGCTCGTTCAGCTCTGCTTCAGCCAGCTGGTGCATGCGCCAGGCGAGGGCCGTCAGGTCATCGGCCGCCTGGGCGAGGGATTGGGCCATCGGGTGGGTATCGGCAAAGATCACTGAACTAAGTTGCCCCTTTCCTGGCGGCTTGTCGGTATCGGTGGACCCAGTGCCTTGGCGGTGTGCCGTGGGCCGCAGGTGGCAGGCCTGTCACTAGATCCCAGCCGCCTCACCCGCCCAGTCCGCTGATCAAGCCGCCGCCAGCCAGGCCGCCAGATCCGCTGGGCTGTTGAAATCCAGCAGGGCCTCCGCCAGGGCCTCAAGGCGCTCCAGGGACAGGGCCCTGATGCCGGCCTCCTGTTCGGCGCTGATCGCACCGCAGCGGCGGCGGAGTAGACGGAGAGCCATTTCCAGTTCGCCTTCCTGGCGACCTTCCAGGCGACCTTCCAGGCGGCCTTCTTGCCTGCCCTCTTGCTTGCCTTCCTGACGGCCTTGCCCAAAAATCTCCCGGTAAGCCACGCTTTGGCTGAAATCCTCCAGGGTGATGCCGCCCATGGCGCAGAGCTCCTCTAGCGATCGGCCGTTGAACCGTGTGATCACGATAGCGGCGATGACATCGTCCAAGGCGCCTGACTGATCCGTGCCGGCTAGCTGTTGGCGGAGGGCGGCGCTGCTGGCCGGCACTTGCTCCTCCGGCTGCACCAGCAACGCCAGGGCCCGCAGCAGCGGCGGGGCCGTTGGATCGGTGGCGGCGGGCTCCAGTTCGATCCAGTGCACCCTTTCCCTGACAAACTCCGCCACCGCCTGGGGACTGCCGAAATTCAACCGCCGGTTCGGGCAGATCACCACCACCCGCCAGTGATCGATAGTGCTCGCCTGCTGCAGCCAGCGACCGCTCTCGGCATAGAGCCGCCGCAGGAAGCCAGGATCGGCTGCCATCTGGGCCTCCAGGATCACCGCCGGCAGTTGCGGCCGCTGCGGCGGTGGCAGAAACAACCCATCGAGGCGGTATTCCCGCTCCTTGAGCACCGGTGCCGAGAAGCGGTAACCGGCAGCAGAGCCGGCAGCGCCAGCCGCGTCGCCAGCCAAGCCGGCAGCCGCCACCAGGTCGGGCTGGAGCTCCAGGATCCAGTCGGGATGACTCTGGAAGACCCAATAAAAAAGCTTGTCGCTCATGCTCACGGCGGTTGGCCCCTTGACTCCTCGGCCACCAACTGCCGATACATCTCCGCCAAACGCTCCTGCCAATCCGGCGGCGCTCCGGGGATCTCCAGCGGTCCCAGCCGTTGCAGCGCTCGCTCGGGCGGATCGGGGGGCAGGGGATCGGGGGGGTGGAGTCGTGGATCGGGACGAGAGCGCAGCCCCGCTGGCCACCAAGGCGGCAGCGATTCAAGCTCTGAATTCAGGGCACCATCGCCGCCAGCTTCGGCGCTATCAGCACTCTTTTCCCCAGTGGACTTACCCCCAGCCCTCTTGCCCCGCACCTGCTTGCCGCCAGCTTTGCCGCCGGTGGCCGCAGGCCCCGCAGGCCCCTGTTGCAGCGCCTGCAGCAGCGTCTGGCGATCGCGGCCGTGCCAGGCCAGCAGCAGCCACGGATCGCCATCGAGTTGCTGGGCGAAGACATAGAGCACTGCGGCGATGTGTTTGCAGGGTTCGGCGTCATCGGGGCAGCCGCAACGCACCTGCAGGTCGCCCCAGCGGCGCGGGAACAGGGCCACCCCGGCTTCGGCGAAGGCCGCCTCCAGGTTGGCGGGCACCTCACCGGCCAGCAATTGGGCGGCCCAACCCAGGCGGGTGGCGAACAGCAGCTCCAGGCTGCGCCATTGGGCTTTGCTGGCCGCCTCGCTGCGCACGCTGACCCGATAGGGCGTGGCCCGCGACCCCTGCACCCGGGCCTCCAAGCGGCCCGCTTTCACGACTAAATCCGTCACCTTGCCGCCACGGGCATAGCGCCGGCCCCGTTCCATGCGCGGGCCCAGGCCATAACCCTCCAGCACGGCGGTGAACCGCTGGGACCACCACTGGCTGGCCAGGGGTTCTTGGGTTTTACGGGTTGTTCGCTGGCCCTGGCGGGTCGCAGCCGGCCGACTCGCTGGCTTCCGGGCCGATCCAGGCGGATCATTCCGAGCCGATCCACCCGCAGCTTTCATGACCTGCCCTCCGATGGCCGCAGCCGGATCAACTCGCGCAATTCGTCGGTTGAGAGGCGGCTGAGGGCCTGTTCGCCGCTGGCCACCACCCGCTCCGCCAGCTCCCGTTTGCCGCGGATCAAGGCATCGATGCCCTCCTCCACCGTGCCGCCACAGACCAACTTGTGCACATGCACGCAGCGCAACTGGCCGAGGCGGTGGGCCCGGTCGGTGGCCTGATCTTCCACCGCCGGATTCCACCAGCGGTCGTAGTGGATCACGTGCGAGGCGGCGGTGAGGTTCAGGCCGGTGCCGCCGGCCTTGAGCGACAGCAAAAACAGGGGCGGGCCATCGGCCTCAGCAAAACGGGCCACCAGCTGGTCGCGCTGGCTGCGGCCCAGGCCGCCATGCAGCCACAGAGGAACGCTCCCGCAGCGGCGGGCCAGGTGGGCCGCCAGCCGTTCGCCCCAGCTGGTGTATTGCGTAAACAGCAGCAGCTTTTCGCCGGCCTCCAGAATCGCGTCGATCAGTTCTTCGCAGCGGGCCAACTTGCCGGAGCGGCCCGCCAATTCGGTGCCGTCAGCGAGGTAGTGGGCGGGGTGGTTGCAGACCTGCTTGAGGCGGGTCAGGCCGGCCAGCACCAAGCCTTGGCGTTCGATGCCCTCGCTGGCTTCGGCCTGCGCCAGCAATTCATCGGCCACCGCCTGGTAGAGGGTGGCCTGCTCTTCGCTGAGCTGGCAGAGCTCGGTCTGCTCAATCTTGCCCGGCAGATCGGGCAGGATCGCCCGGTCGCTTTTGAGGCGCCGCAGCAGAAAAGGAGCCGTCAGGCCCCGCAGGCGTTCGGCCGCCGCTTGGTCCTGGTCGCGCTCGATCGGGATGGCGAAGCGCTGGCGGAACTGGGCCAGGCTGCCCAGCAGGCCGGGATTGAGAAGGTTCAACAACGCCCAGAGTTCGTGGAGGCGGTTTTCCACCGGCGTGCCGGTGAGGGCAACGCGGCGCTCGCCGCCGAGGCCAGCGGCGGCCCGCGCCATGGCGGTGTAGGGATTTTTGAGCTGTTGGGCCTCGTCAAACACCAGCCGGCCCCAGGCCAGCTGCGCCAAGGCGGCGGCATCGCGGCTGAGCACGCCGTAGCTGGTGAGCAGCACGCCGCCGGGGCCGAGCTCCTTGAGCGCCCGCCGCAGCGTTGCTGCGGTGCGGGGCCGCTGGGGGCCGTAGTGCAGCCCCACAGTCAAGGTGGGCGCGAAGCGCTCCAGCTCCCGCCGCCAGTTGCCTAGCAAGGTCACCGGCGCCACCACCAAGGTGGGTTTTTGCAGGGGATCGGCCAGCAGGGAGGCGATCAGCTGGGCGGTTTTGCCCAGGCCCATATCGTCCGCCAGGCAGGCCCCCAGCCCCAGTTGGCCCAGAAACACCAGCCAGCCCAGGCCCCGTTGCTGGTAGGGCCGCAGCTCACCCCTGAAGGCCGCCGGGGTAGCGATGGCCTCGGCGCGCTGGTGCAGATCGCCCGCCAGCAGGGTGCCGAGCGGCCCGCAGGCCTCCACCCCCGCCAGCTCCAGCTCCGGCGGTAGATCCAGTTGGCCCAGGCCAAGGGCACTGCGCAGCAGGTCTGCGCCGCTGGCCTCCGCCTGCTGGCCGGCGAGGCGCAGCAGGCCGGCGACCGCTGCCCCATCCACCAGGCTCCACTGGCCCCGCAACCGCACCAGCGGCCGCTTCAAGGCCGCCGCCCGCTCCAGGCTGGCCAACTCGGCGGCGCTCAAGGGCCGATCGCCCAGCACCGCCTGCCACTCAAAATTGAACATCCGCGTCAAATCCAGGCCGGCGCCGCCCCCCGCCGGGGAACCCTTGCCCCGCTTGCTGGCGGGCGCTGCGAGGGCGCGGGCCCGCATTGCCAGCCGCTGGCCCTGGCGCAGGCCGCTGGGCAGCAGCATTGCAAAGCCCGCTTCGGCCAGTAGGGAGGAGCGCTGGGTCACCAGCTGCACCAACCCCGCTTCATCCAGCTCTAACGAGGCCGGGGCCTGTTGCTCCAGCAGGGGGGCCAGCTCGGGGGCGAGGCGGGTGAGCAGGCCCAGCTGGCCCAACACCGCCTCAAAAGCACTGGCCGCAAAGGGACTCTCGCCGGCCCAGAAGGCGGCCAAGGGCACCAGCAGGCTGGGATCGGCGGCCGGGCGCAGCAGCAGCTCCACCAACCAGCGGCGCCGGCGAGCATCGGGCGGTTCATGGCAGCGCAGGCAGAGCTGCAACTCACCGCTGGCCGCCACCCCCTGGCGCACCCAGGCCGCCACGCCCTGCAGCAGGGCCGTTTCTGCGTCGGCAGTGGGGGCGCAAGCGGTGGTGGGGTTAGGGGTGTTGGCAGCGGTGGGATCAGTGGTGCTGGCGAGCAGGGAATCGTCGCTGGCAAGGGCTGTCAGCCAGGCCTCCGGCAGGCCAAAGCTGCGCTGCGACGAACTGGAGCCACTGCGGGCCCCATGCAAAAGCCGCTGTCGCACGCAGCGATCCACAGCAGCGGCCAGGGCAGCGGCCAACTGGCGCTGGCTGGTCAGGTCTTCCGCCGGCAACATGGCCTCAAACCAGGGGCGATCGGCGGCGGCGGGCAGCGGCCACCAACGGGCCCGCAGCTGGCCGGTGCCATCCCTCACCAATGCCGGCACGACCCGGCCCGCATCGACCAGCACCGCTGCCATCTGTTCGCAGCGGTGCTCGAAGAAGGGGTCAGTTTGCGGTTGCGCTGGGATCACCCTGCCGCCGCCAGCCGCTTCGGCGGCAGGGCCCGGGTAGACACCTCCAGCAGGCCCTGCCCAAAGATCTCTCGATACGCCACGCTTTGGGTGAAATCCTCCAGGGTGATACCGCCCACGGCGCAGAGCTCCTTTAGCGATCGGCCATTAAACCGTGGGATCACGATAGCGGTGATCACATCGGCCAACGACCTTGCTTAATCCGTGCCGACTACCTCCTGGCGGATGGCAGCACTGCTCGCCGGCACTTGCTCTTCCGGCTGCACCAGTAATGGCATTGCGCACAATAGCGGTGGGGCCAGTGGATTAGCCGCGGAGTGCTCCAGCTCAAGGCAGAAACAAACCATCGAGTCGGTACTCCCGCTCTTTTAGCACCGACGCCAAGAAGCGGTATCCTCTCACCTAAGGTGTGAGGTCAGGCTGTAGCTCCAGGATCCAGTCGGGATTCGACTGGAACACCCAATAATATAGTTTGTCGCTCATGCTCACGGCGGTTGGCCCTGGCAATGCTACTGCTGGACAGGATTACACGTCAGGGGCATTCTGGACCCTTGGCCTACGGCAGCCGATCTGTATCGGTCAGGCATATGTTTACATTGGGAACATCTTTTGGTATTGACGGTAATATCATCACCAGTCATTTAAATTTTCTTCGAATTTTTCCCCAACGGCCACCTGGGCTGATTGACGTGGGATTAATTAAATTAAAAAAGGGGGTTAATGCCAAAAATTTCGCTCAGACTCTTCGCGCCAATATTTCCAACGATGTCGATGTCTTGACGATGCAGGAATGGATTAAATTTGAAAATAATTATTGGAAAACGAGTACGGAAATTGGCTTTATCTTTGCTTTTGGTGTTGGCATGGGCTTGATTGTGGGAATCGTAATTGCCTGTCAGATCCTGTACACTAATATCACACAATATCTGCCTAAATACGCTACCTTAATGGCTATGGGATACAAGAATAGCTATTTCGTCTGGCTGATTTTAAGTCAATCATTATTTCTGGCCGTAATGGGATGCATACTCGGCCTTCTTATAGCTTCTGGTTTATACTATGTCACCAAGCAAGCCACTCTCCTACCTGTTTATATGACGGTCCAGAGATGCTTATTTTTTTTAATCTTGTTTATGTGTTGTTTTTCTGGTGTCGTGGCCACTCGCAAATTGAGAGAAGCTGATCCAGTTGACATCTTTTAGGAAGGTTTTCTTGAATAATCTATTTAAACTGCGATGGAACTGGATACGGACATTGTGATCTGATCAACCGCGACACAGCATCGATAATCGATTACTGTTACTGCTGATAACTTCATGTGTATCGAAAACTCTGCAACGGGCAGCTATCAATCGAAGAGTTCCACGCACCTTTATCGCGGTAGTGCAGGACCTCACCACAATAATAGGCCATCCCAGCCCGCTCCAGAAAAGCCGGGAGTGCATGGCGTCAACTTGATTGGTAACAATTAGCATGACTCAATGCTTGGCAGCGCTGGGCCTTACTCCCGATTGCGATCCGGCTCTGCCCACCCCCCCATTTAACCTCTCTGACGCGAGAACTCAAAGAAATTAAAATAAAAATAAGTGGATATTGCCAAAAAAAGCGTTGGAGTTGGTGGTGGAATATGCCAGAATTCGGTGATAAGCATCATCACTGTAGTCAGGATGCACTTGCTCATGGCTGTGCCGGTAATCAAAAAGAGCTCCTGGCGTTTTTGCGGCGATTGTCGGCGCTGAAATTGTTCTTTGCGAGCCAGGAAAGCAAGTATCCAGTAAAGGAGAGCAATTAAAATATAAACGAATGTACGGGCAGCCGTTAGGCCTCGGTCGGCTAAGATTGGATAACTGCTGTAGTGAAGCAGTAGCTTCACCGAAAAATGGTTAACCAGATAATAGAAAGGCGGCACCAGGCTTGCGATGAACATCAGCAAGCTGCTGCTGATGGCAAAGAGTCTTAATTGGATCGCATCTCTCAGCAAAGTCTTGTGATAGGACCAAATGTCATAGAGGATTGTAAAAACTGCAAAATAACCGAGTAAAAGGGAACCAACACCAATGCCGAGCTCTGAAAAAGAGTGGGAATGCTGCTGGCACTCCCTGATGAGATCAAGAATAATTACTGGTAGTTCAATTACCAATAAGGTGAGAATAATGGCATAGGTGCCATCAATCAGACCGATCCAGTTTTCGCCAGAGGACTGGCCAACAATTCGGCCCGCAATCATGACAAATTTGTCTCAGGCTACACCCTATCACTTACTGCATCACTTACTGCAACTTTTCCATCGTAACAATGGCAATGGCGTCCCTGCTTGGCAGGTCAGACTGCTTACAGCCTCCTTGTCGATGGGGTTGGCTGGGCCCTACCAATGACGCCATGACAAACATCCCAGCGATCTCAGGCTTGCGGCCCAGGCTGGCGAAACTAACCAGGGCTTGGCGCAGCTGGCTGGAGCCCACCAACCTGCTGTTGCTTGGCTGCAGCCTCATCTACGGCCTGATCGGCGAGCCGGTCGATGCCTTGATTCTGCTGATTTTTGTTGGCGTGATTGCGGGCCTTGATGCCCTGCAACAAAACCGCAGCCAGCGGGCCCTGGCCGAATTGGCCCGCCTCTCGGCGCCACGGGCCCACGTGCGGCGCGACGGTGTCGTCATCGAGGTGCCTGCTGAAGAGGTGCGGGTGGGGGATGCCCTGCGCCTGGAGGAGGGGGATCGGATTGCCGCCGATGCCAGCCTCAGCGAGGCCGTCGGTCTGTGGCTGGATGAATCGCTGCTGACCGGCGAATCCCTGCCCGTGGCACGCCAGCAGCCTGGCGAGCGCATCCTGGCGGGCTCCTTGGTGGCCAGTGGCCGCGGTTGGGCCGAGGTGACGGGGGTGCAGGGGGCCACGGAGTTGGGGCGGCTGGGCAGCAGCCTGGCCAGCGTTGAACCGCCGCTCACCCGGCTGCAACGCCACACGCGGCGACTTTCGAGCCGTTTGACCATTTGGGCCCTGGGGTTGTGCGCCAGCTTGGCGGTGTTGCAGGGGGGTCTCAGTGGCGATTGGCCCCGCGCCCTGTTGGCCGCCCTGGCCTTGGCCCTGGCGGTGTTGCCCAACGAAATCCCCGTGGTGTTGGCCCTGTTTCTGGCCCTGGGCGCCCTGCGCTTGGCCCGGATCGGCGTGCTGGCCCGCACTCCCTCAGCGGTGGAGAGCCTGGGTAGCGCCACCGTGCTGGCAGTCGACAAGACCGGCACCCTCACCCAGAACCGCATGGCGGTTCAGAACCTGCTCACCTGGCCGGCTCGCCAGCTCTGGCAGGCCGGCATGCCCCTGGCAGAACCTTTCCACCCCCTGTTGGAGTGGGCCGTGCTGGCCAGCCGCGGCGATCCGGTGGACGCGATGGAATTGGCCCTGCAACGCCTGGCCCAGGCCCACCTGCAAGGCAGCGACCATCTGCACCCGGAATGGCCCCTGGAAAAGGACTATCCCCTGCAGAGCAATTTGCTGGTGTATTCCCAGCTCTGGCGCGATGGCCAAGGCAACTGGCAACTGGCCGCCAAGGGGGCGCCAGAAGCCATCGCCTCCCTCTGCCACCTGGAGGCGGATTCAAGGCAAGAGCTGCTGGCCGCCGCCGACAGCCTGGCCAGCCAGGGCCTGCGGGTGCTGGCGGTGGCCACCGGTGTGCAGGGGGTGCAGCTGCATGGGGGCCAAAGCGCCGCCAGCCGGGGAGAGCCTCCCGCCGATGTCCATGACTATCTGTTTGAGCCGGTGGGCTTGGTGGGCCTGGCGGATCCCCTGCGGGCCGATGTGCCCGAGGCGATCGCCATCGCCCGCCGCGCCGGCGTCAGGGTGGTGATGATCACCGGCGATGGCCCGGTCACGGCCCGCTCCATCGCCGACCAGGCCGGCCTGCCCGATGGGCCCGTGCTCAGTGGCGCCGACCTGGAGGGCATGGCCCCCGAGCGCCTCAACGAACTGGTGGCCCGGGTGTCGGTGTTTGCCCGGGTGATGCCCCAGCAAAAATTGCAACTGGTGCGGGCCCTGCAGGCGGCCGGCGAGGTGGTGGCGATGACGGGCGATGGTGTCAACGACGCGCCGGCCCTCAAGGCCGCCGACATCGGGGTGGCCATGGGTAAGCGGGGCACGGCGGTGGCGCGGGAATCGGCCGATCTGGTGCTGCTTAATGACACCTTCATGGAACTGGTGCGGGCCCTGGGCCTGGGCCGCCGCGTCGCCGTCAATCTGAATCGGGCCCTTGGCTACACCCTCGCCATCCATATCCCCATCGCCGTTTTGGGCCTACTGCCATTGGTGCTCAACAACCAGCCCCTGATCCTGCTGCCGGTCCATATCGCCCTGCTGCATCTGGTCATCGATCCGGCCTGCACGGTGGTTTTTGAAGCCCTGCCGGCAACCGCCGACCAGATGCGCCAACCACCGCGCCCGCCGGAGGCGCCGCTGTTGGGTAAACCCCTGTGGCGGCGCGCCCTGCTGCAGGGGGGCCTGCTCAGCCTGGCGGCCCTGCTGCTGGTGTTCTGGGGGGCGGGCCAGGTGTCGCTGCAACGGATGCTGGTTTTCTCCCTGCTGTTGCTGGCCGGCGGCGGCTTGGTGTGGCTCAACGGCGATCGGCGCCGGCCGATCACGACCGTGGGGGCCCTCATCGGTTTGCAGCTCTGGCTGCTGTTGCTGGTATCCCCCGGGCTGGGTTCGTGGCTGGGCTTGGCACCCTTGGCGCCTGGCGCCATGGCCATGGTGGGCCTGGCAGCGGCGGCATCCCTGCTGCTGGCGGCTGGACTGGGCCCGATCACCGGCAGGGCCTGGTGAGCTTCGCTTCAGCCCTGGTGAGCTTTGCTTCAAAAAGTCATCGGGGCCAGCGGCGCAATCGAGGGGTGGTCACCGCCCACCTGGTTGCTGCGAATGACCAGGGCCGAGGCGCCGTGATGCAGGAAAACCCGCAGCACCGTATCGCTGGCGAGGCGGGGCAGGAGCGTGCGCCAGCTCCCCAATCCCCGCACCAGGTTGTTGAGGGGGCGATCCTCCAGGCTGCTGCCCAGCACGTACTCCTGCTGGCGCCAGTCCTCCCTCAGGCCGCCAAAGGGCAGCAGCACTTTCCGCAACTCCCGCTCGAGGCGGCCCAGGGCCTGCAGCCGGCGGGCCTGGTCGGGGTGGCGCCGTTGCCATTGGCCCAGAACCTCCGGGTCCAAGGCGGCGATTTCGGCCTGCAACTGGCGCAATGCCGCAAACAGGGCTTGGTTGGAATCCTGGGAGCAGTTGTTGGCGGGGCCCACAAACGTCGCCCCCGTGCCATCACCGAGGCGATAGCGAGCCATCATCGCCGCCAACTGCCCCTCGAAGCCATCGAGGGGAGAGCGCTCCTGCTCGCCGATGCGATACGGGCAGGTGAAGGGTGGGAAACGCACCAGGATGTCGGCCACCGGCCGCAGCCCCAGCCAGCCCCATTGGCGGTCGCCCAGGTAGCGCCAGCGGTCGTGGGCACCGGAGATCAGCCCCTCAGGGTTGTGGGCGTAAACCTGGCGGTATTGCACGGCCACGGAAAGTTCAGCGGCAAGGGGCTCGATTTCCAGCTCGGCGAAGCCGTAGGCGAAATGGCCCAGGGAGCGTCCGAACAACAAGCCGGCCTCCTGCTGTTCGCCGCCAATGCCGCCAAAGACATGCAGCACCAAAACCCTGTCGCCCGCTTGCCATTCGGCCAGGAGTTCGGCCGGCTTGGCCCGGCGGCCGCTGATCAGCACCGAAGAGGTGGTGCCCGCCAACAGCTGCTGCCAGGCCTCCCGCTTGGCATAGCGCCAGCCCTCCTGGGGGGCGGGCAGGATGCGCTCGGGGGCGAAGCGGATCATGCTGCGCGGCACCAGGGATTGGACCACAAAGGCCCCCTCGCCATCGGGCACGCCGCTGACGTACCAACCGTCGTCGTTGGGCCGGCTGCGCTCGATTCCCACAGCGGTGGTCGGCAGCTGCCCCCCGCCCAAGGCCACCGGGGTCGGCAGCCGCACCACAAAGGGCTCGCCTTCAAAGCGGCGCCGCTGCCTGCAATAAGGCCGCACTTGCCATTTCTCCTGGCCCAGGGGAGCGATGAAGCGCACCAGCGCCAGGGCCAGGCCCGTGGTCTGCAGCGGTTCGGCCTGCACTTCCAGGCCCACGCCCTCCAGGCCGACGCCCAGGCGATCCTGGCGCACCTGCACCGGACCCCGCAGCCGCACCAGCTGGTCGTCCCGGGGGCGGGAGCCGGCCAGGGATTCCAGGGGTGTGACCTGGCGCCAACCTTCCAATCGCAGCGGATGGATGGCACCACGCTCCCAACTGGCCAGCGCCGCATCGCTGAGGTGCACGTCCATGGCCAACGGGATCAGGGGCTTGGCCCTCCAGTCGAGCCTGATCCGGCGGCCCACCAAGGAGCCCCAGGGATCGGGGGCCTGCAGCACTTCGAAGCCCACACCAGCGTCGCGATGTTGGGGATCGGGCAGCACCAGCCGGCCGATCCATTCGTCCAGGGGCCGCAATGCCGCTGAGGGCAGAGGCAGGGTGTCACGGGCTGGGTTGATCTGGTGCCAGGGATTGCTGCCGAAGCGCTCGTAATTGCTTGGGCCGGGTACGGGCGGCGCGGTACCGCCCAGGCGGCCGGTGAGGATGGCGCTGACCAGATCCAGCGTCTGCCGCATCGGCGTGCGGCCATCGCTCAAGCTGACCTGGGTGTCAAAGATGCCTCCCGGCAGCTCATGGCCCACCTGCCCCAGGGAGATCAGGGTGACCTTGCCGCGGCGCCGGGCCCGGTTCCAGTACGACAACGCCATGGCACGCCAGCGGCCTGGAAAGACCACCGGTCCGATCCGCTCGACAGGATCGAGCTCTCCCACCAGGTGAAACAGGTGATCGGCGTCTAGAAAGGCATTGCCGCCCGAAAACACCCCCGCCAGCGAAATCACCTCCACGGGTGCTGCCACCAGGCGGCGCAGGTGCGGCAGGGCGCCGAGGGCAATCTGGCCCCCACCGCTGAAGCCCATCAGGGTCACCGGCGTGCGGCTGGCCAGGGGGTAGCCGTTGGCCAGCAGGCTGTCGGCAATCACCTTGGCGGTGCCGCGGTTGTAAATGGGCCCATAGCGCGGGTCGGCTGATACCGCCACCACCGCCAGGTTGCGCAGGTTGATGATGGCCCCTAACAAAGAGCGGGGACGTCGCAGGCGCAGCCAATCCACCCAACGCCAAAACGTCGCCACCCAATTGCCTTCGGTGATCGGTTGATTGACCACCGAATAGGGCATGATGCCCCGGATGATGGCAATGTCGGCCGGGAGATTTGCGGCCAGTCGGCGCAGAAAATCCTCCCCTTCGGGCTGGGCTTCGAGGGAGGCCTGACCGATGCCATCGAGATACACCACCCAGCGTTTAATCCGGTCCGTGGTTGCCGTGGTGGCGAGTTGGCCGATGTTGTCTGTGGGTCCCATCTCCTCGCCGTACCAGCCAGCCCACCAGCCCATGGCTTCAAGGGGGGCGAAAAAGCCGACGACCAGCACAAGCACCAGGGCGATGCCGGCCAGATCAACCGCCATCCCGAAGCTGCGATGCAGGGCCCGATAGGCCAGATGCAGAAGCAACCCGCTGCCAGGTAGCAGCGCCAGCCCTGCCACCAGCAGCAGCCCTTTCCAACGCCAAGCCCGTGACCTGGCCATTTAACGACGGCCCGGCGGGGCCGGTGGCGACGACTCGTCGGCCAGGAATTGGCGCAGCTGTCGCTTTTCCCGCAGCACCGGTGTGCCTGCGGCCCGATCAAGTAGCCAATGGCCAAGGCGCATCACCGGCAGACCGGCACTGCGCTGCAAGACATGCATCACGAACCAGCCGGCCACCAGGGCGCTGAAGACGCTCCACGGGGCCAGGCCCGTGACGCCCACCAGGCCCACCACAAAGGCGATGGCGGTCCAGAACGAGAGCAGGTTCAGCCAAGGGACACCGAGGTAGGGCAGGGCCCCCAGAAAGGCCAACAACCTGGGGGCATGGGCCACCCCGAGGGCACGGATCACAGGCATCGGCGTGATTGGATAAGCAAACAGCAACCGGATCACCAACCAGGTGCTCAGGGCCCAGGCCAGAAACCCCAGCAAAAACAGTACGGCCTCCACCACGAGGCAGAGGGCAAAACGCAGGGGCCGCACCCGATTGACAAACAAAATGAAGGCCTGGCCGATGGCCTGGGAGAACCCGGCCAGCAGGGCGATCCAGACGCCCACGGCCCCAAACGGGCCTGCATGGTGAACATCGCGGAAGGCCTCGGCCTGCAGCCGCAGGGCACCCCCGACCACGGTGCTGAAAGGAGCCAGCGAATCGCTCAACGCCATGGTTGGGATCGGGACCAGGCCGGTGGCGAGGGCACAGATCCGGCGGCGAATCGGCCAATCATGCACGCAACCGGCGCCCCCGGGCCAGCTCGCGGCATCGGCAGGTCTGGTGCTGTCCGGCAAGCCCTGGATCCAATCAGGCCGGCTGATCGGGGTTGGGAGCCACAGGAGAGCGGGGTAGGGCCGCAGCAATCATGGCGGCCGTCACGGGGATGGTCTCCAGTTCGTCGGCGTTGTCCAGGTAAGCCTCAAAGGAGCGGTAGCGCAGAATGCGGGGGTTGGCTGCACCGCTGGCGCAGGCGGCATCCCAGTCCCCATCCTCGGGTTTCACGGCGCTGTAGGCCAACAAGGCTTCCTGCAGATCGCCACCGTCGCCGATGCCCTCACCGTGCCAGAGGGCTTCGAAAAAGGCCATGCTCAAAATCGGCAGCTGGAAAGCGGGTCCTAGACCCCGATCAGCTTAAGGGGCTGCGGCATGCTGGAAGCCCCGCCGCTGCAACAGCGATGAGCCTCGATCAAGCCAGAGCCTTTCTGGCGCGCATGCAAAATGAGCCGGCCCTCAAGCAGCAGACCCTGGCCGCCGCCACCGCCGATGATGTGGCCCAAATTGCCTGCAAATTAGGCTATGAATTCTCGGGCGACGAACTGCTACGGCTCTCAGGTCAGCGGGTTGGCAGGGTCACCGTGAGCAAGCAGGATATTCCCGGTGAGTACAATTAAATCTGGGCATCGGATAGACAATCCTTAGGTGCGCACCGCTGGGGCCCTGGACCATGGCATTGCGATTCGTTTGGCCCCTGGGGCGCACGGCCAGGGCCGCCCCGGCTGCCGAGGTGGCGCCAGCCGCCGAAGCCAATCTGTTGCGGGCGGCGCGGGAGGACCCCCAGCAGCTGCTGGCCCGGCTCAACACCAGTGCCGATGGACTCAGCGGCCTGCAGGCCCAGTTGCGTTTGACCCGGCTGGGGCCCAACCAAATCGCCCGGGAGCAACCGGTGTCCTGGTTCAAGCAACTGCTAGCCACCTTTCGCAATCCGCTGGTGGCCCTGCTGGCGGCCATGGCGGCCCTGTCCCTGCTGAGCGGCGACCGCAAGGCGGCGCTGATCATCGGCACCATGATTCTCTTCAGCGTCAGTCTGCGCTTTTCGCAGGAATACCGGTCCCTGCGCGCCGCCGAGGGGTTGCGTCGCTTGGTCCACACCACCGCCACCGTGCTCCGCCACGATCCCCATCAGGACATCACCCCGGGCCTGGCCGCCGACCTCGGCCTGCAACTGGAGGGGGCCACCGCCGGCCCCCAGGAAATCCCGATCGAGCAGCTTGTGCCGGGAGATGAGGTGCGCTTGGCCGCTGGCGACATGATTCCGGCGGATGTGCGGCTGCTGCAATCCAAAGATCTGTTTGTCAGCCAGGCCGCCCTCAGTGGCGAATCGCTGCCGGTGCAGAAACAGGCGCAGTTGCCGCAGGCCCAGTGGCAGCTCACCAACCCCCTGGAGCTGGAAACGCTCTGCTTTCTGGGCACCAATGTGGTGAGTGGCTCGGCCACGGCGGTGGTGGTTGAGACGGGAGAGCGCACCTGCCTGGGATCGCTGGCCCAGAGCGTCAGCGGCCAGCGCAGCCGCACCAGTTTTGATCGGGGCATCAGTGAGGTGAGCCTGTTGCTGGTGCGCTTCATGCTGGTGATGGCCCCGGCGGTGTTTGTGATCAACGGCGTCAGTAAGGGCAATTGGGGAGAGGCCTTCTTCTTTGCCCTCTCGGTGGCCGTGGGGCTGACGCCGGAGATGCTGCCGATGATTGTGACCGCCAATCTTTCCCGTGGTGCTATCGCCATGGCGCGGCAGAAAGTGATTGTCAAAAACATTGATGCCATCCAGAATCTTGGTGCCATGGATATTCTTTGCACCGATAAGACCGGCACCCTCACCCAGGACCGCATCGTCTTGAAACTGCACCTGGATGCAGCCGGTCAAGATTGTGCCGAGGTGCTGGAGTTGGCCTACTTGAACAGTTATCACCAAAGCGGCCTCAAGAGCCTGCTCGATGTGGCGGTGCTGGCCCACGGTGATTTGCAGGACAGCCTGCAGGTGGATCGCACCTTCAGCAAAATCGACGAAATCCCCTTTGATTTTTTGCGCCGCCGCCTGTCGGTGGTGGTGGAAGAAGCCAATCACCACCATGAGCTGATCTGCAAGGGTGCCGTTGAAGAAGTGCTGGCGGTCTGCCAGCAGTTGCGGTTGGACGATCAGACCCTGGCGCTGGGTCCTGAGCAACGCCAGCAGGTACTGGACCTCAATGCCCGCCTCAATAACGATGGCCTGCGGGTGATTGCCGTGGCCTACAAGGAGGTGCCGCTGCGCCAAGGCCGCTATGGCGTGGCCGATGAGTGCGAGCTCACCTTGGTGGGGCTGATTGCCTTCTTGGATCCGCCCAAGGATTCTGCCGCTGCTGCCCTGCGGCAATTGGCCCAGCAGCGGGTCGAGGTCAAGGTATTGACCGGCGATAACGCCGTAATCGCCCGCAAGACTTGCCTTGATGTGGGGCTGGAGGTGCGGGGCGTGCTGTTGGGTGCCGAGATCGCGGCGGCCGATGAGGCCACCTTGCTGCAGCAGGTGGAGACGACGACAATTTTTGCCAAGCTGGTGCCCCTGCAGAAGGCCCGCATCATTGCCCTGTTGCGCCAGCGCGGCCATGTGGTGGGTTTTATGGGTGATGGCATCAATGACGCCCCCGCCCTGCGCGAAGCGGATCTGGGCCTGTCGGTGGATACGGCCGTGGACATTGCCAAGGAATCCGCCGATATTGTTTTGCTGGAGAAAGATCTGCAGGTGTTGAGTGCTGGGGTATTGGAAGGACGGCGCACCTTTGGCAATATGACTAAATACATCAAGATGGGCACCAGTTCAGCCTTCGGTAATATGTTCAGCATGTTGGGTGCCAGTATCTTTCTGCCGTTTTTGCCGATGCTGCCGGTGCAGATTTTGCTAAACAATCTGCTCTATGATTTTTCCCAGACTGGCATTCCCTTTGACCATGTCGATCCGGACTATCTGGAGATACCGCGTCAGTGGAAGTTGGCAGATATTCGACGTTTTATGATTACGATCGGCCCCATCAGCTCCTTATTTGACTACGCTACATTTGCCCTGATGTGGTTTGTGTTTTCAGCCCAAACTATCGAGCGCCAGAGCCTGTTTCAGACGGGATGGTTTGTTGAAAGCTTATTGACCCAAACCCTTATTGTTTATATCATACGCACACCCAGGCTGCCCTTTTTTCAGAGTAATCCCGCGCCAATCATGGCAGCAATTAGTGTGGTCGTAATAGCCATCGGCACGGCCCTGCCCTTCAGCCCCTTGGCGCCTGCCCTGGGATTTGTACCCCTGCCCGCAGCCTATTTTGGCTGGTTGGCGGCCATTCTATTTTGCTATGCCTGCCTCACCCAGCTTGTTAAAACCTGGTTCGTTCGGCGCTATGGCTATAACTGAGCCGGATCCGCTTTAGACCACCAACACCGCCGCCTCTACCTTGGCCTGTTGTTCTTGGCGCTCCACGGCGCTGAGGCCATCGGCATCGGGAAGGTGGGCGGCCATCGCGGTGAGCCATTCGCCCAGTTGCTCGAGTTGCTGGGGCGGTGAGAGCACCCCCAGACCCCTCGCCAGGACCTTGGCGGTGGAGCCGGCGCCGGCCTGATAGACAAACCGTCCATGCAGATGCTGGGGCAATCCCTGGCGCAGCCGCCGGAAGGCGGGTTCTTCCATGGGGGTTTCAAGCAGCAGATTCGGTTTTTCCGGCTTGATGCGCGAGAAGCCGCAACGCTTGGCCAGCAGCTTGAGCTGCAGCAGTTGCAGCAGGCTGCCCACCGGCGACGGGATGGGTCCGTAGCGATCGGTCCAGGCGGCCGCCAGCTCCACCAGGGCCTCTTTGCTGCTGCAGTTGGCAGCGGCGCGGTAGGCGGCCATTTTTTCGTCGTTTTCGCTGATCCAGTCGGCCGGGATGAAGGCCGTCACCTGCAGATCGATCTGGGTGTCATCCACCGCCGGAATGTCTTGACCCTGCAATTCGGCCAAGCACTCTTGCAGCATCTCCATGTAGAGATCAAAGCCGATGGCCTCCATCTGGCCGCTCTGCTCCACCCCCAGCAGGTTGCCCACCCCCCGGATCTCCATGTCCCGCATCGCCAGCTGATAGCCGCTGCCGAGCTGGGCGAATTCCTGAATCGCCCTCAACCTTTGCCTGGCCGCCTCACTGAGGGAGGCCTCTCCCGGAAAGAACAGCCAGGCATGGGCCTGGATGCCGCTGCGGCCAACACGCCCACGCAGTTGATAGAGCTGGGCCAGGCCGAATTTCTGGGCGTCCTCCACCAAGATCGTGTTGACCCTGGGTATGTCCAGGCCGCTCTCGATGATGGTGGTGCAGAGCATCAGGTCGGCTTCGCCGGCATTAAAGGCGACCATGGCGCTCTCCAGTTCGCCTTCGGCCATCTGGCCGTGGGCGACCAGCAGCCGCAACCCCGGCACCATCTGGCGCAATTGGGCCGCCACCTCTTCGATGCCCTCCACCCGCGGCACCACGTAGAACACCTGGCCGCCCCGGTCGAGCTCCTGGCGGATGGCACTGCGGACGGCCTCCTCATCCTGGGCGGCCAGGTGGGTCTTGATCGGACGGCGCAGGGGCGGCGGCGTGGTGATCAGGCTCATCTCCCGCACCCCCGAAAGGCTCATGTAAAGCGTCCGCGGGATCGGCGTGGCACTCAAGGTGAGCACGTCGACGTCCTTGCGCAGGGCTTTGATCTTTTCTTTTTGGTTGACACCGAAACGCTGCTCTTCGTCGACCACCAGCAAGCCCAACTGCTTGAAGTTGGTGCCCTTGCTCAGGAGTTGGTGGGTGCCAACGACGACATCAATCGAGCCATCGGCCAGCCCTTCGCCGATGGCCTTGCGTTCGGCGGTGGTGCGGAAGCGGTTGAGCAGGGCCACCTTGAGGGGATAGGGGGCAAACCGCTCGCTGAGGGTGCGCCAGTGCTGCTGGGCCAGCACCGTGGTGGGGGCCAACAAAGCACCCTGCTTGCCGGCGGTGACGGCCTTGAACAGGGCCCGGATCGCCACCTCCGTTTTACCGAAGCCCACATCGCCGCAGACGAGCCGGTCCATCGGCGCCGCTTCCTCCATGTCCCGCTTCACCTCGCTGATCGCCTTGGCCTGGTCGGGGGTGGGTTCGTAGGGGAAGGAATCTTCGAGTTCGCTCTGCCAGGGGCCATCGGGGGGAAAGGCGAAGCCGGCGGCCTTGTGGCGTTCGGCGTAGAGCTTGACCAGGTCCATGGCGACCCGGGCCACGGCCTTGCGGGCCCGCTCCTTGGCCTTGGTCCAGGCGCTGCCCCCCATCCGGTTCAGCTCGGGCGGGGCCTCGCTGCTGGCGCGATAGCGCCCCAGGCTGCCCAGTTGGTCGGCGGCCACCCGCAGCAGCCCATCGGCGTATTGCACCACCAGGTAGTCGCGGGATTCGCCGCCCAGGGCGAGCTTCTCCAGTTTCAAAAAGCGGCCGATGCCGTGGTTGCGATGCACGACGAAATCGCCGGGCAGCATCTTGCCCGGATCAACGCTGCGACTGGCGGCCCGCCGCCGCCGCCGCACGTAGCCGCCGGCGCTGAGGCTCTGCTGGCCAAAAAATTCCCGATCGCTCAGCAGCACCACCTTCCAGGCGGGCAATTGCAGGCCCTCAATGGCGGCGGTGGCGCGCCACTTGAGGGCCACCGGGGTGTTTTGCTCGTTCAGCCGCTCGATGGCGGCGAAATCGCCGGGATTGGGCACGAAGCGGCTGATGCAGTCGTGCTCTTCGAGCAGGGCGACGGCGCGGCTGGGCTGGGCCGACACCAACCACACCCTGACCTTCTCCTGCTGATACCCCTTGATCAGACCGGCCAAGCGGCCGAATTGGTTGGGATGGGCGGGCACGGCCCGGGCCGCCAGGTCGAAGGCATTGGGGTGCTGATCGCTTTCCTGCAGCTCAGCCAGGTCGAAGCCGGGGAAGGTCTCGGCCAGGGCCAACGCCTCGGCGATGGGGCGGTGCAGGCTGGGTGGCAGCAAGGGCGGGCCGCCGGCGTTGGCCAGCTCCCCGTCGCCAGTGACTTCCTGGTAGTGGGCCGCCGCGTGGTCGAACCACTGCTGGCCATGGGCGAGGCCATGGCGGCGTTCGTCGATGACCACCAAAGTGCTGGCCGGCAGATAATCCAGCAGGCTGGCCGGCTCGCCCCAGGCCACCCCCATCAGCCGCCGCATGCCCTCGGGGGTGCCGCCTTCGAGTAGCTGGTCGAGGGCCTGGGGATTAAGCAGCGTTTCCAGGCCCTCGGGCATGGACTGGCGCAGGGCCTCGGCCACCAGCGGCGCAAAGCTGGTGGGGGTGAGGCGCACCTGGTCGATGGCGTCGAGGGAGCGCTGGCTGGCGGGGTCGAATTCGCGCAGCTTCTCTAGATCCTCACCAAAGAGTTCGAGGCGGACCGGCAATTCGGCACTCACCGGAAAGAGGTCGACGATGTCGCCGCGGCGGCTCCAACTGCCCTCCTGCTCAACGCTTGGCACCTTGACGTAGCCGAGCCGCGCCAGGGTGGTGGCCAATTCGGCCAGGTCGATGCTGGTGCCGCGCCGCAGCACCAGGCATTGGTGGACCAGGGCCCCGGGGGGGGGCAGGTGGGGCTGCAGGGCCCGCTCGGTGCAAACAATCGCGCGGCGGCTGGCGGTTTTGCCGTCTTCGGCCACCAACTCGGCCAGCACCTGCAGCTGCCCCCAGGTGATTTCCGTGGTGGGGTCGAAGGGTTCGTAGGGGGAGCCCTCACTGGTGGGATAGAGCAGGCTGGAGGTCCAGCCCATCACCTCGAGCAGGGCGGCCCAGCGGCCGGCCTCTTCCAGGGTGGGCACCACCACCAGCAATGGCGCTTCAGCGGCAGCGGCCATGGCGCTGGCCACCAGGGCCCTGGCCGCCAGGCCCGCCCCCGCCAGCCGCAACCGTTGCGGCCGCTGGCTGCGGGCCAGCAGCTCGCTCGTCAGGGTTGCCTGCCGCAGTTGGCGCACCAGGGCGGTGAGGGTCATCGAGGGCGGCCAAAGGAGATGATCTTCGCAAGCGGCTCTACGGCCCTAGGGTCAATAAGACACCTTCCGGGCTGCGGGCCGGTGGGGACCTCGGCCCAACAATGCCCGTCTATCAGTGCCCCTCCTGCCGTCGCCAGCCCGTGGCCCTGCAGCGCCGGCCCCGACGGCGATTGACCTGCCAGCGCTGCGGCGGGCCGATGGCTGAGCAGGTCCCTCGTGGCAGGGGCTATCAGCTGGCCTTTTTCGCTGCCTTCACGGCGCTGCTGCTGGCGGCCCTACCCGATGCCTTCCACAAGGCCTTCACCCTGGCGGCGAATTTGTCGTTGCCCGTGCTGCTCGAACGCTTCTCGCCAGAACCACCGCCGGAGGAGCGGCCCCTGGCCCTGCTGGACCAGAACATCTTGGCGATCTTGAGCCAGGCGGATCGGGACTGGTTGCCCCAAGCCGAGGAGCTGGTGGATGGGGGGGTGCGCTTCAGCTACAAGCGCCGTCCCGGCGATCCAGAAATGTCGGTGGCGGAGCTGCGGGCCCTGATGGCCTCACCCCCCACCTACGAATCGGAACAGCAGGCGATCCGCCGCCTGCTGACCTCCCTGCAGGCGGCCGGAGTGCGGCTGAGCATCGAAGCACCGCGCAAGCAAGGTGCCGCCGCCGAATGGGACCACATCCGCGGCACCCTGCGCATTGATCCAAGTGTGCTGCGCAAGGGCACCGTCGACTTTGCCCGGGTGTTGAACCACGAATCGGTGCATGTGGCCCAGAGCTGTGCGGCGGGCCACCTGCGGGCCCAGCCGCAGAAATTGGGGCTGGATCGCCGCATGGCGCCCGAACTGGCCGCCCACCTGCAGGAACCGCTCTATCAGGACAGCAATAGCGAAGAGCGAGTGCTGGAGGAGGAGGCCTATGCCAGCCAAAACAGGCTGGGCAGCGGCGAGGACCTGCTCAAGGAGTTCTGCCGCCTCAAGACAGAGCGGACTGTAGCGGCTGGTTGAGGCAGACCCGGGCGGCGGGGTTGACAGCGAGAGCAATCACTGTGAGCAATCACTGTGAGCTGCACGGTGAGCTGCACGGTGAGTTCACTGCAACTGGATGTGCCGGATCAGATCCACGCATTTGCAGGAGTAGCCCCATTCGTTGTCATACCAGGCCACCAATTTCATGAAGGTGTCGGTTAGGGCAATGCCGGCGTCCGCATCAAAGATGGAGGTGCAAGATTCGCCCAGAAAATCGGTGGATACCACCTCATCTTCGGTGTAAGCGAGGATGCCGGCCAAGGGACCGGCGGCGGCGGCCCGCATTGCCGCCTTGACCTGCTCGTAGCTGGCGGGGCGTTCGAGGTTCACCGTCAGGTCCACCACCGAGACATCGGCGGTCGGTACCCGGAAGGCCATGCCGGTGAGTTTGCCGTTGAGGGCCGGAATCACCTTGCCCACCGCCTTGGCGGCACCGGTGGAGGAGGGAATGATGTTCTGGGCGGCACCGCGGCCACCGCGCCAGTCCTTGATGGAGGGGCCATCGACGGTTTTCTGGGTGGCGGTGGTGGCGTGCACGGTGGTCATCAAGCCACTGGCGATGCCGAAGTTGTCATGCACCACCTTGGCCAGCGGCGCCAGGCAGTTGGTGGTGCAGGAGGCATTGGAGACGATGTCCTGGCCGGCGTAGCTGCTGTGGTTGACGCCCATCACAAACATGGGGGTGTCGTCTTTGGACGGGGCGGAGAGCACCACTTTGCGGGCGCCGGCACCGATGTGCTTACGGGCGGTGGCGTCGGTGAAAAAAAAACCGGTGGCTTCAAGCACCGTTTCAGCCCCGACTTCATCCCAGTGCAGGTCGGCTGGATCCCGCTCAGCGCTGATGCGAATCGACCGGCCGTTAACCACCAGGGCCCCGTTAATGACCTCAACGGTCCCCTGGAAGCGGCCGTGGGTGGAGTCATAGCGCAGCATGTAGGCGATGTAATCGACATCAATGAGGTCGTTGATGCCGACAACTTCGATGTCGGGCTGCTCGCAGGCGCGACGAAACACCAGCCGTCCGATTCGGCCGAAGCCATTGATGCCGAGTCTGATGGCCATCGAGAAGGAGGCAAGGTGATGGGGGCAAGTTTAAGGAAGCACCTGCGAGCACGCCTGCGAGATCACCTATGACCGCGTTTGGGTGCACGCCTGGGGGAGCCGCAGCAGCTGCCGCACCCGCAGACGGTTGTAGTGCTGCAGCAGCAGGCAGGGCAGGTTGAAAAAGGTGGCGAACACGAGGTTGATCACCACTCCCCGGGGCGGCAACCACAGGGCCGTGACCAGCCAGGCCGGCCACAGGGCCCAGTGAACCAGTTCGGCCCGGCGGGTTTCGGCCAGCAGGCGTTCCAGGCCAGCACGATCGCGGCCCATCAGACTGGCCTTGCGGATACCGCCGGGCAGGACATGGCCGGCATCGGGAATCCAGGGTTTCCAGCGACGAATCTGCCAGCAGCGTTCGTAGCGGTGCAGGGCCTTGGCAGCCTCAGCCTGCGGCAGCTCGCCGACGGGGTGAGCCAGCCAGCGCAGGGGCAGTTGGTTGGCCGCCGCCCCCACCAGCAGCGACCATCCCAGCCACAGGGCCCCGCAGGCCAGGGCCGCGCCAAGACCGGGGGGCAGGGCCATCAGCGGGTGCTCACGGTGCGGCCCTTCCATTGCAACTGCCCCCGCTCCAGGTTGAGGATTGCCAGCAGGAAAACCACCAGGAAAAACAACACCGGCAGCGGAAAGATCAGGTTGATCCAGGTGAAACGGCCCACCCGCCGGGTGATCACCAGCAATTGCAGGGCGTAGGCCCCATAGATCAAGCCATTGGGCAGCAGGTCTTGGCTGCCGAGCATGGGCCAGCCCAGCAGGGAGGCCGGCAGGCACCAGGCGGCCCAGAACAGGCCCGAGAGCCACAGCAACACCGCCAGCATCCAAGGCCAGCGCACTTGGGAGGCGGCGGTGGCGAAGTTTTTATCGAAGCCGACCACCAGATCGCCAAGGCCGCCGGGATACATGCGGTAGGCGATCTGGCCGTAGCCGAGATAGGCGCTCACCGGCAGCCCCATCCGCTCGTAGCAGTGGCCCAAAAACCAGTCCTCGACAACTTTGTTGGCCACGGCCCGGTGACCGCCACTGCGCTCGTAGTCGCTGCGGCTGCTGACCATCGCCGGCCCGAAGGCCACCCCACAACCGGCCCCGAGCGGTACCGCCAACAACCCGACCAGGTTGAACAACATCGAAAGTTGCTCGTAGGGCCGTTGGGTGCGGTGATAGGGCTGCACCGTGACCAAGCCGCCGAGCTGCTGGTGCAAGGCCAGGAGACGATCGAGAAATTCCGGCCCCGGTTCGGTGTCGGCATCTAGAAAGACCAGCACTTCACCACTGCTGGCGATGACACCATGGTGGAGGGCCCAGGGTTTGCCGCACCAACCGGTCGCCAGGGCTGGGGGCTGAACCACAGTGATCGGCAGAGTTGCCGCCCATTCCAGAGCAACGTCGGCGGTGCGGTCGCTGGAGTGGTCGTCAATGACGATCACCTCGTGGGGTCGAAAGCGCTGTTGGCTCAGAGCCTCGAGTAGGTGGGGAAGGGTCGACTCCTCATCGCGGGCGGGGATCAACACCGACACCCGAGACCCGGCCCCCCATTGGCCCTTGGGCAGCAGGGGCAGGTGCCAGGCCAGCAACCAGCCCAACAACCACCGCACCAGCACCGAAACACCAAGCCAACCCATGGGAACCGCCGGTTGGTTATTACCCAACCCTAGGCAGGGCCTAAGGCAGGGACTGGGGGCGGGTCTGAGTCCAGCGCGGCCTCAAGGGCGCTGCCACTGGTGTTGGCTGGCCCTTGGCGGCATTCGGCTTGGATCAAGCGGCAAAAGGGGGCGGCACCATGGCAATTTTGCTGAATCCATGGGTCCGATGCCCAGGAAGGTTGCGTGCTGAAATCTTTGCGGAATGGCGATGTCTAGCGGCAGGGTTCGAGTCCTTCGTAACATTTGCTACCAGCATCAGCACTAAATGCTGCTTAGGCGCACCGGGCCCATTACCTAACTTCTAGTCAAGACGTCCGTTCGCCCCCGTTGGTCCTTTTCCGCCACTTCTCTGGGCGCCAATGCCTGCTCTTGCTGCCAGCTGCCGTGTTGCTTGGCGGCGGCGGCCAGCTGCTAGCGCTGACCCAGGGGGCCCAGAGCCAAACGCGGACAGGCAACCAACCGCGGGAAGTGAACGTCTACTCCGGGCGCCACTACAACACCGACAAGCGCCTCTATGAGCGCTTCACCCAGCAGACGGGCATCAAGGTGAACCTGCTGGAGGGCAAGGACGACGAGCTGATCCAGCGCCTGCGCAGTGAAGGCAGCAACGCCAAGGCCGATGTGCTGGTGCTGGTGGATGCGGCCCGTCTCTACCGGGCCCAGCAGGCCAACCTGTTCCAGCCGATCAGCTCCAGCCAACTCAACAGAGCCGTGCCCGCCAACCTGCGGGACTCCCGGGGCCGTTGGTACGCCCTCACCCGCCGCGCCCGTCCGGTGATCGTCAATGCGGCGTTAGTGAAGCCCAGCTTGATCCGCACCTATGCGGACCTGGCGCGGCCGGAACTGAAGGGTAAGTTGTGCCTGCGCGATCGGGCCAACGTCTACAACCAGTCGCTGGTAGCAGATCAGTTGATTCAGCGCGGCCAGGCCGCTACGAAAACCTGGCTGAAAGGGATGGTGGCCAATGTCAAGCAGCCCTACTTCTCCTCCGACACGCCGATCGCCCGCGCCGTCGGCAGGGGTGAGTGCGGTGCCGCCATGGTGAACCACTACTATCTGGCCCGCCTGTTGGCCCCCGGCAGCAGCGCCGCCGACCAGGCCGCCGCCGCCAAGGTGACCGTGGTGTGGCCCAAACCCACCCATGTGAATGTCTCCGCCGGAGGCGTCACCCGCTACGCCCGCAACCCCCAGCAGGCCCAAAAGCTGCTGGAATTTCTCGTCTCCCCCAGCTCCGGTGAGGGCTATGCGGCGGCCAATAATGAATATCCGCTCAGGGGTTGGGGCAACAATCCGATTCTCAAGCGTTTCGGCAGCTTCACTGCCCCAACGGTGAGCATCGAGCAAATGGGTAAGCGCAATGCCGAAGCCGTGCAGCTGATGGTTCAGGCTGGCTGGCAGTAGGTGCACCTGAGTTTGAGCGGCAAAGCTTCAGCGGCGGCTAAACCCGCGATCGGCAGGACTGGGCTGGTGCTGCTGGTGCTGCTGATTGGGCTGCTGGCCTTGGCGCCGCTGGTGGCCCTGCTGCGGGATGCGCTGTTCAGCGTTGAACCCGGCGCCGCAGGTCTTGGCCCTGCTGGCCTGGGGGCCGATGCTGCCGCCCAGATTCGCGGCACGCTGCTGTTGGTGGCCGGCGAGGGCGTGCTGGGCACCCTGCTGGGTACGGCCACTGGCTGGCTCACGGCGGTCTGTCGCTTCCCGGGCCGCCGCTGGCTGCGCATGGCCCAGTTGTTGCCATTGGCTAGCCCCGCTTATTTGTTGGCGGCCAGCCTGATCGATTGGGGCAGCCAGAACGGCATTCGCATCTACGGCATCTGGTGGGCGGTGCTGCTGCTCAGCCTGGCGAATTACACCTATGTGTTTTTGCTGAGCACCGAGAGTTTTTCGACCAGTGGCCGCCAGTTGCTGGAGGCCTGCCGCAGCTTGGGGGTGGGTCCCTGGCAGAGTTTTTGGCGGGTGGCGTTGCCGATGGCGGCCCCCTCGATCGGCGCCGGCGTCGCCCTCAGCGCCATGGAGGTGGTCAATGAGTTGGGGGCGGTGCGATTACTGGGGGTGCCGAGCCTGTCGGCGGGAATATTGAATCGCTGGCAAATCGATGGCGACCCCCGCGGGGCGGCCCTGTTGGCGCTAATGGCCCTCGCCATCGTGGTGCTGCTGCTGGCGGCGGAGCGGGCCCTGCGGCGCCGCAGCCGCCGCTGGAACCTGGGCACTGGCAGCGCCAATGGCCACGTCTGGCCGCTGGCGGGCTGGCGGGCCGCCGCCGCCATTGGCATCACCCTGCTGCCGCCGCTGGCCTGCCTGTTGATTCCAGGCCTGTGGATTTTGCAGGGCTGGCAGGCGATGGCGGCGGAACCGCTGGGCGAATTGCTGGCCCTGGCGGGCCGCAGCTTTGGATTGGCCCTGCTGGTAACGGCGATCACCGCCTTTTGCGCCCTGCTGCTGGCGATCAGCCGCCGCTGGAGTGAGGGGCCATTGGTGAATCAATTCAGCTTTATGGCCGGCCTGGGCTATGGCATTCCAGGCAGTGTGCTGGCCCTGGGCTTGCTGCTGGTGGGGGGGCCGCTGCAGCTGAATCCAGTGCTGTTGCTGGTGTGGGGCTATGGGGTGCGGTTCATGGCCGTCTCCAAGCAGGGTCTCGATGCCGCCCTGGAGCGGATCCCGGCGAGTATCGACGAATCGGCCACCAGCCTGGGCTGCAGCTGGTGGCAGACCCTGGGGCGCATCCATCTGCCGCTGCTGCGGGGCCCCCTGTTGGTGGGTTTGTTGTTGGTGTTTGTGGATGTGGTGAAGGAATTGCCGATCACCCTGTCGCTGCGGCCCTTTGATTTCGACACCCTGGCGGTGCGGGTGTTTCAGTACGCCAGCGATGAGCGGGTGGGTTATGCGATGGCGCCGGCCCTGCTGATCATGGGCTTTGGTTTGGTGGCAGCGATCGCCTTGATCCCCTCATTGGAGCAGCGCAGTTGAGCATGAACGGCGAACACAACGCCCCCCACCTGCAGCTGCGGGACGTCTGGCACCGTTATGGCGCTGGCGATAGCAGTGCTAATGGCGGCAGCAGCGGCTGGACATTGCGCCAGATCGATCTGACGCTGCAGCGGGGCGAGTTGGTGGGGTTGCTGGGCCCCTCGGGTTGCGGCAAGACCACCCTGCTGCGGTTGGTGGCGGGCTTCGAGCGGCCGGCACGGGGGTCGGTGTGGCTGGGGGGCCGCCAGGTGGCCGGGCCCCAGCAGTGGCTGCCGGCGGAACGGCGGGGGGTGGGCATGGTGTTTCAGGACTACGCCCTGTTCCCCCACCTCGATGCCTGGCAAAACGCCTGCTTTGGCTTGCGGCGCGGCCACGACCTGAATCGGGTGCGCTGGCTGCTGGACCTGCTGGGGCTGGAGGGCCTGGAGCGCCGTTATCCGCACCAACTATCGGGCGGCCAGCGGCAGCGCCTGGCCCTGGCCCGGGCCCTGGCCCCCCAGCCCGCTGTGGTGCTGCTGGATGAACCCTTCTCCAACCTGGATGTGGAGGTGCGGCTGCGATTGCGCAGCGAGCTGCCCCGGGTGCTGAGCAGCGTTGGCGCCAGCGGCCTGATCGTCACCCACGACCCGGAGGAGGCGCTGGCCATCTGCGACCGGGTGGCGGTGCTGGGCGACGGCGTATTGCATCAAATCGCACCGCCAAGACAGCTGGTGCAACAGCCGGCCACCACCTTCGTGGGCCGTTTCTTACTGCAAGCAAACCTGCTGCCCGCCAGCCTGGAGAACGGTCAATTATTGACACCGCTGGGCATCATTGCCGCCGGCCAGTGGCGCTGGGCAGGAGAAGGCCAGCAAGGCGATGGGGAGAGCGGCGCTGTCCAGCCATTGGCTGTCCAGCCGCTGGAGGTGATGTTGCGCCAGGAGGATCTACAGCTGGAAAGCCAACCGCAAGGCGAATGGCAGCTGGTCGGCCGCGAGTTTCTCGGCTCCGCCTGGCTGGCCCTGCTGGAATGCCGGGGCCAGCGCCTGCGGCTAAAGCTGCCGCTGGACCAGCCCTGTGAGCTGGGTATGAGCTGCCGGGTGACGGTGCGGCACCAGGCTGTTGCCACTCTGTTTGGATCGGGTGAGGTGGGGGGTGGGGGTGTGGTGGATAGGGGTGGTGCTGCCAGTCAGGATTCGGCAGCCGTGGGTGTTTGACAGAAACCGAGCACAAAGGCATGCCCAAAAAGGTCACCACTCGTTAGTGAACCTATTGATTGAACATCAGTTATCCCCATGGCTAGTACAATACTCTCCGGAGAATCAGCCCTTATCTCAACCTGTCAAAGTTCTATAGATGCATTATTGAGTTGCTCGATTGCAGAACCAGCGAATATTGAGACTAAACATCAAAGCATGTTCCCACCACAGCGAGGCTGCAGCTGCGGCTAGGGCCAACTTGAATAGGAAGACCCTCCCAAGCGATGATGGGATCAACTCCCGCAGCCCCAAGTGGTCGCCAGCGACAAGCTCTTCTTCTGGTTGTTCCAGGAGCGCACCGAGCGCCTTCTGCCCCTGGTCACCAGCCTGCTGGCTGACATGGAGGGCTACACCTTTACTGCGCCGGTGATCAAAGAGCGGGAGGTACGCATCGATGGCCTCTTTCTCCCCCCTCCCGAGCAGCTTTACGACAAGCCAGCGTTGATCATGGAAGCCCAGATGGCCGCCAAACCTGATTTCTTCCTGCGGCTTTACAACGAAAGTAGCCTCCTCCTCTGGCACCAGCACCGCCAGGGCCAACCCTTGCGCTACTGGCGCGTTCTGGTGATATGCCCCTCTCGCTATCTCAACTTCGGCGATCCGCTGCCCGTGGCTGAATTCTTACGGGAGCGCGTGCACTGGATTGAGCTGGCCCCCGAGCGCATGCCACCCTTCGCCCCGCCACTCCAGAAAGCCCTCGGCCTGCTCCTGCTGCCGGAGCAGCAGCTGCCCGCCTCCTCAGCTGCCATCCGGCGGCAGGCCGACTCCACTCCCATGGCGGCCGAAATGGATGACGTGATTGCCGCTATCCTGCTCTCACGGTTCAACGGCCGCTCCATCACCGACATCTGCGCCATGGGAGGGATCACACTCGACGACTTCACCAGCAGCGTGGCCTACAAAGAAATCTTTGGCCGGGGGCTGGAGGAAGGCCAGCAACAAGGCCGCCAAGCAGAAGCCGCAGCCATGTCCCTGCGCCTGCTTCAACGCCGTTGCGGCCCCCTTTCCACCGAGCAGCAAAGCCAAATCCAGGCGCTGCCATTGGCAGAGCTGGAAGCCTTGGCCGAGGCGCTGCTTGATTTCCAAGGGGCCGCGGAACTCACTGCCTGGCTCTCGCAGCGGCAGGGTTGAGGCCGGACCAGCGGGTCTCTGGGCTTTAGTTCTTCACAGGTTGGGTCTTACAGGTGGGAAAGCATTAAACCAGCCCAGAAGCCATCCCAGGAAAATAACTTCGGCTGCCGTCCTCAAAGGCGAATTCATACACCGTGGATGGCCCCCACGCATCAGCTCGCTGCCCGAGAAGCAGCATCAGCCCCACAGGGCAGGCCGCAAAGACATGCAGCCGGCGGGGTGGATCGGCCACGACCAGCTCTCGCAACTGCATCGCCAGGGCATCCGCCAGCCAGCGGGCGTGACCACCGTCCACCACGGCATCGGGGCCGGGCTGCTGCAGGCCGGCGTGGGCCAGGCGCCCGATCGGCAGGGCCAAGGTGTCGATCGCACGCTTGGCATCCAGCCGGGCGTCGTGGGTCACCGAGACGACCAGAGCTAGATCCTGGCCGCGATTCAGGGGCTCCTCCGTCACCAGCCAGCCCCCGTTGGTGTTTGGGGGTTGGGCTCGCGCCAGCTCCCAGACGATCTCGCCAGCGTTGGTGCGCTGGGAGACGTTCACGCTAAAACCGCGCTTGGGATTGAGCAGGGTGCCCAGATACCAGCCGATTGAGAGGTGAGTTTGAAGTGCCAACAGCAGCGGCTGGGGCAGATCTGCGAGCGCCGGCAAAAGCTCTGCCACCCGTTGCGGGATGTCGCGCCTCCATACGTCCGCATGGCTGGGATAGCGGCCGTTGAACAGATCGGTGAGGTCGAGGGGAGGCAGGGCGAGGCTGGAGGGATCGGCCACCCGGGGCGCAAAAGAACGCACCAGCACCAGAGATCCCAGCGACGGCCCGACGCCCGTCTGGGATTGGGGCGATGGCAGCAATGACTGAAGCGTCCCACGCCGCGAGGCGTAGTGATCTCTTGGCCTGCGCTCATTCAGAGCAAGACGATCAAGAATGAGACCTGCAACTTGAAATGCAGATAGACCATCTAGTTCAATGAATCCAGCCAATCCATGCAACCCAACTGGCTCCAAGCGATTAAATCGCATCAGCATGATGTCCTGGTCTTGCCTGTCACAAATCAAGGAATAGATCGCACGCCACTCTAAGTTGCACCACCGCTTTTTTTCATAGTCGTCACAAAACACCAGCACAACTAAGTCTGACTCATTCTTGTAGAGATCAGGCAGGTGAAACGCAAGGTTTGGTCGTGCAAACTCCGCCTTGTGAAAATTGTCATAGAGTATGGAGTCTCGATCAAATTGTGTTGCAAGGATCTGGGCGATTTCTTCTACAAGCACACGGTTCTCACCCGCGAAGGAAAGAGCAATCCGAAATCGTTTTGCCATCGTGAGCTTTGGTTTTAAGGATCCTTGAGACATTCTTACCCAGTGAGGCCGGGTAGTGTAAGAGAGCAGGCTACCGCTAATCCAGCGAATCCCCCACGCCACTGGGTTGGTTTGGTCAGGGACGGGAAGGTTGTCCGCTCGGGGTAGCGCCCCTTCGAGTGGTGTAACTCAGGAGGTCCTGGGACCCTTTTGGAGGGTGAACAGGAGCAGTCGGAGAATGACTGCTTGGAGGCTGATTGCTCAACCCCATTAAACCACTATAAACCCTGATCGCTGAAT
>JAPLIC010000038.1 GCA_026389315.1 Cyanobacteriota bacterium
GTTTGTTGGTTGTGCTCCAAACAGGGTCACAGACCGGCCCACCCATTGCAACAGCAGAGAACTGATGGAGGCGAACCGTCAGCCCCGGCTACGCCGGGGCTGCTCCTCCTGAGTTACACCACTCCACGGGACGCTGCTTCGATGTTCGCCAGCAGAGCGGCTTGGCTAGGGGGGCATTGTGACGCTGGCAGAAGTCATGCCGGCTTTCTTTTTGCTGGGCATCACTGCAGAAGCAGCCAGCCCCTGGGCTGCCGCCCCGGGGCTACGGCATCCACCGCTTCCATCCGCAGGACCTGCCCGCAACCATGACCCTGCCAGTGGCACTAGACACGCAGATAAATGCTGTACTGCGAGTAACGATCACCGTTCACTACAAACCCGGGCGATATCACCCTCGCTATAAAGCGGTACCGGCGCCGCCGGATAACTCTCCTGCAGCCGCTTCATCTTGGTGAGGTAGTGGGCGGCACCGATGCTGTTGGCCACTTCGATGCGGGCCTGGCCGCGGCTGTTCTGCCAGGACTGACAGGCCCCCAGCGTGTCGAAGGCCCAGCCGGGCCGCAGGCCGCCGGCGATCACCAGCGCCAGGCCCAGGGCCTGAGTCAGGGCCGCAAACATAGCTGTGGACTTCCATGTCCCGCTGCGGCGGGGTTGCCGGCCCGAGGGGCCCAGCCAGCAGCCACTGGCGAGGGGGGCGACATGGCGCACCTGGTGGGGCCGGCCCAGGTAAACCCAGGCGGCACGGCCGTCTTCCAGGCTCAACCATTGGCGCGAATACAGCCGCGGTGCCCCCTCATAGCGGTCCAACGCCGCCAGGTCGGCCTCACCCACCCCGTAGAGCTCCCCTTGGATGCGTCCCTCACCAAGGACTGCCATCGGGAAAGGGCCCAGATCGTGCAGGCAGGCCCCCGGCAGCCAGGCCTGCCCCAGCCAGGGCAGCCCCTCCAGCAGGTGATGGGCCCGCTGGCCGCGTTTGAGGCTGCCATAGACAAAAACCAGGGGTTGGGTCATGGCAGCGGGCGAGGGATGGCTTTGGGACATCAGGAGGCCAAGGCAGCCCACCGGCGCTGATAATGGTTGCTGCGATTGTTCAAGCCTCGATGACCACCGCCCTGCTGCTGGCCCTGGCCGGCTCCCTGATTTTGATGACCCTGATCGTGCAACGGCTTAACAAGGTCTCCAACTGAAAAGCGCCCGGCCATGGCTTCAGAGCTTGGGCGCCTGGAAGGTGTCGCAGCTATTGATGTCACCGCTGCGCAGCCCCGTGACGAACCAGCGCTGCCTCTGGGCCGAGGTGCCATGGGTGAAGGATTCCGGCCGCACCCAGCCGGTGCTCTGGCGCTGCAAGGTGTCATCGCCGATGCGGGCGGCGGCATTGAGGGCCTCCTCCAGATCGCCCTCTTCCAAGGTGCCTCGCTGGGTCTGGGTTTGATGGGCCCAGACCCCCGCAAAACAATCGGCCTGCAGTTCAAGGCGCACCGAAAGTTGGTTGGCCTGGGCCTGGGGTAGGCGCCGTTGCATCCCCTGCACCTTCTGGTCGATGCCGAGCAGATGCTGCACGTGGTGGCCGATTTCGTGGGAAATCACATAGGCCTGGGCAAAATCACCGGGGGCCCCGAGCTGACTGCGCAATTGGCGATAGAAGTTAAGGTCGATATAAACTTTTTGGTCATTCGGGCAGTAAAAGGGGCCGGTCGAACCGGCCGCTCGGCCGCAGGCTGAATTGACGACACCATCAAAGATCACCAACTTGGGCGAGCGATAAGTGCCGCCGTTGTCGCGAAATTCCTTGGTCCAGGTGTCTTCGGTGTCGGCCAGCACCACCGAGACGAAGTCCGCCAGTTTGTTATCCGCAGGCGTCTGCTGCCGGGGACGGCCCACCGAGACAGGGGCACCCCCGCTGCCCAAACCTCCGCTCCCCAGTTGCTGCAACACCACAAAGGGATCACCGCCGAGCAGGGCCACCACCAGGGCCAGGATGATGCCCAGGATTCCGACGCCACCGGCCAGCATGGGTGCTCCCATGCCGCGGCGATCTTCAACGTTGTCACTCCTTCGGCCGTCAGACCAGCGCATGGGGATCCTTCGCCGCTGCAGGCGGCATTGCTTTCAATCGAGAGAGTCTGTCATCAGATTTCCGCTGCGGCCCGTTCGACCAAGCGGCGGGCCACGGCCTGGACTCCGGTGTGGGCGTAGGTGTCGGTGAAGGCATCAAGGAAAATCGCCAGTTGCTCGAAGCCTCCGTGCCAGGGGCCAATGGTGGTTTCCAGGGCTCGCACGCTGCGCTGACCAGTGAGGCCGAGCTGGGAGGCGAAGCCATCGGCCCAGCCCACCCATTGATCAACGCTGCGGCGCAGGAAGCTGAGATGGGCCTGGTCCCCCCGGCCGGGAATCAACCCAGCCATGCCCACGTAGGCGGGCAACTGGCGCAACTCGTGGCTGGCCACCCGACCCAACAGCCCATCAAGGCGGTGCAGGGCCTGGTCACCGAGGGGCAGGAAGGCATCGAAACAAACCAAGGCCGCCATGCGAACCCGGGCCTCGCTGGTGTATTCGGCAAGGGAAGCACCAAAGTCGGCGAAACTGTCGCCAGGCAGGCCATTCACTTGGGTGAAGGCCAGCATCTCCGCCGCCACCTTGAGGCTCAAATCCGCCGCCTGCAGGGTCTCGTTGGCGGGGGTGAACAGGGTGAGGCGTTTGACCAGGGGCAGGGCGCCCGCGACGTTGGCCAGCACCCGCAGGCCGCCGGCCGCCTTCTGGGAGCGGTTGACGGCGTCATAGAGGCTCAGGGCCCGGGCATAGCCCTCATGGCGGGCTCGGCTCAGCTCGTCGGCCCGTTCCCGCACCTGGCGGGTGAGCTCGGGGTCGTTACTGCCAAGCACGTCATGGATCAATTCCTCGGCGCTGGTGATGTTGGTCCAACCTCCCGGCACCAGGGTGCTGATGCCCCGCAGCGCCAGCACGGTGAGATTGCGGTGGGGCAAGCGTTCAAGACGCTCCAGAACGGTGGTGCTCATGCGGCGGGGGTCAGAACGGCGGTCTCGCGGTGGGCAGCGGCCCGAGCGGCCTTGAGGGCCGCCAGCATGTTGGCGCTGGGCTGGGTTGGGGAGCCTGGACTGGCGCTGGGCTGGGCCACCAGCGGCTGGGCCGCCAGGCTGGACCGGGTTGCGGGCGACTGGCCGGCCAGGCTGGGGGCCTGGGGCTTGGCTTGCGGCAATGACTTGGGGGCCGAGGCGGGGTTGAGGGCGGCCAGGGCCTGGAGGTTGAAGGCCCCAAGTAGTTCATGGCGCTCATCGGGGCTCAGCCCAGCCCCCTGGCCTATCACCTTCACCTGGAAGCGGTCGGCCACCAGCAGGGCACTCGACTGGTCCCCCTGCTCCACCAGGGGCCAACCCCCCAGAGTGCTGCCGCTGCCGCTGAACTTGGCCCGGCTCGCGGGGGAGCTGGTCACGTCAGAAATCGAGAGCAGGGCCCGCACCTCATCTCCCTGCTTGAGACGGGCCTGGCTGAAGCCCCGCTTCTCCTGGGTGAACACCAATTTTTCACCCAATTGCGGCGCCGGAAAAAGCCGGTTCAAGGCGGTGCCATTGACCACCAGGCGGTTGGGCACATCGGCCACGGTGCCACCGGGCAACCAGGAACGGAAGGGCAGCACAAAAAAGGCACCGATGACAAGACCGGCGACCAGGAGCAGACCCAATCCCCAGGACAAGCGTCGGGACATGCAAACGACCAAGGGGGCTGGAACCTTAGTAGCAGGCCGAAGCCGCCTATGCGCCGCCCCAGGGCCCAGGATTCGTCATCAGCAATGATCCCAGCCTGGGCTCCAGCGGGTGTTCAGAGGGGGGGCAGGCCGACCAACTGCAAAGAAAGGTCCCACATGGTGGCGGCCGTCTGGGGATTACTGGCTTTGTCGGAGAGTTCCTGACTGAATTGACGACCGTCCTTGCGCTGGCGATTGCCCCAGCTCCAGTGGACTCCTGAAACCGCGAACTCGGGATCGGCAACCACCTGGGCGACCCGTTCACCGGCCATGGCCTGGCTCACATAGCCGCCGGTCACGTTCTTTTGGAACCAGGGGAAGATGACCTGAAAGGCCCGGGGCGTGTCGCGGAACAGGGGAGAATCGGCGACACAGCCCGGGTAGAGAGAAGTGAACACAATCCCAGTGGATTGATGAAAGCGCCGATGTAATTCCTGAGTGGTGATCATGTTGCACAGCTTGCTGTCCTTATAGGCCTTACCAGGCTTGAAGGGCTTGCCATCGGCCATGCTCACCGGCGCCAGGAAACCGGCTCGAAAACCAGCCAGATCGCCCAGATCGGCCGGTGCGGGGATGGGAATCTTCCCCCCCAGCTCTTTGGAATTGGCGGTCACCGTTCCCAGGATCACCAGCCGACGGGAGGGATGGTTGGAGCGCTCCAGGTCGGGCAACAGACGCTGAATCAACAGAAAATGCCCCAGATGGTTGGTGGCCATCGAGATTTCGTAGCCCTGGGGCGAACGCTCTGGTTGCTTCAGCCTTGGCTTGTAGACAGCGGCATTGACCACCACCGCATCCAGGCGGCGCCCGGTGGCGTGTAACGCAGCCACCAAACGATTGACGCTGGCGAGATCGCCGAGATCGACCGCCAGGTGGGTGACGGCGGCATCAGGGATGGCCAGGGCCTGTTGGGCCCGGTGGGCTTTGGCCGTATCGCGGCAAGCCATCAGCACGTGCCAACCGCGGTTCACCAAGGCTTGGGTGGCAAACAAACCAACCCCCGAGGAGGCCCCGGTGATCAGCACCGTGCCGGGACTGTTGGCCCCAGGGGGGACCGGGGCCGCCGAAGGGGAGTTTTGCTCACCGGAGGTCGGAGGCATGGGGCAATGTTATGGGGCGAAAAAGCGGTCGGTGTAACCGGACCTCGGCGGAGGCCCGGCAGCAAGCTCAATCCCCCCCCAAATGGCCTGGCTGACCCAGCGCACCCGTCCCGGCAGTGGGCGCCGTGGCGTTCGCCTTGGCGGAGGCCACGGGCCCAGGAGATGGCTGGGGGACGGGATCCTGGGCATTGGGCTGTGCACCAAGAGCCATGGCGGGGGTTGCAGGGGCCCTGGATGGGGCAACAGGCGCCTGGGTGGGGGCAACAGGGGCCTGCCAGACCACCCGCAGGCGGTTGGGGGCAATCCACTGGCTCTGTTCCCGGGCCAAGGTCTTTTCCCCAGACATCAGGAACAGACGGTCGAAGCGTTGCTGGGCTTTGGTGAGTTGGGCGGTTTCGATCTGGAGCACAGCCGCCAGCTCACCCTGCCGGTCCATGCGGGCCTGGTAAGCCGAAGCGACGCGAACCAGGCTGACGCCTGTGACCATCACCAGCCCAACCTTGACGCCAAGGCCAATCAGGCTGCAAAGGAGATCCTGCTTGCCCAGGTGGGCCGCTCCCACCGCCGTCCTGGGCCGGGAGGCCCCGGCGGAGGGTGCCTTGCTGCCGCCCGCAGGGCGGGCCCGTTGTCGGGACGCGGTGCTGGCGGGATGGGGGTGTTCGCTGGTGGCGGAACGACCCGAGCGGCGGCGGGACTCAGGGGCGGAATCGAGGGATTGGGGGGAACGGGATCGCACCGGAGGGGCCTGGGGTCATAAGGGACCGCTTCTAGCGGGCCCGGGCCCCATTGCCAAGGCCCCCGACCTCAGGCTTTGTAGAGACTGAAGCAAAGCCGAACGGCAAGCACACCGGCGTGGGCGGCCACCACCAGGGCGATCAGGATTTGGGCCTGGGTGAGCGAGGTGACCATGTCTTGCAGATAAAAACGGACCGCCCCATTCTTCGGCCTGAGCTGGCTACGGTCCAGCCTTCGCCGAGGCCCTGTCACAGCTCTTGATGGCATCGCCCCTCCCCGCCCCCCGGGTCACGGCCCTCGAAATCGGGGCGCTCGACCTCAACAGCCTCTCGCTACTGGCCCAACGGCCGGCGCAGGAGCTCTTGGCCCTTTCCGGCCAGGTGCCCCTCTCCCTGGAGTGGCCCCGGCCGCCCGAAGATCCCCGCGAACTCTCCGAAATCCCCGAGGTGCGGTTGTGGTGCCTCAGGGCCGACGCCGTTTATCCCTGGTTGCCCTTGGTGCTGGAGCGTAGCCACGGAACCCTGACACGCCATGTGGCGATGCTGCTGCCCCACAGCTTCAGCCGCACCGAGGGCATCCGCTTTGCCCCCGACAGCCTCGAACTGTGGATCAGCCATCGGCTCTTTCTGTTGGACCACTGGGCCCGGGCAGAGGGTCTGGATTGCCGCCAGGGACTGGGCCAGATGGCGGCCGTTCTCGGTTTTGAATTGGCGCCTTCCTTCTGGACGGCCCTCAGCGGGGCCTGACGGCGTGGCCAGCCGGTCCAGCCCCCAGCGCCAACACTCCCCTGACGAGGGGGCTCTGCGGCCCCAGGTGGGTTGGCTGCCGCCCAGCCGGCTGCAGGGGACCTGGCCCATGGCGATCGACAACTGGCTGTTGGACAATGCCTTGGCGACCAAGGCCACCGCCAGCGAGGGCGAGCTCGCCGCGGGGGGCCTCCCAGCCGCCCTGGCCGGCACGCTGCGGTTCTATCAATGGCCGCGACCCACCCTCTCGCTGGGTTTCCATCAGCAACGCCTGCCGGCCCATTGGCTGGAGCTTGCGGCCTCGGGGGTGCTGGATCTGGTGCGGCGCCCCAGCGGCGGCCGGGCCGTCTTGCATGGGGGCGATCTCACCTATGCCCTGATCTGGCCCTCGCCACCACCCCAGCGGGCCGAGGCCTATCGGCGCGCCTGCCGGTGGCTGCAGCGGGGATTCGCCGCCATTGATCTGCCCCTCGGCTTTGGCGAGGCCGCCATCAACCGGGATCGGGATAGTTGCTTCGCCACCAGCACCGCCGCTGACCTGGTCCATGCCGATGGCAGCAAGCGCATCGGCAGCGCCCAGCTCTGGCGACGCGGCGCCCTGCTGCAGCACGGCAGCATCTTGATCCAGCCCCAGCGGGCCCTTTGGCGCGAGATTTTTGGCGTCGACCCCCCCGTTCTGCCCGATCTACCGGTGACAACGGCGCAGCTGATCAACCTGCTGGTGGCCCAGGCCCAGTTGCATCTGCCCCAGGCCGAAACGGACCAGGGCGTGGATCTGGTGGCGCTGGAACTGGCCGCCATGCCATGGCACGCCATCGCCGCCCAGCGTCCCGCCTATCAAGTGGTTGACGCCTCAGCCCCCTGAACCTCACCGCTACTCAGCATGGAGCGGGCCACCTGGGCCAAGCCCAGACCCATCGGATAGGCATTGTGGCGTCGGGCCAAAGCCAGCAAAGGGGGAGGCACGCGCACCCCAAGGCGGCTGAAGACCACCTCACCCAGGTCGGGACGTTCGAGGGTGCCCGTAGGCAGGCCTGCCGGGTTCAGCACCAGCAGCCGGCTGACCTCAGGGTCATCGAGCCGCAGGACGGCCTGCCAGAGGGGCGCCTGCTCGGGGATGGAGGGCAGGGTGTCCAGGGGCTGGGCGTGGTCACCGATGCGTTCCCCGTCCCAGCGCTGGACGGGCAGGGTTTGCAGAGGACCATCGTCGATGACCCCCTGCCAGCGGCCCCGGTCACAAACCAGGATCCAGGGGGGCAGGCCTGGGATTTCAGCAGCACCGGGCACCGCAGCACCAGGCACCGCAGCAGGACCGGGTACCGCAGGATCGGCTGCCTGGAGTCGTTGCTGACTCAATTGGCGCAGGCTGCCGCTGGCCTCGACCACCCGAAAACGGCGGCGGCTGGCCTCGGCGACCCGCCCTTCCTTGAGCACGGTCTGGAGGCGCAGGAGCTGGGCCTGTCTACGGGCGGCCCCCAGGCCGAACCAGCCGAGCACCAGCAGCCAAAGGCCTGATCCCCCATTGCCCTTAAGCAGCATCCAGGTGCCGAGGCCCAAAGCCATCAAGGACAGGAAGCGGCCGCAGCCGTTGGCCACCTGGATGCCACGGCGCTGGCTGCCGCTGATCTGCCATACCAAAGCTTTGAGCAGCAGACCGCCATCGAGGGGGAGGCCGGGAAGCAGGTTGAAAAGGGCCAGGGTCAGATTCAGCCAACCCAGTTGCAGCACCATCTGGCCAAGGCCAGGGGCGAGCTGGCCCGCAGGGGCCCGCAGAGCCAAAAACAGAAAGCCCAGGGCCAGGCTGACGGCAGGACCCGCCGCTGCCACCAGCGCTGCCCCCGTCGGCGTGGCACATTCTCGATCGACGCTGGCAACACCGCCCAAAAAGAACAGGGTGATGCTGCGCACCTTCACCCCTTGGCTGAGGGCCACCAGGGAATGGCCCAGCTCATGCAAGAGCACCGAAACGAACAGCAACAGCGCCGTCAGGAAGGCCAGGCCCCAAACCATCGGTTCGCCACCGCTGCCAGCAGGGCGATAGCTGCGCTCAAAGGCCACCGTGCAGAGCAGCAGGATGGCCAGCCAGGTGGGGTGAATACGCAGGGGAATCCCCCAAAGACGGGCTATCTGCCAACCTTCAGCCATGGTGATTGCGCGGGTGGAGAGTCATCAGCGGACCGATTAAGGTTGCCATCTTCGCCAGAGGCGCTTGCCGCTGTTGAAAATCTGCGGCCTGCGTCAACCCGACCAGGCTGCCGCCATCGCTGGCATGGGAGTGGCGGCGATCGGGGTGATCGCGGTGCAGACCTCGCCGAGGTTTGTGCTGCCGGAGCAGCGGGCCGAGCTGTTTCGGGCGGCCAAAACCGCCAGCCCCGCCTGCCTTGGGGTGGTGGTGGTGGCCGATCCCCAGGCAACGGATCTGGAGTGGCTCAGCTGCGACCAGGGCCATGACGTCCTGCAGCTGCATGGCCAGGAAAGTGCCGAGCGCTGCCAGGAATTGCGCCAGAGTTTGGGTGTCAAGGTCTGGAAAGCCTTGAGGCTGCGCGAACGAGCCGATCTGACCCAGGCCATCCTCTACGCCCAGCATGTCGATGGCTTGTTGCTGGATGCCTGGGCGGCCGACCAACTCGGGGGTACGGGACAACGATTGCCCTTGGAATGGCTGCAGGGGTTCAAGCCTGCGGTGCCCTGGTGGCTGGCGGGTGGAATTGCCAGCAACGCACTCCCAGAAATTCTCTCCAGGGTGCGACCAGACGGCTTGGATGTTTCTAGCGCCGTCGAAAACAGTCCCGGCGATAAGGATCTCGATCGGGTTGCAGACCTGGTCAGAGCTATTAATCACTATGGGAATACGGCCGATTCAGTAGCCAATCATTGATTCCTGCTGCTTGACAAGCTCGAAGAATTCCTGCTTGAGACTGGGATCTTTACGAAAATCGCCACGAACCACAGAATTGACCATGCTGGTTTGGGGTTCTTTCACGCCCCGCCACTTCATGCAGTAATGCTGAGCTTTGAGCAGAATGGCCAGGCCCTGAGGTTTGCAAAGTTCTTCGATCTCATCGGCCAGGATAATGACAGCTTCCTCCTGGATGTGGGGCCTGGAAAAGACCCAATCGGCGATTCGTGAAAACTTGGAAATGCCGATGACATGCTCGCCGGGCTTAATCCCTATCCAACAATTTCCCATAATGGGTACAAGGTGATGGGAACAGGCTGAGCGTACGCTGATGGGACCAACGGTATAAATTTCATCCAGATCTTTAACGTTGGGGAAACTAGCCACCTTGGGCTGGGGTAGGTAACGACCCTTAAACACTTCTTTAAGATACATTCGAGCGACGCGTTCGGCCGTTTCTTCCGTATTGTGATCGTTATCGATATCGATGACAAGACTTTTTAGCATCTCGCGCACTTTGCCAGCAACCTCAATCTCAAGATGCTCAAGCTCTCCGGCCTCGATGTATTCGGAAATATTGTCATTAGCAAGAAATGGAACGCCTTGTTGCTGAAGGCGATTCTTGATTCTCTGGCTGACGGGAATCAGCAAGGAGTCAGAATTCTCCTGCCTGCTGGAGGGGTTGGAAGGGAGCGTCGATGTCATGGGGTTTATCAGATGTGGCCGGCTGCAGGCATAGACATTGATTGGTGTCCTTATCTTGAGCAGTTAGGCCAAAAGAAAAGTGGCTTGAGAGTGCCAGGTCACTGGAAAGCATGGCACGTCTTCGCAAGAAATGTGGTCTTCTTGCAGGGTCTGGGGGGAGGGGTGTCCGAACCACGCACCATGCCGGTGCCGTTGAGGCTTATGGGCCCAACGGGTCGTCCGCCCCCACCCCCTCCATGAAGCGACCAATGGCCCGATACTTGCGATAGCGCTCAGCAACGAGTTCGGCAATGGGCAGCGCCAACAAGTCGGACAACTGGAGAGCAAGGGCAGCTTTCAGCGATTCGGCGGCCTGCAGGGGCGCCCAGTGGTTGCCGCCGCAGGGTTCATTAAGAACGGCATCAATCAAACCGAGCCGCAACAGATCGGCCGCCGTAATCCTCAGGGCTTCGGCGGCCACGGGGGCCTTGGCCGCATCTCGCCAGAGAATCGAAGCACAGGCCTCTGGGCTGGCCACGGTATAAACGCTGTGCTCAAACATCAGCAAGCGATCGGCCACACCAATGCCGAGGGCCCCACCGGAGCCTCCTTCGCCAATCACCGTGGCAATGATCGGTACCTCCAGCCGGAACATCTCCCTCAAGTTGACGGCAATCGCCTCTCCCTGACCCTGTTCTTCCGCCAGGACACCGGCATAGGCCCCTGGCGTATCAATGAAAGTGAGAATGGGCAACCGGAAACGGTCGGCATGCTCCATCAGCCTTAGGGCTTTGCGATAGCCCCCCGGCGAAGCCATGCCAAAGTTGCGCGCGACGTTTTCCTTCGTATCCCTTCCCTTCTGGTGACCCAGCATCACCACGGACTGGTCACCGATACGGCCGATGCCGCCGACAAGAGCCCGGTCATCGGAACCACAGCGATCACCGTGCAACTCGATCCAGGAATCGCTGATGAGCTGGATGTAATCGAGGCAACTGGGGCGTTGGGGGTGGCGGGCCACCTGAATTTTTTGAGCCGGACTCAGGTGGCTGAAGATCTCCTCGCGGCGACGGGCCGCCAGGGTTTCGAGTTGCAGGATCTGCTGGCTGACATCCACTTCTGAATCCCTGGCCAACTGCCGAATCTGCTCGATCTGTTCCTCCAGCTCGACCAGCGGTTTCTCAAATTCCAGAAGGGCGCGGCGAGCCATGGGATCAAAAGTTAGGAAAGCACTGGGAAAAATGAAGTCTTAGACGTTGACAAGGCGCGCCAGGGGCCGTTCCTCCAGCCCCAGGGGTTGGAAACCATGGCGAACGGAAGCGGCACCGATCCACTCCATGCGCTCCAAGCTGATGTTGTTGCGACCCCAACTGAAATTCGTGTGGTGGTCTTCGAAATCCAGCAGCATGGCCTCAGCGAAACAGGCGAACATCTGGCGCTGGGGATTCGTCATTTCAGCCACCGCCATCATCTGCCAACCGATATCACTGCCAAATTCGACGATGCCGCCCTTGACGACATGAATGCCTTCGCCAGCCACCTTGCTGTCAAGGTTCTTGGGATAGCCCCCATCCACCATCAAGCAGGGGCGGTGCAAACGTTCCCGGTCGATGCTGAGGGTCTGGGGAAGACTCGCCACCCAGACGACGACATCGGCCTGGGTCAACGCCTCCTCCAAGGGGAGAATGCGCCCCCCGCCGAGTTCAAGCTGCAGCGCCTCAAGGGGGGGCTGTTGACGGGCCACCAACAACAATTCAGCCACGCCTGTGCGCTGACTCAACCAGCTGCAGACCGCACTACCGATATCACCCGTGGCCCCGACCACCGCTACGGAGGCCTTGGCCAACTCAATGCCGATGCTGGGGGCGATCGTTTCGACTTGACGACAAATCACCCAAGCCGTATGGGTGTTGCCGGTGGTGAAACGCTGCCAGTCGAGGGTGGTGTTGCGAATGTGCTGCTGTTGCAACAGGTTGAAATTTTCGAAGATGATCGAGGTGAACCCCCCCAAGGCGGTGATATCGAGACCACTTTTCTGGGCCAGTTCCATGGCATTAAGAACCTTGCGGCGGGCGGTTTTGAAGCGCCCAAGCATTTCAGGAACAAATACCGAATCGATATAGGCCCCCTCAATTTGCTTGCCCGTCGGGCTGGTCACCGTGATGCGTTCGACAAGTTGGGGGGGCGCACTACACCACATATCCAGATCGCCCCTGGCGTACTCCTCGTAGCCAAGGAAACGGGCCTTGTTGCGAGCCTCTTCAAGATTGGTGGAGTGACCGATGAGGCCGAACATGGGCAGTCTTGAAGGATGTGGCGGCTGGAGACGGCAAAACTGTTGCCAGCCGCCCATATTGGCATGGCTGTCAGCAGCCGGGGGTCAACCCACGAAGGCGGCGGCGGCCAAGCGGGCAATCTCTTTAGAGCTAAAGCCAATCTGGGTGAGGGACTCTTGGTAGGCAATCAAAAAATCTTCGATTAAATCTTCCTTGGCCATGCCCAAAGCGGCGGCGTCGGCGGCGACCCGATCCAGCATGCGGCGCACATGGGGCAGATTGGCGCGGTTGGCCGCCTGCAGCTCCTCACGGCACTCATGGAGATGGGCCTTGAGCCACTCCTGGCCGTAGTTGAGGTGGGTGTATTCGTCTTGAACGACGGATTCGGTGATCTTGCGGGCAAAGGGATCGGAGACCGGGATGTAAATGTGATAAGCGGATATGGCGAAAGCCTCGATTAAGAGAGCCTGGATCAGCAGGCAGGTGACGACTTTGCCTTCGGCTAGAGCTTGCTGAAAGTTCTCTCGTAATGGCGTGAAGAATTCCCGGGCAAAGTCCATATCGGCCTCAACCCCCAGATTGGCACCGCAAGCGGTGAAGCCCTTGAGGTGCTTCATCTCCATGCGGGCCAGCCGGGCCAGCTCATCGGCCTGATCAGGGAGGAGGGTGCCAATCGAGATGTAGTTGTCATGGGCTTCCTGTTCCCCCTCAATCACGATGGCGTTGATGCGGCTATAGGCATCCTTGTACTGGGCCGTCGTGAAATCTGGCAGCCCCTCACCATCAACCCGGCTGGCCACTGCGGCAGAAGAGTTGGGTTCGAGGATCGGCATGGGCCCGTAGGTGATGAGTCTGTAACTGTAATCACCCCCGGGTTGCCTTTGGTGGCCACTCGCTGCGCAGCAAGCCATCGAGCAGTTGCCACCAGCCCGCCACCAGCCGCTCAAACAAATCAGCCCCAAGGGATGGGGAGGCTCCCCGGGGATCCCCGATCACGCCACTGCGGCTGATCTCCGCGGTCAGCCAGGCGCAGGGGGCCGCCCCTTCCAGGCTCCATCCCGGCGGGGCCGCCGCCTCGACCCCCAGCCCATCGGGCTCGCGGCTGGCACGGGTCTGCTGGGGGGCGAGGTGCAACATCAAGCTGGTCTCAGCCAGGCCGGCATGCAACCCTTCCCTGCGCTCCGGTTCGGGAATCAACGATCCCAAGCCCTGCGGACCCTTCCAGAGAAAACAGGGCAGCACGGCCAGATCGGGGCAGGCGGCATGGAGCTGGCGGGCCGCCGTTTCAAGCAGGGCGATCTGCCCCCCATGGGCATTCAGCAACACCAGCCGTTGGAAGCCGGCGGCTTGCAGGTCCCGGCCCACCGCCTCCACCAGGCCCAGCAAAAGCTGGGCCGGAAGGCTGATGGTGCCTGGAAAGCCCCGATGCTCTGGAGAGAACCCCAGGCTTTGTAAGGGCAAGCGCACAATCGGCAACTCTCCATCCAGCCGGGCCAGCACCGCATCAGCCACCCGATCGGCAAAGAGGGCATCGGTGCCCAGGGGCAGGTGGGGGCCGTGTTGTTCCGTGGCCCCCAGGGGCCAGAGGACGGTGCTGCCCTTTCTTAGGGCCAACTGGGCGATTTCAGGCCATGGCAAGCAGTCGAGCCGGCGCTCGGGGGCAGGGGACATCAGATCGGGCGTGCAACGGGGTCCTTACAGTGGCGGTTCACCCAGCCCCCCTGAGGCCATGACCGGAACTGGCAAGCCTGCGCCGCGTCAGCCCCGGATTCCCGCCCAAGCCCCCAAGGCTCCCACCCCTGCTCCGCCCCGTCGCCCTCCCCAGGTGGTGATGTTGAAGCGCGAGGAAATCCCCGCCATCAAGAGCCAGGACACCACTGCAGAAGAGGCTGTCGCCGTGGCGAAACCGGTGGCTTTGGTCGCCCCTCCCGGGACGCCGCCGCCGGCTCCGAGCCGGCCTCTCCAGGGCGATGCAGAGTTGTTCTCGACGGACGAACTGGAAGGGCTCACCATGGCCGACCTGCTCGGCCCGGCCAGCCAGGGGCGCCGCCAGTCCTCGCCGGCGCGCGCCTCCACCGAGGTGGTCAAAACCCCACCCCGCACCGTCGATGACTTTGATTTCGATGAGGAGGCCTTCCTCGCCGCCCTGGAGGAAAACGAACCCGTCGGCACCACCGGCGATGTGGTGCAAGGCAAGGTCATCGGCCTTGAAAGTGACGGGGTCTACGTGGATATCGGCGGCAAGGCGCCCGGGTTCATGCCCAAGAAGGAATGTGGCCTCGGGGTGATTACCAACCTCAAAGAACGCTTCCCGGCGGGGCTGCCAATCGAAGTTCTGGTGACCCGCGAACAGAACGCCGACGGCATGGTCACCGTCAGTGCCCGGGCCCTGGCCCTGCGCCAAAGTTGGGACAAGCTGCGCCAGCTGGAAAAGGAAGGCAAGGTGGTTCAGGTCAAAATCAATGGCTTCAACCGTGGTGGCGTGACCTGTGATCTGGAAGGGCTGCGGGGCTTCATTCCCCGCTCCCAGTTGCAGGAAGGCGAGCAGCACGAAGCCCTGATGGGCAAAACCATTGGTGTGGCCTTCCTGGAGGTCAATCCTGAGACCCGCAAACTGGTGCTTTCCGAGAAGAAAGCCGCCTCCGCCGCCCGCTTCTCCCAACTCGAGGTCGGCCAACTGGTGGAGGGCAAGGTGGCGGCCCTGAAGCCCTATGGCTTCTTCATTGACCTCGGTGGCGTCAGTGGTCTGTTGCACCACTCCAGCGTCACCGGTGGCGCCTTGCGGGACCTGCGCGAGGCCTTTGAGGTCGGCGAATCGATCAAGGCCCTCGTCACCCAGGTGGACCCGGGCCGGGGTCGCATTGCGCTGAACACGGCCCTGCTGGAAGGTCAGCCCGGTGAATTGTTGGTCGAAAAGGCAAAAGTGATGGCCGAAGCCGAGGATCGGGCCACCCGGGCCCGTTCCTTGATTCGCCAACAGGAGCAATCCGCAGGATGAATCCTGGCTCCACCGCCCCCCGCCTTTCCCAGGAGGCCGACTGGGAAATTGATTTTTATTCCAGGCCCATTCTCGACACCGATGGCCGTAAACGCTGGGAACTGCTGATCTGCGCAACCCCGGACGCCAACGCCACCACCAGCCCTTTCCGTTGGCTGCGGGATTGTCCCGCAGACAGTGTCAACTCGATCTGGCTGCGGGAGTCGATCGCAAGCGCCTTGGCCGCTGCCAGCGAGCAGGGCTTGGCCCCCCCGCGCCGCCTGCGCTGCTGGCGGGGTTCCATGCGGGCGATGGTGCAGAGGGCCAGCGATGGACTGGGGATGGAGCTTGTGGCCTCCCGCCGTTGCTATGCCCTGCAGGATTGGCTACGGCAGCGGGAAAGGGATGTTTATCCCCAGCAGGAGGGTTATCTGGCCGGCCCCCTCGCCCCCGCACCCCAACCCCTCCGGCCGCTGGCCATTGCCCTGCCGGAGGCCGCCCGGGGCGACCGCTGGAGCTGGGCCAACCTCAACGCCGGCGCCCTGGCCGATGCCAGCGACTGGGAAGCCGGCTTCAGCGGCTTGCTGCCCCTACCCGAAGGAATCAACCCGGACACCCCCGTACCAGGTCTAAGGCTGTTCAGCCAACGCCGCCCCCTGGCGATTGCCGGCTGGCTCGCCGGGCTGGAGCCGGTGCGGCTGGAAATCGAGGGCGACCAACTGGTGCTGGAGGCTGGATTGGACAACCGCTGGCGGCTGGCCCGCCTGGAGGCGGCGGAAGCGTCAGCGGCCCAGATTGCCTTTGCCGCTGCCCGGGAGCAGGCCGGAGGGCTGCAGTTCATCGCCGTGCAATCCGATCCGGACCAACCCCGGTTTGAGGGCTTCTGGATGCTGCGCGACCTGCCCGATGGCTGAGGCCAGTCCGGCCCCCTTCGACCGGCCCGATGCCGGCTTCAATGATCTGCCCGGCTGGACCTGGGTAGGCACCTATGGGGGCTGGTATCTGCAAGCCGAGTGCTTGGGCGGTTTTGAGCATGGCTTCTTTACGCGCCAATGGCAGGGCCGCGAACCCGCCGAGCTGGCCGCCTTTGTCAGCGCCGGAGTCAGCGTGCACCGCCCCCAACAGATTCATAGCGCCCTGGTGTTATCCGCCCGTGAAGCCAGCGCGGCACCCTGGCCCCAAGCCGATGCTTTGGTCAGCGACACGGCGGGCCAGAGCCTGTGGGTCTGTGGCGCCGACTGCACACCCGTCTTGATTGCCGATCCCGCCAGCGGTCGGGTCGCCGCCGCCCACGCCGGCTGGCGAGGCGTGGCCGGCCGCATATTGCCCGAGGCCATCACCCTGCTGGAGCAGGCCGGCAGCCGGCGCCAGGACCTGCTGGTGGCCCTGGGACCGGCTGTCAGTGGCGCCAATTATCAGGTGGAGCGCCGGGTGAGCCTGGCGGTGGCCGCCTCGCTGCATCCGCCCGCATCGCTTGGGGCCCACGGGGGCGGCGAGCTGGAGGAGCTGCGGGCCTGTGGGGCCTTGGGTGCCGATCCCCAAGCCGACCGCGACCGCCTGGATATTCGGGCCGCCACGGTTCGGCAGCTGGCCCACGCAGGCATTGACCCGGAGCGGGTCAGTGTCTGCCCCCTGTGCACGGTGGCCGAACCCCTGCTGTTTCATTCCTGGCGGCGCGATCAGGTGAAGGCTGTGCAATGGAGTGGCATCGTCGCCCAGGGCTGAAATCAGCCAGGGCTGAAATTAGCCAGGGCTGAAATCAGCCAGGGCTGAAATCAGCCAACGAGAGGGTCACGATGGCTACCAGAGACTCTCCGCATTCGCTGCGACAGCCCCGTTTGACAAACGGCGGGGCGGTGATCATCAACAATCCGCAGTTCAGCAAGAAACCACAGACGACTCCACGCACCTTGGCGGCTGGAGAATTGGACCTGCGACGCTCTTTCCCCTGATGGGACTAGCTCTGTTGCCGCAACGATCCCGGTGACTGGCATGGCGAAGCAACAAGAGAATCTGGCCAAGACCTTGCGCAAAGGGCCCAAGACAGGAGAAAATGGAGTTGTTGCATTTTCACACCATGCTTACGGGATCAGATCTGCTGGCCAAGGTCAAGGAGCTGGGGGATGTCAGCAAATCCGACCTTGTTCGGTCTTGCGGCTATGTGTCCACCAAGGCTGATGGCAGCGAACGCCTCAATTTCACGGCCTTCTACGAAGCGCTTCTCAATGCCAAGGGAGTCGATTTCGGCGCCGCCCCCAAAGCGGGCAAAGCCGGTCGCAAGCTCAGCTTCAACACCAAAGTTCAGTTCAACGGCAACCTCATGGTCGGTAAGGCCTACACGGCCATGCTCGACCTGAAGCCCGGCGACGAATTCGAGATCAAGCTGGGTCGCAAGCAAATCCGTCTCGTTCCTCTGGGGACAGAAGGAGAGGAGGATTGAGCGCGAGAGCCTCAGCCACCTTGATGCCATCAATCGCCGCCGACAGGATTCCGCCGGCATAGCCGGCGCCTTCCCCAGCCGGGAACAGTCCTGGGGTGTTGAGGCTCTGAAGCGTTTCCCCCTGGCGAGAAATCCTCAGGGGTGACGACGTCCGCGTTTCAACTCCCGTCAACAGGGCACCAGCCATGCCGAAGCCCCGAATTTTTTTGGCAAAGTGAGGCAATGCCTCACGGATGGCTGCGATCATCGGGGCGGGCAAGCAATGGTCAAGCCGACCGAGCCGCACCCCCGGCAGGTAGGACGCCCGCACAATTTTAATTAGATCTTCAGATGCCGATCCCTCGGCATCTCTTTGTTCAGCCTCAGAACTTTCACGACCCGCCATAAAATCACCCAGAAATTGGGCCGGTGCCCGATGGTCGCCGCCACCAGCGCTGAACGCCTGCCGTTCCCAGTGGCGTTGAAAAGCCATCCCCGCCAAGGGATCCCCGGGTCGCTGCTGCCACGGCCTGAGGTCCTCCAGGGTCACGTTCACGACGATGCCGCTGTTGGCATTGCGTTCGTTGCGGCTGTGCTGGCTCATGCCGTTGGTGACCACCCCATCCGCTTCTGAGGCCGCCCCCACCACCAGACCGCCGGGGCACATGCAAAAGCTGTAGACGGCCCGCCCATCCGAGCCGTGGTGCACCAATTTGTATTCCGCCGGTCCCAGTTGCGGGTGCCCGGCGGCCTCCCCCCAGAGGGCCGCATCGATGAGGCTCTGGGGGTGTTCGATCCGCAGGCCCACCGCGAAGGGTTTCGGCTCCATCGCCACGCCCAAGCGATTTAGCCAGACGAAGGTGTCCCGGGCGCTGTGGCCCACGGCCAGGACCACCTGGCGGGCCCCGATTCGCTGGCCATCGGCCAACAGCACCCCGCGCACGGAATGGTCGGCCGGATCCAGATCCAGTCCCTCCACCCGCTGTTCAAAACGCACCTCGCCCCCCAGGGCTTCAATGCGGGCCCTGAGGCCGCGCACCACCGTGGCCAGCTTGAAGGTGCCGATGTGGGGCCGATGGCGGGTGAGGATTTCGGCGGGGGCGCCGGCGGCCACCAGCTCTTCGAGCACCTTGCGCACGTAAGCCGCCGGCTCGCTGATCTGGCTGTAGAGCTTGCCATCGGAAAACGTCCCGGCGCCTCCCTCGCCAAACTGGGCATTGGATTCGCTCTGGAAGGGCCTTTCGCCCCGCCAGAAGCCAAAGGTGTCGGCTGTGCGCTGCTTCACCGGCTTGCCCCGCTCCAGCAGCAGGGGGCGGTAGCCCATCTGGGCCAGCACCAGGGCACAGAAATAGCCACAGGGCCCGGCTCCGACCACCACCGGGGGCAGGCTGGCGGCCGGGGCCTGGGCGACAAAGTGATAGCTGTGATCCGGGGTGGGGCGCAGATGGGGGTCGCCGGCAAAACGGCGCCGCAGCCGCCGCTGCTCCTTCTCCTGCAACGTCAGCTCCAGATCCAGGCAGTAGACCACCTGAATCGCCCCACGGCGGCGGGCATCAATGCTGCGTTTGACCAAGGTGTAGCCGACGAGGCTGGCGGCGGGCAGCTGCAAGCGGCGCAAAATTGCCGCCTCCAGATCCGCTGGCGAATGCTCCAGGGGCAGTTTCAGTTCGCTTAAACGTTCACTTAGATGCAGCATCGTGAGGGAGTGAGGCAGCCAAGGCGTTCTGGTGCCATCGTGGAGATAACGCTATCCGCCAGGTTTCGGCCCATGGGTCCGCTCCACTGCCCACTTTGTATCGGATTAGCGCTGCTTTCGATCGGCCGGGTCGGTGCCCAAGGCCTGCTGCTGCTACGGATGGGCGGCCAGCTCAGCCTCCAGCTGCGCAATCGTCAAGCGGGTGGCGACCAGCGCATCAGGGTTGAGGCTGATGCTGTCAATGCCCTCCTGCACCAGAAAGCGGGCGAAATCGGGGTAATCGCTGGGGGCCTGGCCGCATAGGCCGATCGGTCGGCCGCAGCGATGGGCCGTGCGAATCGCCAAACGGATCATTTCTTTGACCGTGGGGTGGCGTTCGTCAAACAAATCGGCGACCAGGGCTGAATCGCGATCCAGTCCCAAGGTGAGCTGGGTGAGGTCATTGGAGCCGATCGAAAAACCATCAAAACGCTCGGCGAAGGCCTCGGCACCGATGACATTGCTGGGCAGTTCGCACATCACATAAACCTGCAGGCCGATCTGCCCCCGCACCAGGCCATGGCGGGCCATTTCGGCCAACACCCGGTCGCCCTCTTCGGGCGTGCGGCAGAAGGGCACCATCGGAATCACATTGGTCAGGCCCATCTCCTGGCGCACCTGGCGCAGGGCAAGGCATTCGAGGGCAAAGGCTTCCCGAAACGCCGGGGCGTAATAACGCGAAGCGCCGCGCCAGCCCAGCATTGGATTCTCCTCTTGAGGCTCGAAGGCGGCCCCCCCCAGCAGGCGGGCATATTCGTTGCTCTTGAAATCGGAGAAGCGCAACGTCACCGGGCGCGGATAAAAAGCGGCGGCGATGCGCGCCATCCCCTCGCGCAGACGATCGACGTAGTAATCCGCCGGCTGGTCGTAGCCGCGGGTGAGCTCGGCGATGGCGGCCTGCTCCAGCGGATCGTTGACCCGCTGGGGTTCGAGCAGCGCCAGGGGGTGGATGCGGATGTGGTTGGCGATGATGAATTCCAGCCGGGCCAGCCCCACCCCGTCGCAGGGAATCGCCGCCAGCTTGAAGGCCTCCTCCGGGTTGCCCACGTTGATCAATAGGCGGGTGCGGGTGGGGGGCAGCTCCAGCAGCGATTGCTCGTCGACATGGAAGGGCAAGTTGCCGGCGTAGACATGGCCCTCGTCGCCGTCGCAACAGCTCACCGTGATCGGATCACCGTCGACGATGCGCTGGCTGCCGTCGCCGGTGCCGACGATGGCGGTGATGCCCATCTCGCGGGCAATGATGGCGGCGTGACAGGTGCGGCCGCCTTGGTCGGTAACGACCCCACTGGCGCGCTTAAGAATCGGCTCCCAATCGGGATCGGTGCGGCTGGTCACCAGCACGTCGCCCGATGCGAAACGCTGAATCTCGCCCGGATCGCGAATCAACCGGGCCCGGCCGCTGCTCACCGAGGCCCCAATCGCCCGACCCGTCACCAGGGGCGGGGGTGGCGGCGCATCGAGATGCCAGCTGCGCAATACGGCGGTCGACTGGCGCGAGCGGACCGTTTCGGGCCGGGCCTGGAGGATGAATAACTCACCGCTGGGCCCGTCTTTGGCCCATTCGATATCCATCGGTGTGGGCTGCCCCCGCAGGGCGCTGTAGTGCGCTTCGATGCGGCAGGCCCAGCGGGCCAGCTGCAGGGCCTCGGCATCGCTGAGGGCAAAGCGTCGCTGCTCGTCCAGGGGTACTGGTTCGTTGACCAGGGCATTGGCGCCAAGATCGGTGCCACCAAGTGCGGTGCCGCCAAGATCGGTGGCGACTTGATGAACCAGACGCTGCTCCTTGCTGCCCAGGCGCCGACTGAGGATCGGATCAAAACCCAGGGCCAAGGTGGGCTTGAAAATCAATAGCTCATCGGGATTAACAACCCCCTGCACCACGTTTTCGCCCAGGCCATAGGCGGCACTGAGCAGCACCGTATCCCGGAAGCCGCTTTCGGTGTCGAGGCTGAACATCACCCCGGAGCAGGCCCGATCGGCAAGCACCATCCGCTGCACGCCAATCGAGAGGGCCACCGCCAGGTGGCCAAAGCCGTTGTGTTGCCGGTAGGAGAGGGCGCGATCGGTGAACAGGGACGCATAGCAACGGCGGGTGGCCGCCAACAGCTGGGCTTCGCCTTGGATGTGCAAAAAGGTGTCTTGTTGGCCGGCAAAGCTGGCCTCGGGCAGGTCCTCCGCGGTGGCACTGGAGCGCACGGCCACAGCGGCCGGCTCCTCACCGGGCCCCACCAGGCCGCGATAGGCCGTCAACAGCGCCGCTTCCAGCTCCGGCGGTAATGACGCCTCCAGCAGCAATTGCCGGGCCGCCAATCCCACCCGCTGCAATTGCTCCAGGTTGTTGGCATCAAGGCCAGCAAGAATCGTCTCCAGGCGATCGCCAAGGCCATCACGACTGAGCAACAACCGATAGGCGCTGGCGGTGAGGGCAAAACCACCGGGCACGCGCACCCCCTCAGCCGCCAGGGCGCGCAGCATTTCACCGAGGGAGGCATTCTTGCCGCCCACCGCATCGATGGCCTCAAGGCCCACGGCCTCCAGGGGGAGCACCAGGGCGTTGGAATCGGGCATCAATAAGGCGGCCGCAGATTTCACTATCGCCCAGGGGCGGGGGGGCGGCGCGCTTGGGGCGAGGGCATTGAGGGTTTGATGGCCGAGAGGGTGACAGGTACAACACTCGTTTCCCGAGGCGGATCGGCGCACGATGTTGCCTTCGCTAGTGGGAGAGAAACTTCAGCTCTCCCCATGCCTTGGGGCGGAAGCATGCCCATGCACCGGTGAGCAGGGGCGCCATCACCTTGATGCCAGCATGATTCAAAACGCCGTCAAGATCTACGCACTATTAAGGAATTGCTCGGGCACAGCGATTTTAAAACCACAATGATCTACATCCATTTGCTTAACCGAGGACCGCTGGGCGTGTGCAGCTCTGCTGATCTTTTGTAACACGGCGAACCCTTATAGGCGGATCCGCCTATCAAACCTGGAATGGTTACGACTAATGGGGATTACTTGTCATCGCAAGCGATCTCACGGGGTCCTACCGCTTGGCTACCGCTTTTAGGGGGTAAAATGCCGTGGAAGGGGATAATATGCGGATCCGTCTAAGACCTGTTCGAAGGATCAGCAGACCAGAGCCTAAGGTATGACTTTGGCGATCAGTTATGGCAATCATCTTTTTAGGCGCCTTGGCACATAAGCGGAAAGCTAGCACAGCAAACCAAGAAGTTATGACCTAACGATGACGCTATCAGAGCACTCATGGAATCTTAAATATCCCTAAGGTCATAATGTCCTAATTCCGCCGCTATGAACTATCGCCTAGTCGCGGGAGCTCGGGATTATATTTCTGTATTGCGCTGAACAGTTGTAGGCGATCCCGTAAGATGCGAAAGAATCCACCTAGGCTATTCCGAAAACATTGTCGCTACAGGTTTTTTAACCATGTTGGCAGCCGTCTTGGATTTATGCACCATGGAAGCAGGAAGAGGGTTATTATGCTGACCCGCCTATTCAGCGTTACCTCCACATTGTAAATGTCGAACCTCAAGTACCTCCAAGCCCTCACTCGCTCTGACTTGAGTCAGTGGGCAGTTCATTTTGTCCGAGGAGCGGGTCTGATTTCACCGTCTCGCATGGGAACTGCTGCCGATACTCTCGACAGTATTTTTTGTGAGGGATGGATTCGCCCGTCAATGCAAGAATACGTAACTCGATTTTGTCAAGAAGGTGCCGCATGCTTTTACGATGCGCCTCCAAGTGTCTGGCCTGAAATCGCTTTCACTAATCCAAATAAACGCCCACCAATTGGGATCATTTGCCATAAAGCCGCCCTTTGGGCCTTGGGAGGGCGTCCAGTAATTTACACCGATGTTCTCGACGGAGCTGCTTGGCCTGAACACGAGCGATTTCGGCTCGTATACACCAATCTGAGCCGCAACCCGCAACCCGTTGACTGGACACATGAACGCGAGTGGCGGGTTCGTGGTGGACTCGTTCTAACCCAACCGTTTCCATGTATTTGGTGGTGGCCGATTGTCCCAAATCGCGAATGGATGACGTACTTGTTTAACAAATACCAATCGCTCGTCAGCATTTATGTCATCGAAGACAATGCCGTCGTACCCCGATAAAAACGCAACAAGTCGATGCATACTGATCTACTGAGCTTGTCGTTTGGTGAACTAAATGTCGTAGGCCGCTGCTCGGTGTACGGTTCTGTCCGAAGTATTGGGCACCCCGTTGTATTGATTGGTTTCTTTCCTCGACAAAACCATCGCTGTTTGGCTACAAAGTCTATATCCTTATAATCTTTCGAAGAACAACGTTTGTGTGTTAGGTCAGAGGCCTCCGGGATTGCCTTGACTTGGCTGGCCTCATGAGGCTATTCTTGCGTGATCCTATCCAAACAAGTCAACTCTTAAAATGGCTAAACCAGTTCTTTCAGTCGCGTTTCTATCATTAATTCTACTCGCGGATAGATCTTATTCCGCTGAATATTGTCACAATGTTTCTGATGCGCCCCCTATTAGCACTACTGGTCCCGTTCGAGTATATGTATCCAAGGAGTATGCCTCAAGTCACAGTGATCTTAATCAGATAGTTGGCTCTGCGGGAAGTGACATTAGCTGCAGTCACACAAGGCCGGCCCCTAAGATAGAGCAATTGAGTTGCTCCAACGGCCTTAAAGCTGCAGGTATTGCTAAGTCTCGGCCTTGTAGTGCATCCGAGAAGTATTATTCCAGGACGGGAAACTTTGAAAACTATTTGCTTTGCACATCTCTTGGTTATGTGCCCTATACGGACTGGCTGATAACTGACAGAAATGGGCAATCGTTTAGCGACTACAACGAAGACTGGGAATCTGTTTCTCCTCTTGAGGGATGTGTTCTCATGCCTTCAGGCAACTATGAAAACAGAGGTTATAGGTTTCTTCGTTTGGCCGCGGGAGACTTCAAGCTCTATTTCGTCAGAGATGAGTTAAACGTCTACGGTCCGAAGCGCCAGCCTGCGTTCTAAATAATTAGTCTAGGCATATAGCATTTGTTGCTACAATCTGCTAGCTTGGTTGAGATAGCTCGATGCGAACATATTCAGTGGAAATGCGACACTTCGAACAAGCCCTTTGAGTGGACAGGCCGCCATCAACTCTCAGCTTCGCAACCCCAAGCTCCGCGCCTGCCACTCAAGGGCAGCGTTGGCCAGGCCCTCTTCGAACGCACCTCTAGGCCAGCAGGGAAAAGCTGCTAAAATTGATGATCAGACTTGTGCATCAGTGATGAGCAGCTCAGAATCTACCAACAAAACCAGTCCATCTTTTAAGGTTTTCCAGGTCACAAATAATCCTTCCCCGCGCAGAACCGTGTCATGGACCACAAGGATGGGTAGGAGAATGAAGCCCAGATTCTCTCCTGAAAATATATGGTTTACTGTCAGGCAGATTTCTCAAGAAGCTCACCTTCCTGTCGAAACAGTTTCAGAGGTATTGGAAAATGATCCTGCATTTGTCCGAGCTGCAAATCTAGAAGCCGTTAATAGCGAGCCCGTCTATGCATCTAGAGTGACTTACAACAGAGAAGTTAGTCCCATTGGCAAGATTAAATCTGTGCTCGTGAATAGAGTCGTTGGCTAGTCTGAATCTCGTGAGCGGAATTCCACCTATTGTTACGGTTGTCGCTTTGGGCTTCGCAGGTGGCACCCTCGCTGGGGTCTATCCATTAATACAAGCCAGCAAAGTCCCAAAGAGCCAACGGGTTGATAAAGGCAGGCTTTTCTATGTCGTTAACTTTGTTTTTCTTCCGGTCATTGGGGCATTTATCGCCTGGTTAGCGCGAACCAAATGCGCAGAGATTGATCCCGTAATGTCAACATTCGTAGGATACGCTGCTCCATCCCTCTTGCAGAAATGGCAGAACGACAATTTGATCTTGTGAATACAAAAACTTCTAATTTATCCGCTTCGCACATTTTGAGCTGCATGCTGTCCAACATCAAGATACAGAAGACGGGTACGGAGGTTGCTTTCTATGCAGAGTCTATGCCCCGCTTCTCATCTTGGCGTAAAACTTTACGAGTAATACAATTTAAGCATTGACGCTTCATGAACAGCTTGGCATCGAAGTCTCCAGGCTAAAGTCTAGGCGCCAAGGGATCTTAGACGATTCAACAGCAGTTTATATACATAATAACTTACCTTTAGATCAATCCATCAAGAGTTTACTCAATGACACGATTTGGCATTTTCTGTCCATCCGCCGTCAGACACCTCAACCCATGTGCGCTATCGCCCTCGAACTCCAGCGGCGTGGTCACATAGTAATCCTCTTTGGGGTGCCTGATGCTTTGGATAAAGTATCGGGACTTAACCTCGCAACCGTGGAAATTGGTACATTTGATTATCCCAAGGGGAGCGTCGATTCTGCCTATCGAACCCTAGGAAAGTTAACAGGGAAGCCAGGACTGAAATTTACGATTGATTTTTTTAAGCGAGAAACACAAATGTTTTTTGCGAGGCACCACAAGCGATAAGTCAAGCTAATATTGATGTACTCATCATCGATCAAATTTCTTAATCAATAGCAACTGTTGCCGATTACCTTGGCTTGCCTTTCGTCACGGTATGCAATGCAATGCTGATCAACCGTGAGCCAGGCGTGCCGCCCTACTCTACTAATTGGGCTTTTTCAACAACACCTTGGGCTCGTTTGCGTAATCGAATAGGGAACGCATTGGTCGATTTGCTCACCCGCGATTTGCGGCAAGTAATTGTTGAGCAGCGCCGCGATTGGAACTTGCCTCCATACCAAAGGCGAGAGGATGCCTATTCGCCGTTAGCCCAGGTGTGTCAACTTCCAGAGGCTTTTGACTTTCCTCGTGAACACCTCCCGGCTCATTTTCATTCTATCGGGCGCTTTCAGGATCCATCGGGGACAGAACCGATTACCTTCGAAAATATCAACTTTCCTTTTGAGCGACTTACTGGCAAACCTCTCATCTATGCCTCCTTGGGCACACTGCAAAACCAGCGCCCAGAAATCTTGAATGTATTGCCAAATCCTGTATGTCATTGGATGTGCAGCTTGTTATCTCCCTTGGCAATCCGCAAGCGCAACCAATTGATCTGCCTGGCAATCCCATCATTGTGCCATTTGCGCCCCATCAAAAACTAATTGAGCATTCAAAAGTTGTTGTTACCCATGCAGGGATGAACACCGTATTGACTGCCCTTGGTTGTGGTGTGCCGCTTGTGCCAATCCCCATCACCAATGAACAACCAGGGATTGCTTCACGGTTGGCACGAACAAAAGCCGGGAAAATGTTGCAACTCAGTAAGCTTAGCGAAACAACACTTCACACAGCGATTTCAGAAGTTCTTTCTGAATCCAGCTACCGAATTAAAGCTCAACAACTCCAAAAGATCATTCAAGCATCAGGCGGAGTCGAGCGGGTCGCCGATATAATTGAACAGGCTGCTCAAACACGACAACCTGTGTTGGCTAAATCCGTTTGAGGGGGCCAACGCCGTACTTGCCGAATCCAACGGACCCCATGGCACATCGATGGTGCATCAAGGGCGGCCACAAACGCCTCCCACTGCTCTGGATCCAACTGGAAGCTCTGCCGATCGGCCAGCGTTGCGGCCGCACTGGCCAGGGTGCTCTCCAGCACGAAGTCAGTGACGCTGCGGTTCGCTACGGCTGCGGCCCGCTGCAGGGTTTGCTTGGCCCCTGGTGTCATCAGAGATTCTGCTGGGTGTGTTTGCCGCGACGAACGGCCAGCCGACGCCTCAGGCACCGCGACCAGCCAAAGGCTACCGATGCGCCAATCACGGGCAAGGGGCCAGGCACGGGCACTGGGGCGAAGTAGGCGTTATCGATCTGGAAGCTATCCACTTGGGTCAAAGGATTGCCGAAAATTACGTTGGAGAAAGGAACAGTGCCGATTACCCCCAAAAAGCCATTGGATCCGCTGAGCGCAGTGTTGACAGTCAGGGTCTGCAGGCCAGTGCCATCAAAATCACCGGCTAAGCTGAGGCGATTGGAACTTGCGCCGATGAAGTCGGCACCAAAGGCAATCACGGGTACGGGGAAAACCCAGCTGATGCTATTGGAGGCTGTAGCCGCTGCTCCGGCCTGGACGGCGTTTTCATACCGGCCGACGGTCACAATGCCAACGCTGTTGTTATTGAATGAGTTGGGAAGTGTGATCGGACCGGAATTGGTGGAGACGATGCCCGATGCGAGAGTGATCGACTGGGCAGAGGGTATGGGCGTACTGAAGGTATCTGTCGAGATGATGTAGTTGAATAGGGCTGACTGCCAGGAGGGCAAATCGGTGTAGACGGTATAGGCCTGAGCAGTGCTGGACAGAGTGATCAAGGCTAGTCCAGTGGCGAGAGCGAATCCCGGGGCCTTGATGTTAGCGCTTAACATAGCGATGATCCTGTGAAGTTGTTGATGTTCATTATATTTTATAACGCCATGAAGAAGGTGCAAAGAGATTTGATATTTCTTAATAGTTCTGGGAGATTCCCCATAGCGACCCGGCTTCTAGACGAAGGTTTGTCATGGCTTAGCGCTTGGATAATGGCAAGCTGACTGAGAGATTTGCAGATAAGTCTAACAAAGTTTCCCTAAAACTTTGGTGGACCGGCGATTTAATCGATTTTCGCCTGTTCTTTTTCGGATTATGACATTAATATCTTTAACTTAACCACTCTCAGTCCTACTTCACCAGCACGAGCTTCATCGCCCGCAACGACAGCGCCGAGCAGGACAAAGTGGTTCCTATTAGGACAAGTGTGACATAACTGGTCATTTAACCGGAACTCCAACAGGTAGACGCCTGGCCCGGTTAACACTGCATCAGCCACCACGGAGGCAATCGATAGCTCCCCAAGGCGTGAATACAATCCAGGTCGTTCCACCCAAGCGCAGGCTGGCCAGCAGCAGCAGCAGCCTGCCTATACACCCCAGCACTAGGGGATCAGCGGGGCTGGGGCAATTGCTTGATCTTTGACGCTCGCAGGATCTTTGCTGATCAGGATCAGACCAGGGTCAGCCTTGTCCTCTAGAGATTCGAGCAGCAGATCAACTTTGGTCTGCCAGACGAAACTCGTGCAGACTGTGCAGTCTGCGAGGGTAACGATTTGGCTGTCAGTGTCGTAGTCGATGCACACACACCAGAATTGCTTCAGAACCGCCGTCTCGCTAAATTGAGCATTGGGCAGCGCTACCGCTGGGCCTGCCATCAAGGTATTGATATCAATATTGATTATCATCTGGTTCTGGTTTGTTTTGCTGATTGGGGCCATGTGACGCTTCAGGAAATCCTGCTGCTCCTCCTGCTCGTGGTGCTCGGTCGAGTATCGGGCAAGCCGGCAATGTATGTCGCTGACATCAATAGCCTCCAGGTAGCTGTTGATCTGCTGGCAAAGGGTTTCGGGTGAGGGCGCCTTAGAGAGCAACTCCGTATAGGAAAGTCTCAGGGTGTGTATAATGCCATCAGTATCGGTCTGCTTCATTCCCAGTTGGCGTAGCGCTAAGGCCACGGTGCTGATGCTGTTGAGATTGGTGGTGGAATCGCGAAAAATTGAGCCAACATCGTCGTCGCCAATCAACATGTACTCAGTCATATCAGCTTGTATGGCATTGCTTTCCAAACTGTCGAGTACCGAGGTCAGAGCGTTCTTAGTGGTGAATCGCAGCAGTCCCCGGGAGCGATTGGAGCTACTGTCGCGTTGCGCCATGGCGCTATAGAGTCTATCAATCGTTGTCAGCCAAAGCTTTCCATACTTTTTAGGGTGAACATCCACCATGTGGATCAAGCCACTGCTGGGGTTGAATTTGGCAATCAGCGCAAAGTGACCACCATTGTTGTTTGGGATGTTGCGTGCAAGACCGACGCCGAAGTTGGCTACAAGAATGTCATTGTTGCCACCTTCCTGCTCGGATTCTTGGAGAGCTTTTATTAGATGTTGCGGTGATACGATGTGCTCATCGAAGTAGTAACATTGTACATTTACCTTATTTTTGAGTTCATTCTGATGAATATACGTACATGCAACATTATAAACCTCGCCGAGGGTCATGCCGTCGTTGACCACATAGGCACTGGGTAGTTTGCACTTCAAGAACAGGTCGTCGACATGGGTCGAAAAGCCAAGTGCTGTCAGCGCAAAGGCAACAGCCGTGATGTTGCAGCAATTGATCGGCTGCTGAAAGTCGTGCATATGTACGTTAACCAGATCGCCAATGAATATCAGCCGTTTCGCCTCCTCACGTATTTCCTCGGGAAGAAGCTCCCACTGAGACTTGTCTAACTTCAATAGTTTCGTGTTGGGTGCGGCGATCGCCTGTAGATCGGTTTGCAGTTCGGGTAGGACTAACTGTTCTTCAAAAAAGAAATCGTGGGCTCCAAGTCGAGCAATCTCTTCGCCACTTCGGGAAATGACTACTTCTCCTTCAAGGATAATATAGAAGCCATCGGCTGGCAGATCTCCCCCCGACGGCAAAAGCAATGGCTTAAGATGATCCCGCATACCTGTAATACTTGCAAAGTCGGGCAGCCTGTTGGACAGGATGTCCCACTCGGTCGACGTGAGAACAGCAGTCTCAGAATTCATTGTTGCGGCTTCTAGAAGAAGGTTTGTCTTGGCTTTGCTATTCGATAATAGCAAGCTTACTGAGAGATTTGCAGGCAAGTCTTGCCAAAGCTTCTCAAAATTGGCGCCGGCCCGGCGTTTCAATCAATCTTTGCCCCTTCTTTCCGGATTATGCCATTAATATCTTTAACTTAACCATAGTAAAATAGCCCCAAAAGTTTCTCTGCTGTGCCACCCCGCGTTCGCAGCCTGCCACTCGAGGAAGGTCATTAGCCACCGTCCTCAAGCCCCACACCTACGCCCTTGGCAGCTGAGTCTCAGCGACGCCTTGCCGAGGCGCCCCCATCCAGCCAGCGGGGGGCGAGTGGTCAAACTACCCTCCTGGCCTGCCCCAGCCTCCCCCATCCGCCATGATTGCCTTCTCCCCTAACCCCCAGCCGTCGTGAGCGTTTCTGATCGCATCGGCGAGATCCACCGCGTTACTGGTGAAACCGATGTGCGGGTGGCCCTCAACCTTGATGGCAGCGGCCGCTGCCAGGTGGCCACCGGCGTGCCTTTCCTGGATCACATGTTGCACCAGCTCGCCAGCCACGGGCTGCTCGACCTGGAGATCAGTGCCAGCGGCGACACCCACATCGATGACCACCACAGCAACGAGGATGTGGGCATCGCCGTTGGCCAGGCCCTGGCCCAGGCCCTCGGCGATCGCCGTGGCATCCAGCGCTTCGGCCATTTCGTGGCGCCCCTCGATGAGGCGCTGGTGCAGGTGGCCCTGGATTGCTCCGGCCGGCCCCACCTCTCCTACGGCCTGATCATTCCAGCCCAGAGGATCGGCAGCTACGACACCGAACTGGTCAAGGAATTCTTTGTGGCCGTGGTCAACAACAGCGGCCTCACCCTGCACATCCGCCAGCTCGCTGGTGTTAATTCCCACCACATTGTCGAGGCCTGCTTCAAGGCCTTTGCCCGCGCCCTGCGCTTGGCGGTGGAGATCGATCCACGCCGCGCAGGCTCGGTGCCCAGCAGCAAGGGGGTGTTGGAGCGGGCAGGGGCTTAACCCTTGTCTCCGCGCCCAGCCGGGCTGTGGCATCAAGGTGCCACAAGCCCAAACGCGCCAGCCCAAACGAGCCAGCTCAAGCGAGCCACTTCAGGCCAGGAAGGTATTGGCCACGGCGATGCCCACCCGCAGGCCTACGTCAAAGGAATCGGTGCAGGCCTCGCGGATGTGCACCCCTCCATGGACCCGGCTGATCGCATCTTCAAAACCAGCCTCGTAGAAGCTGTTGCGTCGGATGCCGTTATCGTTGAAGCCATCGAAATAGCGGGTGACTCCCGGCAGTTCCTGGGAGGCGGCTGAGAAGTTCACATTGTTGCCAAAGAAACCCGTCATCACCCCGGCAAAGGCACCCCCCATGGCCGAATGGCCCGAGATGTAGTCAGGAAAGGGCGGGGAATCGACGCCGTTAATCGAAGACAGCAACGAGCGCCAGGCGGTGTCACGAACCGTGGAGGCCACGCCATCTTGATCCGAGAAGGCGCCGGTGATCAGGTCGTAAGGGCGGGGTTGCACCTCCTCGTACTTGGCCTTCCAGGCACAGATCACAGAGTCGGCGAGGGCTGTGTCCAAGCAGGCCAATAATTTGGCGTTCCGCTCCATAGAGTTGCCCTGCTTGGCCGCCACGTCCATGGCAATGTCGATCAGCTGGCCGTAGGGCCGGAAGGTGTCCGGGCGGTCGTAGGCCCAGAACAGGGCGATTTCGGTTTGCTCTGCGCTGCGCAACAAGGTGGTGGTTGCGGTGCTGGCCAGGCCACCGTATTGGCGTACTTCGTTGAGCTGCTGGGCGTAAAGATCGAGATTGACATCGGGCCGGGCCTGCAGGCCATCGGGTTGGTAGGCGCTGGCGCTGCTGATCACCCAGGGGGTCACCGAGCCCCAGTTGCAGCCCAGGGCGGCGCCAGCGGTGGGGCCTGATGTTGCCGGCATCCAGACGTAGCCAGGCATCCCGGCGGGGGGGCTATAGGGGGTGTTGTTGCTGGAGCCATCATTGGCCCGCAGGGCCAGGGCCTGGGTGGCCAGCTGGGCACCAAAGGCGAGGCCGGCATTAACACTTTGGGCCGAACCACCAATCTCGCTGAGGGATTTGTTGACCTGGGCCGTAATCAGTTCGCTTTCGCCGGGCAGCAGCTGGTTGAGAATTTGCTGGGCCGCGCCCACGATTGCCGCCTTCCGCGATACGCCGGCCGCGGCGGCGACATCGATGCGATAAGGGGCCACCGTATTGCCGAAAGCCGCCACGGTGTCTAACAAAGTGGTCGATAGCAGGGCCATCAACCGGGTGCCGGTGGTGGGGGGAATCCCAGGCTTGCCGTTACTGCCGGCCGATTTGATGGCATTGAGGGCACAGCTGGTCCAGGTGAGGATCGCATCGCTGCCATCAGCATTGACCAATGCCACGCTTTGGTTGTTGGCCGTATTGCTGTCAACCACCCCGGCCAGGGGATCGATCCGGGCGATCAGGTTGTAAGAACCCTCCGCCAGGGCAAGGCCGTCTGTCGAGTATTTGAGTTCGAGATTCTTAGTTTGGTTGCTCTTGATGCGCAGCTGGCGGCGGCTGAGCAAAATATCGCTGGCATCGAAGCGATTGTCGGTGGAGGCATAGAGGGAAACCCAGGTCCGATAAGTGGTACTGGAGGAGTTGGCGCCCTGATCGTTAGAGCCTCCGGGGCCATCATCATCATCATCATCATCATCATCATCATCAGAGCCTGAGCCTGAACCACCACCACTGCCGCCGGTAGACAACGTAATGGCCTCCGTGGCTCGAGCCACGAGTTCTACCTCTCCCTTCTCGCCATTCCATTTAATGGAAGCAGGGTCAATTTCATCAAACGTGATTGAGAAATCAGTCATTGCCGTAAATAGTTGTTCAGAAAAGGCAGGCGTGTGGATTGCAAGAAGTGTTTGGATGGTATGAGCCCTGAATAAGGCTTCAGTTCATGATCAGCCGGTATTCCTTAGCCAGCTCTTAACCGAAAGCCAGAGGCAGCTAGCCAGCTGACCAGGAATGAACTGACAAAAACCCGATGGACCAAGAGTCCATTTCCATCCAGCTACCGCAGCTTGTTCCGAATCGCCCACAACCTTGACCATATCACGAGGGCGGTCAAAATTTGTCAAATATGCTTGATTCTGGCATGGTTATGAGTATGGTTGCTTAATGAGATAGGAACGCAACAGTGGGTCATCGCTATCCGCCGCTGAACACCCTGCCCAGAATGGGCTTTGAGGGCTGGGGATTTTGACTCAGCTACTGCAGCAAGCTGCTCTTACAACCGTGATTTAACGCCATTTCTAGAATCGCTTCAGGTGTCCTGTGCCCTTGACACCTGGCGACCCTTCCCCATGTTTATTGCCAAATGATGCCATCGCCATGTTCGAGCTGGCTTTTAGGTTGCCTGCCTGTTTGTTAATCCAAGGTACGGTCAGCCACCTCACAGCCCATACCAGCGAACTCTTAAGGCTGCAATTCAATTTCCCCTGGCCGCCAGGTTTTATTGAACCACGGTTCCAGCGGTCCATAGAGCCGCAGAATCATGAACCAGCCCTTGCCGGGAATCGTCTGCACCCAGTTCTTTTCAAAGCCAGCCGGGGCCTTGGGGCCAAACCACACATCCACCGATCCATCGGCATTGGTTTTGATGCCCTTGTTCTGGCTGCTGACACTGGGCGCTTTCTGGTCGGTCTGCAGCATCGAGCGGGTCTGGTTGTCATACACAATCACCGACCAGAAATCCTTCACCGGGATGTTGGGGGGTAGGCGCAGCCGGTAGGTTTTGCCGCCGTCGAAGGGGTTGCCCTTCGCATCCAGGGATGCTCAAGGGTACTGGGAACCCTGGCCCACCATCTTCTCCTCCATCGCCGGCGTCACGCCGGTGGCGAAGTAGTAGAAGAACGCCGCTCCATCCAGGTTGGCCACACCTGGGGAAACTTCAAACTTGTAACCCCCAAAGAACGGCAGACGCCAATTGCTGTTGGGGTAGAAGAACGCCTCGCGTTCGCGAATCTTGAACGCCAGGGTTCGTGCCGTCACCGCACCGATATTGGCGGCATCGCTGAGAATCTTCTGCATGCGTTCGTCCGGGTTGAAGGGCTTGCCTTTGACGATGCCGATCGAGGCGAACAGGCCCAAAGTGGTGGGGTCCGAGCCGCTGGCAGGTTCCTCCTGGATCACCTGGTTCAGTAGGTTCCAGAAGGAATAATCACCCGGGGCGACAAAGTTGGCCGGCACGCCAGAGGCATTGACAAACTTGATTGCCGGTGGGTTGGCTGCCTCATAGAGTTGGTAAATCTTGAGGTTCTTCTTGACTGATTCCACCCCTGGTTTGGGGGAACCGTCCACAAGGAAGGAGCGGAAGGGCATCCAGTTGCCGTAGGTTTTGGGACGAACGATGAAGTAACCCTTGGGAATCTCTCCCGTGTAGCCGGGCGGCAAGATCAGGTATTTGCCGCCCTGACCTTTATCGGGTCCAGTGATACCGATATCAGACACCCAGCGATACCAGAAGTCATCGATGGCCCCCAGCACCTTGGGGGGGATTTCCACCACCAACGGCCCTTTCTTGGTATCCAGCCAGATGAAGCTGTAAACCGTGTTGTCGTTAGCCGTGAGTTCCACGGTCTTGGGATCCACCAGGGTCTCCCAGATCACATTGGTGCTGTTAACGGGGCCGAATTTGCGCAGGGAATCGCGCATGCCGGCCTGGTTGACAATCGGGATGGCCAGTAGATAGGCCTGCAGAGCCCTGGAGCGATCAAGGTTGTCGTAGATCTTCTCGATGGTATCCGGCTTGGGGAAGCCATCGATCAGGTTCAAGGTGCCGATTGAGGTTTCCAGCCTGTCGGGGGTGGCTACTCCCGGTGCGATCGGCGTGGTCATCTTGAAGGGCTGGGCCGATGCAGTTGCGGTCAGATTTGCCACCAGGGCGGCTGCCGCGATGGGGGCACGAAGTTGGCGAAAGGACTTCATTGTTAAGGCTCCACAATCTCAAGTATCGGAAAGCCCCCTTGGGGGATTTTTGGCGGTGTGGTTAGCGAGTGCCATCGGGGCCAGCTGCCCCAGGGAGCATGGCTGATCGCTTACCGCCCATGGGGTGCCCCGTTGGGGTCCATGGACGGTGGCCTTTGGCAACCGCCTAAATTACCAATCCCCGCCCGTGGCCGATGCATGCCCTGTCCCTGGGCACCTGGTGGATCCACGTCACCTCGGTGCTGGAGTGGATCCTGGCGATCATTGCTGTGGAGTCCTTCGGCCGCCGTCGCCAGGAAACGGGCTGGCGCTGGCTGGCCCTGGCCATGCTGCCCGCCCTGGTCAGCGCCATGGCGGCCTGCACCTGGCATCTCTTTGACAACAGCAGCGCCCTCAAGGGGCTGGTGGTCTTTCAGGCCGGCCTGACCGCCCTGGGCAACCTGGCCCTGGCGGCGGCCGCCTACAACCTGCTGCGCCTGCAACGGCGCCCGACGGCCAGCGGCGTCTCCAGCGCAATCTCCAGCGATGTCTCCTGAAATTCCCCGCCTGTTCATCTGGCTGGAGGCCGTGGATCCAGCTCCCTTTTTTGTGCTTTCCCTGGTTCCTTATCTCGCCTTTCTTTACTGGGCGGCCAAGGTGCGGGGCTTTCCCCGGCTCGCCCTCCAGGGCTTCCGCATGACCCTGGTCTTCGTGGCCGTCACCATCGCCGCGGCCATCGTCGCCCAGGTGCGCTACGGCAAGTTGCTGGCCGATGTCGATGGCCTCCACGGCGGCGCCGAGGCCTTCTTGACCCTCAGCAATTTGCTGGTGGTGCTGGGCTTCATCCAGTGGCGCCCTGGTGAACAAGTCTTACGGCCGGGCCCCCAGGGACCCTGTCCCCCGGAAGATGGGATGCCGGCTTCTGAATCATGATCACCCCCCTTCTGGCCCTGGCTCCCGCCACCATCTCCTGGTCCCCCAAGGTGGCCCTGGTGATGATCGTCGCCAACATCATTGCCATTGCCATCGGCAAGGCCACCATCAAGCAACCCAACGTGGGTCTGCAGCTGCCCAGCTCCTCCCTGTTCGGCGGCCTCAGCCACGGCGCCATGCTCGGCACCATCAGCCTGGGTCACATCCTTGGCATGGGTGCCATCCAGGGCCTCGCCTCCCGCGGCGTGCTCTGAAAACGCCAGGGCCATCGCTAAAAAAGCCGGGCCCTTGGGCCCGGCTTTTTGATGGGAATGCCGACCACCACCGGCAAGGCTTCGAGACAATCAAGAATTCAAGCCGGTAACGGCTGACGCCCCGCCAAGCGGTCGGCTTCCAGGGGCACCCCGAATCGCTCCAGAATGCGATCGGCCATCTGGGCCGGGGTCAACCCCAGGCTCTGCTTGCTTTCCTCCGGGCTGGCATGGTCAACAAGCATGTCGGGGATGCCGATGCGGAAAATCGGCACCAGCACCTGGGCGTCGTTGCAGGCCTCAACAACAGCAGCGCCAAACCCACCGGCGAGCGAGCCTTCTTCCATGGTGACAACACGACCGATGCGGCGGGCCAAGGGCAGGATCAGGTCCGTATCCAAAGGACGGACAAAACGGGCATTGACCACCGTGGCCCGCACTCCCTGCTCCTGCAGCAGCCCGGCCGTGGCCATCGCCGGCGCCACCATCGAGCCGTAGGCCACGATCAGCAGGTCATCACCATTGGTGAGCAATTCGGCGCGGCCAATCTCCAGGGGTTGCCAACCCTCTTCCATCAGGGGCACGCCCTCGCCTTCGCCCCGGGGGAAACGGATCGCGCAGGGGCCGTCGTGGGCGATGGAGGTGACCAGCATGCGCTGCAATTCGGCCTCGTCCTTGGGGGCCATCACGGTGAAGTTGGGCACCGCCCGCAGATAGCTGATGTCGTACTGGCCCTGGTGGGTGGGTCCATCGGCACCCACAATGCCGGCCCGATCCAACACGAAGGTGACCGGCAGTTTCTGGATGCCGACATCGTGGATGAGCTGGTCGTAGGCCCGCTGCAGGAAGGTGCTGTAAATCGCCACCACCGGCCGCAGACCCTCGCAGGCCATGCCGGCGGCCATGGTTACGGCGTGCTGTTCGGCGATGCCGACATCAAAATACTGATCTGGCAGGGCCTTCTCCAGCAGATCCAGGCCCGTGCCCGTTGCCATGGCCGCCGTGATGCCGACCACCCGCGGATTGTGCTCGCAAATCTTCACCAATGTCTGGCCAAAAACCTTGCTATAGCTGGCCGGCTTCGGTTTGGTGGAGGGGTAGGCCTTGCCCGAGGCCAAGTCGAAGGCGGATTGGGCGTGATAGCCCACCTGGTCTGCTTCGGCGTAGGGATAACCCTTGCCCTTGGTGGTGGCCACATGCACCAGCACCGGCCCATCCACCCGGTGGGCGGCCTGGAACGTGCGCACCATCTCGGCGATGTCGTGGCCATCGACCGGACCCACATAGGTGAAGCCCAATTCTTCAAACACCGCGCCCAGCTTGGGAACGGCCAGACGGCGCATGCTCTCTTTGAGGTTGCGCAACTCGGCGGGCAACTCGCCGTGGAGGAAAGGCAGGTGCCGAATCGCCTCCTCCGCGTTGCCAGAGAGGAACTGCACCGGCTTGCTCAACCGCATGCGATTGAGGTGGGTGGACAAAGCTCCCACCGGCGCGGAGATCGACATGTCGTTGTCGTTGAGGACAACAAGAAGGCGGGTGTTGGGCAGGTGCCCGGCATGGTTGATGGCTTCCAGGGCCATGCCGCCGGTGAGGGCGCCATCGCCGATGACGGCCACGCAACGGAAGGTTTCACCCCGCCGATCCCGGGCCAGGGCCATGCCCAGGGTCGCCGAGATGCTGGTGGAGGCATGGCCTGCCCCGAAATGGTCGAAAGGGCTTTCGCTGCGCTTCAGGTAACCGGCCACCCCGCCCTTCTGCCGCAGGGTATGGAAAGTGCTATATCGGCCGGTCAGTAACTTGTGGGGATAGGCCTGGTGTCCCACATCCCAGACCACCCGATCTTCATCCAGGTTCAGGGTCTGGTAAAGGGCCAGGGTCAGCTCCACCACCCCCAGGCCGGGCCCCAGATGGCCCCCGCTGGTCGAAACCACCTCCAGATGTTTCTCACGGATCTGGGCGGCGATGCGCTCAAGTTCTGCGGTGCTCAGGCCCTGTAGCTGATTCGGATGGCTCAGCTCGCTGAGGTGCATGCGGCCACAGACAGAAGCAGCCAATCTACGCCGGCCAACGGGGCTCATGGCATTCCCTAACGAGAGGGTTCCCGGCTTGTCACACTAGAACCACTGCCCCAACCCTTTCCCCCCCCCAGCGGCGTGTCCGAAGACCCCACCTACCTGCAGCGCATCCTGCGCGCCCGGGTCTACGACGTCGCGATTGAATCGCCCCTCGATTTGGCCCCCAATCTCTCGGCCCGGCTCGGCAACCGGGTCCTGCTCAAGCGGGAAGACCTCCAGCCCGTCTTCAGCTTCAAGCTGCGGGGGGCCTTCAACAAAATGGCTGGCCTCAGCCGGCAGGAACTGGATCGGGGCGTGATCGCCGCCAGCGCCGGCAACCATGCCCAGGGGGTGGCCCTGGCGGCCCAGCGGCTGGGCTGTCAGGCCGTGATCGTGATGCCCGTGACCACCCCTGGCGTCAAGGTGCGCTCGGTGGCGACCCGCGGCGCCGAGGTCGTGCTGCACGGCGACACCTACGACGAAGCCTGCCAGGAGGCCCACCGGCTCCAGGCCGAGCGGGGTCTCTGCTTCATCCACCCCTTCGACGATCCGGAGGTGATCGCCGGCCAGGGCACCATCGCCATCGAGATCCTGCGCCAGTGTTCGCAGCCGCCGGATGTCATCTACGTGGCCGTCGGCGGGGGTGGGCTGATCGCCGGCATCGGCGCCTATGTCAAAAGCCTCTGGCCCCAGGTGGAGCTTGTCGGCGTTGAACCCATCGATGCCGATGCCATGACCCGTTCCCTGGCCTGCGGCGAGCGGGTGCGGCTTGATCAGGTGGGCCTGTTCGCCGACGGCGTTGCCGTCAAGCAGGTGGGCGCCCTCACCTTCCCCCTGGCCCAGCGCTACGTGGATCGCATGGTGACGGTGGACACCGACGCCATCTGCGCGGCCATCAAGGACGTCTTCGAGGACACCCGCTCGATCCTCGAACCCGCCGGCGCCCTGTCCGTGGCCGGCATGAAGGCCGATGTCCAGGCACGGGGCCTCCGGGGTCGCACCTTGGTGGCCGTGGCCTGCGGTGCCAACATGAACTTCGAGCGTTTGCTGTTCGTGGCCGAACGGGCCGAAATCGGCGAACAGCGGGAGGCCTTCCTGGCGGTGAGCATTCCCGAACAGCCCGGCAGCCTGCGGCGTTTCTGCAGCCTGCTGGGCGGCCACAACCTCACCGAATTCAGCTACCGACTCGCCGATCCCCGGGTGGCCCATATTTTCGTGGGGGTGCAAAGCCGTGATCCCGGCGACACCCGGCAGCTGATCGCCGATCTGGAGGCAGGCGGCTTCGGCTGCCTCAATCTCACCGGCAATGAGTTGGCCAAACTGCACCTCTGCCACATGGTGGGCGGCCGCCTGGGCGCCGCCGCCAAACCCACACTTGAGGTGGGCCAGGAACGCCTTTACCGCTTCGAATTTCCCGAAAGGCCGGGGGCCCTGATGGCCTTTGTCTCCGCCCTGCACCCCAACTGGAACATCAGCATCTTCCACTACCGCAACCACGGGGCCGACGTTGGCAGCATCGTGGTGGGAGTTCAGGTTCCCCCGGCAGAAACCAGCGACTGGGAGCATTTCCTCGCCCAACTGCCCTACCAGCACTGGGAGGAGACCGAAAATCCCGCTTACAGCCTGTTTCTCGGCCAACAAGACGCCCTGCCAACGCCTGCGATTGCTGCGGTGGCCCCCTTGGGCTTGCGATAACTTGCCAGCAGTGTGGAGCTGGAGTTCTTATGTCCAGCGGTTCCTCGTCCCGGGAGGTCGGTCCAAGCACGCCTCTTTCAGCAAGCTTCGGCCTATCCCTCCCTGCCAGGCTTGAGGCCATTCTCTACTTGAAAGGCCGTCCCCTCAGCCTGGCGGAATTGGCGGAGATTGCCGGCATCGACCGCTCGGAGGCGGAATTGGCCCTGATCACCTTGATGGCGGATTACGCCCACCGGGATACCGCCCTGGAAATCCACCAGGAAGGGCCGCGCTACAGCCTGCAGCTGCGCTCCAGCCTGGCGGATCTGGTGCAGGATCTCCTGCCTGTCGATCTCTCCACCGCCGCCCTGCGGACCCTGGCCACCATTGCCCTGAAAAAGCGCATCCTCCAGTCCGACCTCGTCGAGCTGCGCGGCTCAGGCGCCTACGACCACATCAAGGAGTTGTTGGCCCAGGACTTCATTGAACGCAAACGACAAAGCGACGGTCGCTCGTTTTGGCTGAGCCTGAGTGAGAAATTTCATCGCACTTTCGCGATCCGTCCCGAGGAGGTTGCCAAGACACCCCGACCGACGCCGGACGGAGCCGACACTCCGTCTTAGAATCCCAGAACCATCAGTCTCCTTGGTTCCATGCCGATCTTCAGTCAGCTCGTGGACGTGCTGGCGCGAACCCTGATGATTTACTCGGTGTTCTTGCTGATCCGGGTGTTGCTTAGCTGGTTTCCCAACCTGGATTGGGGCAGCAACCCCATCCTCAGCGGCCTCAGCTCGATCACCGATCCCTACCTCAACCTCTTCCGGGGTCTGATCCCCCCCCTTGGCGGCATTGATCTTTCGGCCATTGTGGCCTTCCTGGCTCTCAACCTGGTGCAGAGCCTTCTGGAACAGGGCAAAATGCTGTTGGCTAGCTCAGGGATGGGTTGATTTTGTTCTCCTGAAGCGAAACCCACAGCCCCGCAGTCGATTCAACCATCAGTTCCCTGGATTCGAGTCAACGAAGCCAATCAAGGCAGCAGGGCCTCTTCCAGGGGAAGTAATTCTTGACCCGGTGCGGCACCCGTTCTTACCGGGGAATTGAAGCCCCGGGCCTTGGCGCTGCGCACGCTGAAAGGGCCTGGGGTGCCGGCCGGCACGGCCAGCCTCAGGGCAAAAGCCGACTGGCCAGGCGGAATATCGCCAATGGAGCCCAGCCTGGTCCGGTTGGGGAGCACCGGTTCGCCGCTGGCATCCAAAATCAAGGCAAAGACATCGGTGTCCCGCATGGTGCGAGAGCTGCTGTTGCTGACCTGGCCCCGCAGGGCATAACACGAAGCTCCGGAGGGGCGGCGCTGTTCGGGCTGGCTGCCCACGTCTTGCAGCGGACAAGGGGCGATCGTCACCTCACTGACACGCATTTCCAGGGCCTGGGCCATGGCCGGAACCCCAAGCAAGAGGCCCAGGAACAGCCCCAAAGCCGGCAGCAGACGCCCCAGGGACCAAACCAGCCGTGGCAGAAGGTGGTTCACCGCATCAATACCTCAAGAGGATCAGGTTAGGGACGTTCGCCCAGGCGTGTCACCTCAGCGGCGGTCGCCGCTGCCCGCGATCACATCCCGGGCCACCCGGCTGGCCAACTTGGCCAGGTTGGCCTCGGCGATCTCGTCGAGGCTGAGATTGAGCTCGGTGGCCAATTGGGCCACGTACCAAAGCACATCCCCCAATTCGAGCCGCAGGCCCTCCAGGGAGGCCGTATCGAAGTTGCCTCCTTGGTCACGCAGCACCTTTTTCACCTTGTCGGCAACTTCGCCCGATTCACCGCAGAGCCCCAGGGTGGGATAAATCGGGTTGGCACCGGCATCGGGATAACGGGCCGTTTCCCGGGAGCGCCGCTGGTAAGTGGCGAAGTCCATGGTGAGCCGGGGCCGAAAGAGTCAAGATGGTAGTTTCCGCCGTTGATAGTGAACTCCCATGGCCACGGTCGATCCGATGCGTCGTACCAAGATCGTGGCCACGATCGGCCCGGCCACCGAATCCAAGCAGGTGCTGCGCCAGCTGATCGAAGCGGGTGCCACCACCTTTCGCCTTAACTTTTCCCACGGCGACCACGAGGACCACGCCGAGCGCATCATCACCATCCGCCAGGTGGCCCAGGAGTTGGGGGTGCACATCGGCATTCTCCAGGATCTGCAGGGTCCGAAGATTCGCCTGGGGCGCTTTGAAGCGGGCCCGATCTCCCTGGCCACAGGCGATGCCTTCACCCTCACCTCCCGGCAGGTGAACTGCAACCAAGCCATCGCCACCGTCACCTACGACAAACTGGCCGATGAGGTCCACAATGGCTGCCGCATCCTGCTCGACGATGGCCGGGTGGAGATGGTGGTTGAGCGTGTCGACCAAGCCGATCAAAGCCTCCACTGTCGCGTCACCGTTGGGGGCGTGCTTTCCAACAACAAGGGGGTCAATTTCCCCGACGTGCAGCTCTCCATCCGGGCTCTCACCCCTAAAGATCGCCGCGACCTCGCTTTTGGTCTGCAACAGGAGGTCGACTGGGTCGCCCTCAGCTTCGTGCGCAATCCCTCGGACATGCAGGAGATCCGAGATCTGATTGAGAGCCACGGTTGCACGACACCGGTGGTGGCCAAAATCGAGAAATTCGAGGCCATTGATTCGATCGACGCCATCCTGCCCCTGTGTGACGGCGTGATGGTGGCCCGGGGCGATCTGGGCGTCGAGATGCCCGCGGAAGAAGTCCCACTGCTGCAAAAGGAACTGATCCGCAAGGCCAATAGCCTGGGCATCCCTATCATCACCGCCACCCAGATGCTCGATTCGATGGCCAGCTGCCCCCGCCCCACCCGGGCCGAGGTCAGCGATGTGGCCAACGCCATCTTGGATGGCACCGACGCCGTGATGCTCTCCAACGAAACCGCCGTTGGCGATTATCCGGTGGAAGCGGTGGCCACCATGGCCCGGATCGCCCGGCGCATCGAGCGCGACTATCCCCGACGCATCCTCGATGGCCAGATGGCCACCACCATTCCCAACGCCATCAGCCAGGCCGTCAGCAGCATTGCCCGCCAACTCAATGCCGCTGCCATCCTGCCCCTCACCAAGTCGGGAGCCACTGCCCGCAACGTCAGCAAATTCCGGCCCAGCACCCCAATCTTGGCGATCACCAGTGAGGAGACCGTGGCCCGCCAACTGCAGTTGGTCTGGGGCGTGAACCCCCTGCTGATCCCCGAACTACGCTCCACCGCCAGCACCTTCACCCTGGCCATGGGGGTGGCCCAGCAGAAAGGCCTGTTGCGGGAGGGTGATCTGGTGGTGGAAACCGCCGGCACTTTGGAAGGGGTCAGCGGCTCCACCGATCTGGTGAAAGTGGGCATCGTCTCGGCGGTGCTCGGACGGGGGATCGGCATCGGCACGGGCTCGGTGAGCGGCAAGGTGCATCTGGCCAGCTCCCCCGAGGAGGCGGACCGCCTCGTCAACGGTGAGATCCTGGTGGTGCGTGAAACCAATGCCGCCTATCTGGACGCCATCCGCAAAGCCAAAGGGGTGATTGTGGAAGAAGAAGGGCGCCAGGGCCACATGGCGTCCATCGCCGAACGGCTCGGTGTGCCGGTGATTTTTGGCGTCGCCAACGCCACGGTGGATCTGCGTCAGGGCGAAATTGTGACCCTCGAATTGCTGCATGGGGTGGTCCATCGCGGCACCTAGAACCCCCACTGCCCCTTCCCAGCCTCCATCCTGTAAGGGACCGTTTTGACCCCCATGCCCAGCCGTCTGCCCCTGCAGGAAACCATCGGCATGGCCCTCACCACGCTGCAGGCCAATCGGCTGCGCAGCCTGCTCACCATGCTGGGCATCGTCATCGGCAATGCCTCCGTCATCACCATGGTGGGGCTCGGCAGGGGGGCCCAAAATCTGGCGGAAGGGCAACTCAGCACCCTGGGGGCCAACGTGCTCTTCGTGGTGCCAGGCCGTAATGACACCAGACGCCAGGGCATTGATTCCCCCAAAACCCTGGTGCTGGAAGACGCCAAGGCGATTGCCGAACAGGTGCCAAGTGTGCGCCAGGTGGCCCCCCAGATCACCCTCAGCGAGGTGGTTCAATCCGGTTCGTTGAGTGCCACCGCCACCATCTCCGGCGTGACACCGGAATTTCTGCCAGTGCGCAGTTTTGAGATGGCCCAGGGCCGTTTCATCAACGCCAACGACATTTCCGGCGCCCGCATGGTCACGGTGATCGGCCCCGACCTGCGCGACAAATTGTTACCAACCGGTGACGCCATCGGCCGCCAGCTCCGCATCCGCGATCAATCCTTTGAGGTGATCGGCGTCTTGCAGGCCAAGGGAGCCGTCTTCGGCTCCAACCAGGACGAGGCGGCCTATCTGCCCCTGACCACCATGGTGAGCCGCCTCAGCGGCCGTGACCCGACCTACGGGGTCAACCTCAGTTTCATCAGCGTGGAGGCCATCAACGAGCAGAGCACCGGGGCCGCCGCCTTCCAGATCACCAATTTGTTGCGCCAGCGTCACCGCATTTTGGGGGAGGATGATTTTGCCGTGCGATCCCAGAAGGATGCCCTGGCGATCGTCGGCAGAATCACCGGTGGACTCACCTTGATGCTGGCCGCCATCGGTGCCGTCTCCCTGCTGGTGGGAGGGATCGGCATCATGAACATCATGTTGGTGTCGGTGAGTGAGCGCACCGAAGAAATCGGCCTGCGCAAGGCCCTGGGGGCCCGTCCCAGTGACCTGCTGCTGCAGTTCCTGGTCGAATCGCTGGTCCTGGCCAGTCTTGGTGGGGTGATTGGCAGCGCTCTTGGCCTGGGCACCATCGCCCTGGTGGCGACATTCACGCCCCTGCCGGCCGCCATCGAAGTCAGCACGGTGCTGACCACCGTGCTTTTGTCAGGATCGATCGGCCTGTTCTTTGGCGTGGTTCCGGCCCGGCGGGCGGCGAGCCTCGATCCGATCGTGGCCCTCCGCAGCCTCTGAGCCAGGCGAAGCCAGGTCGGTAAGCGACGTTTGCCCGCCACAAAAGCTGCGCCCATCAAGAGCGGCTTCCCTGCCAAGAAGCTTTTTTGCCGAGAGGCTTTTGCCAAAGGGCCCTGCCACAGACACGCAACATTGGCAAGGCTCAAGGATGAAAAAATCATTAAGCCCACAAAAAAGTCTCTTTTGCCACCAAACCCCAGCAAGCGCTAATGGCTTGATGGTTATTCCCCGAAGTCGACGACGTTGGAGCGGACCGTCCTTTCTGATCTGGAGACCGCCATTCTGGAGATTGAAGACGAACCGGGCGTCGGTGATCTCGTCTGCAGCTACCGCAATGGTTCAGATCGCATGGTGATCTTGCGGTGCCTGGGACCGGAGGGCTTTTTTCTCGAACGGGTGGTGTTTCCCTTCGAAATGCTGAATTTCTCCTGTCCCAAGGACAGCGAGGTCAAGATCTGGACCCATGGCCTGGGCGGTCCCGAGTTGGTCGAGTCCCTCCTGGCCGATGACCTGATCCTGGATCAGACGCCCCCAACCTTGGCTGCCGAAGGTCCCCTGGGTCCTGGGTTGACAGGCGACTTCCTGGAGTCCGACACCAGCTCGCCCTGGCTGACCAGCCTCTGAAGACAACCCCAGATGGAAGCGGATGCCTCCGGGTTCCCTTTACACTTGTTCAAACTCGCTTGGACCCAATGAAGCAGCGCTGGCGCTTACTTGCTCTCTGGGGTCTACCACTTTTGCTGGCGGCGTTGCTGGGCTGGCAAATTCTCTCCGGTGGTGCCTCCCGGTTCCGACCCACGGCCGGCGGTGCTGATGGCACGGTCGAAGGCAGCTCCATCGCCAGCGCCCGCAACACCGCCGTGGCCCGCATGAGCTACGGCCGTTTCCTTGATTACGTCAAAGCGGGCCGGGTGACCGCCGTCGACATCTTCGATGGGGGTCGCACTGCCGTGATCGAAGCCGTCGATCCTGACCTGGACAACCGGGTGCAACGCCTCAGGGTCGACCTGCCCGGCGTGGCACCCGAACTGGTCAACAACCTCAAGGAACAGGGCATCAGCTTTGACGTCCATCCGCCTAAGGCCCCTTCCCCGGTGCTCGGCTTGCTGGGCAATCTCCTCTTCCCTCTGCTGTTGATCGGCTCCCTGATCTTTTTGGCCCGCCGTTCTTCCGGCATGCCCGGCGGCCCTGGCCAAGCGATGCAGTTCGGCAAGACCAAGGCCCGCTTCCAGATGGAGGCTGAAACCGGTGTCAAGTTCGCCGACGTGGCCGGAGTCGAAGAGGCCAAACAGGACCTTGAGGAGGTCGTCACCTTTCTCAAGACTCCCGAGCGCTTCACCTCGGTCGGGGCCAAGATTCCAAGGGGTGTGCTGCTGGTGGGCCCCCCAGGCACGGGCAAAACCCTCCTGGCCAAGGCCATCGCCGGGGAGGCGGGAGTTCCATTCTTCTCTCTTTCGGGCTCCGAATTCGTCGAAATGTTCGTCGGCGTTGGCGCCAGTCGGGTTCGTGACCTGTTCAAGCGCGCCAAGGAAAACAGCCCGTGCCTGATCTTCATCGATGAAATCGATGCGGTGGGCCGGCAACGGGGCGCCGGTATCGGTGGCGGCAACGATGAACGGGAGCAGACCCTCAACCAGCTGCTTACCGAAATGGACGGCTTTGAAGGCAACAGCGGCATCATCATCATTGCCGCCACCAACCGCCCCGATGTTCTCGATTCGGCCCTGATGCGTCCCGGTCGCTTTGATCGCCAAGTCAGCGTCGATGCCCCTGACATCAAAGGCCGCCTTTCCATCTTGAAAGTCCACAGTCGCAACAAGAAACTGGCCGAGGCCGTTTCGCTTGAAGCGATCGCCCGGCGCACCCCCGGCTTCACCGGTGCCGACTTGGCCAACCTGCTCAACGAGGCTGCCATCCTCACCGCCCGCCGCCGAAAGGAGGCCACCACCATCACCGAAATCGACGATGCGGTCGACCGGGTGATTGCGGGTATGGAGGGCAAACCTCTGACCGATGGTCGCAGCAAGCGGCTGATTGCTTATCACGAAATTGGCCATGCCTTGGTGGGCACCCTGGTGCGCCAACACGACCCGGTCCAAAAAGTCACCCTGATTCCCAGGGGCCAGGCCCAAGGCCTCACCTGGTTTGCACCCGATGAGGAGCAGAGCCTGGTGAGCAAGGCCCAATTGCGGGCCCGCATCATGGGAGCCCTGGGGGGGCGGGCCGCCGAAGACGTCGTCTTTGGTCATGCCGAAGTCACCACCGGTGCCGGCGGCGATATCCAACAGGTGGCTTCGATGGCCCGTCAGATGGTGACCCGCTTCGGCATGAGTGACCTGGGCCCCCTTTCTTTGGAGGCCGGCAACCAGGAGGTTTTTCTGGGCCGCGATCTGATGACCCGCAGTGATGTTTCCGACGCCATCGCCAACCGTATTGACGGTGCCGTGCGCTCGATTGTGCAGGACTGCTATACCGACACCGTGGCCCTGGTGGCATCCCAAAGGGACTGCATGGATCGGTTGGTGGAATTACTGATCGAGAAGGAAAGTCTCGATGGTGATGAATTACGCCAGATCGTCTCCGAATACACCACCGTTCCAGAGAAAGATCGTTTCTCGCCCCTGCTCGAAGAGGATCGGCCAGCCCAGCCCCTGGAACAACCGCTAGCGACCCTCTGAGAAGAATTCAATTCGCCTTTGGCTCATCCAGGAGCCAAAATAATCTCAAAAAGCCTGTCGTTTCCTTCAAGAAACGACAGGCTTTTCTACTGAAAACAACCGTTGCCTGGAGGGGTCAAACCGGCTTGATCGGCCGTTTGTCGATCACCTTGTCAATCAGGCCGTAGGCCTGGGCTTCCTGCGGCGACATGAAAAAGTCCCGATCCGTATCTGTCTGGATGCGATCGAGGGGCTGGCCGGTACGCTCGGCCAGCTCCCGGTTCAGCTTGTCTTTGAGATAGAGAATTTCATCGGCCTGGATGCGAATATCACTGGCCTGACCCCTGGCACCACCCAAGGGCTGATGGATCATGATGCGTGAATGGGTGAGGCTGCTGCGTTTGCCTGGGGTGCCGGCACAAAGCAGGAACGCCCCCATGCTGGCAGCGAGTCCAACACAAACCGTCTGGACATCGGGCTTGATGTGCTGGATGGTGTCAAAAATACCGAGGCCGTCATAGACAGAACCACCGGGGGAATTGATGTAAAGGAAAACATCTTTTTCAGGATCTTCCGCCTCCAAAAACAACAACTGGGCCACCACACGGTTCGCGGACTCGGCGGTCACAGGCTCACCCAGAAAAATGATTCGCTCGCGCAGCAGGCGCGAATAGATGTCAAAGGCACGCTCTCCCCGACCCGACTCTTCGATCACGATCGGGATCATGGCAACCATGGCGGCAAATTTTGTTGATCCTACCCAACCTGCTTCCCCCAAGGCCGAACCCCAGGCCATGGACCGTTGCGGCCCGGGGCCAACCGCAGCCGCCGGGTTCCGCAGCGCTATGGTCGCTGCATTCGGGAGGTCCATCCTCGTGAGCGCCGCTCTCACAGTTGCTGACAGCAAGCGCGCCTTCCATGGCGCCTTCTCCCATGTGATCAGTCCGCTTTACCGCCGGATGATCGATGAGTTGCTGGTGGAACTGCACCTTCTCAGCCATCAGCGCGGTTTCCAGGGCGATGCGCTGTTCGCCACCGGATTGGTCCAGGTGTTCGACAGCTTCTCCCGCCATTACCGACCCGTTGACCAGCGCCAACCCCTGTTTGAGGCCCTCTGCGCCTCCTCCGGCTTTGATGCCGCCGAAATCCGTCGCCTGCACGACCAGGCCATGGCGGCGATGGGACACCACTCGGTGCAGGAAGTGAAGCAATGGATCGACAACGAGGGGGCAGGATCGCCAGAACCGGTGGCGACGGCCCTGGCCGGTGTTCGGCGGCCCGATTTCCACTACTCCCGGCTGATGGCCGTTGGCCTGCTCAGCCTGCTGGGCCAGGCCCAGGGCGCCGAAACCCTGGACCCGATGGCACTCCGGCAGGAAGCCCATGACATCGGTTCCTCCCTGGGGCTGCTGCGGGAGCGCGTCGACAAAGACCTGAGCCTCTACGCCACAAACCTGGAAAAAATGACCCAGGCCGTCGAACTCATGGAGGCGACGGTGGCGGCCGAACGCCGGCGCAGTGAACGCCGCCTGCGCACTGAGCCAGAGTCAGTCCTCCCCGCAGCCGACTGACCGGCACGAAGACCGTTCGGGCCGTGAGTGGTTCGGTTACGGTCCAGAGCTGCTCACTGCTCCTGACCACGGCAGGAATGTCCGTTGGCAGCAAGCCCAACTGATCGAGGGCCTGGGGCCTGGCCCGCAGCTGCAAGGAGCGCTCCCGAGGAAAGGCCTGGGTTGGCATCAACCTCACCTGACTTGGCGCCGGCCCCAGGAAGAACAACATCTCCGCATCGTGACCGCGGGGGGCCGCAAGCCAACGCCAGCCCCCCACCACCGCCCCATCACTGCGGCGCCAGGCCATGGCCAGGGGATTGACCGGGGGCTTAGGGCCTCCAGGGGCAATGGCGACCGGAGGAGGAGCCTGCGGGGCTGGTTTGGCTGGGGTCGTTGCCTTGGTGGGGGGGACGGGGGGGGATGGCGCCGCTGCAGCGAGCGCCGAGGGGATTGGCTCGAATCCCTGCTCACGCAGGGATTGGGCCAGGCGCTGCAGCACGGGCAGCCAGGTTTGGGGAGGCTGCCGCAGGCGCACCTGGAGTTCGAGTGAGGCTTGGAAGGGCCCCTGGGGTTGGGGACGCAACCGCAGGCGGAAAGGGGCGAAGCGCAGCCCCCGCAGGCGTTCTGAATCGAGGCCGTAGCGCAGCGCCAGGGGCTCACGGATCAGCTTCCTGGAGAGCAACCCCTCGAGCAGATCCTGCAGGGACCCCCCCTGCACCTGCAGCAACTCGTCGGGGGGCAGGGGCAAGGCGGCAGCAAGGGGGGCGACTGGCGGGACCTCCGTGTCCAGCTGGGCCAGCACGCCATCCACTGATGTGGCCTCACCCTGCCAAGTCAACCCCCCCGCAGCGAGGCTGAGGCTCAGACACCCCTCTTGAAAGCGCTGCATCAGGGGGGCCAGGGGGCCCGCCATGGCGCCGAGGGCGGTGGGATTCCAAAAAACGGCCTGGTCCTGGCTGAGCCGCGCCAGGCAGCGGCTGTGCAGTCCGCGGCTGCGCTGTTGCTCCGGCCTCAGGCTGGCGGCCAGGGATTGGCGCGAGGGCGGATCGGGGGCCACCACCATCAGATCACTCAGCCGCAGGACTTGGGGCGGCAGCGGTTTGCTGAGCTGGGGCGGCCAGCCGCTGGCCTGCAGCACCAGAAACGGGCCCCCTTGCCCCTCTGGACCCCAGATCTGCCACCAGGGGCGGGTTTGGCGCTGCCAGATCGCATCGCCAAGGCCCTCACCCAAACGTTGTCGCCACAGCTCCGGCAGGCGACGAGCGGGGGTGGCGGGGAAACTCTGCACAAGACTGGCGCTGGCCATCAGCTGCTCCAGGCCCTCGGCCCTGGGCCGGGGCCAGCGCCATAGGGCCAGGGAAGGCCCCAGAAGCAGCAAAGCGATGAGGGAGCTGGTCCAGGGCAAGGGCGGCCTGGGCACAGCCGCCAAGGCCATGGTCCAACGAGGAGGCAGGGGCTTTGCGGGCCGCTGGACCCGTTTCGTCAAGCGCGACAGGACAGTTGGCCAACGCCAGGTCAGACGCCTCATCCGACAGCAACGCTGGCCGTAGCGTTAAGGAAGCTTGCCAAAGCGAGGCCCGAAGAAATCAGCACGTCCGCCGATGGATCAGGATGCTGATCTTGCCATGGCTGCAACAGGGAGCATCCAAAGCTCAGCAAGGGAAGCTCAGCGGGGGCGGCGCACGGTGGTGTCGCGGCGGCGCTTGTCCCGCCAATCCACCGCTGAGAGATACACCACACCGGCTGTAACAAACAGCAGCAAGGCCGAAGCCACCCCGGCCAGCAGGGTGGAGGTGCTGGGTACGAACTCAGAAATTGATGCTGCCATCACCATTGCGTCCCCAAACCGTCATGGCGATCGAGAAAGTGAAGATGGCGGCGAGGGAGGCCCAACCAAGAGTGATCAGCATGAGGTTGCTGTGCATTGCAACCCAGTGTACCTAGGTTGGGAACCACCGGCTTCCGGCGCTGTGCCATGAGCACCACCCCAACCCTGACCCCCGAACGCACCCAGAAGCGGGAGCAGCTGCGCGAGCCCTATCCCCATTTCAAGGTGATCGTGCTCAACGACGAGGTCAATACCTTTCAGCACGTGGTCGACTGCCTGGTGCGCCATATCCCGGGCATGGTGCCTGATCGGGCCTGGGAACTGGCGCACCGCATTGACGGCCAGGGCTCCGCGGTGGTTTGGAGCGGTCCCCAGGAGCAGGCCGAGCACTACCACCAGCTTCTTGGCGCCGAAGGGCTGACGATGGCCCCCCTGGAGCGCACCTGAGCCAACACCATGGGCCGCGTGGTCATTACCCACAGCACCTATCTCGAGGGCTTGATTCCCCTGCTCAAGGCGTTGGCCCGGGAAGGGGGAATCAACACGGTGACCCCGGCCGTGATCAGCCGGGTGCGGGGCCGCAGTGAAAGTCTGCGGCTGAGGGTGTCGACCCCGATCACGGGCGGATTCAAGGTGGTGGCCCGGCGGGGAGCCAGTGCCCAGGAGGTGTTCGTGGTCACCGACTGGGATCGCCAGAGACTGCAGGAACGTCTGGACCATCTGGCCGGCTGATCAAGGTGGTGGGGGCCGCCCGTTCGTGGACGGCGGCGGCCGTGAAGCGGGCCCAAGCCCCACCATCACGGAACCAGCCATCGCCGCCCATGGGCACCAGTTCATCCGGCTCCAGCCCCCAACGCTGGTGCAGGTAGGTGCGACAGGCCCCCAGATCCAAGGGCTGCCCGTCCCCTTGAACCACCGCGAACCGCAGGGCGCGGATGCGCACGATGCCCGCCTCGGACTCCTGAATCGATTCCTCCAGCAGGAAAGTGCGAAAGGGGGTGGCGGGATCGCTTTCGAGGGGGTATTTGCGCAGATAAAGCTGCCGGGCCCTGGGAAACACCGGCCCCGGGGCACGGCTCAACAGCCGCTCAAAAGCCTTTTGAAAACTGGGCTGGTCTGCGCTCACGGTCAACGCGTCAGGGGACGGATTCTGAACAAAAGCAGGTGGGTGTGATCAGGGGACGCTGGCAGGACACTTGGCTTGCAAACTACGGGCCATGGCCGCTTCAGGGGCCGGGCCGGCGCTCTGCCACGGTCCGGAGCCAGGGGTCTCACTGACGACAGCGCCGCTGACGCCAAGGCTGCGGCTGCCGAGATCACGGCGCATCAGGGCCCCTGAGCCGCAATCAAAGGCCAGCTGGGAAAGCACTTCCAAGCGGGTGGTGGGGCCCATGCCCATCGGTTGGCGATCGAGGCGGCCCAACAGAAATCCCACCTGCACTTTGCCCTCGCCGATGGACTGAAAGCCGTTGTCGATGCCGCCGGGGGGCAACAGCACGCACACCGCAACGGGCCGCTGCTGCACCCAACCATTGCCCTGACGCACCGTGGCGGCGGGACCGGTCTGGGGACGACATTGGCTGGGCCAGTTCCAGGGCAGAGGCTGGATCGACTCCTGGGCCCGGCTGGCCGGGGCCCAGGTGGCCGGGGCCCCGGCCAAGCAAAGAGCGGCCCCAAGTCCACCGCCAACCCTATTGCTCAAGGCCCGGACATCAGACGAAGTCCGGAGCCAACGGGGGGCTCGCATCAAGGTGGGAAGGGGCGCAAAGGGGTGGACCGCCGTGCCGTCTTGCCCCAGTGTTCGACCTGGAGGAACCAGTAGGGGGATCAAGGGCGGGGCGTCGTTTCCAGCTCAAGGCCGGCTTACGTTGCCGTCGCTGCAGACCCCCCGTGTCGAAAGGGAGTCAGATCAGAAACTGTGAAAGGCAGTCACCAACACAGCAGTCCGAAATCACTCTAAGGGAAGTTCCCCCTCCTGGGGCAAGGGCCAGATCGAGCGCACTTCCTGGAGCTTGGCCTGGGCCTCCAGCTGCAACGCCTCGCTGCCGCTGGACTCCAGCAACAGGGTGAGGTGGCCCAGCTTGCGCCCCGGACTGCTCTCGCTTTTGCCATACCAATGCAGGTGGGCACCGGGCAGGGCCGCCAGGGCCTGGCAATCGGCCCCGTCGCGCTCTGGCGTGCCGTCCCGCCCCAACAGGTTGACCATCAAGGCTCCGGGCACCAGCGGCTCGGGGGAGCCCATGGGTAGCAGGGCCGCCAGCCGCAGCTGCTGGCCAAATTGACTGCAGGCACAGGCCTCAATCGTGTAGTGGCCGGAATTGTGGGTGCGGGGAGCGAGCTCGTTGACCTGCAGACCGGCGGGGCCAAAGAAAAATTCAATCGCCAGCAAACCGACGTAGTCGAGGGCCGTGAGCACGGAGGCGGCGATATTGCGGGCGAAGGCCTCGACGGCGTGGCTGACGGGGGCCGGGAAGAGCACCCAGTCGCACACCTGCTGTTGCTGCTGGGTCTGGACGAGGGGATAACAAACCACATTGCCGTGCTGGTCGCGGGCCGCCACCAGGGCGAGCTCCATCTCGAAGGCCACCCGCTCTTCCAACAACCAGCCGGCCGGATCAACGGTCGCCAGCAGCTTTTCTAAGGCCTGCTGGTCGGCAATCGGCAGGGTGCCCTTGCCGTCGTAGCCGCCCCGGCTGGATTTGGCCATCAGGGGGAATTGGAAACCCTGGGGCAGCTCGGGGCGCCGCGGCGCAGCAGCCCCCAAGGCCCCTGGTGGGATGAAAACACCGGATTGGGGCGATTCCAGGGCCCCTGGAGCAGGCGCTGGCGGCGGCGCCAGCACCTGCTCCAGGGGACACCAGCGCGGAGTCGGCAGGGCAAGTTTCTGCAGCAGTTCGCGCTGGGCCCGTTTGCTCATCAGCGCAGCCAGGGCATCGAGATCGGGGAGAAAGCGAACGCCGGCCTGGCGCAACCCCTGCAGGGCCTCAAGGGGCACCCACTCATTCTCGAAGGTGATGACCTGGCAGCGGCGGGCCAATGCGGCCGTGGCTTCGACGTCGTCGAGAGCTCCCAGGACGACGCCGCTGGCCAGGGCGACGGCCGGATCGCTGGCACTGGCGGCCTGCAGATGCAACTGGAGCCCCAGTCCCGGGGCCTCCTGCGCGAGCATCAAAGCCAGCTGGCCGCCCCCCACCACACCAATGGAGGAGACCGCTGGCGAGGACAGGGAGGCTGGGTCTGGTCGGTCCTGCACCATGGCCGGGCTGCAATCTCCCCATGATGTTCCCCGGCCGGCGAGCGGCTCTCTGGCGGATGGGGACCGCTAACCCACCAGCCGATCGCCACTGACAGCGGAACGCAGCAGGCTGAGCAGCAGCACCAGCACGAACAGGGCCAAACCGACCGTGCAGGCGTAGCTGATGTCCAGCTCGCTGAAGGCCAGGTCGTAGACGTAGTAAACCACCGTGCGAGTCGAATCGGCTGGTCCGCCCTGGGTCATCAAAAAGACCTCCTCAAACACCTTGGTGGCGCCGATGGCGGCGATCACCGCCACCAGGGCCAGGTAAGGGCGCATCAGGGGCAAGGTGATGTCGAGATGGCGGCGCCAGCCGTGGCTGCCATCGAGGGCGGCGGCCTCATAGAGCTCGGCCGGGATGCCCTGCAGCCCGGCCAGAAAAATCACCATGTAATAACCAAGACCCTTCCACAGGGTCACCAGCATCACGGCGGGCAGGGCCAGGGCCGGCAACGTCAGAAAGCCGATCGGGGTGAAGATTGGGCCCAGCAATGCCCCCAACCAGCCATTGATCAGGCCGTTTTCGGCATAGAGCCAGCGGAAGGCGATCGCCGCCACCACCAACGACACCAACACCGGCGTATAGAAGGCGCCGCGAAACAGGGCCATGCCCGGCAGGGGTCGGTTGACGAGCACCGCCAGGGCCAAAGAACCCAGCACGATCGGCGGCACGATGCCCAGCAGGTACAAAAAGGTGGTGACCATGACGCGCCGCAGCATCGGATCGGCGACCAATCGCCGCAGGTTCGCCGCACCAACAAACTGCAACGGCTCGCCGAGATCGAGCCCGGTGCGGCTGAAGGCCATCACCAAAGCCAGCAGCGCCGGAATCAAGACCGAGATCGCCAGCAGGATCAGCGCCGGGGTCAGGAAGGCCCAGGCGGTGAGGCTGCCGGCAGCGGAGCCGGTGGGGGAGGGGGCTGGGGAGCTGGGGGGCTGGGACTCGGGCATTGGAACATTGTCAGTCAGTACGAGCAGCAGCAGCTGCTTCAGCACCGCTCCACCGCAGGCCCGCGCTCCAGCTGGTAGACACAGAACATCGATCTTGACTTGTACGGCAATTAGCCGTATGTTATCAATAGGGAAATTAATCATGGCCGCCGAACAAACCTCACGCCTCGAAGCACGCCTACCCGCAGGTATCTACGCCACGTTGAAACGGGCGGCGGAACTGCAAGGGCGCAGCCTCACCGATTTCGTCGTCAGTGCAGCCCACGATGCGGCACAGCGAGCCATTGAGCAGCAAGCCATCCTCCGCTTGAGCGCCGAGGATCAACAGCGTTTTGCCGAAGCCCTGATCCAGCCACCAACCCCGAACGCAGCCCTGAACGAGGCCAAGCGACTGCATCTGGATAATGTTGAGGTTCGGTGACGCGCTTCGTTTCAGAAGCCCTCGCCAAGCACGAACGGGCTGGTTTTTGTAGCGGTCATGACCGCATTGACCGCTACTTCCGCGAGACGGTTTCGCAGGACGTCAAACGCAGCTACGCCGCCTGCTTTGTCTTGATCGAGCACAGCACCGGCAAGGTCGCGGGCTTCTACACGCTTTCAGCCCACAGCATCCCACTGAACGATGTTGACCAAGAATTGGCCAAGAAACTGCCGCGCTATCCCAGTATCCCCGTTGTATTGATTGGCTGGATGGGCAGGGACTTGGCGTTCCGAGGGGCGGGGCTCGGCAGCATGCTCCTTTATGACGCCATCAGTCGCGTCGCCAGGGCGCCAATAGGGGCCTATGCGATCTGCGCCGATGCTATTAACGAGGACGCCACTGCCTTCTACACGAAGCACCAGTTTCAACCGCTGGTGAGTCGTCCGCAGACGCTGTTCCTGCCGATGAAGACAGCCCAGGACCTGGTCGGCGGCTAGGGCCTTCGGCCCCGGCGCTCGCAGTCGATCAGCGGGTTCGCATAAAGGGGAAAGTAGGGTTTCACTAATCAGGTTCCGCCTCTGGGGTTTGATTCAGGAGGGCAAGAAAGGTTTGGAGCCGGGCTCGATTGGTGTCTGAGCGATCGAGCTGGACTCGGGCGGAAAGCACAGCCGTTTGATGGAGGCGCTCAAGGCTTTCTCTCTGGCGTTCTCTTGCCATGGCCTCCGGCCGACTTCGTCTACAGCTGCTCGGTTTCTTTCTTGATCTGCTCGCTGTCGTTCCTTACCCGCAAGATTTCGCTCTCTATCTGCTTCGTTCTCTCTTTGCTCCGCTCGATCGCGATCTGATTTTCGCTCATCCGCTGCTCGTAACCGGGATCGCGACGCCAGTTCAGCGTCGCGCCCAAGTGGCGCGCCGTATTGCACGCACCCAGTAAATATTGTCGCCACCGAGGCAGCGATGAGGGGGATGCCCCACTGCTGGGGGATGGGTATGACTTGCCCGGCGAAGGTGAGGTGGTCATAGGAGGAAAACAGGGCGATCAGGCCGAGGGCGAGGCCGCCGATGGCCTGGGTGAGGCCGAGGCGATCGAGGGCGGTCCAAGAAGGGGGGTGTTGCTGACAATTCTGGCGGAACCTGCGGCTCCTCGCTGCCGGGTGGCGGCCCGGCGGCGCTGGGGGGAGGGGACAAGGGGCTGGGGCGGAGACGGGAGGCGAGGGCTCCAAGGGGTCAGTGCCACCATCGGTCTCCGATCGTCACAGGCCCCTGTTGGCGCAGAGGCTTCAACCCACGCCGCCTTGCTCCGGAGGACGCTCGCCAGCGATCAGGGAGAGGAAGGCTTGGAGCCGGGCTCGGTTGCTATCGCTGGGATCGAGGAGGACTCGGGCGGAAAGCAGAGCGCATCGAAGCTGTTTCATCCGCTGCTCGTGCTGAATCCTGCGCTGCTCGTATTGCAGCATCCGCTGCTCGTGCAGCACGATGCTCTGCTCGTAGTCGGGATCCCGACGCCAGTTGAGCGTCGCGCCCAAGTGGCGCGCCATATTGCACGCACCCAGTAAAAACTGTCGCCACCGAGGCAGCGATGAGGGGGATGCCCCACTGCTGGGGGATGGGAATGTTGCGCCCGGCGATGGTGAGGTGGTCATAGGAGGTGAAAAGGGCGATCAGGCCGAGGGCGAGGCCGCCGATCGCCTGGGTGAGACCGAGGCGATCGAGGGCGGGCCAAGAAGGGTGTGTTGCTGTCAATTCTGGCGGAACCGGCGGCTCCTCGCTGCCGGGTGGCGGCCCGGCGGCGCTGGGGGGAGGGGACACGGGGCTGGGGGGGCGGTGCAGAGAGAGGAGAAGGCCTCCTTCCATCCATGCCACCGCTGTTACAACACTGTTGGGATGGCCCAAGGGGGAATGGCCCACTCCCCTAGGAGTTTGCCATTAATTGCTGCGACACTGTTCAAAAGGAACTCGAATCAAATACAGCGCATCTCTGGGTTGTATCTCCATTCCGCCACGATTCCATGTCCCCCATCTGGTGACAAACTTTTTATCGTTTTTGCGTTCAATCGCAATCGTGAAGTTGTTGCGCAGCTCGTTATAACAGCCCTCCAGATCAGTGAGAGTCAAATCGAGTGCTGGCAGATTAAAGCGATCAGTTGCCTTATTAATAATAAACAAACCTTCTGGTCCCCGTTGCATCATGACAACAGTGTTGCTGTTGGGGAATCTCAATATCGTCTCTTTGACATTTTTCCCCTCACGCCCTCGCTGCACCATGACCGCTCTGAACTTGACTCCGTACTTGATATAAGGCGCCATCAGGTTATGTTCGTTGAAGACTAGTGGTGTTCCACTTTCCCTGGCGAGAACGTAAGAAGTAGCAAGATAACTGTCAGTGATGTCGGTATAAGGATTAATTGCCTTGTCATTTAGGGCTTCAATCGTATCATGATTAGCTCCAAATGTCACACTGCGTGAATCATTGACAGCATTGGCTGGCAAGGAGCGTAGGTCTCCACCGAAGGTGAAAATATTTTTCATGGAATTATAAAGTCTGAAGTCGGTTACGGCAGCAATCCAATTGTAGTCTTCTGCTTTGGTGTCTTGATCTTCTATCACCTCAAGATAGTTCCAAGCCTGCCCGTTGCTTTCACGATCAATGAATTGAATATATTCTTTTACAACATCCTTGGGCATATGCTTGGCGGCATCAAAGCGAAAACCATCTACTCCCAAGCCAAGCAACATTTTCAAGTGGGATTTTTGCAGACGTTTTACATTATCTGTGAACTTCAAATCAGGCAAACCACCGAGCCAACAATTGATCTCTGAATTCTGATTGCCATCTTCATAGCCATTGTTATCCGCCACCTCACAGGGTCTTTGTCTTGGGTTCTGTGGTGTGGTTTTAAAATCGTTTTGACTTAGCCCAGGGAACTTGTTTAGATTCTCAAAACCATCTGCTCCATCAAGGTTAGCCATGTGATTAAAGACCACATCTGCAATTACTTTCATGTTGCAGCTGTGGGCTTTTTTTGTGAGAGCTAGCACATCATTTTCGGTACCTAAGCCCTCAATAGTTCTGTAATCAACAGGTTGATAGCGTTTCCACCATTGATCGCCTGGATTTGACTTCTGGGCAGGAGATATCTGCACGTGGGTGTATCCCTGTTGCCTCAAATCACAAACAAATCCTTTGACATCAGTATATTTTTGATTAAACGCATGAAAGATTGCTGTAGGCTGTTCGCCAGACCAAGCTTTCTCTGTTCCGATCGTGAGGAAGAGGCTTTGAAGCGAAAGCAGGGGGACAAGCCAAAAGTTTTTTGAATAGCTGCGTCGAATTGCCATTAGAAACAAATGATTTATTCATTAAAATAAGCGAAACGCCCAAGCCTGTCAACCGTGATACATTTTGTAATTACAACGGAAGCGGTTTTCCGGCCCGCTGATTGTTTTTTCAATAGTTGCTTGGGCGGAGGCCATGGGGACCGCCGCCCTACACTCCTTGACGAATCATGAGCCGCATCAATCATTAGTGGTGCATCCAATGAGAACTTCAGGGATTTACAGATCAGAATCCGCGTCTGGGGTTTGATTCAGGAGGGTAAGGAAGGTTTGGAGTCGGGCTCGATTGATGTCTGAGGGATCGAGCTGGACTCGGGCGGAAAGCACAGCCGCCTGACGGATGCATTCAAGGCTTTCAGCTTGGCGTTTTCGTGATCGAGCTGCTCGATTTCTTTCTCGATCAGCTTCGTTCTCTTTTTGCTCCGTTCTCCAGCGCTCCTCACTCGCAAGATTTCGCTCTCGAGCTGCTTCATCCGCTGCTCGTGCTGCACGATGCTCTGCTCGTAGCCGGGATCCCGACGCCAATTCAGCATCGATAAAAACGATCGCCACCGAGGCAGCGATGAGGGGGATGCCCCACTGCTGGGGGATGGGGAGGTTGCGCCCGGCGAAGGTGAGGTGGTCATAGGAGGAAAAGAGGGCGATCAGGCCAAGGGCGAGGCCGCCGATGGACTGGGTGAGACCGAGGCGATCGAGGGCGGGCCAAGAAGGGGGTGTTACTGGTAATTCTGGCGGAACCGGCGGCTCCTCGCTGCCGGGTGGCCGCCCGGCGGCGCTGGGGGGAGGGGACACGGGGTGGGGGCGGAGGAGAGAGGCGAGGGCTCTGAGGGATCAGTGCCACCAGCCGGCTCAGGTCGTCCCAGGCCCCTGATGCAGCAAAAGGGGTTCAGAGCCCTTCCGATTGCGTCCGCTGAAAGCAGCGCAACGGTGTTGCAGCAAGGGAGGTGCTGCCGTAACCGATCAGCGGTTCCTTGGAGCGACCCCCGCTAATCAATGCCTCCAGCGTGCGCCGAAAAAGCTCCTGGATGCCCTCGGCTCCGGCGCGGACGATATCGATGAGCAGGTCAGCCCGGGGCCATGGCGGGGACAAGGCAGGGGTGGCGGGAGCCTGCTGGAATACGCCTAGGCAGTTGACTGCACCGTAAGAGGGAGGGGCAAGAGCCTGAACTCAGGACGCGGTTGTTTGCCTTGGCTTTGTGAGCATTGATGGATTCAGATATCCAGATCTTCTGGGGTGGTTTGGCTCAGCAAATTCAGGAAAGTTTGCAATCGGGCGTGGTTGGTGTCTGAGGGATCGAGCTGGACTCGGGCGGAAAGCACAGCTGCCTGATGGAGTCGCTCAAGGCTCCTTCTTTGGCGTTTTCGTGATCGAGCTGCTCGATTTCTGTACCTGTTCAGGGGGCGGGACTGCTCACTGCGAACTTCAGCCCTGTTGAACTCTTGACGGAAGATTGATTCCTGGTTGCATCTCAGGCAGAGACCGCCTGTGATGAGCACCACTCCTGCCGGGATTTCAGAAGCGG
>JAPLIC010000086.1 GCA_026389315.1 Cyanobacteriota bacterium
GGTTTGTTGGTTGTGCTCCAAACAGGGTCACAGACCGGCCCACCCATTGCAACAGCAGAGAACTGATGGAGGCGAACCGTCAGCCCCGGCTACGCCGGGGCTGCTCCTCCTGAGTTACACCACTCCACGGGACGCTGCTCCCGCCATTCCAGCGCCAACGACCTGGGCCTACGGCTCCATGGCGAACAACTGGCGGCGGGTGTGCGGTTTATCAGGATGCTGAAGGAAGGCACTTATCACTTAGTGGTGGCTAATCCGCCCTATCAAGGTACTGGGAAGATGGCATCCACCAGTTACGTGGAATGTCATTACCCCCTTGGCAAAGCCGACCTCTACGCCGCCTTTTTGCTCCGAGGGCTGGAAATGGCAACCGCCGGTGGTCTTTCCTCAATGCTGACAATGAGAAGCTGGATGTTTATTAAGCAGCACTCTGGGGCACGATCCTTACTGGTCGATAAAAACAGCCTGCTGTACCTTGCAGATCTTTCTTGGGGAGCTTTTCGCGAAATGAAAGACAACCCAGTGACGATCTCTATTTTTTCAAGGAGATCACCAGGCCAAGGTTGTATTGCAATATCACCATCTGATCCCATTGCAAGGTCTAGAACACTAGAAGAATATTCGATAAAACGCTCCGGTCTTCTATGCCAAGAGACTCGGTTTGATTTTTCACCACCTGATCTCAAAATAGTACCAGAGTGGCCGCTGGTGTATTGGTGGGACAAGTCGTTACAAGCTCTTTATGCAAGCACTCCACTTGTTGGAGACGTGGCTCCCGCCGCCAAGGGAATCTGCACAAGTGACGATGAAAGGTACCTTCTTCGACCTTGGGAGTCACATTTTGACTCCAGTAAAGTGACAAAACTGAGTTCCCCATGGCAGCCGAGCATTCACGGCGCGAAAGACGAGATATGGATAGAACCCATGCGGCTAATACTGCGCTGGTCCCGAAATGGTCTAGAGAACAAGGTCATGCACGAGGCTCAATGGGGCTCACACTCCAAGCGTGTCCAAAATCAACATCTATATTTTAAGTGCGGTGTAGCCTTTTCCATGATCGGCGCCAACTTAAGCGCCAGAGCCCACCGATTCCCCAGTATCTTTGGCGACAAGGGATCGTCGATCTTTCCCCAAGATCTTGCCAGCGCTGTCTGCGCAATGAACTCTACTCGAGCTCGCAAGATACTCGAATCACTGAATCCATCGATCAGCTTTCAGGTAGGCGACGTCAATCGACTACCTCTTTTCACGATTGCTGGCGCCAAACAAATCTACCTGAAACTTGAAGGGGCTTTCACTCAGCATGAATCCCATCGGGAAGCATCTGTTGAGTACATCCATCCCGGCCCCTCCCCCTGGCGCCACGCCCAGGAGTGGGCCCAACAAGCCGTCGATCGCCCAGAAGGCACCCCACTCCCTGACTACACAGAAGAACTTGATCCCGAGCCTCCCACCGATCACCTGAGCTTTGCCCTTGGCGTTGCCCTTGGCCGCTTCGCACCGGTGGATGAGCAGGGCCAGCCCACCACCAGCAATCCAGCCGGCATCCTCGATCCCGCCAGCGCCGATCTCTCCCACGCTCTGCCCGCCGGCATTTTGTTTCTGGATGGCTCCCTGGCCGAGAGCGATCAGCGCGATGACCTCGGGCACCCAGCGGCCGCATCGTTGCATCAGGCCTGGGCACGGCATGGAGCAGCGATCAGCAGCAACCGCACCCTCCGCGATTGGCTGCGGCTGGACTTTTTCAAGGACGTGCACAAGGGCATGTATGAAAACCGCCCGATCCACTGGCCGCTGAGCTCTTCCGGCAAAACCTTCGTGGCCTGGGTGAACATCCATCGCATGGATGACAGGACCCTCAAGGTTCTGCTGGCCGACCATCTGATTCCAGCCCGATCCCGCATCGATGGCGAGCTGGATGACCTGCGCCAGGTGCGCGATTCCGAGGACCGCAAGGCCGCCCGTGAAGCCGACAGCAGCATCGGCAAGCTCAGCCGTTGGCGCGAGGAGCTGCAGGAGTTCATCTCAGCCGTAGAGCAATGCGCCGATCATGGGGCGCCTCCCACCGATGGCCGCTGCCCCGCCCGCGAACAGGACGCCGTCTACGCCCCCGATCTGGATGACGGCGTGATGATCAACTCCGCCGCGCTCTGGTCGCTCCTGGAGCCGCAGTGGAAGGATCCCAAGAAGTGGTGGATGGAACTCGCCAGCGCCCAGGGCAAGAAGGACTACGACTGGGCCCACCTGGCCATGCGCTACTGGCCCTCTCGGGTGGATGAAAAGTGCCAGAACGATCCATCCCTGGCGGTGGCCCATGGCTGCTTCTGGCGGTATCACCCCGAACGGGCCTGGGCCTGGGAGCTGCGCCTCCAGAAGGAGATCGGCCCCGACTTCCGCATCGAGGAGGCTCCCTACCGCCCTGGTGGCCGTGATCTGGGGGATCAGGGCGATGCCCCGCATCGGCAGGCCTGGCTAGCCGAACACCCCAAGGAAGCCCTCGCCGCCGTCGAGAAGGAGGCCACCCGCCGCATGGGTCGCGGTGACAACCGCCAGGTGGTGAACGAGATGCGCCTCCTGGAGCCGGGCCTCTGGTCGCTGATCCCCGAGGAGGTCGCCGCCATGGAGCAACGCCTCAGTGACCGCCAGGGTGTGCTTTTCAGCCTGCGGGCACCTGATGAGGCTGAGGGCAGGGCCACGACCGGTGAGCAGACCGAGCAGGGAGGGTTGTTTGCTGCCCCCCTTCCCTCGGACGAGGGATCGCCCATGATGGGCAGGGAGGCTGAGAACACACCATGCTGAAGCGCCTCGAGCTGCGAAACGTTGGCCCGGCATCGCATTTGGCGCTCAATCCCGTTGCGCCTCGATTTAACTTCCTGACCGGAGATAATGGCCTTGGTAAAAGCTTTTTGCTGGAAGCTGCGTGGTGGGCTTTGACTCGCACTTGGCATGAATCACCAGCTGTTCCCAATTCGCCAGAAGCCTCGATCTCATACTCCTTTGATGGCTTGGGAAGGACTTATTCATATAACTCTAAATGGGATATCAAGAAGCAGCAATGGAACCGCAAACCAGGGCGTCCACCGAATCCAGGGCTTGTGATTTATGCACGCGTGGACGGATCATTCTCGGTTTGGGACCCTGCGCGTAATTACGTGATTTGGCAGAGGGCCGATGGGGGAGAACTGGAATCACCCCCTGCTTTTCAGTTTACGACCAGCTCTGTCCTGCATGGCTTGAGACGGACTATAAATTTAACCGGTATTCCGCAAGAAGAGGTAATTTGCGCAGGACTTATAGATGACTGGACTAGTGTCACGTCCCAGAAATCTGTGAGCAAAGGCGCTGGAGCTTCTCCAGGATTGAATCTGCGGTTGCGGTCCAGCTGAATGGAGCTGAGCTCTTGTTGTAGTTGACGATGAAGTGCTCGATTTTGGCGATCAGCTCTTTGACGCTTGAGAAGCTGCCACGCCGGATTGCCCGCTGGGTGATGATCCCAAACCAGCGCTCCACCTGGTTAGCCGCTGCGCCAGCCAGGAGCGGACTTTGGCGTGCTTGTGAGTGCAGTAGTTGTCGACGATCAAGTGCACGTCGAGGTCGGGCGGGACCTCCTTTTCAATCCGCCGTAGGAAACTCAGGAACTCCTGGTGCCGGTGCCTGGGTTTGCACTCGGCGATCACCGAACCGGTGGCCACGTCCAGGGCGGCAAACAGGGTGGTGGTGCCGTGGCGGATGTAGTCATGGGTGACACCCTCCACGTAGCCCAGACCCATCGGCAACAGCGGCTGAGTGCGGTCCAAGGCCTGGATCTGCGTTTTCTCGTCAACACAGAGCACAACTGCCTTGTCGGGCGGGTTGAGGTAGAGGCCGACGATGTCTCTTACCTTCTCAACGAAGAAGGGATCGTTGGAGAGCTTGAACGATTTCTGGCGGTGGGGCTGCAGGGAGAAGGTCTGCAGCCAGCGGTGCGCCGTACTTTTGGAAATGCCTGTAGCAGCGGCCAAGGAGCGAGC
>JAPLIC010000077.1 GCA_026389315.1 Cyanobacteriota bacterium
CAACCAAAGCCTTGCAGACAGGCCAACGATGCCGAAATCGGGCTGTTTGCGGACTTGATCGGCGTCGATTCGGCTTTTTGAGCCAGAAATCAGCTCATGGCTGTGGAAAACTGGCCTGTGAGCTGGTTTTTCTGCAAACTCCTAAGGGCGGACCTGGCGGCCGGCATTAAGGCGAAGGCGCAAGCGGCGACTCCAGGCCAGGGCGCTGGCGACCCCGAGCACGGGCAGGGGGCCAGGGACCTGGGGGCTGGCGAAGTTGGGACCAATGAAGCCGTAGGAGAGGCCCTCATCGAAGCTGGGGAAGGCCACTACGGTGCCATTGCCGGCCTTGATGAGGGAGTTGGTGCCGAGGCTGAAGCCAGCACTCACCATCGGATCGAAGCCTGCAAAGAGGAAGGCATCGAAAACGGCGGGATCTCCCGAGCTGGTGGCGGCGATGACGTAGTCACCGGCGTTGAGCACCTGCAGCGGCACCGGCAACCAGCGGAAGCCGGCCTGCAGCGGACTGCCGGAACCGGATGGCAGGGTGCCACTGATCAGCAGCGCCTGGGTGGTGGCATCAAAAATTCCCACCATGTGGGAGCTGAGCAGACCGTCCTCGAGGTCGTCGTAAAAGCCCAGGGCCGAAACGGTTAAGGGTCGGCTCAGGTTGAAGCTGTAGCCCAAAGAGCCACTGAAGCTGGCGTCACCGCCGACGGTGCCAGGGCTGATGGCCTGCAGGGCGGGGATGATGCTGATGGCCCGGGCGGGGGCCTGGGAGGCCGCCACTAAAGAGCCAAGCAGCAGGGGGGCTGCCAGCAGCGAGGCGCGGCGGCGCAGGCCAGGAAGACGGGATGACAACGACATGGGATGAACGCTCTCGATCTGGATGGAAGAGGGGAAGGTGAGGCGGTGATGGCAAGCTGCCCCGGGCTGCTGACCCCCCGTTGGTGGGGTCAGCGCTACCAACTCAGGGGGATAGGGGCACAAACTCAGAGGAGGGCTCTGAGCGGGTCAAAGGTGGAGTCTTAGATGGAAGGAACGACTTGAATCAAGTTGATCTGGCCTCCCTCGCCCAGGTACTGGCCGCCCACGATGTTGCCGTTAAGGAGGCTATGGGCTTGCACATCACTCAGAAAGTAGCGACCGGCTGCAGCGCCGTATAGGGAGGAAACATCAACAATGCCGGAGGATTCCCAGTTACCGATGTCGGCAGGTAAGGAATCGCTCTGGCCATAGGCGGTTGGGACAGCGGCACGATCGATTTGGGCCCAGCGCACGGCGTCGCCGGTGATGCTGTCAACCTTCCAGATCGAGGCCTCCTCGCTGCCGAATCTGCCGTCGGCGGTGCCGTTAAGCAGGGAGCGGTCCTCCTGCACGTAGAGGTAGCCATTGGCGCTCCAGGCCAGGCCGTCGGGATTGCGGAGTCCTGTTTGGCGGGCGGTGCCGGTGAGGCGATCGGCATCGGCGACCACCCGCAAGGAGGTGTTGGCGCCACTGGCCAACAGGCCATTGGTTGCGAAGCTGGACGCCAGATCCAGGATCTGGGTATTGCCATAGAGATCGGCACCACTACCACCGGTGGTGGTGAAGGCCACCTGCTTGCCCGTGCTGGGGTTGACATCGCCATCCTCGATGCGGGTGAACTGCATGGCGCCGGCGCTGGAGGCCAGGCTGCGCAGAGCGGCGGCGGTGGTCAGGGCGGCGATCTGACTGCCGCTGCCGAGGTTCACCCATCCGCCGCTGATGGCGGTATTGAGGGCCTCGCCGGCCACACCCGCAGGGGTATTGTCAATGGTATCAGCCTTCCAGGCATACAGCGAACCGCTGTTGGCGGCAATGCCGTTGCGCTCCAGCAGATCACTGCTGCCGGCGCTCTTGGAGCCAACCCAGAGATAGAGATAGTTCGGTGTCCCGGAGGTGTCGTCAAACAGCAGCACCGCCACGGTGTTGGCATGGCCGGTATCCACGGCGGTGGCCGATTCCCAGCCGCCCAGGCCAAAGGCAGGCACGTGGTAGAGCTTGGAGCTGCTGGGGTCCAGGGCAAAGAAGCGACCGTTGCTGCTTTCCTCACCAGCGAGATAAAGGCTGTCCCCAAAGCCCCTGCCGCCGAACTGACCGGCCGGGACCAGGTTGGCCGAGCAGAAGCGGTTGATGCCACTGCCGATACTGAAGCTGGCATTGGGGCTGATCACCTGGTCGTAGGCCAGCCCACCGGCCAGCACCCGTGACTGGTAGCCATTGGCGGTATTGCTGTCGATGTCCTTGGCGACGACGAAGCGACTGATCCGGGCACCGGTCACGGTTTGGGTGGTGGCGGCGGCTGAGCCGGCCTTCACCTGCACCTGGTATTGGTAGCCATTGGTGTTATTCAGCTCGTGGTTCACCAGCAGGCTGTAGGTGCCATCGAGGTTGTCGTAGGCGCCAATACCATCAAAAATGCCCACCGGGGTGAAAACACTGCTGCCGGCCTGCAGTCCGTTGGTCACCTCACCATTGGTAATCAAGCTGCTGATCTGCAGGGAGTCACCACCGGCCACATCCTTGAGCATGGTGGCGGTGAAGGCGCCGGCGCTAACGGCTCCGGGGGATTTCACCAGGTCGGTGAGGTCGACGTAGTCGAGGGTGTTTGATACCTCATTCGAGACCACCAACAGGGGGCGACCGGAGGGGCTGCGGTTGGCCTCCAGCACCGTGAGGCCTTCGGGGGAGAGGCTGGTGGGCAACACCAGGGAGCTCACATAGGCCACCGCCGCAGGGTTGCTGACATCAAACACCACCAACATGCTCTTGGTGGTGCGCTCCAGCCCGACGATGGCGTAGGTGCGGCCCTCCAACTTGGTGACAACCACGCCTTCTGGTTCGGTGCCCTTGTCATCGCTGCGGGTGTCGTCGTAGATGCCGGCGGCGATGGCCAGGGTCTGGAAGGTGTTGCCGCTGTCCCAGAGCAGGGCGCCGCTCGTGGCATCAAACAGGCTGGCACTGCGGCTGCCAAAGGCGGTGTAAGGAGTGGTGGTCATCTCCTTGAGGGTCTTGAGGCGGCTGCTGATGCCGGTGTTGCGGCGCTCCTCATCGTTGAAGTCGGTGTAATCCCTGCCATCACCCTCATTGGCAGTGATGAAATAATCCTTGCCACTGGCAAAACTACCGGGATTGGTAAGCGTGAACGCGGCGATGGCATCGGCCATACGCAGTCCACGCACGTTATTGCCAAATACCGGCTTGATCAAGGTGGTATTACCAGTGCCATCTCGATCGGAAATATCAACCAGCTGGGTCGAATAATCGACGGAGCCCAGATCAAACACCCGTTCGATCGTGCGGGTGCGTAGATTCACCTTGGCGACGCCATTGTTCTCCTGCAGCGTCACATAGGCAAAGTTTCCATTGATGCTCACGTATTCCGGCTCGATGTCCGTAGCCTGGGTGGAGAGGCCCGGCTTGCCGCTGATGCGGATGCCCGCTGGCAGGCTGAGGGCGCCGAAACCGAGGTCGGTGTAGGTGAAGCTGGCCGCTGCGGTGGGGTTGCGGATGTCGATGATGCCGATGCTGCCGGGGCGATCCACCGCCACACTATTGATGGTGTAGTTGGCGGTGGGCTCACCCTCATTGGCGATCACCAGCTGGGTGCCGCTGCTGTTGAAGGCGATGCTGTCCGGCAGGTAGCCCACCGTTACGTCCTGCAGGAAGGCCAGGCTGCCATCGGCGGCCATGCGGAAAAAGCGCACCACACCCCGGCCGCCCTGGGTGCCGTAGTCGGACGGGGAGAGGGCTACCGCCACCAGGGAGCCGTAGCTGGCCACCGCCTGGGACACCCAAGTGGCACCGTTGGGCAAGGTGGTGTTGGGCGAGACGGTGGTGATGGCGTTGCCATGACTAAGGCGTTGCAGCAGGACCGGAGCCGTGGCCGCCGGATTGGTGGAGCGGCTGATCTGCAAGCTGCTGCCACCACCGGACGAGACGGTGAAACGCTCTCCACCCACGGACACCACAGTGGAGATCTCGCTCTGGAAGTTCTCCGTGGGCTGGGGAATCGTGGTGGAAAGGTTGAGCGAGGCCTTGAGGGGATCAACACTGGCACTCCTGCGGGCGGCAAGATCAAACAGGATCGACAACCAGGTAGTAGCCATGGGTAAAGATCGCAGGGCCGGGGAGAAACAACCCAACCCTGGCCGCCATGCCCCAAGCAGACTTTAAGGCGCGGTTAACGCCGCATTAATAACTGGTAAAAGGGAAGGGGGTGGTAGGTTTAATGGACGGCTCAAGTGTTTAATCTGACCACTGATCGTCATCTGAAGCACCACTTGCTGGCTTGACTCTTGGCCGCTAACGGTGGCAGTAGGTGGCAGTAGTACGACTACCTCCGTGTCCACCTTACTCCCCAATCCAGAAAAGATCCACTACCTTTTCTGAATCCCCGCCGCAATGCCTCTAAGTGCTAAGGGCCTGATCAAGGCCGTCATAGCGGATCTGCCAGCCGCCGGCGTCGATGACCTTGCCGATGCCGGCGTCGGTGAAGCGCAGTTGTCATTTGCCGGCAAAGTCCTTCGCCTGAGCCACCCCTTCGCCAAGCGGCGCTGTGTCGGGCTTGGCCTGCACCAGCCCCACCCGGCGGCGGAGCTGGTGGTTCAACGTTTGAAGCCATCTTGAGCACCCCAAGCCCGGGGCTCCCAGCTCGCCGTTGAAGACCTGGTGCAGGTGGGACTTCTGCAGGTCCTCCTGGGCGCCTGGGAACTCAGCGGCGCGGGTCAACGGGTCGAGGTGTTTGCTGCCCTCAGGATGCCAGTCGGCCTATGGTTGGGCAAGGTTGGGAGAGAGCTTGTTGGCATTGAGATACTCAACATCAAGCTTATGCCCATGGCCCTCACCTTGATCCTGGGTGACCAATTACACCGCGATTGGTTCAGCCCCTCAATCCTGAGTCTAGAGGCCGGCCAGCGGGTGGTGATGATCGAAGACCTCGGCGTGGCCTCCAGCTACCGCTACCACAAATTGCGGCTGCTGCACACTTTTGTGGCGATGCGCCACTTCCGTGATGCCCTATTGGAGCGGGGCGTGGCGTTGCGCTATTTCGAACTCTCCGAATCGGCGGCGAGGCCGTTTTGGCAGCGGTTGGCCGACGAACTGGACGACGAGCTGGCCGACGAACTGGGGGATCGGCGCGAATTGCGGGTGGCGGAGATCGCCGACCGGGGCTTTGAGGTCTGCCTGCGGCGGTTCTGCGCCGAGCGATCGGTGCAGCTCACCGTGCTGGCTTCGCCTGCCTTCCTTGAATCCGTGGCCGAAAGCCGGCTCTGGTTTGAGGGGCGGCGCCGCCCGTTCATGAAGACCTTCTACGAGCGCCAGCGGCGCCGCCTCAATCTGCTGCTTGAGGCCGACGGCTCCCCCAGCGGTGGCCTCTGGAGCTTTGATGCCGACAACCGCCGCAAGCTGCCCAAGGGCTATGTCGAGCCGCCCCTGCCGCCCATTGCCGCCAGCCCCCACGAGCCGGCGCTGCGCAAGCTGATCGGCCAGCACTTTGCCGGCCACCCCGGCGAGCTGGGGCCGCTGTGGGTTCCCTACGACCATCAGGGCGCCGATGCCTGGCTGCAGCGCTTTCTGGACGAGCGGCTGGCGGACTTCGGCCCCTACGAAGACGCCCTCAGCCAACACCACGACACCCTCAACCATTCCCTGCTCTCGCCCCTGCTCAACATCGGTCTGCTGACCCCGGCGTCGGTGGTAGCCGCCGCCCTGGCCCACACCCAGAAGCCCCCCATCCCGATCGCCTCGTTGGAGGGATTCCTGCGCCAGGTGATCGGCTGGCGCGAATTCGTGCGCGGCATCGATCGGGTTCATGGCGAGATGCAGGCCAGCGCCAACTTCTGGAATCACCAGCGCCAGCTGGCCCCCTGCTGGAATGACGGCAGCACCGGCCTGCCGCCGTTGGATACGGCGATACGGCGGCTGAATCGCCTCGCCTACACCCACCACATCGAGCGATTGATGGTGATCAGCAACCTGATGCTGCTGTGTGAAATCCACCCCAAGGCGGTGCATGGCTGGTTCATGGAGCGTTATCTCGACTCCTACGAATGGGTGATGGGGCCCAATATCTACGGCATGGGCCAGATGAGTGATGGCGGCCTGTTTGCCACCAAGCCCTACATCTGCGGCTCCAACTACATCCTGAAAATGGGTGATTTCAAAAAGGGGCCCTGGTGCGTCATCTGGGATGGTCTTTACTGGCGCTTCATCGACCGCCACCGGGCCTTCTTTGCGGCCAATCCGCGCCTCGCGATGATGGTGCGCCTGCTGGATCGCATCGATCCAGAGCGCCGCCAGAGGTTGGCGGACGCAGCGGAATCCTTTCTAGAGCGCGCCACCATGGTGGAACCGTGATCGCCCTGAGGCCCATGTCCAATCCCGACGCACGGCCGGTGGCGCCCGCCCCCCTGCTCGAACGCCTGCATGCGGTGGCTGGCATGGGCCGGGGCCAGCGCCGCCTGGTGCTGCTGCTGCCCCAGCTGGGCGATTTCGACAGCCTCGAATACGCCCAGGCCCTGGCGGCGGCCCTGCCCCGATTGCGGGATGCCGGCATCGCCGTGCTGGCGATCGGCATCGGCGAGGAGGAGGGCCGCCAACGGTTCTGCGCCTTCACGGGCTTCCCGCCCGATCGCCTGCTGGTGGATCCGGACCCCGAGCTGCACCGGGCCCTGGGCCTCTACGAAGGGCTGAGGCAATTCGGTGGGCCCTGGCCCAACCTGATGCTGATGTGCGCCGGCCTCGGCTCACCGGGCACATTGAATGAGGTGCTGCGGGGCTACACGGGCGATCGCTCCGCCCCCCAGCTACTCGCCGACGACGAAACCATCCAGGCCGGCCCCCTGCCGCCACTGCGAGGCTCGTTCTTTGCCCGCGCTGGTGGCAGCGGCTTCCAGCGCCCCTTCGAGCTGGCCACCATCCGCCTGCGCAACATGGCCGAAGTGCTGGGCCACTGGCGCACCTACGTGCCCCGCGACGACTTTCTGACCCAACGGGGCGGCACTTTTCTGCTGGATGCCGACGACTCGCTTTTGTATAGCCACCGCGACCGGGGCATCCTCGGGTTTTCGGCAACCATGGCCCGGCCGCTCAGTTTTCTGGATCCGTTTTTGGGGTGAGGGCTGGGGATCGGCCCGCAGTCGTCTCGCATCAGCCCCGGTGCGTCACTTTCTACTACAGTAAGTATTCCTTGTATAAGGAGCTGCGCTGTCATGGTGCTCGCCAAGCGAACCAGCAAGAACCAGCTCACCCTGCCCAAGTCCGTGGTGGAACAGGTCGGCAGCGCCGATTATTACGACGTGGTCTGCGAGGACGGCCGCATCGTCCTCACCCCTGTTCATCCCGGCGCCGGCGCCTCGGTGCGCCGTCGTTTAACTGAGCTTGGGATCAGTGAAGCAGATGTGGCCGATGCCGTCCGTTGGGCCCGCCGGCCATGACGCGGGTGGCAGAGCGGCCGATTCACGGCCGACCTGCTGGCGCTGCAGGACCAGTGCCAGTCCTTGCTTATCCTGGATCCAGCCGCTTTTCGGCTGTGGCTGGATGAGGAAGCCTTGATCTGACTGCGGTACCGATAAGGCACAGGTTTCTTCAAAAGAGCAGAGGGACCAAAGGAAGCTGAGGATTAAAAAGATGTCATAAATCAAGAAAGTTCAGGTTGCGTGAACCTCCGAGACAACCTTGCCCTCCTGATCGATAAATGCCAGCGTCCTGCCTTTAGCAGACTCTTTTTTGGCGATCGAAAAAAGAACCACACCTCGCCGAATACTTTCCGATATCGTTAGGCCGTACTCATCTTTGAGCTGAGCTAGAATATTCACCAATCGTTCGTTTGCACGAAAGTTCAGGCGCTCATCCTTGGCTTCTTGGCTGGGAGTATTGCTGGAATTAGGAACGGGAGAAGTAGGGACTGGTTGCCTAGGAGGTACCCGTTCAGAGACCGGGACGCGCTGACGCGGCCGAATGCAGGCATGATCACTCCACTGAGCATGCAGAGATGCGGACTGTTGTTCTTCCTGTCCTCAGGGATCGGGCAACAGCGATGGCATCTCCCCGCCGCGGTGA
>JAPLIC010000008.1 GCA_026389315.1 Cyanobacteriota bacterium
TCACCACGGTGGTGTGATGCCATCCCTGCTGCCGGATCCCTGAATTTGGCGACACAGAACACTGTTGCTTGATCCCTCAGCGATGAACCATCAGGTGTGCAGTCCTGCGCCGGGGCATCCCGACCTCTGAACGGGTACCGATTTCTTTCTCGATCTCCTCTCTGTCGCTCCTCACTTGCAAGATTTCTTTCTCGATCAGCTTCGTTCTCTCTTTGCTCCGCTCGCTGTCGCTCCTCACTCGCAAGATGTCGCTCTCGAGTTGTTTCATCCGCTGCTCGTGCTGCCTCTTCCGCTGCTCGTGCTGAATCACGCGCTGCTCGTAGCCGGGATCCCGACGCCAATTCAGCGTCGCGCCTAAGTGGCGCGCCGTATTGCACGCACCCAGTAAAAACAATCGCCACCGAGGCAGCGATGAGGGGGATGCCCCATTGCTGGGGGATGGGGATGTTGCGCCCGGCGAAGGTGAGGTGGTCATAGGAGGTGAACAGGGCGATCAGGCCGAGGGCGAGGCCACCGATGGCCTGGGTGAGGCCGAGGCGATCGAGGGCGGGCCAAGAAGGGGGTGTTGCTGGCAATTCTGGCGGAACCGGCGGCTCCTCGCTGCCGGGTGGCGGCCCGGCAGCGCTGGGGGGAGGGGACACGGGGCTGGGGCGGAGACGGGAGGCGAGGAGGCCACCATTCATCGATGCCACCATTGGGTTCAATTCGTCGCAGGCCCCAGTTGCGGCTGAGGTTTCAGGAATCGGGCACGCGGGGCACCCTTCCCCGCCTTCAAGGCAAGAAAGGTGCGCCATTGCCCCCAGAAAGCGCCTGAGGGATCAAGCTGGACTCGGCCCAAAAAAACAACTGCCCGTCGGATGCGTTCAAGGCTTTCAACTTTGCGGTCTGTTGCCATGGCCACCGGCCGTCTACATCTACAGCTGCTCGGTGTAACGCGCCAACGAAGGTGACCGGTCTCAGGGAAGATTGATATCCCTCTCACACTAGTCATCAGCTTCTGTGCCTATGCCATTAAGTCTTGCCACCAGGACAGGAGCGGGTGGTTTTTGTGGGGAATATAGCGGCCTCTTGTACGAATATTTGAAAGGACATTACGCAGCTCGGCTGAAGCTATATTCGACACCTCCGACCAATGCTTGATGATTTCTAAACTTGAAAGGATTTGCAAGTGAGATGCTTCTCGTTGAAAAAAGCTGATCGCCTGTCGATCATCTGTTGCAATGGCCCATTCGCGATGAAAAGCGATAGCACAAGTCGCTGATTCACCGTCATCGCCGAGTACGGATGTATAGTTCACAAAGGTTTCTGCCTCACTGTCATTAGCAAAGTCTTCCACAAGCAGCAGACCGTGATCGATCGCAGCCTCGAACTGATTCGCATCGTCACACCGCTCATCTGTCAACCGTCGAAGAGACAATAATTCACGATCTTTAACTACTTGAGTCACGACAACTTGGGCTGGAAGTGACTGCAGGATTTGAACAAAATATCCAGAAGCGCTGAAATTCAACGCACAACAGGCATCAAGGATCACATGTGAACATTTGACGGGCATTAGACAGCTCTCAAGATGTCATGCCGGCCGTAATTCCAGGCTAATTATCTCATCATCTATTCCTGCGGAATGGTTGCGGAGCTCTTCAGCGATACGGCGGGCTTCAAGCCGGTCGACCTCGAGAAAATCAGCAAAGCGACCTTCGGTGATCTTGCCTTGCTCCAAAGCATCAATCGCTAGATGTTGATAATGAACTGGCAGCTGGTCTGAACGATGCGCAGTTTCTTGTAAACCTAGGTCTTGCTGCACTTTTCTCACTTTGATGCCACGATCCCGCAAGCGAGCCCAGGATCCAGTTGGCAGAAGGGCCAAGTCTTCCAGCCTGTTGGCAAGCGCTTCGAGAGACACGCCGTAATAGTTGGCAAGGGTGAAGAGGTTGGTGGTGGTGAATTTGCCATGGACAGAACTCATGTCATTGAATCTCCTTAGCAAGCCACTTGTGGGCATTAGGAAATACTTTGGAAATGATTCCGCCAACTGTTCACTCTCAGGTCTTCGCTGGTACTGACCATCAAAATCCAGCACGGGTTTGTGCCTGTGGGCAAGAAAGTGGAGATAGCCATGGGCCATTGACCAGCGCCGACGTTCTTCATAGTGATTTTGGTTGATGGCCATGCAAGCGCCAAGCTGCGAGTCATAACTATAGATTTCTGAATACTTAGGCGGCATCTTCAAGTAGAAAACTCTAATTCCAACACTTATCTCCAAGATATCGCGAAGTAGAGGGAGGGGGCCATCGCCTAAACCAAGCCGTTGACGCTCTGCGAGGGCGATGTTCTCCGCCGCTGCCTCTAATGGGAGTGTGTTGCAACGATACTCGGGTGGGTAAGTCCGAGTCATGGGGGCATCCATAATCTGTTCAAGCTCCAAGTAATTGCGGCAGAGTTGCTCAAAGTGCTCGATGACTGGGTTGATTTGCAGTTCTTCCTGCTCTTGCCGGTGATAGACAGCGCGGAATTGCACCTCAAATGGCTCAATGGCAGGGGTCGGTCGAACGAAGTCGCTGACGGATCGGCCATAGGCACGTGCAAGCTGGATGAGTTCATTTGGCTTGAGACGTCGTTCACCTTTTTCAATCGCGACAAGAGTGGTCCGCGCAGCATCAATCACTCTGGCTGCATCGGCTTGAGTCATACCCATTTTCTTGCGCGCCTGCTGCAAAAGATCACCCAGTCTTCGGGGATCAATGCTGTCCAATACGTTTGCAGTAGTCATCGATTTAGCAATCCTTTTCGGATGGTAACCTGGGATGTATGAACGACAACACTGGAGTTATCTTTTCGCTCGAATTGTTCTGATAGCGATGGCATGACAAGGTCCCATTCTGATACATAAGACTGAAACAAGCGGATAAGTTGATGTCTCATCTCTAGCAAAGTTATATTCTCTTCTGTGTGGGTTCGATCCACAATGTCATTGAGTTCAGGGAACCTCTGGCTTAATGCCCTCCATTGGTCGGCCCGTTGGTTAGAGGGCTTTAAATGAACCCGAAGCGCAGCCACTTGTGCGAGCATGTTTTCAAGATAAAGCCGGATATCCTCTACTGGAGGATTGCCATGGGGCACAATGTACTCAGTCTTGTCTTCTAATTGAGATGCGGCGTATGCTTGCTTTCGTAAAATACAAGAGGAGCAGTAGCCACATTGAGGGGGTTGCTGTGGTTTTCGATGAGGGCTATCACATGAGCTGGTCTGTGACGCCAGTTCTATACGGGCATCCTCTGCTAGTGACTTCATCATTTCAGCTTTTGTGTGAAACAAGAAGGGATTGCGAACTTTGAAGTTTTCGCCAATCAGCTCAGTCATCAACAGTCCAACTCCAAGCAGGGTTTCTGGATGGACGGAGCGTGAATGGTCTAGCCCGACAGCAGACTTGCGATAGGGGAGATTGATGGCGCCAATTCCATTTTCATAGACGTGCAAAACTCTATGACCACGCAGATAAGAATATGCCGAACCTAGCAGCATAAAAACTATGCCACGGGCTCGAGAAAAACGGTTCTTTTCTAGATGGCTGCTCAGATCAAAACGTATCGGAATTCTACAGAGAGCTAGCCGATTTGGAAACAGATGCTGAAGTGAATAAAAAACTTCTTGCTGCCTTCTATGAGTGTTATCGTTGCTACCACTGCCGAACAACGCAAACGACTTGGCTGGTGATTGTTTCAGGCGGTCATACAGGCCTGCGAGCGCATCCAAGCCTCCACTCCAGAGTGAGACCTCCTCGTCCACATCAGGATTAGAGGAACAAAGCAGCGGCTGGTTTTCGATCGAACGACCTGGCTGACGTCGTCTCTCAAATTCAAAGACCCATTGTTTTCCGGTGGCCCAGTACAGCAATTGGCAAAGCTGCTGGTTCAGGGTGGATTTGTTCAGAATTTCAGGGTGCCGTACCGGCAGAACTACCTTCAGTTGGATTTGAGGCTGCTGTGGATCTTGGATGGTCAGCCGATCGGAAGTGTGAATAGCAACTGCCAGATCAATAACATCCGCAATGACCGAGGGGAACACTTGTTGAATTCGGTGCTTAAAATCGTGATCATCGATGCTGACTCTGACACGATGGACTTCCCCTGTTGCCCGATCAATTCGACGGACGATGCTGGGATTGTCCTGCAATGGATCGAAGTGCAGACAATACTCAAGTTGCTGACGATTTAGGCTTTTCATTTGTCTTAGCCTGCCAGCAGATCTTCGTCTAAGTTGATCTCACGACGAACCTGCCGTGGCAGGCGAAGATTATCAAGGTTTTGGTTCTTGATCGCAGTTTGGGCAAACTGATGAATGCCAAAATTCAGATATGGCTCTAGTGCCTCAAGTCGCCGCATCAACTCGCCATGGGAAACGCCATTATGGTGTTCTCTGCTTAATGGGATCCGCTCTTTGAAATCAGCTTCATATTTCTCGCGAATGTATTGTTTAAAAATTGCCAACTGAAAATTGCAGGTATCCATTTCTCCGCCATGGCGAAGCTCGTTGAGCACTGTCTTGCTTGCCCTTGAAATCAACTCCTTTTCGCGGTTAGGGCAATCCGCCAGATTGATCAAATCATCAATCTGGTGCCCGCTCCTGGCCGCTTCATCGTTATTCGCAAATTCCAGTGGCCCTATTTTCTGGGAGAGTAAATCAGAGATCTTCTTGGAAAGATGCAACGGCCATTTAGCAGTCTGCTTTAGATCTCTTCCCAGACGAGAAAGTAAGTCGCGAGCGCAGTCTTCTGTGGCCAATACTCCTTCACAAAGAATCTTGTAGGTCTTTTGATAAAAGTGCCCCAGGTGTCTGTGCACCATATCACCGTCTGGCATGATAACCCACCCTCCGCTGATCTGATCTTCCAGGACAGTTCAAGCCTAGGCCATGACCCTGACAGTGTCAACCTCTGTGTCCATTAAGTCGCGCTGAATGTCGGGTTTGTCAGCTTCGTGCAAGCCAGCAGCCTCCAAAGCGGCCCTCTGCAGGAATCGGGTCGGAGAACACCTGCGGGCGGCATCGGGGCGGGCCGGATCCCAGAACTGGATGGCGGAATCGCCAGAGCTTGAAGCAAGGAGCCCGTTAGGAAGACACGCCAGGGTGATCACGTCGCTGGCCTCCAGCCCTTGTGCAGCGAGAGCGACGTTGACGGGAAGCAGGCGGTGGCAGGGTTTGAGTTTGGGGGCGCAGAGGCCTGATGGATTTCCGCGGGAAGGAGCAGATCCCCCAGCCGCCGCTGTGGACGTATTTCCAGGAGCAGACCAGCGAGCACATGGTGCTGCTTGGATCACCCTCGGTGATCAAGGCTTCCAAGGCGCGTTGAAACAGCTCCTGGTTCCCCTTCGCCACGGCGCGGACGATATCGATCAGCAGGTCAGTCCCGGCCATGGCGGGGGCAAGGCTGGGGTGACGGGAGCCTGCGGAAATGCGCCGAGGCAAGTAGCTGCAACATAAGGGGGGGGGCAATGGCCCTGGCCACTTGAGGTGCCCTGCTGCGTCATCTCGGTAGCTGAGCTGACTCGGCAGCTGGACGTGCCTTCCAATCGGATTGATCAGCTCATCAACGGCAAACGGGCCATGAAGGCCGTCACCGTCTTGCGCCTAGAACAGTGGCTCTGCGTCGAGGCTGCCTTCTGGATGAACCCGCAGAACAGCTACGAGCTTGACCTGACCACCGATAAGTACGGCGAGAAGATCTAGAAAGCGGTTATGGCGGCTTCCTGCCTCCCAGCCGCCCCGGTGGTGGAACTGCTGAGATGGCGCTCTGAACAGCCACCGCATGCCCCCCACCCCACCCCCCGATAGCGCCTCCAGCGCCACCACCACCCCCAATCCAGCCCAGGTGCTGCAAGAGGTGTTCGGCTACGGCGCCTTCCGCGGCCCCCAGGCCGAGATCGTCGAGCACGTGGTGGGCGGCGGTTCGGCCCTGGTGTTGATGCCCACCGGCGGTGGCAAATCGCTTTGCTATCAGATCCCGGCCCTATGCCGCAGCGGTGTGGGGGTGGTGGTGTCGCCCCTGATCGCCCTGATGCAGGACCAGGTGGAGGGCCTGCGCCAGGCGGGCGTGCGGGCCGCCGCCCTCAACTCCTCGCTGGAGGCCTCGCAGGCTTCCGCCGTGTGGCGAGCCCTTGAGCAGGGCGAGCTGGATCTGCTGTATGTCTCCCCCGAGCGATTGCTAAGCCCCGGCTTTCTTGATCGGCTGGAGCAGCTGCCCCTGGCCCTGTTTGCCATCGACGAGGCCCATTGCGTATCTCAGTGGGGCCATGATTTCCGGCCCGAATACCTGCAGCTGGCGGTGTTGGCCGAGCGCTTTGCCGCCATCCCCCGCCTGGCCCTCACCGCCACCGCCGACCCCCGCACCCGCGAGGAGATTCGCGAGCGCCTGAGGCTGCAGGAGGGCCGGGTGTTTTTGGCCAGCTTTGATCGGCCCAATATCCGCTACCTGCTGCGCGACAAGGACGAGGCCCGCAGCCAGCTGCTGGCCTTTCTGGCGGATCGGCGCGGCGAGGCTGGCATCGTCTACGCCCGCTCCCGCAGCCGGGTGGATCGCTTTGCCGCCGACCTGCGCGCCGCTGGCTTCGATGCGGTGGCTTATCACGCCGGCCTCAGCCCCCAGCAGCGCAGCGACGCCCTCAACCGCTTCCGCCGAGATAGCGGTGTGATCGTGGTGGCCACGATCGCCTTTGGCATGGGCATCGATAAACCAGACGTGCGCTTCGTCGCCCACATCGACCTGCCCAAAAGCCTGGAGGCCTACTACCAGGAAACCGGCCGCGCCGGCCGGGATGGCCTGCCGGCGGTGGCCTGGATGGTGCACGGCGCCGGCGATGTCCCCCAACTGCGCCGCTTCATCGACGACTCCGACGCCCCTGAAGCCCAGAAGCGCATCGAACACGGCAAGCTCGATGCCCTGATCAGCTTCAGTGAGGCCTCCGGCTGCCGCCGCCAGGTGTTGCTGCGGCATTTCGGCGAATCCCTGGCGCAGCCCTGCGGCAACTGCGATCTCTGCCTTGAGCCCGAACGCTCTACCGATGTCACCGAAGTGGCCCGCAAGGCCCTCTCCGCCGTCTACCGCACCGGCCAGCGCTTCGGCGCCGCCCACGTCGTCGACGTGCTGCTGGGCGGCGACACCGCCCGCATCCGCGAGCTGGGTCACCAGCAGCTCAGTGTCTATGGCATCGGCAAGGAGCTGGACCGGGGTCAATGGCGCTCGCTGTTTCGCCAACTCACCTCCCAGGGCTACCTGGTGAGCGACGAGGCGAGCCACGGCGGCCTGCGCCTGGGCGAAGCGGATCGGGTCAAGCCGCTGCTGCGGGGGGAGGCCAGCTTGGCATTGCGGTTGGCGCCGCCGGCCAAGGAACGGCGGCGGGGCGGGGCCGCTGGCGGCAGTGGATCGGGCAGCGGATCGGCCAGTGGATCGGGCAGTGGCGGGGCCACCGGTCCAGGGGGCCTGCCCGAAAATGTGGACGCCTCCTTGCTGGCGGCGCTCAAGGCCTGGCGGCTGCAGCAGGCCCGCGACCAGGCCGTGCCGCCCTATGTCGTCTTCCACGACCGCACCTTGCTGGAAATCGCCGCCCGGCTGCCCGCAGACCTGGACGCCCTGAGCCAGGTGAGTGGCGTGGGGGCCGCCAAATTGGAACGCTATGGCCAGGCGGTGTTGCAGGTGCTGGGGGCAGCGGAGCAAGCGCTTGGGGGAGGCAACGAGGGCTTTTAGCCTTTTCTTAAGAAGGCAGGCCAAAATGATGTTTTAATAAAAACGCAGAAATTCTAAAGACAATGTTTTGCAAATCCTTCTCAAGGGCTATCGCCAGCGGTGCAGCCGCGCCACTCGTGGCGCTGGGTGCCATGGGCCTGCTGACCATGACCCAGGCCAATCCCGCCCAGGCGGTCACGTTGCTGCAGACCCAGACCTTCACCCAGGCCGACACGTTCACCAACTTCCCTACAGCCAGCGCCTCAAACACAGAATACAAATCAACACTGCCTCAGTTCACGGTTCAGCCCTTCAATTCTGGGCTCGGCACCCTAACCAGCACAGGGATCGCCTGGGAAACCATAGTTTCCTTTACCGGTACTAGCGGCACGGCCGCTGCAACTGGAGCTGCGAGCTTTTCAGTTAGTGGAGGTTACTTCATTAATAATAATAATAACTACAGCGGTAATGGCGGTGGCAATGGTAACAGTGCCCCGAGTGGCAATACTTTTTCGGTGAATGTCTCGCCGATTACAAGGAACACCCAGTTCCCGATCCCCCCTTCCGGCTATGACCCAGCCATTCTTGCGTACTTCTTGGGTGGCACTCCCTATACCATTACCTTTGGCAGCTTTAATGGTACATTTAGCTCACCCTATACTTTTAGCTAGGGCTTGCTGAATTAAGTTTTATTGGGCTTAGGACGTATCGAGGGCAATATGCTGGATCGCCTGCACTTGGACATTCGATCAAGGATTGACTCAAAAGAGCTGTCTAAAACGCACCCAACAGCGCTGTTCGACGATCAGGAGCGAATAAA
>JAPLIC010000070.1 GCA_026389315.1 Cyanobacteriota bacterium
ATATTTTCCATTCAATCAGACTTTGGATTTGTTCAAAGCTGAATTTCTAGTCACCGTATCCGGTGGCTTTTTTTGCGTTCTTTTGGGCAATCCCTTGGCGGCTTGGCGCTCCCGGCGACACCTGAAACCGTTTTGGTTGGCGGTATTCAGTTCAGGCTGGAGACAGATTGAGATCAGCATAGTTTTTAATTCCTATGTAGTTGCCGCTATCCGTCTCGGGATTTCCCTCTCTCTGACTAAAGATTACTTGAAATCCTGCTTCTTTGGCGGCAAAAAGTTCGGATTTGCGATCACTGATAAAGACTATTTCCCCTGGATTCGTATCTAGAGCCTCGGCTATTTTCGTGTAGCTTTTATTGATTTGTTTGCTGCCTATATTTGTATCAAACCAATGAAAAAAAAGATTGCTCAGGTCTCCATGGCTGCTATGTTGATAGAGTAGTATTTGCGCGTTGATTGAACCTGACGAGTAAACAGATAGTTTCAGTCCCGCTTCCCGCCATCGTCCAAGAGCCTCGGGAACATCTGCATAAAGAGGGGCTTTCAAGAGGCCCTGATCGTAGCCTTGGCGCCAAATCAGTCCCTGAAGTTCTTTTAGTGGTGTGAGCTTGCGGTCGTTTTCGATCAGCCACCATAGATATCTAACGGCGGCTTTGGAGTCCTTTTCGCAATATCTTTGCCTCAGGGATGCGGCCTGCGGGTCGCAGTCTTGATCCCAGGCCTCAAAGACCTGATTAAGGAGCTTCTGAACGATTGGATTCTCTACCTGATCAGCCAGATATCCAGGCATTTGTTGCTTCGCATAGGGAAACAGGACGTCTCCGACAAAGCTGACAGGGCAAGTGGTGCCCTCGATATCGAGCAACACATGTTGGAGGCCTGTGATTGTGATCATGGTGTGATCACCCCTGCGTTGTAAATGCTCCTCAGTTGGAGCTCGCGCCAATGCTGCTCCAGTAAAAACTCCAGGATTTCCAGATGGCGTTTTGCCATGGCCAAGTCGTCTCCCCAGGCGTAAAGGCCATGGCCACTGATCAAGATGCCAAAGGGTGCATCGGCTAAAGAGCTGAGGGCGAGTTGGCTGAGCCGCCCTAAATCCTGATCATTGGGGAGCACGGGGATCGAAATCTGTTGCTCATGGCTGCGGATTCCTTGCAGCCCTTTCAACATTTCCAGCCCCTTGATCTGAAGTTGCCATCCCTGCGCGGGTAGGGGTTCTCCCCTGAATTCAGCCAGGCGTGAGAGCAGCGTTGCCGCCTGGGAGTGGGTATGCAGCACGGCTCCGGCCTTCCTTGCCGCCACGATCGCCAAATGCAGCAGCGTTTCGGCACTGGCTCGCCCTTCCCCTTCGATCACCGCGCCTTTGTCGTTGACCACGATCAGATCGCGGGGCTTCAGCCCACCCTTTTCGACCCCACTGGGTGCCATCAACAGGGCAAGGGGTTGGGTCCCCAGTACACAACTGAAGTTGCCGCCGGTGCCATCACACCAGCCGCGCCGATCAATGGCCGCCATCACCTCACAGAGCCTTAGGGCCAGATCCTGCTTTGGATCTGGAGCCTCCGTTGAGGGGGCCATCACTGGATTGGCTCGCTGGAGTTGATCCACCGGGTCAGGCGCCTCGCCAATTGCGGTTCATGGGGTGTTGCTGACACTTTGTTCAAGTTTGACAGCAAGGGCACCAGTGGCTGCTGCGGCCCCCCAGCCGTTGCCGTTGGATGGGATTGCCGCAGCGCCGGCAGGGTTGGCCGGAGCGCCGATAGACCCAGGCCTGGCTGCCGTAATTGCCATTGAGGCCCTTGAGGTCCCTGAAGTCGCTGAAGGTGGTGCCGCCCGCGCCGATGCTGGCCCTCAGCACCTCCACAAGGCACTGTTGCAATTTGGCCAACCGATCGAGCGGTAGGCAGCCACTGGCGGTATCGGGTCGGATGCCGGCGGCAAACAGGCTTTCATCGGCATAGATGTTGCCGACGCCGGCGATCAGCGACTGATCAAGCAGGGCATTTTTGATCGCTCTTTTCGAACCCTGCAGCCGCTTTTGCAGATAGTCGGCCGTCATTTGCGGATCGAAGGGTTCCGGGCCCAGGCGTGTCAGACCCGTGATCACCGTTTCCGGGGGGGTTTGGGGTGGCACCCACCACATCTGGCCAAAGCTGCGGGTGTCGATGAAGCGCAGTTCTGCCCCTGCTGGATTCCAGAAGCGGACGCGGGTATGGGCACATACGGGAGTTGGCTCGTCGATCCAGAGGAACTGGCCGGTCATGCGCAGATGGACGCCCCAATGACCCGCCTGGCTGCCGTCCCCATGGCTGAGGTTGGCCATCAGGTATTTGCCCCTTCGCTGCCAGCCCTCAATGAGGCAGCCCCCAAGGGCCAGCTCAAAGAGGGCTGGCGCTTGGGGGCTGGCAATCGCCCGTTGGCGCAGAACAGCAACCTTGGCGATGGTCATTCCCTGGGTTCTGGACTCCAGACCCAAACGAACGGTTTCAACCTCAGGTAGTTCGGGCACAGGGATTGACGTTGTTACCCGAGGGGGAGCCTCAGGCTTTGACCAGTTCGCTTTCGGCGAAGTTGTTGGTATTGATGCCGCCTTCGGAGCCGCTATAACCGTTGTAGTTCACCTTGTCAAAGCGCACAACGACGGGATAGCGAATCCCAGAAGTATCGACGGATGCCACCGTGCCTACTTCGTTGAACCAGTAGGACTCGGGGCGTTTGATCCGTACTTTGTCGCCGCGGGAGATGGCCATCGCTGGGCAGAGGGTCGGGTGGCTTTCCAACCGAGCTTACCCCTGCAGGTTGGCCTTACCCCCCAGGGGTGTCACGTTTCGTCGCTCGCCCGGCTGGCTGCCGCAGCCAGGGATCGCCGGGGCCCATGGCAGCATCCCAATCCCTTGCCCCGTTGGCCCATGTCTGCCGTTGAGGGCCCTGCCGTGGGCCCATTGCTTCAAGAGCATGCCGGCGACGCTCCGCTGATTGACCTGGATCTGCCGGATCCCGAGCGGGACGACATCAGCGTGATGGAGTTTCACGCCCGCCTGGAGGCGGCCTGGGCGGTCTGTGACCGCTTTGACCTGCAGACCGAAATCTGGCGGGGCCGCATTCTCTGTGCTGTCCGCGACCGCGAGCGTCGCGGCGGCGAAGGCCGGGGCACTGGCTTTTTGCAATGGCTGCGCGAGCGGGAGATCAGCAAGACCCGGGCCTATGGCCTGATCCAGCTGGCTGAATCGGCCGACGCCATGCTCGGCGATGGCGTGCTCGAACTCGCCAGCGTCAACCAATTCTCGAAGCGTGCCTTTCTGGAAACATCCCAGGCGGATCCTGAGGTGCAGCAGATGATTGGCGAGGCGGCCAATGGGGGCCAGCAAATCACCCGCAAGCAGGTGCGCCGTCTCACCGACGAGTTCACGGCGGCGACCAGCCCCCTGTTGCCCGAGGAGATTCGCCAGCGCACCGCCGAAAACCTGCTGCCCCCTCGGGCGGTGGCGCCCCTGGTCAAGGAGCTGGCCAAGTTGCCGGAAGCCCAGCAGGAAGATCTGCGCCGGGCCCTGCGGGAAGAACCGGAACTGGAGCGCGTCAAGGATGTGACCCTCACGGCCCGCTGGCTCGACAAGGCGGCCCAGGCCGCCCTGGCCGTAAGGGCGTTCCAGCAGGGCAACCTGGATTTTGAGAAGGCGATTCAGGAGGCCCAGCGGCTCGATGCCCTCGGCCTGCTGGCCGACGCGGTGGGTCAAGCCCAGGCCCTGGAAAGTGCCGTTCTCAAGTTGCACACCAGCTGGCGGCGGCTGGGGGGACTGCAGGAGCGGCTGTGGGTGGAAAGTGGCAGCAGCACACCCCATTTGCGGGAGTTGCTCACCGCTTTGCAGAGTTTGAGCGGCAGCACCCTGCGGGTGTCGTTGGGGGAGTTGGCGGGGGGGAAAAGGCTGCGGTTGCAGTTGGTGGAGGAGGCGCCGGATCGGCTGGAGGGCCCGCCGCTGCCTTGAGTCCCTGGCTCGCTCTGGCGCATAGCTGGCCACAGGTGGTGGAGCGCTATGGTCCGGTGGCACCATCTATGGGGTTGGCCGCCGGTGGATCGCCTCAGCGAAGCCCTGCGGCGCCACTTCGGCTGGGACCACTTCCGCCCCGGCCAACGGCAGGTGGTGGAGGCCCTGCTGGCTGGGCAGGATTGTCTGGCGGTGTTACCCACCGGGGCGGGGAAATCCCTTTGCTATCAACTGCCTGCCCTGGTGCGTCAGGGGCTGGTGGTGGTGATTTCGCCCCTGGTGGCGCTGATGCAGGACCAGGTGCGTCAGTTGCGGCGCCATGGCATTGCCGCCGCCTGTTGGCACCAGGGGCTCGATCTGCAGCGGCGGCAGCAGCTGCAGCAGGGCTTGAACGATCAAAGTCTGAGGGTTCTCTATCTCTCACCCGAACGGCTCCAGGTGGAAGCCACCCGCCGTCTGCTCGAAGAGATCCACGCCACGGGGCGGTTGGTGGCCCTGGCGGTGGACGAGGCCCATTGCATCAGTGCCTGGGGCCACGATTTCCGGCCCCACTACAGGCGCCTTGGCGAACTGCGCCGCCTCTGCCCGGGGGTGCCGATGGTGGCCCTCAGTGCTACGGCGGCCCCCCAGGTGCGCGCCGACATCATTCGTCTGCTGCAGCTGCGTCGGCCTGAGGTGTTGGTGCGCTCCGCTCGCCGCAGCAACCTCACCTACGCGATGAGGCGCCGCTCAGAGCAGCCCTTGGCCGAGGTGTTGAACGCTGTGGCCGAGGCTCGGGGCGCCGTCCTCATCTATGCCCGTACCCGTTTGGCGGTGGAGGAATGGTCGACGCGGCTGGCCCAGGCGGGTCTCGCCGCCATTCCTTATCACGCCGGCATGGATCCCGAAAGTCGCCAGTTGGCCCTGGAGCATTTCCAGAACCAACCGCGCCCGGTGCTGGTCGCGACCGTGGCCTTTGGCATGGGGGTGGATCGGGCCGATGTGGGCCTGGTGCTGCATTTGACCCTGCCCGCCAGTGTCGAGGGGTACCTGCAGGAATCGGGGCGGGCGGGCCGCGATGGTCAACCAGCCCATTGTTTGGTGTTGTTCGCCGCTGCCGATCGGGTCAGCTTGGGCTGGGCGATGCGGGCGGCGAGCCAGCAGCTGAGCGCCGCAGAGCGCCTGCAGGAAAGGGAGCGACTCGAACTGGCCCAACGACAGCTGCGACGCATGGAGGCCGTGGCCGAGGGGTCGGGCTGCCGTGAGCAGGCCCTGTTGCTGGCCGTTGGTGAGCTGGCGCCCCCCTGTCACCGCTGCGACAACTGCCAGCGCCATCCGGCCACCGTGGATTGGTCCGAGCCCGCGGCGCGGGTCCTGACGGCATTGGAAGGCGGTCGGGGGCGGGACCTGCGCCAACTGGTCGAGGGCCTGGCCAAGGACCATGGCCAAAACCAGGAAACCTGGGGCTGGTTGGCGCGGCGCTTGGTGCAGGAGGAACTCATCCGCGAGAGCGACGACGGTCGCCAGCAGCTTTGGTTGCGCACGTTGGGCCAGAACTACCTGCGATCTCCCTGGCCCCTGCGCTGGTCGGCCTGAAACAGGGGGCCCTTCCCCCTTGGGCCTAGTGGGCAGATCGACAACACTGGGCTGGCCAGTGCTTGTCTAGCCAGTGCTGGGCGAGCCAGTTCTGGGCTAGCCAGTGCTGGCATTGCCAGTTCCGCTGATTCGTGAATTTAGGTGGTGATTAGGCCCTTAAAGCCGACTTTGACGGCAGCGGTCATTGACCAATTTCACCTCGAAATTGGCACGCGGATCTTCCCAGGTTTTCCAGTCGCCGTTGGAGCTGGTGGCATTCATTTTGCGGGCGCTGCAGTTGATCGCCAGGTACAGCGTTTCACCCTTGTTGCTGATGGTGGGGGCCACCAGGCTGCCGCCCATCGGTTGCCAATTGGCCCAGTCCACTTGCAGGGGACCATAGGGACGCCAGTCCGTGCGGCTTGACGCCTCCGCAGGCAAGACCGAACTGACCGGTGCCTGGCTCGCCCGGGCCACGCTGGCCCTGGGTGCCGGAGCGGTAATGACGGGTTTGGCCACTACCGGTGTGGCTATCACCGGTGTGGCCGCTACCGGTGTGGCCACTACCGGCCTGGTAACCACCGGTCTGGCCACTACTGGACTTGCCACGACCGGGTTGGCCATGGCGGTGGTTCCGGTCGCCGGTCGGGTCTGGGGAAAGGTGACCGTGCTGGGAGCGTCTGCCTGTGGAACGGTGGCCCGTGGAACAGCCACCACGGCTGGCGCGACCACCGGGGCCGTTGTCGCCCGTGGGCTGGTTTCGGGGCCAGGGGCCACGGAACGGCTGGGGAGGGCCTCGCCGCTGGGGGCGGGGCTGCTGCTGCGTTGGGATGGGGCGACGGGGGCGGCGCTGGTTGGCGGGTTGCCCTTGAGGCGCAGGCGCATGCCCACTTCGACATGGTCGGCATCCTGGAGGCCATTGATGGCCACCAAACGGCTCATGGGCACGCCATAGCCCTCGGCAATGGTGGAGAGATTCTGCCCGGGTTGGACCACGTGCTCGCTGGCCCCCTTGCGGTAGCTGGAGGGGCCGTCAGCGGAGCGGGAGCTGGCCACGGCAATGGCTTTCACCCGCAGGGTGCTGCCGGTTTCGACGTGGTCGGCGTTGCTGAGATCGTTCAGCCGCACCAATTCATTGATGCTCATGCCATGGCGATCGGCGATCTCCGAAAGGGTTTCGCCGTCCTTGACGGTCACCTTGGTGGTCTTCGTGTTTGACGAGGTGCTGGCTCCCTTGGCCCGGCCTGAGCTGGAGACGGAGTTGGGCACGGTCAGCTTGCTGCCCGATTCGACGTGGTCGGGATTGGTGATGCCATTGAGCTTCATCAGCCTGGTCATGCTGATGCCGAGGCGATCGGCGATCTGGGAGAGGGTTTCCCCTGGCTGAACCGTGACTTCTGCCGCCAGGCCTGGAAGGGGCAGCACCACGGCAATGGCCAGGGCAACAAGGCGGCGGCGCATGGGTTGGGTGAGCAGTTGCCGGCACGTTAAGGGTCCTGCCCACTCCTAACCAGCCCCCCCCACCGGCGCCGACGTCCAGGGGGGACTCTCATCCCATCAGGCGCCGAACCAGGGGGAGCTTGCCGGCATAGGGGGGGTAGCGGAAGGGAAGGTCGAACCAGAACGACCGGCTCAGCACACTGCGTTGATGGGAGAAGGTGCGGAACCCCGTTTCGCCGTGATAGGCGCCAAGGCCACTTTCGCCCACCCCGCCGAATGGCAAGTGGACCAGCCCCGCCTGCATCACCACGTCGTTGAAGCCGACGCTTCCCGAGCTGGAGGTGGCCAGGAGTTGTTGCCGCTCCTTGCTATCGCCGCCGAAAAGATAGAGGGCCAGGGGGTGGGGGCCCCGGCGTACCCGGGCCAGGGCATCCACCAGATCGTTCACCACGATCAATGGCAGCAGGGGCCCAAAAATCTCTTCCTGCATCAAGGGATCGTCTTCTGGTTGGTCGACAGCGATCAAGGTGGGTTCGATGCGGCGCCGGCGGCGATCACTGCCGCCGCCCAGCAGGATTTGTCCCTTTTGCCGGGCCCCCTGCAGCAGCCCTTCGAGGCGCTCAAATTGCCTCTCGTTGACAATCTGGCCGAGATCGTCGCTGTTGAGCGGATCCTTGCCATAGAGGCGCTCTCTCTCCTCGGCAAACGCTGCGATCAGGGGGGCAACGGCGTCAGTCACCACCAGCAGATGGTCGGGGGCGACGCAGGTTTGGCCGGCATTGATACCCTTGCCCCAGACCAGCCGCCGCGCTGTGGTTTGCGGGTTCGCTCCAGCCAGCACGATCGCCGGACTCTTGCCCCCCAGCTCCAGGGTCACCGGCGTCAGATGGCGGGCGGCGGCGGCCATCACCAGCCGGCCGACCCGGCCGCCACCGGTGAAAAAGATGTGATCGAAGCGCTGCTCCAGCAGCGTGCTCGCCGCTTCCGCATCCCCCAGCACCACCTGAACATGGTGGGGCTTGAAGTGACGGGCCACCGCAGCGGCCATCCAGCTGGCCGTATGGGGGGCCTGTTCCGAGGGCTTCAGCACGGCGGTGTTTCCCGCAGCCAGGGCGCTGACCAGGGGATGCAGGCAGAGCTGCAGGGGATAGTTCCAGGGGCCCAGGATCAGAACGCAGCCAAGGGGTTCGGGATGGATGGCGGCCCGGCCCGGCAGCGCCCAGCCGGGAAGCCCCACAGAACGGGGTCGCATCCAGCGCCGCAGGTGCTTGCGGGTCAGGGCCAGTTCCTGCCGCACGGCCACCAATTCGAAGTGGGCTTCCAGTTCGGGTTTGCCGAGGTCAGCGGCCAGGGCGCCCGCGGCCTCGTTTTCCTCCACCTGCAGCAGGCGCTGTAAGCGATCGAGCTGCCCCAGCCGCCAAGCCAGCGACCGGCTCTCGCCGCGCTGCACCAAGGCGCGCATCGTTTCGATCGCTGGAGCGGGGGCTTCGGGGTTGGGCAAAGGGACCATGGCGTTAGCCGCCATCGGGGGATGGGGCAAGGACAACGGGGGTGGCACGAATCTGTCAGCCAAGAGGGCCGGGTGGCCCAGAGATAGCCATGGCCACGGTCCCGCTCTGCCACCATTTCGGCTCTGCGTCACCCACCCCATCGGAGGCCGACCTTTGGCTGATGCCGCTTTACCGCTTCAGGATCCCGCCGCGTTGACGGTGCCGCCGGCGTTGCGGCGCCTGCATCAGTCCCTCTTCGATGCGGTGGCTGCCGGGGCCCTCAACAGTCCGCGCCTGCGCCTCAACCACAACCTTCACGACGCCCCGGACCTGGTGCAGCGCTTTTTGAATGTGCTTCAACCCGGCACCTATGTGCGTCCCCATCGCCATCTGCGCCCCAACCCAGGCGAGGGCTTCGAATGCTTTGTGGTGCTTCAGGGGGCCATCGGACTGTTGCTGCTGGATGACCTGGGCACGGTGCTGCACACCGAACGGCTGGAGGCCGGCGGTGATGTGCGGGGCATTGAGTTGCAGGAAGGCTATTTCCACACCCTTGTGGCCCTGACCCCTGCTGCCGTCATGTTCGAGATCAAGCAGGGGCCCTATGTCCCTGCGGCCGATAAGGATTTCCTGGCCCGGTTCCCCGCCGAGGGCACCCCTGAGGCCCAGGCCCAGGAGCGGGCCTGGCGATCACTCTTCTGGCCCTGAGGGGCCAGCCCCAAGGGGCCAGCCCTTGAGGGGCCAGCCCCAGGGGGCCAGCCCTAGGCGCGATGCTCCCCTGGTGGGTCCGCCAAGGCTTCGCGGCGGCAGAAGCTGCAATGGCCCCAGAGGGCCAGTTCACCCGCAGGCGCTGGACTGCCGCAGGCCGGACAGGGGCCGCCTTGGCCATGGACATCGAGTCGACTGGGGTGGGCGGCCCAGACGGCCGCCTCCTCTTGCATGGCCGGGGGCGGCATGGGGCTGGGGTGGTGTTGCTGCACAATCACTTCCCTCACCTCGAATCCCGCTCCGCGCAAGGCCCCCAGCAGCATGTGGCGGTTGTACTGCAGGGCTTGGAGCCAGGGGCCGGGAGCCGCCCCCACCGTCAGACGCCCTGCCCTCAAGACCAGGGGTCGGCAGTGGGGAGCCAGTTGGGGGCCGGCCAGGCGCGGCCAGGCCAGCCAAAGGGCTGCCAGATGGCCCTGCCGTTGCCATGATTGTCCCAAGTCTTCGAGGCATGCGGCCAGGGCCACGGCCGGGGGCCTGCGGGCGGGCAGCAGCACCGAAACCTCGCCGATCCGTTGGGTTCGGTTGGTCTCGTTTGGTGGACCCGGGACGGAACGCCTGGAAGCTTTGGCCATGGAAGCGACCGTAGGGCGAAGGGCGCAAGGGTAGATCTTCTACAAGTTTTGAGTGAGGCAATGGGCGATTCATCGCTATGGTTCAGGGCCTGCCCCCCTTATCCCAAACCATGGGCTTTTTCGACAGGCTCAGCCGTCTGCTGCGCGCCAACCTCAACGATCTGGTCAGTAAGGCCGAAGACCCGGCCCTGATCCTGGACCAGTCCGTGGCCGACATGCAGGCTGATCTGGTCAAACTGCGCCAGGCCGTCGCCACGGCGATCGCCAGCCAGAAGCGGATCCAAAACCAGGCAGAGCAAGCCGAAAGTCAGGCCAAAACCTGGTATGAAAGGGCTGAATTGGCCCTCAAGAAAAACGAAGAGGACCTGGCCCGTGAGGCCCTGGCCCGACGGAAGACCTACCAGGAAACCTTCACAGCGCTCAACAACCAGCTCAACAGCCAGGCCGGCCAAGTCGACACCCTCAAAAGGAGTCTGACGGCTCTTGAGGCCAAGATCGCTGAGGCCAAGACGAAAAAAGAAATGCTCAAGGCCCGCGCCCAGGCGGCCCAGGCCCAGGAGCAGCTGCAAAGCGCCGTCAGCAATCTGGGCACGAACTCCTCGATGGCCGCCTTCGAGCAGATGGAGGAGAAGGTGCAGATTCTTGAGGCCCGCAGCCAAGCCGCAGCCGAACTGGCTGGCGCCGATCTGGAAAGTCAGTTCGCCAGTCTCGAGGGGGGCAATGATGTTGATGACGAACTGGCCGCCCTCAAAACCCGGCTGGAAGGGGGAACCCATCCGATTCAGTTACCGGCCCCCAATGGCCCTGTTCCCCAATTGCAACCCGTGCAGCAGCAGGAAGTGAACGCCGAGCTCGAAGAACTGAAGAAGTCCATCGACAAGCTCTGAGTTCCTTGGCGGGGGGATGGCCTGGCCGGCCTCCCGGAGGGGTCCCCCTGCTCCATACAATTCAATAACTTCGCAACAGGGCCATTGGCCACCGATCAAACCAGCGCTGCAGTGCTGGATGTCACGGATTCTTCTTTTGAGCAGGAGGTTCTTGCGTCTCCGTTGCCCGTTTTGGTGGATGTTTGGGCTTCCTGGTGTGGCCCTTGCCGTTTGATGGCTCCCTTGATGTCATGGGCCGCAGAAGCTTATGGCGGCAGGCTCAAGGTGACCAAATTGGAGGCCGATGATAACCCCGTCAGTCGCGATGCTTACCGCATTCAAGGTCTCCCCACCCTGCTGGTGTTTCGCGCTGGTGTGGAGGTGGCCCGCCAGGAGGGGGTCATTGCCAAGCCCCAGTTGATGGCCCTCCTGGATGCCCATCTCTGAGCGGGTGGCCCAGTTGGGCAGCGGTGTCTTCAGCCGCAATGACGCCCGCAAGCTGGCCTATGTCCAGGGGGTCAGGGGGCTGGTGGATGGCTTGAACCACCGCCCTGCATTGCTGGATCTTTCCCTTGGCTCCACCGATCTGCCCCCCCCGCCGGCGGCGATTGAGGCCATGGCCCAACGCCTCCATCACCCCGCCAGCGCCTCCTACTGCCTGCACGGCGCCACCTTGCCGTTTCGCGAGGCGGTGGCGGCCTGGGCCCTGCGTCGCTTTGCGATCAGGGTTGATCCCGAAACCGAGGTCCAGTTGCTGGTGGGTTCCCAGGAAGCCACGGCCCATTTGCCCCTTGTCGTTACCGATCCGGGCGATGGGGCCTTGCTGCTCGATCCCTGTTATCCCTCCCATCGGGGCGGTTTGGTGTTGGCCTCGGTGCGCCCCACCCTCCTGCCGCTGCGAGCTGATCAGGGGTGGCGCCCTGATTTTGGCCAGCTGCCAGCCAGCGTCTGGGACCAGTTGAAATTGATGGTGCTGGGGTTTCCCCACAACCCCACGGCCACCACCGGCGACCAGAGCTGGCTGGATGGCGCCATGGCCCGCGCCATCGACCATGACCTCGTGCTGGCCCATGACAACCCCTATGTCGACCTCGCCCTGGACGGGGAGGCCCCGGCCCTATTGCGCCATCCGGATTGGCGGCGCCAGGGGATTGAGTTCTTTTCCTTCTCCAAGAGTTGGTGTCTTGGCGGCTATCGCCTGGCGTTCGCCATCGGCGCTGCTCCCCTGATCGCCGGCCTGCGCCAGCTGAAATCCGTGGTCGATTTCAACCAGTCCCTGGCCCTTCAGGCCGGGGCCATCGCGGCCTTGGAGCAGGCACCCCATTGGCCCCAGCAGCTGCGTGAGGTGTACCGGCAGCGGCGCGATGGCATGGTGCGGGCGCTTTTGGCCGCCGGCTGGAGCGTGAGCCAACCCTCGATGGCCCTCTATCTCTGGCTGGAGGTGCCGCCGCTGGCCAAGCTGCGGGGGATGGATTCCGAGGGCTGCTGTGCCGCCCTGTTGGAGGCGACAGGGGTTTGTCTCACCCCTGGCAACGGTTTTGGCCCGGGGGGGGAGGGTTGGTTGCGGTTGGCGTTGGTCCATCCCCTGCCCGAGCTGGAGGCCGCTGCCGCTCGCATGGGGGCCTGGTTGGGCCAGCTGTGATCGGACGCCTTGGTGCCGCCCGCAGGTCCCTGGGGCCTGGGCCTTGGCCTGGGTCTGGGTCTGGGTCAAATGATGATCTTCATGGTTGGCACCTGCGTTACGTGCCGGTTTGTGGCAGCACCGAGCGCCTGCTGGACGACTGGTTGATCCAAGCGCCTTGCGCCCGGGGGCCTCGGCTGCGGACGCCCCTGGCCTTGCTCGCCGGCCAGCAACGCTTTGGTCGGGGGCAACATGGACGGACATGGAGTTCCCCGCCCGGGGGCGTCTGGCTCAGTGCCGCCCTGCCCTGGCCCCCAGAGCCCCGGGGGGCCGCCGCAGTGGGACTGGCGGTGGCGGTGGGGTTGGCTTTGGAATTGGAGGATCTGGGACTCCCCGTGCGCATTAAGTGGCCCAATGATGTGTATTTGCCTGGATCCGGGGGGGCCATGGTCAAGCTGGCCGGGGTGCTGCCAAGCCAAAGACTCCGGGGCCATCAGGTGCGCTGGGCCCGGGTGGGTGTGGGGTTGAACGCCCGCAATCGGGTCCCCACAGGGGCTACCAATGTGGCCATGGCGCTGGGCCGCCACCAGGCCTGCCCCTGGCGCCTCAGCGCCCGGGTCCTGCGGTCCCTCGATTGGGCCATGGCCTGGGCGGACCGTCCAGAGGCGGTGAGGGTTTTGGCGGAGCAGCGTTTGTGGTGGCCAACCCAAGCGATCCAGCTGGAAGGGGAGTCCTGGCAACCCCTCGGGTTGCACCGTGATGGGGGGGTGCTTCTGGGCCGCCAGGGAAGGATTCGGGTATGGCAGCGGCACTTTGACGAGGGCCCTGACCCCGCACCCTTCAGGGGCGGGGCTCCCCTCGGGCCGGGCCCCTAGATTGGCCCGGCTCAGCAGGGACTGCTGTCCCCCTCCTCTCCCATGGCTTCCCGGCCTTCCCATCTGTTGCTGGCCCTGACCTCTCTGGGGCTGCTGCCCTTGGCCAGCATCCCTTTGGTGCAGGCCCAGCCGGACACGATTGTGCCTCCCGCCTCTTTGGAGGCGCCAGTGGCGGTGCCGCCCCCCACCCCTGGCACCGCCCCTGCACCCTTGACGCCTGCCTCCGGGAGGGGGGCGATGCCGTCGGCATCGGCTCCGGAATCCGTTCGGGTGCCGGAACCGATGCGCGCCAGTCCACAGGATTGGCCGCCCGAGGCTCCCCGACGGTTTGATCGCAGTCTCGATGCCTTGGTCCACGATCGGGTCATCACCCCCCGCGAAGTCAAGATCCGGGTCCATGAAGGTCTGGCTCGGCCCCTCACCCCCTCGGTCCGGGAGGAGGGTTGCAGCAGCGGAGCCTTCAGCGCCCGCGAGTGTGGCGGTCGAGCTGCTGTTCAATTTCGACCCCGGGACGGCGGTTCGCCGGCCTTCCTAGGGGAATCCCAGGCCGGTGGTTCCCGCCCGTGGGGCGGCGGCGAAGGGGCGCCACGCTCGGCGGTCGAAGCCGCGCCCTTGGCACCCATTTCTGTGCCGGTCTCGGCGTTGCTCTCGGGTGCAGGGGGAAGCTTCCGGCTGACTGATGTCTTCCGGGTCACGCCCCGGCCGGGCCCGATTGGAGGTAATGGCAATGCCCGGCCCCTGTTTCCTTTGATTGGATCAGCGGTCACCACCAGCAATTTTGGCTGGCGCCTGCATCCGGTGCTGGGCAACTGGATCATGCACAGCGGCCGAGATTTGGCCGCCCCCGAAGGCACCCCGGTGGTGGCGGTCCTGGCTGGGACGGTCGTCAGCAGTGGGCCAGCCGGGGGCTATGGCCTGGCCATTGAAATCGATCATGGTGGCGTTCAGCGTCGCACCCTTTACGGCCACCTTTCCGAGCTTTACGTCAAGGAGGGGGCGCGGGTCAGCCAGGGGGAAGTGATCGGACGGGTGGGCAGCACGGGCTTGAGTACGGGGCCCCATCTGCATTTTGAAATGCGTATTCCTCAAGATGGGGGTTGGGTGGCCATTGATCCTGGCGATCTTGACCCCGGTGGATCTCCCTTGCTTGCCCGGTTAGCGGGCCTGACGCTGCCGGGAGGCACCGGTGGTTTCAGTGCCAATCGTTCCCCTGGTGCCGTTGCACCCACAGGCGATGCGGTGGCTCTGCTGATGGGCGAATTGCTGCAAACGCTTGAGCGTCCCCGATCCGCCTCCAAGCCAGCAATCGACCCTGGCTTGGCCCGTCGCCCCATGGTGGCCACCCCGTCGGCGGGTGCCAGCAAAGCACCCCAGGGCTGAGATCAAGGGCTGGCCGGCCATGAATTGGGCCGGCCATGAATTGGGCCAGAAAGCCTGGCGAGGTTCAGTGGGCGATCCGCCCGTCGCGAAAGTGGATGATTCGCTGGGCCCGTGCCCCCACCTCCTGCTCGTGGGTCACCAACAAAATCGTCATCCCCTGGGCATTGAGGTCATCAAAAATCGCGAGCACTTCTTCGGTGGTGCTCGAATCGAGCGCTCCGGTGGGTTCGTCAGCCAGGAGAAGCGAGGGCCCGTTGATGATCGATCGGGCGACGGCCACCCGCTGTTGCTGGCCCCCTGAGAGTTGATTGGGCCGGTTGTCCAGCCGGTGGGCCAAGCCAACTTTTTCAAGCGCGTGTTTGGCGCGCTGGCGTCTCTGCTCGGCAGGAACCCCTGCATAGATCATCGGAAGCATCACGTTTTCCATGGCCGTCAGCTGGGGCAACAGATGGAATTGCTGGAAGACAAACCCGAGTTTTTGGTTGCGAAGATCGGCTAATTCGTCATCGCTGAGAGTTTCGACCGGCACCCCATTGAGGTGGTAGCTGCCGCAGGTCGGCATGTCGAGGCAGCCAAGAATGTTCATCGCTGTGCTCTTGCCCGATCCGGAGGCTCCCATCACGGCGAGATAATCTCCGTTATTGACCACCAGGCAAACATCGTTGAGGGCATGAACGGTGGTGTCGCCGCTGCCGTAGATCTTGTTGACATGAATGAGTTCCGCCACTGGTGGCGCTGCTGGGCCCGGCGGGCTCACCCAGGCGGGCAGGGTAGGGGATGGGTTCAACCCAGACCTGCCGCAGGCAGGGCGGCAATAGCGCGTTGCAGAATGGGAGTACCACTGACGGCGGCATTGGCCCACTCAAACAGGGGACTGGAGAGCACCCCGCCAACCGCTGTGACCAAAACACAGGCCACCAGGGCGGCCCTTAAAGATTGCATCCCTGAGAGATTCCAGCTGATCGGCGGATAAGCCTTGACCACATCGGAGGCTTCTTGGGGTTCCTTAACAACCATCATCTTGATGACAGAAATATAGTAATAAATTGAAATGACTGACGTAATGAGTCCTACGATGACTAGAAGATATTGGTGATCAGCCCAGCCGGCGAAGAACAAGTAGATTTTTGCAAAGAAGCCAATCATCGGTGGAATACCCCCAAGGGAAAGAAGGCATAGGCTCAATCCCAGGGTAATCAGAGGGTCTTTTTGATACAAACCTGCAAAATCCGCGATTCGATCACTACCGGTACGAAGGGAAAACAGAATGATGCAAGCAAAGGCTCCGAGATTCATGAAGAGGTAAGCAGCCATATAGAGCACCATGGCGGCAAAGCCGTCTTCGGTCCCACAAACCAGGCCGATCATCACGAAGCCAGCCTGGCCAATGGAGCTATAGGCAAGCATCCGTTTCATTGACGTCTGCGCAAGGGCAACAACGTTGCCCAGAACCATGCTGAGCAGGGCCAAAACAGTGAATAAGAATTTCCACTGGGCATCAAAACTCTCAAAGCAGCCCACCAATATTCTTAGGGCCAGGGCGAAACCGGCCGCTTTTGAACCCACCGAAAGGAAGGCCACTACAGGTGTGGGAGAACCTTCATAGACATCAGGAGTCCATTGGTGGAAGGGCACGGCGGCGATCTTGAAGGCCACCGTCGCCAAGACGAACACCAGGGAAAGGGCCGTGATCGGTTTGGCGCTGCTTTGCAGGGCCAGCGCGATTCCCTCCAGGGAGGTTTCCCCCCCGCTCAGGCCATACAGCAGGGAGGCGCCATACAAAAATACGGCGGCTGCAGCGGACCCCACCAGAAGATATTTGAGAGCGGCTTCTGAGCTGCGGGCATCGCGCTTCATGTAGCCCGAAAGCAGATAACTGGAAACCGAGAGGGTTTCCAGAGAGATGAAGATGCTTACTAGATCGGTTGCGCCGCAAAGAATCATCGCCCCCAGGGTGGCCGACAGCAGAATCGCCGCGTATTCCCCCAGGGGTGTGCCGCTGCGCTCCACGTAGCGCCAGCTCAACAGCAGGGTGATTAGCGTCGAGCAGGCGACCACCGCCCGGAAGGCAATCGAGAGGTTGTCCGCCACGAAGGAGCCCAGAAACGAGGGCTCAATCGGGCCATTCCATTGGGTTGCCAGCAGGAGGAGGGAAGCGGCAAGTCCCCCATAACAGATGGGAGGCACCCAGCGGCTGGCCGTTTTCTCACCGGCCAGATCCACGACCAAGCAGGCCAGAAGGGCGATCAGGATGGCCCCCTCCGGTGCAATCGCCCCAGCATTGAGCTGGAGCGCGATCGAGCCGGTGCTCAGACCGGCACCGATCGCATCGGTGGCGGCGCTTGCCGTGCTGGCAGCAGCGGCAACGGTGGCCAACATCGCTGTGGCGGCAACCGGTGCGGCGATCGCCGTAAGGGCGGCCAGGATCACATCTGCCACGGCGGGAAACTGCTTGACAGGCGGGAGTGTAGCGGCGCTCCAGAGGGCCCTGCCCAACGGACCGGCCTGGGATGCGATATAGAAGGGGAAGGTTCACCGCCTGTCTGTGGCGCACACGCTGGTCATCGTTGAAAGCCCCACAAAGGCCCGTACCATTCGGGGTTTTCTGCCCAAGGAGTTCCGGGTGGAGGCCTCGATGGGCCATGTCCGCGATCTGCCCAATAACGCCAGTGAGATCCCAGCGGCCCACAAGGGTGAGAAGTGGGCGAATCTCGGCGTCAACACCGCCAAGGACTTCGAGCCTCTTTACGTGGTGCCGAAGGATAAAAAAAAGGTGGTCAAGGAGCTCAAGGATGCCCTGAAGGGGGCGGATCAGCTGTTGCTGGCCACGGATGAAGACCGCGAAGGGGAGAGCATCAGCTGGCATTTGGCCCAGTTGCTGGATCCCAAGGTGCCCGTCAAACGGATGGTCTTCCACGAAATCACCAAGGAAGCCATTTCCCGGGCCCTCGATAACCCGCGTGAGCTCGACATGGAGCTTGTCCATGCCCAGGAGACCCGTCGCATCCTCGATCGACTCGTCGGTTACTCCCTCTCCCCCCTCCTCTGGAAGAAGGTGGCCTGGGGACTCTCGGCGGGCCGGGTTCAGTCGGTGTCGGTGCGCCTGCTGGTTGAACGGGAGCGGGCGCGGCGCGCCTTCCGCAGTGGCACCTATTGGGACCTCAAGGCCAGCCTGGTCCACGGGCAGGTTCCTTTCGACGCCAAGTTGACCCACCTGGGGGGCGAGCGCATCGCCAACGGCTCCGATTTCGACGAAAGCACCGGGGCGATCAAGGCCGGCAGCAAGGTGAAGTTAGTGGCGGAGGCCGAAGCCCGCGCCCTCCAGCAAGCCGCCAGCGCCGGCCGTTGGCAGGTGGCAGCGGTCGAGGCAAAACCCACCGTGCGCAAGCCCGTGGCTCCCTTCACCACCAGCACCCTGCAACAGGAGGCAAATCGCAAGCTGCGTCTCTCGGCCCGGGACACCATGCGCACCGCCCAGGCGCTTTATGAGCGGGGCTTCATCACCTACATGCGCACCGACTCGGTGAATCTCTCCGAGCAAGCCATCAAGGCGGCCCGCAGTTGTGTGAGTGAGCGTTATGGCCAGGACTACCTCAGCCCGGCCCCTCGCCAGTTCACCACCAAATCCCGCAATGCCCAGGAGGCCCACGAAGCCATTCGGCCCGCGGGGGAGGTGTTTCGCACCCCTGGGGAGACCGGTTTGGAGGGCAGGGATCTGGCGCTCTACGAACTCATCTGGAAGCGCACCGTGGCCTCCCAGATGGCCGATGCCCGCTTGACCATGCTGGCGATCGATCTGGAGGTGGCGGGCAGCACCTTCCGGGCCACGGGCAAGCGCATTGATTTTCCAGGCTTTTTCAGGGCCTATGTGGAGGGCAGCGATGACCCGGATGCCGCCTTGGAGGGCCAGGAGGTTCTGCTGCCAGCCCTCAAGGTCGGCGACGTTCCTGATTGCCGATCCGTTGAGGCCCTCAGTCACCAGACCCAACCCCCGGCCCGTTACAGCGAGGCCGCCCTGGTCAAGATGCTGGAGAAGGAGGGGATCGGACGACCCTCCACTTACGCCAGCATCATCGGCACGATCATTGACCGCGGCTATGCCACCTTGCAGGCCAATGCCCTGATTCCCAGCTTCACGGCCTTTGCCGTGACAGCTTTGCTGGAGGAGCATTTCCCCGATCTGGTGGATACGGGTTTCACCGCCCGCATGGAAAACACCCTCGACGAAATTTCCACCGGCAAGGTTCGCTGGCTTCCCTACCTCGAGGATTTCTACAAGGGCGAGGAGGGGCTTGAGGCCTTGGTGCAACGGCGCGAAGGCGACATCGATCCGGGTCATTCCCGCACCGTCGCTTTAGAGGGCCTGCCCTGTGTGGTTCGCATCGGCCGATTCGGTGCCTACCTCGAATCCCGCCGTGTGGGCACAGATGGCGAAGAGGAGTTGCTCAAGGCGACGCTGCCCCAGGAGATCACCCCGGCCGATCTTGATGCCGACAAGGCCGAATTGATTCTGCGCCAGAAGTCTGAGGGGCCTGAATCCATTGGCGAGGATCCCGAAACCGGTGAGCAGGTTTACCTCTTGTTCGGCCAGTACGGGCCCTATCTCCAGCTGGGCCAGGCCAGTGAAGAAACCCCCAAGCCGAAGCGGGCTTCCCTGCCCAAGGGGGTCAAGCCAGAAGAGATGAAGCTCGAGGACGCCCTCGGCTTGCTGCGGCTCCCCCGCCAGCTGGGAGAGCACCCAGACGGGGGCAAGGTGCAGGCGGGCCTGGGACGCTTCGGCCCCTACGTGGTCCACGACAAGGGCAAGGGAGAAAAGGACTACCGCTCGATCAAGGCTGAGGATGATGTCTTGGTGATCGGCCTGACCCGGGCACTTGAGCTTCTGGCCCAGCCCAAACGGGGGCGGGGTGGCCGCACGGCCCTCAAGGATCTGGGCACCCCTGAGGGGGCCAATGAGGCGATCCAGTTGTTTGATGGTCCCTACGGCCTTTATGTGAAACAGGGCAAGGTGAATGCCTCCCTGCCCGAGGGCACCACCGCCGATACCCTCACCCTCGACCTGGCCGTCGAATTGCTGGCCGCCAAGGCCGCCAGTGCTCCTGCCCGCTCCCGCAGCGGCACCAAGGCGCCCAAGACTGCCGCTGCCGCTGGCGGCGGTGCTGCCAAGACACGGGCCGCGGCGACCAAGGGGGCGGCCAAGGGACGCACAACCGCCAAGGATCCGGGGGCGGTGACCGCCCGCAAGACTCCGGCCACCACCAAGACGGGACGGCTGCGGGCCAGTGCTGTGCGGGTGATCAAGCCCGCAGGTGGCTGATGCCCAGCCCTTGCCGCGCCCCGGGGACCATGGCCGCCGCCCTGGTCTTGATGTTGCTGCAGACAGGCTGCACGGGCACCCCGTTCGGTGAAAGCCTGGGCCGCAGTTTTCCGGCCCCAGGATCTCCCGAGCAACCCGCTGTCCAGCAGGGGGCGGCCAGTCCGGCGCCCCAGGCGAATCCGGCCCCAACTGGGACCGGTTCCCAGCCAGCCCCCGTCGCTCTGACGCCCCCCGGCGGCCAACCCCCGGCGAGCGGTGCGGCCGCCGTCGCTCAGAAATCCTCTACGGCCCCTGGTGCCACCAAGACCACCGCCGGCACCCCGGCCATGGCCCAAGGCGCGTCCCAGGTCGGTACGAGTGCTCCCGCCGCCCGTCCCCTGCCCTATCGCGTCACGATTCGCCTGCCAGAGGCTGACCCATCGGCACCGGCCGAGGCCGTGACCAAGGCCCTCCGCGCCACCGGGGTGGCCTTTGAAGTGGAGACCATCGAGCGAATCACCAGTCCCGGCTCGGCCCCCCTGGCGACTCCTGCCCCCAGCCCGGCCCCTCCCGCTGAATCCACGGCACCGGCGCCTACGACCCGGCCCGCCCCGCCACCCCGCTGAGGCTGTTTTCCCTTGGTTCCTCACTCCTCGCGTCAGCTCACGGCCCGGGCGGCCCGCCAGATGATGGACACCGCCTATTTGGCGGCGGCCACGGCCCTGTTGTGGGTGGCGCTCTACTACCTGCCCGTGGGCGGTCCCCTCTTTCGTCTCGCCCTGCCCCTGCCCCTGGCCCTGCTGCAGCTGCGCCATGGCTGGCAATGCGCCTGGGAGGGAGTCGCCGTCAGTGCCTTGCTCCTGGTGGCCCTGATGGGGCCGATTCGCGGTCCGTTGATGCTGTTCCCCTACGGCCTCCTGGCCCTATGGCTGGGCTGGGGTTGGCGGACGCGACAGAGCTGGTGGTTGACCCTGGCCCTGGGGGCCCTCATCGGCGCCCTGGGTTTTTTGGTGAGGGTGGCGGTGCTTTCGGTGCTGGTTGGTGAAAATCTCTGGGTGCTGATCACCTCGGCCGCTGCCTCCTTGCTGGAGCGGTTGCCGTTGCCGGGCCTCGCCGCCGGCTTCGACATCACCCAGGTGCAGCTGGCGGCCCTGGTGCTGGTTCTGTTTCAAAATCTCCTGATGGTTGTCTGCCTCCACGCCGTCGCCTATTGGATTTTTCCGCGGCTGGGCTCCCCCATCAGCGAACCTCCCGAGGCCTTGAGGGCCCTGGTGGCCCTCGATCCCCTGTGAATGAGTTGCGTCGCCTCTGGGGCGACCATGACCAGGCGGCTCAGTGGCAGGCCGCCTGGTGTGCAACTGCAGATGAGATTCAGGTGGTTGTGCTGCTGGCGGCCACTGCCACCGCGGCGATCCCCGGTATCTCGGCGGCGGGGGCCACGCCGGAGAGCCGGCGCGCCACTGCGGCGGCAGATGCCGAACTCCTGGTGCTTGGGCCAGGACGCCAGCGGCCCCATGGCCTGCCGCCTTTACCTGCGGGAGTCTCCCCGGCCCTGATCTCGCAAGTGGTGGTGGACACCTTGGGTTGCCATCCCTTGGTGGTGGATCTCGGTTGTGCCCTGGCGCCGTCCGTGCCCCACCTGCGACTTCCGGGTTCCCTGGCGGCGGGACCGGCCCGTTGCCTTACCAGTGGTCGGGCCATGGATCGGGGCACGGCTGCCGACCTCCTCGACCTTGGGCGACGCTGGGGGGTGGGGCTGGGCAAGGCCCGGCCGCTGCGGCCCCTGCTGCTGGCCGAATGTGTTCCAGGGGGGACCACAACGGCCCAGGCGGTGCTCTCCGGTCTTGGCCTGGCGGTGGAAGGCCTGGTGGGCAGCAGCCTGCGACACCCCGATCTTTCGCTCAAGGCCCAGTTGGTGCGCCAAGGCCTGGCGGCGGCCGGCCTTGGCTTGCCCAGCAGCCAGGGGGAAGGGCCTTCGCCCGATGCTGATCCCCTGGCGGTGGTCGCTGCCGTTGGCGATCCGATGCAACCTGTGGCGGCTGGTTTGGTCTTGGCGGCGGCGGCCCTGGGGGTGCCGGTGCTGTTGGCCGGTGGCAGCCAGATGGCTGCGGTCTTGGCCCTGGCCCTGGCCCTGGCCCCCGCCTCCCTGCGGGCGGGCTTGGCGGCCCAGGTGGCCATCGGCACCACCGCCTGGGTCGCCAATGATCCCAGCAGCAACTTGGGGCGCTTGCTGCAAACTCTGGAGCGCCGTTGGGGAGTCACTCCCCTGGGGTTGGTGGCCGATCTGCGCTTCCATGCACCCCAGCACCCCGCCCTGCTGGATTACGAGCGGGGCTTTGTCAAAGAGGGCGTGGGTGCCGGAGGACTGGCCCTGGCTTGGCAGCTGAGTGGTCGCCAACCGCAGGCCCTGGCCTGGGCCTGCGACCGCGCCTGTCACCTTCTGCTGGCCGAAGGGGACCTGGGAGCCTCTACGGTCCCGCCATGACTTCGCCCGTTTTCCCCCGACGTCAGGTGCTGCGCTTCGGTGCGGCGTTAGGCCTGGGCTGGCTGGCCGGTTGTCGCCAGAGCAGGGCCGAACTGGTGGCCCACCGGGGCGATTTGCCCAAGGCATGGGTGGCCCAGTTGCCGGCTCCCTGGCAGGCGCGCTGGCTCGAAGATCCTGCCGCTGTGGTGGCTAGCGCTAGCCAGTCCCCAGCCCCTGGCCTGATCCAGTGCCTTGATGGCTGGGCCACCACGCTGCCGGCCAACAGACTGCAACCCTTCGGGACACCGGCGCTGCTGGCGAGGCTGGAGGCCGCTGCCCAGCCGGTCAGCCGCCTCTTCGGCCCAGCGGGCTCTGCCGCCGTTGCCTTCCCATGGGCCTGCAGTCCCTGGGTGCTGTTGCTGCGACGACGGGATGACCTGGTGCCCCAGGCGACTGAGGATTGGGATGTGCTGCTCGATCCCAGCCTCAAAGGTGGAGTGGTCCTCCCCTCCAGCCCCCGGGTGGTGATCGATCTTGTTCGGGGCGATGCCTCCAGGCTTCGCCGTCTCAGGGCCCAGGCCCTCGCCTATGACGACCACGACGGGCTCAATTTGTTGCTCACCGGCGAGGCTGAGGCGGCGGTGGTGCCGCGCCAGCGGGTGGTGCCCCTGCTGCGCAGGGATCCGCGCCTGCGGGCCGTATTGCCAGCCACGGGGGCGCCCCTGAGCTGGAATCTCCTCCTGCGTCCCGATTCAGAGCAGCCGGCACCGCCTCTGGACTGGTTGGGGGCCATTCTTGAACCCCCGCTTCTGCCCCTGCTGCTTGCCGCAGGTTGGGTTCCCCCCCTGCCCCGCGGGCTGCTGGAGGCCCGCTTGACGACGTTTCCTGCGTCGATGACCGATCTGCTCTTGCCATCCCCGACGGTGTGGGAACGGTGTCGCTCCCTGCCACCCCTGACTCCCCAGCAGCAGAAATCCCTGCAGGATCTTTGGCGGGAAACGACCCCCGACCATGCCCCCGGGACGGTGACCTAACCCCAGAGCCGCCGGCGGGGCGCTGCCGCAAGCCGCCGGTGGGTGTCGGCCAACAGATCCGGGATGGGCAGGGCGTGGGGGCAGCGGGGCAGGCACTCCCCGCATCGCTGGCAGGCCCCGGCATCCACCTGTTCCCACCAGGGCCCGGCCCGGCCAATCAGGTTGTATCTCTCTGTGGCGAAGGCCTCCATGCCATGGCCCAGCGCCATCTGCCTCAGCCGCAGCAAAGCCGGGATCGGTACCTGTTGGGGGCAGGGAAGACAGGCACGGCACTGGCCGCACCATTCCTTGCCCAGCCGCTCCCGTCCAGCCCTCAGGAGCTGCTCGATGGCCTGCCTCTCTTGGGCGCTCAAGGGCCCAGAGGCATCGCCCAGTTGCTGGGCCCAGTTGAGATCGGCTGGGCGTGTGGCCCCTAGCGTCAGGGTGCTGATGCCCTGGCTCAGCAGAAAGCGGTAGGCGAGTTGCAGGGGTGCGAAGGGGGCGCAGTCCGCCACCAGGAGGGGGGGCGGATCCTGCAGCCGGCCCCCTTTGTCCGCGGGTGAGATGGCCATCACGCCCAGTCCCCGGGCCAGGGCCCGCTGGGCCAGAGGCAGGCGTTCCTGATCGAACAGATGCAGATGCAAGCTGCAGAAGCGAAAGCGTCCACTGTCCAGGGCGCGTTCGATCAGGTCGTTGTCCCCATGGCTGCTGAAGCCCACTTGTCCCACCAGACCTTCCGACAGCAGGGTGTCCAGTAGTTCCAAGCCGGGACCATGGAGGACCCATGCCAGTTGCTCCGGGGTGTTGAGGCCATGTACGGCCAGATTGTCCATGCGGGCGACCCCCAGGCGTTGGAGGCTGGCTTGCACCGCCTGCCGTCCCTCCCGGGGGGTGCCTCCTGGTAGCAACTTGCTAGTGAGCACAAGGTCTTGGCGCTCCAGGACCCCCTGTTCGTTCAGATGGCGTAGGGCCTGGCCCAGAAAGGTTTCCGCCGGTCCATAGGCTGGAGCCGTCTCCAGGTGGTTGATGCCGGCTTCGACGGCGGCCCAGACCACCGCTTGCATCTGGGCCGGAGAATCCACCGCTCGCATCGTGCCGAGGGTGAAGAGGGAAACGGCTGGACCTTGGCCAAACGGCCTGCGTGCGCTGCGCCGGTTTTGCTTTGGCGCGGCCCCCTGGGACTCTCCACCGGTTTCAGGTGCTGCCAGCATCGGAGGGGAGGTCGGCTTCAGGGTCTTCTTCGCCGGTCGGAGACTGCGTTGTTGCAGGATCATCCTGACGGGTCTGGCGCAGATGTCTAATCAGGGCGGCAGGAGTGGTCTGATCCAGAAAACGTCTGAAATCTTCCTGGTCCACGGCATCGGCCTCGGCATCGACTGGAATCGAGGCATCCACAACCACCTCCTCCAGCATCCAGATGGTGCTGCCGGTGCGCAGGGCCAGGGCAATGGCATCACTGGGACGGGCATCCAGTTCCAGGACCTCGCCGGTGGCGTTGGTGAGTTTGAGCACGGCCCGGAAGGTGTTGTCCTCAATGGCATGGATGATCACCCGATCAAGGACGAGACCACCTGCCGCCATCAACTGGGCCATCAGGTCATGGCTGAGGGGACGGGGCGAGCGTTCCCGGTTGATACCTGCCAGGATGTTTTGGGCCTGGGCCTGGTCGATCCAGATGGGGACCTGGCGACGGCCTGAGGGGTCCCGCAGCAGCACAATTGGACTGCGGCTGGCCGCATCAAGGGCAATCCCCGCCACGCTCATCTCGACCATGGTTGCCTCAGAGACTTTGCCAGCTTCCGCCCATTGATTGATTATGACCAGCAGCCAGCGGACCTGAGATGTTCACCGGATTGGTGCGAACCATGGGCCGTTTGCAGCGATGGCGTTCCGGGGTCTGGGTCAGGGGCGATCTGCAGGCCCTTGGCCCGCTTGAGTTGGGTGACAGCATCGCCGTGGATGGGGTGTGTCTGACTGTGTCCAGTTTGATCGGTGATGGCTTTCAGGCCGACGTCAGCGAGGAGACCCTGGCGCGCACCACCTTGGCCCCCAAGGCGGATGCGGGGGGCTGGGTTAATCTTGAACCCGCTCTACGCCTCTCTGATCGGCTGGGAGGTCACCTGGTGAGCGGCCATGTCGACGGCCAGGGCAAGATCTTGGGGATCCAGCGCCAGCCAGCGTCCTGGCAGCTAGAGGTGGGTTGTGACCCCCATTACCACGGTCGCTATCTCTGTGAGAAGGCCAGCATTGCCGTTGATGGCATCAGCCTGACCCTCGCAGGCTGCGATGACGATGGCCGTCGTTTCTGGATCGCCGTCATCCCCCACACCTGGATCGCCACCACCCTTCAATACCGACAGGTGGGCGACCGTTTGAATTTGGAGATCGACCTATTCGCGAAGTACACCGAACGCTTGCTCTATTCCCGAGGCCAGGCCGGTCGGTCTGAATCCACCGACCCCAATCCAGGACCGGAAGGGGAAACTTCAGGGACTAACCCCATCAGTGCCGGCTGGCTCCGTTCGCAAGGTTGGTGAAAAGCGGAGCCCGAGGGACTCCCGCCGCCGGCAGGAGGGGTCGCTTCAGCTGGCTGGCCCTTGCCCTTCCACGGGAAGCAGCCAGATCGAACCGCTTTCGCGATGCAACTCAATGCGGAATTCCTGGCCGGGTTCAAGGCCCATGCGTCGGGTGTAGGCCTGGCCAATCAGCAGGTTCCCATTGCCGTGGACCCGGGTGCGAAATTCGGCTTGACGGCCCCGACTGAGGCTCGAGTTGCTGCTGGCTGAGGGTAGGGAGTACCCCTTGGCTGCCACCAGGGCCCGGTAGAAACTCTTTTTGAGCACCCGACCACTCGGACCGACATAGCCACAGCCCCGGGCGATCTGATCTTCCGGCCGGTTCCCCAGGGAGCGAGCCTTGTCTAAAAGCGCTTTGCCTTCAAGGGGGCTCGTGGCTGGGGAGGGAACGGGTTCGGCACCAGCCGATGCCCTTAAGAGAGTCATAAGTCACCTGCCCGGAGAATTCTGCTCTGATTCTGCCGAGCGCAAGGCCGGCTTAGCAAGGGTTTCCAAGCAAAGAGCAACAAGCCAAAGAAGGGGTTTGACCAAGGTCGACGTTATTCCTCTGCTAAAATCTAAGTAGGAGTCAGTGTTTCGATATAAGCTTTTAACGTCTATGTGCCTGATTGTGTCCCAACGCCGATCTGCGTTGGGGCACTGATCTGCGTTGGGACACTGATCTGTGTTGAGACACTGATCTTGTTTGATCCCGCTAGGGTGCAAGCCAGCCTGAGGGCATGTTCAAGATCCGGAATGGAGAGTGGCCACAATGATCGCCCCTGCCCCTGCTGATCTCCTGCCAGGTACTGCGGGGGATAGTTCTGCTGGATTGATGCGATTGATTCAGGGGATCACTTCCCATCTTGTTGTGGGTGTGATTGCTTTGATTGTGATTGGTGGATCCACCAGGGTCATGGAGGCCGGGCTAGCTTGTCCTGACTGGCCTCTCTGTTATGGAAGTTTGCTGCCTGGCAAGCAGATGAACCTGCAGGTTTTCTTGGAATGGTTCCATCGAGTTGATGCTTTTTTGATTGGTTTGGCTCTGGTGGCTCTCAATTTTATAGTTGTCCTGCGTCGATCCTTTCTTCCCCGCTGGCTTCCATGGTGCACGCTGACGGCGTTGTTTTTGGTGGCGATTCAGGGAGCCCTCGGAGCCCTAACGGTTACGTCCCTGCTGGCTTCCCTGAGTGTGACCGCCCACCTGGGCACCGCCTTGGTGCTTTTGCTGCACCTTTGTGCGACCGATCAAGCCTTGCGGTGCCAACGCCAAATTCTTGATTCGGCCGTTGTTCCTTTGGAGCTGCCTCCACGCCTGCCGAGCTGGTGGTGGCCTTTGCCCCTAATGGCGATGCTTGCTTTGCTGACGCAATGCCTTGTTGGTGCTTTGATGGCAAGCCAATGGGCGGCAGACCGCTGTTTCGATTGGGGCGAATCCTGTTCTTGGCTGACCAATCATCGTTTGATGGCCTATCCAGTTATGTTCAGTTTCGTGATCTTGGCCATCGGTGCGGCGTTCCTTTCCAGTTCCCACAGAATTTTGAAATCATTCTCGTTTCTATTAATTGCTTTTGGATTAGGTCAAGTCCTTATCGGTCGTTTGAATTTGATAGTTAATTTGGACATTCCCTGGTTAACCATTACCCATCAGTTGATAGCTGCTTTGCTTGTGGCCCTGCTCGGAGCCGCCATCGGACGAACCCTATTGACGTCTTCAAGCTCATGGCCTGGACAGGAGGTTGCTGATTTTGGTTAGGTCCCTGAATTCCTTTCCCTATCAAGGGGTGCAAGCCACGCCCCAAACCCCCCAGAAGGGATCAACTAGACCACAACTTCCGGCATGGTTAGAGGTTCTCAAGCCCCGTCTGATCCCCCTATTGCTGGCCACCACGGTTGGAGGCATGGCCGTAGCGGAACCTTGGCCTTTGGCACCAGTTCGATTTCTGGCAACTTTGGTGGGGGGCGCCCTCGCTGCTGCAGCTGCCGGAGTTCTGAACTGCCTCTGGGAACAGGATCTTGACGCCAAAATGGTTAGAACAAGCCGTCGAGCCCTTCCTTCCGGAAGGCTTGCCCAACATCAGGCCCTAGCGTTGGCCATCAGCCTGACCACAGCTTCGGTTCTGGTATTGACGCTTCTAGTCAATCCTTTGGCGGCATCTTTGTCCTTGCTCGGGCTGTGCAGCTACGTCCTTCTTTATACAGCCTGGCTCAAACCAAGAACAACTCAGAACATTGTCATTGGTGGATTAGCGGGGGCGATTCCTCCGCTAGTCGGTGCCGTGGCGGCGTCTTCCAATCCGGGTTGGGGAGGATGGTGGTTGTTTTCACTGGTGATGCTTTGGACCCCAGCACATTTTTGGTCCCTCGCCTTGCTCCTTAGGGAGGATTACCGTTCAGTAGGTATCCCAATGCTCCCCGTTGTCAAGGGGGCAAATGTGACTGCGAAGTGGATCAATGTCTATGGTCTTCTTACCGTAGGTATGAGTTTTTTTGGCATCCTGGCCTTGCCAACAGGAGGGTGGTTCTATGGACTTCTCATCTTGCCATTCAATGCCCGTTTGCTGCAGTTAGTCGACCGCCTTCGGCGTCAGCCTGAGGATCCTCTTCCGGCCCGCAGTCTTTTCCGCTGGTCGATCCTTTATTTATTTGGGGTTTGCCTGTTGCTCGTGCTCTCCAGAACCCCACTGGTGACAGCTTCTGTCAACCCCTTGGAGCTGCTGAAAATCTTTTCGTCAAACTTAGAATTGCCTCCGGCTTAGCCAATGGCAACGGCGATTACCTAGATTGGTTCACCATGGGCCCTTGGAGCATCCACGGTTTGATCGAGCTTCAGCATCTCAGCAAGTCCTACGGGGGCGGGAAGCACCAGCCTGTCAACGCTCTTAATGATCTTTCCCTGCAGATACCCGAGGGCATGCTTTACGGAATTCTGGGACCCAATGGTTCAGGAAAGACCACCTGCCTGCGCATTCTTTGTACCTTGTTGGCTCCTGACTCAGGTAAGGTCACGGTTTCGGGAATCGATGCCCTCAGCCAGCCAAGGCAAGTGCGCCGCTTTATGGGCTATGTGGCCCAGGATGTGGCTATTGATAAAATTCTGACGGGCCGCGAATTGCTCTTGTTTCAGTCCGATCTTTATCATTTGCCACGTAGCTTGCGGGATAAAAGAATCTCTGAATTGATCAATCTGCTCGATATGGGGGAGTGGATCGATCGTCGCTGCGGATCCTATTCCGGTGGCATGCGCCGTCGCATCGACCTGGCGGCGGGTTTATTGCATTCTCCCCAGTTGCTTGTGCTGGACGAGCCTACAGTAGGTTTGGATATTGAAAGTCGTGCTGTTGTTTGGCAAGTCCTTCGCCAGCTTCGTGATCAAGGTGTTACAATAGTATTGAGTAGCCATTATCTTGAGGAGATTGATGCACTTGCTGATCGATTGGCTATTTTCGACTCGGGTTCAGTCATCGCTGAAGGTACTCCAGCCGAACTAAAGAAGGCACTTGGTGGTGAACGTGTTACCTTGAAAGTCAGGGAATTCAGTGACATTGAGGAATCGGCACGGATGCGTAAGCTGTTGCTCGATTGCCCAGGTGTACGCGATGTTGTGATCAACCAGTCCCAGGGATATTCCCTGAATCTGCTTGTTGATACCTCGGATGTTAGCGAGATTGTTAGACGTTATTTACTCGAGCAAGATGTTTCCGTGTTTTCCCTCACCCAAAGTCGTCCAAGTCTGGATGATGTCTACCTCCAGGCCACCGGTCGCACGCTCCTAGATGCCGAACTGGCTGTGGCGGGCTTGCGCGATCCCAAGGCAGAACGGAAACAGTCCATGTAAAGTGGTGTTATGACGATCACTTCACCTCCTGTTCAATCCGAATCATTTGGGACCGGTAGTCATCGGCCCCAGCCCCAGGTTTCGGCGGCATCGGAGATTTTTCAAGAAACTTCGGCCCTGACCCGTCGGCTCTTCCTCCAATTGATTCGCCGACCAACCACCTTGGTAGCCGGTATTCTTCAACCCTTAATTTGGCTCATCTTATTTGGTGCCCTTTTCGCCAATGCTCCTGAGGGTTTGCTTCCAGGTGGTGGTAGTTATGGCCGATTTTTGGGAGCTGGTGTGATTGTGTTTACGGCATTCAGCGCCGCTTTGAATGCTGGGCTTCCGGTCATGTTTGACCGTGAATTTGGTTTTTTGAATCGACTATTAGTTGCTCCTCTACGTTCGCGCACTTCGATTGTATCGGCCTCAGTTATCTATATTACGCTCCTCAGCTTGATCCAAAGTACCTTTATAATTATTGCGGCTGGATTCTTAGGATATGGATGGCCCTCTGTCACCGGAATGTTGATTGTTACTTCTATTCTATCCCTGTTGATCTTCGCTGTGACAGCTTTAAGTTTAGCACTCGCATTTAGCTTGCCAGGTCACATCGAGTTGATCGCCGTTATTTTTATTAGTAATCTTCCACTCCTATTTGCTAGTACGGCCTTAGCTCCTTTAAATTTTATGCCCAATTGGCTCGCCTGGCTTGCCTCTTTCAACCCATTGACTTTTGCCATTGAACCGATAAGAGCAAGTTACTCGCATGATTTTCAGCTTACAGATATTGTTCTAAATGCTCCCTACGGGTCCTTAGATTCCCTGACATGCATTGGTGTTCTCGCTTCTCTAGCCATATTTTTGTTTATAGCTGTAAGGCCATTATTGGATCGAAGACTTAATTAAATTGTGGCTATCGATTCTAATTCTTTTCGAAGACTTTCCAAAAAGGTATGTGGAGGTTTGATTGTCTCAGTTCAGGCTCCATTTGGTTCACCGCTTCGAGATTCTTACGTGATTGCTGCTATGGCCGAGGCCTGCCTAGCCAATGGAGCAGTAGGAGTTCGTTTAGAAAGCCCTGAGCATATTTCTGCCGTACGTCAACGTTGTCCTTCGGCACTGATCATAGGACTTTGGAAACGAACATTTGCCAATAGTGATGTATACATAACACCAGGTTGGCATGAAGTTAAATCTGTATGGAGCGCTGGTGCTGATATCGTAGCTATAGATGCTACGGATCGCATTCGCCCAGATGGAGATTCCCTTGAAATGCTAATGGGGCGAATTCATCAAGAACTTTCCATACCTGTCATGGGCGATGTTGATTCATTGGATTCTGGTCTCAAAGCTGCAGAATTGGGTTGTGCCTGGATTGGCACAACCCTCTACGGTTATACAAAACTAACTAATTGTTTTCATCCTCCTGCCTGGGACTTATTGCCACTATTACATGCCAAGCTACCTTCCAATGTCCTACTAATCTGCGAAGGCGGTATCAGCACAAGCACTGATGCCAAAAAAGCTTTGCAAGTAGGAGCGGATGCTGTGGTTGTCGGTACAGCCATCACAGGAATCGATCTTCAAGTTGGGAATTATTGTAGGTCCATTAATGAAGTATCTCATAAAAATGAGGTTTAATTTTATCATTTTTTTTATTAATTAAGCAACGTATTTCGCTACAATCTTTTTCGAAAAAATGAATGCACCAAAAACCAAAAAAAACGAAAGATTTTTCTTAGCTTTGAACTTCCTGTTCCATTTTCTCTAGAATAAGTAGATGCATAATTTTTCGATCGCTTTGAAACCTGAGATCGATGTTAGTGGGCTACCGCTCACTTCTGATGGCCCGGAACGAATTTTTGATCATATTTCAGCCGGAGACGGACTGGGGTTTTTGTTGATTTCCGCTTTTGGTTTGGCCATGGCATTAGTTTATATTCCTATCCGGTTATTTTTGACAATAACAGCGAGAAGTCGTCGACTTAAATTGCTACAACGTATTCGTAAATTGCGAGAAAGCATAGGAGAGCCAATAATAAAAACATAGTTTTCCGTGCATATGTTATAGTTCATCGTGATTATATTGGCGTTTTTTAATTTATTAGTTCTATATAAGTTAAAGATATGACTATTTAAAATAATCAATACTACGTACAAGTGATTGTGGCTTACCACTTATTGCTAAATAAATGCGTCCAATATATTCACCTAGTACGCCAAGTAATAAGCATTGTATGCCACCAAAAAATAGGATGGCAGAGATTATGGAAGTCCAGCCAGGAACCTGATAGCGATCAAAAATATTAATAACTAAAGCATAGACTAAGCCTGAAGCTCCTATTAATGCTGTAGAGACCCCAATCAATATAGCAATACGCAGGGGCATCAATGAAAAACCAGTTAGAATAACTAGCCACAATCTTATTAAACGTCTCATATTATAATTACTTTCGCCAGCATACCTTTCGTCATGATGTACATCTATACTGGATATAGACGAAGTTAGCTGGGAGAGAATGCCATCTATGTAAACATAAGGTCCTTTATATTCAGAAACATTTTTCGCAATAAGCAAACTTACACAGCGAAAGCTTGAGAGATATTCAGTTCCATTGATATCAAGAAGAAATTTGGCAGTTTGATTAGCAAAAAAGCTACCAGTATTTCGCCATGGTGTATGTTTCTTGTCAATATATTTTCCATAAACGACATCGAAACTATTCTCTCGTGCGTATTGCAGCATGCGTAAGGCTTCTTCTGGGGGATTTTGAAGATCATCATCAAGATTTAGTATATAATTTCCACTAGCATACCGGTATCCAGTTAAAACAGCATTATGTTCTCCAAAATTACGTGCATGGCGAACAAGGATAGCATTAATGGGTGAATTTTGCATTAAAACTTTGATTGTTTGATAAGTATTGTCAGGACTTCCGTCGTCAACAAACACTACATTCCATGATTCAGATGTAGGCAAGCTTTCAAGGCGCTGAAGTAAGTAAGGTATATTCAATTCGCTCCGATAGAGAGGAATTACAATAGTAAAGTCGTAATCTTTTTTATTCATAATCATTCTCAGCGACAATGGAAGAAATTGAACGAAAAATTAGATTAGATAATATCATAAATGACAGGTAGATTTAAAAAATTCACAAACTTTTTGAATGTCTTTGGCTTTGAGATAGGGGTTCAGAGGCAAAGTCAAAATTTCATCGACAAACTTGTCTGTATTTGGTAATGAATGCTGACTGGGATACTTGTCAAGTATATATGGGTGCCTATGGCATGGTAAAGCGTAATGTATACCTAGGGGGATTTTGGCTTTTTTTGAAGCGTCTATCAGCTTATCTCTTAAGTTAGACTGTAATTGAATGACATAAAGATGATAGCTGTGACTCCATTGGTCTTGCTCAGATGGTAAGCTAATAATTTGATCATCAAGGTATGGCTCCAATTCGGAATGATAAAGTGCTGCAAGCTTACGACGTCTTTCAATTTGTAAACCAAGGTTTTTTAGCTTACCTGATAACAATAATGCCTGAAATTCATCCAAGCGACTATTGACTCCAAAATGGACCGCTTCCCTATTGTCATTCCAGCCATAGAATCGCATTTGTCTGGTAATCTCGAGCTGATCTTCCCTAATCCTTGGATTGACAACTAGCATGCCCCCATCACCCATAGCACCTAGATTTTTGGTTGGATAGAAGCTGAATGCTGCAAAGTCACCAAAGGTACCTACATGGTGATTATGATAAAGACTTCCTGTTGCTTGGGCACAATCTTCAATAAGAGGAAGATGATGGAGTCTGCAGAGGGCTTGAATTGATTCGAGATCACAAACTTCACCGTAGAGATGAACAGCAATTACAGCTTTAATATTTTTGCATATATTTAATGTATGGGCCAATGTTTCGGCACTGATTACAGGCTTATCACGCTGAATATCGACAAAAACGGGAATGGCCCCAATTCTTAAAACAGCCGCAACCGTTGCATAAGCCGTATGAGATGGGACAGCCACGCTGTCACCTGCTTGTATCCCTGCGGCACGCATGGCTAGTTCGAGCGCATCTGTCCCATTTCCAACTCCAATACAATGAGCGGGTTCAAGGTTGTGAGATAACCATTTGGCGAAATCAGATTCAAATTGACTAACGCCTGGACCTAGAATCAATTGGCCTGTATTAAGAATACTTTGGAGGGCTGTGTCGATAAGGGCTTGATGGAATTCGGTATCTTTTTTGGGAAAATTGATCCTGTCTTGGAGGCTCATGAAAGGTCGGATTGGCTTAGATGTAGACTGAAAGATGATCTGAGTAATAGTCTAGGGTTCTTCGCAGCGTTTGCTCAAGGGTTAGGGCAGGTTCCCAACCGGTCATATCTTTAAATCGCGCGAAGGAGGAATGATAATCACCAATATCAATTTTCTTTCTCTCTGGGGGATATGCCATGATCTTTATCTCACCACTACCATGTAGATCAATTAACATGTTAGCGAGCTTTAGCAAGCTTACCTTTTCTTCACTGCCAAGGTTGAAAACTTTTCCAAAACAGTTCTTGTCTTGTGAGGCAATTAACATCGCCTGTACAACATCTTCAACATCATTGAAGTCTCTTAGTTGCTCGCCACCCCAGACTTCAATGGGCGCACCCTCTAGTATTTGTCGGACCCAAATACCAACAAAGGTTTGCTTTGCATCTTTGATTCGCATCCGCGGACCAATGGTATTTGTAAGCCTAAGTATACAAGTGCGTATGCCATGGACTTTGCCATAAAGACCATGATAAAGCTCTGCAGCATACTTATGGATGCCATTGATATCCACAGGATTGATGCTGTGATTTTCATCGACGGGCAGATAGGCGGGTTTGCCGTAAATTTGACGTGTGCTTGCGAAAATGATGCGAATATTGGGATTAAATTGACGACAGATTTCAAGTAAATTGAGTTGGGCCATGCAGTTGATTGTCAAATCTGTATGCGGATCCTTCATGGAGTCCATGTGGCTTGTTTGGCCGGCAAGGTTAAATAATATATCGACATTTTCAATCAATGGTCTCAGAGAGTAACTGTCTCGGATATCGGAAAGATTTATTCTAATTTTGCTTTTGACAGGATCTAAATTGTATAAGCAACCACCGTATTCAGGGATGAGGCTGTCGATGACTGTTACATCAGCTCCTCGTTCTGATGCGCGAATCGCCAGGGTTGAACCGATGAAGCCAGCGCCTCCGGTAATCAATACTTTTGTCCCTTCCCACGTTGATGACTTAAGGCGGGCCGTGTCCATGGATGTTGCCAAAACTGGACAGGCTTTTTAGTTTGCCCATCATAAATAAATCCTAATGTAAATCTGTTTACCTGTCAAGGGGGTAAAAAGTGCTGAGACCTTTGCTGATGCTCCAACTTGATCTGCATGCTTCCTGATGGACTTGCAGTTAACAAGATCTACGATAGCCTAATTCCGAGACCCAATGGCATTCAAGTTCGTTAAGGTACCCGCTTCGTTCCATTTTATGCGTAAGTCGGGGTTAAAAGAGCTTTGTGAGGCTGCTCTAGGGTAGGCTTGATTGGCTTGATTGGCTTGATTGGCTTGTTCGCATCTGCTGGTCGCCCTATAGCAGCCAAGACTATGGCCTGGTTCATGGTCGGCGGCAGATGAGCTACCAGTATCGCAATTAAGCTACCGTCACTGCCAATTCGATAGTTTAGTCCACGAATTTTGCCCTGGGTAAACGACGATATCGTCTGGTTTCTGTATAAATAGGGCTTGCTGAATTAAGTTTTACTGGGCTTAGGACGTATCGAGGGCAATATGCTGGATCGCCTGCACTTGGACATTCGATCAAGGATTGACTCAAAAGAGCTGTCTAAAACGCATCCAACAGCGCTGTTCGACGATCA
>JAPLIC010000002.1 GCA_026389315.1 Cyanobacteriota bacterium
CCGCATCCGCGCCGCTGAGAGCGATGCTGTTCGTGCCGAGGGCGTCATCGCTGATCGCGATGTCGGCCACCTTGATCCGGCTGGCGGTGGAGCTGTTCTCCGCCAGGGAGGGGATCACGTTGGTGAGATCGACGGCGGTCGGTGCCTCGTTCACGTCGCTGATCGAGAGGCTGTACCCGGTGCTCATCGGGCTGGAGCCACTCAGGGCCGCGTCGCTCACCGCAACCGTGACGGCATAGGCAGCCTTGGTTTCGAAATCGAGGCTGGTGCCCGCCTTGAGATAGAGAACCGTGCCGTCCACCTCAAAGGCAGCCGCATCCGCGCCGCTGAGAGCGATGCTGTTCGTGCCGAGGGCGTCATCGCTGATCGCGATGTCGGCCACCTTGATCCGGCTGGCGGTGTTGGTGTTCTCCGACAGTGATGTGGTGACGTTGGTGAGCGCGACCGCCGTCGGCGCCTCGTTCACGTCGCTGATCGCGAGGCTGTACCCGGTGCTCACCGGGCTGGAACCACTCAGCGTCGCATCGCTTACCGAAACCGTGACGACATAGGCAGCCTTGGTTTCGTAATCGAGGCTCGTGCCCGCCTTGAGATAGAGAACCATGCCCTCCACCTCAAAGGCAGCCTCATCCGCGCCGCTGAGAGCGATGCTGTTCGTGCCGAGGGCGTCATCGCTGATCGCGATGTCGGCCAGCTTGATCCGGCTGGTGGTGGAGCTGTTCTCAGCCAAAGCTGCGGTGACGTTGCTGAGCTCCACAGCGGAGGGGGGCTGATTGACTTCGCCCTGAATGAATGTTGTGGCCTGAGCCTCCTGAGGCAAGACTTGAATATTGCCAGCATTGTCTTTAGCGACAGCAATAAAGCTGTAGAGATGACCAGGAGAGCCAGCGTAGTTCGATTCTGTGAGCGTAGTATCTTGCAGCCATGGAAGGTATGGTCCACCATTGTCTGAGACATAGACCGTATAGGAAGCTAGTGCCGCTCCTACATCAGCCCCCGCCCAACTAACGAGGAATTCAGGGTTTGCGGTAGTTGCCGGCAAGTCATTAACTTCACTGCTAGGTTTATCAACATCAAGGGTGTTGAAAATAGGTGGAGTGCTGATAGGTTCTTCCGTATCGAAGATGATAGTCGCCACAGCATCGATGACATCTCCTGTTTCAGCCGTGCGACCAGGACGAATGCTGTAGGCAACAAAGCCATCGCCTACGCCATCTTCGTTATTGGGAGGCAAGAAGCCGATCAGGGGGTTTTCAGGAGTTTCACCGGTTACCGGATCGATAGTGGTTAGAATCCAGAAAGCTTCGCCTTTTTGGATGTCAATACCAGCAAAAACATCAACCAAGAAGCCATGCTCTTCAGTGATATCTACGCGTTGATTGTAGAATGAACGGTTATCGGGAACATTAACAGTCAAACTACCCCAACCGAAACTACCTAAGCGGAAGGTGCGGAGATCAAGGTCAGAATCTAGGGGATGGGTAATGTAGACAGTTTGAGCAGGTGCTGTGGCACTGGCTTGGTTTTCAAAGCGAATGGTATATGGGAGGGTTTGAGGGGCGGTCCAGTTTTCATCGCCAAATCCGGCGGGACCAACAATGTCATTGGGGTCACTGGGGCGAATGATGTTAGTTTCCTCCTTCTCCCGCTCTCTTTCTTTCTTAATCCGCTCGTATTCTTCTCTTACCCTTTCAGCCCATTCTTGGCAATTATCCGTATTAGGACCAAAAGGAATAACCCAGTAAGGTTTATTATTGACATTTTTCATCGCTTCCCGCATGATGGAATCATCGTAGTCCCCACTGTCTCTTCTGTATTTGGAAAGCGTGTTGGGATCTGTTTCCGAAAATCGACCATCAGGACCAAAACCTATATTAGTTCCGTCGTCAAAGATGTAATGCTCGTGGCTAATTTCAGAATTAAAGTAATCGTACAAAGGATTACTACTCGCTGGTCCTAACCAAGGCAATCCTTGCAACGGTCTCTTAGCCCAATAACCTAAACCTAGGGGGTCAACTTCATTTACGGGATTATTCTGCACATACCGCCTGATGTTGGTATCACCACCTAACAGCCCAACGGGATCTTCAGACACAAAACGACCTGTATCAGAATCGTAGTATCTATTTAGCATGAAGTCTAAGCCATGTCCTTCATCTATCACACCCCACTGCCCAACATACTCAAAGGGATTAGAAATAGCCTCAACCTTCGTTAAGTCTTCTCCAAAAGGTAAATAACTGTAATAGTTGAGATAATTGCCATGTGCGCCTGTTAATCCAACAATTGAGCCAAGGGCATCTGCATCGTAGTAACTAGTGGAATTAGTTGCGTCAATTCGGCTAACCAGCCCCAAACCTGAAATGTAACGAGCAATAAGGTTTCCTGTCCCGTTATACTCGCCGTAAACGTTAACCAAACCAGTGGGATCGAGTACATATTCCGTTCTTTGGCCGTTGTGAACGCTGGCAATGCGATTCCCCAAGGCATTATACTCGTATGTCCAAGTGCCTTCTGGTGTCGCTGCACCGCTCAGACGATTTTCACTGTCATAGGTGTAAGTCCAAAGGTTCCCTCCTTCAATCTTGGCAATTAAGTTGCCATCGGTGTCGTAGGTATAGGTAGCTGAACCAACGCTAGTATATTGGTTGAGATTGTTGGTATTATAGGCAGTCTCAGCACCATTATCTGTCACCCTAATCCGATTACCAGCTGCATCATATCGGTATTCGATTATCTGGCCACTAGGTAAAGCAACGGTTGTAAGCTGACCGATAGCATCGTACCCATAGTTTGTTGTCCCCTCAAGCGTTATCATGCTAGTGCGACGACCAACTGCATCATAGGTATAGTCAAATCGGGAGTTAACAGAACCATCAGTCTGATAATTGACCAAACTTAAGATTTGGCCGACGCTATCGTAATTGTAGGTAGAGTAAGAACCATTGCCGTTATTCTCACCTACTAAACGACCTACTGAATCGTAAGTGTAGCCAATAAGCCTATTACCTGCACTATCTTTAATGTCTTGCAATTGTCCAAGACTGTCATAAACGTAGTTTATGGCAAAGCCATCTTGATCTACCATCCTCGTCCGGCGATCACTTTCATCATAGGTAAACTCTAGGAAGCGACTAGAGTTATATGTCACTTTAGTTAACCTGTCAGCATTGTCATAACTGTAAGCCACAGTGCTGTCATCGTCTGTAGCTGACAATAGATTGCCTAGACTATCATAAGTAAAAGTAGCTGAAGTTCCGTCCTCATAGTCCTTACGAGTCAGCAGACCTCGATTATCGTAAGTATATTCAATTGCATGATTACGACGGTTAACGGCAACACTTAGATTACCCAGAGAATCATAACTGTAAGTCTCAGTACTTCCGTCGGCATAAGCAATGCTTTGCAGATTGCCATGGTTGTCATAAGCGAAGAGAATGGTATTGCCTCGTTGGTCTTTAAAGCTCAGAGGCTTATCCCAAGCAAGATCGTAGGTAAACTTGATTTGATTTCCTGAGGCATCTAAAGTCGAAAGCAAATTATCGCGGTCATTATAGGTGAAGGTCTGAACTGTGTTATCTGGAGCAACTAGCTTAGCAAGATTACCGTTGACATCATATTGGAATTGGGTAACTTGTCTTAGTGGATCTTGAATCTGCCCTGTAGCACCTTGATCGTTGACTAGCAGTTGGCTGCTGAACCCAGCATTATCGGTAATGATAATTACTCCTGCTGAATCATAGGCATAGGTGAGCAGTTTTGCACCGCCATCCCGACTTTGGTGAATCAGCCTTCCTTGGTTATCGTAATCAAAAAAGGTCTGAAGTCCGCCTGGATTGGTAATTGAGCGCAGTGCGTGTTCGCTAGCCGTGCCATCGCTGGTTTCATAGGTGTAACTAACTGTACCTTCGGCATTAGTGACACTGATTAGAGCTTCACCAGAAGCATCATAGCTATATGTAGTCGTCCGTCCGGCTTGGTCTGTCAACTGAGAGATGTGACCATAGTTATTGTAGCTGAGGGTGAAGATATCTCCGTTGGAATGAGCTAGACTGGTTAATTGACCGCCAGTATAACCTGCGCTGATTTGGTTGCCGTTGATATCTTGAACATAATTTAAATTGCCATTGGCACTGAAGGTCACGACAGTACCATTTTGTTCTTGTAAACGATAAGTGCCACTTGTCTGAATTAAGGTGGCACCATCTCCTGCTCGATTCCGATAGCTACCATCTGCTTGCTTGCTAAACAAGCGGGTACGGTCATAGTCATGAATGGTTACATTATCAGTACCATCCGTTATAGCCTTAATATTCCATTGGTGTGTCCAGCCACGACCAAAGCTACTTAGGGAAAAACGCCCATCAATAGAAGAGCTATATGTTCGACTGAATTCTAATTGTAGTCCTGGCGTAGGAGCGATAGCATCAATAGTGCTGACCAACGTTGGACCCAATAACTGATTACTTGCTTGTCTTAGTTCAAACGCCATTAATCTTGAAATATCACCAGTTGACTCACCTAACTGGCTCAGGTAGGTTGCATTATTCGCAAGTTCTTTTTGATAGCTTCCAGCCGTATCGCCGACTGCTGCAATAAAATTAGTCCAAATGAAATTCCATGCTTCATCAGAAACTTCTGGAGGTTGAATATCAGTTTTGACAATAGACCAGTCAATCGTCTCGCTTTCTATAGCTTCTGAGAGGGAGAAAGTGATTGTTCCATTTGTGACTGTTGGATTAATAGTGAATGAGAAGCTCCCTCTTGCGCCAGGAGATAAAATTCCAGCATGTCCTTCTTGGTTGATTGCCAGAAATTGAATACTAGAATTGCCAACACCTGCTTGCTCAGAAAAATGCAAAGCAGCATTATCAGCAGTAAGAGTCATCAATGGGGCTATAATATCTGTTTCTCCAGCGTTGGCGTACTCAACTGTAACTATTCCACTTTGTCCAGGACGTAGAGCTGTTGGAGTAATCAACCGAGTTTCTAGTTGGCCTGTAGCACCGGAGGTAACGGTGAAGGCATCCTCAAGACTAAATGTTTTTCCATCATCTTGAATGTGGACATCATACACCCCAGTTTCCAGACCTTGTAGGTCAAAGGTTGCCCATGTCTCAGTACTGTCCGTCCAAATAGTTTGACTAGCAATGCGCTCAGCTCCATCAGTAGAGATTAACTTGGCTGTTGTTGTCGGAGTCAGTTTTGCACCTTGAAGAGTTAGGGTTGCTTGACCTTTATTACTTCCCCTGGTTGCTCCTATATCTCGCAATGAGAATTCAAGTAACTCTGCTTCTATGCTGTAAATGGCAGTTCCACCTGCTACATTATCCCCATAAGCTAAAATATAATAAGTTCCGCCACGAGTACTAGGTATAAATATTTCTTGATCAGGCGAAAAAGGTTGAGAATAGCCGATATCAAACTGACCGCGACTAGGTATATCTCCATAACGGATATAAAGCTCATTCGCCGCCGCAGTAGATTGACTGTCAAAGTTCAATAACAGCGTCTCTCCTGCTGGTACATCAACCCGATAATAAACTGACTGTCCTTGTCCTAAAGTCCCTGTATCAGGCGTCCCTAATTCTAAAGACTCAACATCAACAGCAAAGTCATCTAAAGAAGCCTTAAGATTATTCGCTTCATTAGATTCTGGTATGTAGTTGCGAATGTCGCTGCGGACAATAACATAGTAATCTCCCGTTGCTACTCCTGGTAAAGTAGCGGCCACTGTCTTGCTATAGCTCCCCCCTCCAGCAACTGGTCCAGTTTGGGAAACACGTTCAAAGAAAGCATCATTGACATCCCATTGATTGTCACTAGAGAGATAGATTGTGTCTTCCCAAGTGCCGATCGCCTCATTCGTGCTTTGATTGCTAACGGTATAACTAATTGTGGCATTCTGGCCTGGAGTTCCATTGACAGGAATAGTAATTGTGCCTACTACTAAATCCACCGGAGGCGGCAAGATTATTTCCGTCGAGAATCCGTCATAATTAACATTATTGATCACTCCTAACCGTTCATAAACAGTATTGGCTCCGTCCGTCACCACGAAAGCGTAAAAACGTCCCCCTAAGCCTCGCGGGATGTTAAAAGATTGAGTAGCAGTATAACTATCTCCTGCAGTTAATCCTCCCGTATGGTTGCGATAGCCTAAATAAATATCGCTGTTGCGATCAAAGACTTGATCGCGGGATAGATAAACAGCATCATACCAATTTTGACCCGAATTGGCATCATTATTAACAACCGTCCAAGTTAAACTCAGAGATTGTCCGGCAATTCCCTGTTCCGGCGCATCCACGGCAGTGACAGCCAGATCAGCAGAAGGAGCGGGAGTCATCGGTAGGCTTCCGATACCCGAGCCGCCGCCACTGCTACTATCGCTGGCAAGAACGTTGTTATTCTCGAATGTACCTTCTATAACGTTGTTATCACGGTCAGTTTGCACCAGAACATAGTAACTACCATTCAAGTTAACAGGAAGCGAGAAAGTGCCTGTGGTGCTGTAACTTGCTGATTGATCTAACGCTCCCGCACGATAAACCGACCCTAAATTAATGTCATCATTGCTGACATTTTGATCTAAAGATAAATAAACCCGATCATACCAATAATTACTATTCGTACGCCCTACCCCCAAATTCGCCACCGTCCAATTGAGGATCAGCGGCTGTCCCGGAGTTACGGTATTGGGGAGGGTAATGCTAGTAACTTGGAGATCAGGGGTATCACGAGTGATGACAATAGGTAAAGCGCTAGAGCCATTATTTCCCTCATTACCACCCTCATAAACGCTGTTAGCGGAATCAGTGACGACAAATAGCTGATAATTGCCATCTAGGGTAAAGGGTATAATAACACTTTCGGTCCGATTGTAGGTACCGTTAGGAGCTAAAAGGCCAGTACGGGTGAAGCTGGCGAGGGTTAGATCATCTGCATCTCCTAAAACCTCATCGTTAGAAACTACAAGGCGATCGCTCCAACTGTTAACAATGGTATCCCCAGTTCCTTGGTTTTTTACTGTCCATTGCACGGAAATCGCCTTACCAGCTTCCCCGGTAGTCGGTATAACAGCGTCAGTAACGACTAAATCCGCCGGTTGGGAGACAATTTGAACTTGATTGATACTTTGAGTGATGTTATTAACATTGTCTAACTCAAATACTTGATCGCCACTATCTGTAACACTGAAAACATAGTAGGTCCCAGTTAAGGTATTGGGTAAAGCAAAGTTAGCCGTGCGATCATAACCATCACCTGGATAAAGTATGCCATACTGGCCGGCACTACCCAAATTAATGTCCGTTGTCGTATTTAGTTGATTATCGCTGGAAAGATAGAAAGTATCGGTCCAATAATAATTCGGGGTTTCTGTAGCTCCAAAGTTAGTGACTCGATAACTGATGCTTAAGTTGTTACCAGAGCGAGCGTTGTTCGGAATCGTTAAGGATTCAAACTCTAAATCCGGTGGTGGCGTTAGGGTAATGTTCGTTGCTGTGGTGTCGTAGCCACCATTGTTATTTTCGAAAACGTGCTCATAAACCTGATTGTAGATGTCGCTTTGGACAAAGAAGAAGAAATTCCCCGCCACACCAATGGGCAAATTAACTGTTGCTGAACTGGTATAATTCGCAGCTGCATTTAACGCGCCACCATGGTAGAAATCGCCTAAAATGCGATCGTTCGCATCTAAAGTGGCATCCGCCGACATCAACACACGATCATACCAAGCTGTTTCTAAAGTGCGTCCTGTGCCAGCATTGGTGACAGTCCAACTCAGGTTCATGGGTTGTCCTGAGAAGGCTCCATTAGGAGCATTAACCGCTGTTGCTTGCAAGTCTGGGGGTGGAGTTAAATTAACATCCGTCGGCCCACCAGACCCCCAATTATCACCTTCATTGCCAACTTCGGCAACGTAGTTATAAGCATCAGCTTGTACGAGGAAATAGTAATTGCCATCAATACCGCGAGGAAGGGTTACGGTTAAGCTGTTGCTATAACTATCATCAGGATTGAGATAGCTAGGATTAACGACCTGTCCCAAATAGGTATCAGTATTGTCATAAGTAGTATCGAGGGACAAATAAACGTGGTCATACCAAACAGGCGCATTAGTGGCACCAGTACCGACATTTTGTACTGTCCATTGTACGACGGTTTCTTGACTGGAAAAAGCGGTCGATGGTGCAGTTATCCCGGTAACTTGTAGGTTGGGAACTGGAGCAAGTTGTAGGGAGATCGAGCGATCATCTGTAGTAGTATTATTCGATTCGTTCTGCGTTCCTTCAGCAATTTGGCCGTAATAATCGGTCGTTACAACCACTCGATAGTTACCGGTTAAACCGAGGGGAACGCTGTAGGATTGAGTCCGATTTAACGAGGCTCCAGCAGCCAAACTACCTGAATATTCAAAAACTCCGACATACTGAGTGGAATTGGTCGCCGTATTAAGCAGATACACATAATCATACCAAGTTCCTTCTGCGGTTGCCGTGGCTTGGTTTTTGACAGTCCAATTGATGTCAATTGGTTGTCCAGATAGGGATTCAACTGGGGCTGTAATATCACTTACTATTAAGTCAGGTGCATTGAGATTGATGACAGCAGCGCGAGTGTTGTTAGATTCATTGGTTTCTCCTTGACTTCCCGAACCATCAGCGACAAAGATTAGATAACGGTTTCCTGTCGCAAAGTTGGGGAGGTTGATATTGCGAGTAGTGCTATAGCTTTCACCAGCGGCTAATGGTGTTTGGGTGGAGATTAATTCTTGGGTGATGTATGTGTTAGCATTAGCATCAAAAACAGCATCGTTTGAGAGGTAAATTCGATCATACCAATCCGCGGGAGCCACGCTTGTCCCTTGGTTTTGTACTGTCCAAGAAACTTCAATACTCTTGCCGACTGTTCCGCTTGCGGGAACGGAAGCATTAGAGACGATTAAATCGGGAGCCGTTAAACTGATAGCAACCGCAGCGAGATTATTATTATCGCTGATTTCTCCTTGATAGTTGTCTCGATCTGCAGCAAAAATTAAAAATTGATTGCCTGTAGTAAAGCTGGGTAGAGTGACATTCTTGCTAATAGTATAACTTGCACCTGCAGCTAAAGGTGTTTGCGACCCTATCAATTCCGAGGTAACTTGAACATCACCGCCATCTAAAATTTGATTGCTTGAGAGATAAACTCGATCATACCAATCCTGACTGGCTGCTCCCGAACCGTTATTAGTGACAGTCCAAGCTATTTCGATTGTTTCCCCTAAAATGGCAGTTGGTGGCGCATTAGTAGCAGTAATTTGGAGATCAGACGCGGAAATATTAATGGGGACGAAATAGACGTTATTATTTTCGTCTGCTTCTCCTTGATAGTTATAGTTGTCAGCTTTGAAGAGTAAATAGCGATCGCCAGTGGTGGTACTTGGCAAGGTTACATTGATTGTACGGCTGTAGGATGCTCCAGCCGCAAGAGGAGTGTATGAACCTTGCCATACTTCAGTCAGGTAAGTATCATCACTATTGCCAAAGATCTGATCGGTTGAAATCACAACCCTGTCATACCAATCTGCAGCTGCCGTACCGATACCCTGATTGGTTACGGTCCAACTCAGGGAGATGCTTTCATTCAATGCCGCTGAAGATGGAGCAGATGCCGAGGATACAGTCAGGTCGGGAGCAACAATATTGATGGCATGGGAGAAGATATTATTATTTTCATCTGTCTCCCCTTGATAGTTGTAGTTATCAGCCTTGAAGAGGAGGAAGCGTTCGCCAGTGGCCGTAATCGGTAAGGTGGCATTAAGAGTTCGGGTATAGGCACTCCCAGAGGCCAGTGGAGTGTATGAACCTTGCCAAACCTCTGTTAAATAAGTATCATCAGAATTGCCAAAGATCTGATCGGTTGAAATCACAACCCTGTCATACCAATCTGCAGCTGCCGTACCGATACCCTGATTGGTTACGGTCCAACTCAGGGAGATGCTTTCATTTAATGCCGCTGAAGATGGAGCTGAAGCAGACGATATATACAGATCTGGGGCAAGAATGTTGATTGGCAGGGTGAAGACATTGTTGTTGTCATTTAATTCGGCTTCATAATTATAGTTGTCAGTCTTGATGAGTAGATATTGATTGCCAATAGAGGCGCTTGGCAAGGTTACGTTTAGGGTTCGGTTATAGGATGCACCAGCTGAAAGCGGTGTCAATGAACCCTGCCATACCTCTGTAAGATAAGTATCATCGTTATTTCCGAAGATCTGATCTCCCGAAAGGACAATCCTGTCATACCAATCCGCTGCTGAAGCCATACCATTGCCCTGGTTCGCCACGGACCAAGACAAGGCAATACTTTCAGACCAAGAAGCTGTGGCTGGCGCCGTAGCCGACGAGACAACCAAATCGGGGGCAACAATATCAATGGCAATTACGGATTGGTTGTTGCTCTCATTGCTTTCCAGCCGATTGTTTGTGCTATCAGCAGCAAAGATCAAATATCGATTGCCAGACTGCCCAGTTGGCAACGTAAGATTTGTGGTTACACTATAACTCCCTCCGGGTTCAATGTCGGGTGCGCCCGATGTCCGTGCGACCGAAGCCAGGGTGAGATCTCCAGCATCAAGGATATTGTCGCTAGAAAGGTAGACAGAATCAAACCAGCCTGAGCGTGCTGTGTCAGTGGAGGAAATGTTGGTGACTGTCCAAGAGACGGAAAATGAGCTGTTGATCTTGATCTCTTGAGCCGGAACCAAACCTGAGATTGTAAGGTCTGCCCTCGAGAGGGCCGTCAAGGCAAGGGGTGAAATGGTGGCAACAGCATTGTTGCTTTCATTGGATTCAGCAATGTTGTTGTCGATATCTGTTTTCAATAATAGGTAATAGTCGCCAGGCGTAAGATTTCCTGTCAGGATCGGCTGGGATGTGGTTAAGGTTACATCGAGCCCATAATTTCCAGTCCTACTAGAATAGCCTGCTGACCTGATGTAGTATTCACCCGCGTAGGCAGTCGCTGGAAACGTATAGTTAATCAGGGAATTAAGACCGCCGCCGCTGTCGTCATCTTGTCGTAACAACGTTCCATTGCGATCGTAGAAATAGAGATAGGTATCAAATCCATACATATACAGGCGAAGTTGATCACTTGGACCAGCATAGATTCGGTAGTAATCGCCTTCATAGCTTGTTGAAATGCTGCCCTTAGCTTTCACTAAATAGGAATTAGTTACCCCAGTTGGCAGAAAGTTCTGTTGTAGATTCAATGCTTGTGCGATCGAATCATTGGGCTCAGACTCGCTCACATAACCGGATGTGTCCGTTGGTAGTGGTGCGTTGAAATCGATGCTGGCAGTTGCACTATCTGTATAACTACCACCTGCACTGAGGCTTCTTGATTCTGATCTTGTTGCTATGGTAATGTCATCAGCACTAAGGACGTTGTCTCTCGAAAGATAGATTCTGTCATTCCATGTGCCGTTGACTGCTCCAAGGTCTGCATTTGTGCTTGTCCAACTTACGGTAAAGGGCTGGCCAAACTCGATAGAATCAAGTGTATTGTTTTGGCTGTCGACTGCAGTGACGCTATCAGCGCGGAGATCAACAGCATTGATGGCAACCGGCAGCGAAAACAAGTTATCTTCTTCGTTTGATTCCGGTTGATTATTGTAGGAATCAGTTTTGAAGAGAAGATAGCCCAAGCCTGATGCCTGTCCGATATTTGGGAGTGTGATTTCAGTTGTTACGCCATAGGAAGAACTGGCCTCGTGATAGCTGTATTCAACATTGTCGACTATGGTGATGTCATCCGAGTTGCCAAAGATAGAATCCGAGGAATAAACTATCGTGTCGTTGTAGTAGTTCCATGTGGGCGAATCACCTGAGACGGCCACATTCCAGCCCAGGCTGATCCTTTGTCCCCATGTTAGGGGGCCGCTATAGATCTCTTCAGGGTTTGAGAGCAGTCGAATTTCCACCCCAGTCGCCGTAAGGTTGACCGATGGAGGCGCCAGGAATTCGACAAGTAGGGGGATGTGGTTATCGGTTTCTACAGTCTCGTACTGATTATCAAATGCATCTACTTGCAGCAGCAGATATCCAGAACCGACAAGATCACTTGGGATTGTGTATAGCAGGTTGGGATCACCTTCCACACTGTAATATGAGCCTGGATTCTCGGGAAAGTTTCCCTGCAAAGGATATTCAAAGGAGAAACCAGAGCTGCGCTCGGCAATAACAACGTCATCTGCGCTTATGCTTTGGTCACGGGAGAACAGTACGCGGTCACTCCAGGTTGGTGCCGTTGTGGCAACGCTGCCTGAATTGAAAACTGCCCAAGAGAAGTTAATGGCACTGCCTGTATAAAACTGCTGGATGATGTTGAGATCCGCAGCTGCAGTGAAGCCAATGCCATCAGCTTGCCCCTGATTAAAGACTGAGAAGGAAAATGGATCGGCAACCAGATTCACATCCGGCTGATTGATGGTTACTGGTAAGCCAGTTGTATTGTTGTTTGATTCTGCTTGTTCAGGGAGCAACCCTGTAGCATCAGTTTTGACATAAAAATATCCAGACCCACTGATGTCGTTGGGTACGGCGAGGTTATCGGCATTATAGGTGTATGCCTAGCCATTAAAAAGGGGCCAATAGCTTATAGTTGAGGCATCGATTTTGAAGGACGGGCCAGGGATATCATTATCGATGTCGTTGAGATCGGCATCATCGAAGGTCGGATCTGGCGAGAACCACAGTTGGTCGTACCAGAAGGGAGCCGCCGCCGTGCCAGCGGCGTTCGTGACGGTCCAGCTTAGTTGCAGGGGCTGGCTGCTCAGCAGGGTCTCCGCTGGCGTTTCAACATCGAAACTTACCGACAGATCTGGCAGGTCGTCAGCTTCGATGTAGACCGGGATAGGCGCCGAGATATTATCTGTATAGTTGGTTTCAATCTGATCGGTATCGGGATTCGTTTTCAGGAAGAAATAGCCATGCTGCGTTGGTTGATTTTCCGGAAGACTGCTCCCCAGGTAAAAGGTGTTGGACATCCCTGATGCCAGCACGGGCTGGCCCTCTGGACGGCCTAGTGTCCAGAAAGTCAGAGAACGGTCGCTCTCGTCGAATGTTGCATCCGTGGAGAAGTATAATGAATCAACCCACTGGGTTGTGGTGTCATCAAGACCAATGTTAACTAGAGTGTAATGAAAGTTGTAGTCCCTCCCCCAAGTCAAGTTTTGGGTGGTGACTTCCAGGTTGGTTGGTGTGAGATTGATGTCGGCGGGACCAATGGAGATGGCGGTGGATGCCAGCACGTTGTCGTATTCGTTCGATTCGGTGATAGAGTTATTTGAATCAAGCTTCAATAAGAGGTATCCGGAATTAGACAGTAGATCTGTGGGGATCCGAAGGTGATCGAAAGCAAAAGTGTAGTTGAAATAAAAATTGGTCGGATCGCCGATCCCTGGAAGGGGGTTGCCCGAGTATGCAGGGCTACCAAAGAAGGGTTTCGAGCCAAGCAGGACATCGCTTGGATCCAGTTCCGTATCAGTTGAGAAATGTACCTGTTCAGGGGGCGGGACTGCTCACTGCGAACTTCAGCCCTGTTGAACTCTTGACGGAAGATTGATTCCTGGTTGCATCTCAGGCAGAGACCGCCTGTGATGAGCACCACTCCTGCCGGGATTTCAGAAGCGGAC
>JAPLIC010000030.1 GCA_026389315.1 Cyanobacteriota bacterium
AATCCACTCGCTGCTGGCGCCAGCCAGTAGTGGTGTGGATCAACAAGCCACCAGAAGGCGACCAATCCGACCAGGCGCTACCATTTATCCAGGCCGCCTGAAAGGCAGCCAAGGAGTGACACCTTTCCTGAAAGTCACCGCGTTCAGCCAGCGAAGGGATTGATCAGGCTGAGAATGGTGTCATCGAAGTTGCACAGGTTGCGGGTCGCCAGCTGCGCTTCGCGGGCCAGGGCGATGCCGGCGATCAGGGTGTTGCGCAGATCGGTGGGCGATGCCGCGGGCCCTCGGCTCCGCCCGACAGGTGCCGCTGGAAGCCAGCGACCATGCCCCCGGCCAGTCCTGCCGTAGCCGGGTAGCTGGCCTCCCCTACCCCGCCCACGGTTGCGGTGATAACGCTGCAGACCGAAACCACCTTGCCCCTGGCGGAGCTTGCGATACACGCCATAACTGTGGATGACTGAAAAAGCCAAATCGGTTGCCGCGCAGCTTGTTTCTGTCGTCGAGTATCAACATTCCACTAAATCTTTTGGGTTGACAAGCCGCTCAAATTGAATGACTTGGACTACAATACCTTCCAGTGCCCGCCACTCTCTCAAGCAATGCATGTCAAGAAGCTTGTAACTCAACTCTTGCGCAGCGCAGGCGTACGAGGCTGGCAGGCTAGGGGGAATGAAGCGACTCAACCATCAGAACGCTTCCCAACCACTTCGGAATTTCTCGGCGAGCATGCTAGAGCTTTCATTGCCATGCCATTAAGCCAATCACTTGACCTTGGCTGCGGCGGAATACCTCGCAATCCATTTCAAGCTGCGACCAGCTATGGCGTCGATATCAATTCACAAGATAAGGCTAACGTGGTTGCCTGCGACCTCAGCAATTCCTCTTGAGGCATCTACATTTGACTACATTACGGCATTTGACTTCATTGAGCACATTCCCAGGGTTGCTCTCATGGATGGACAAACCAAGCTGCCCTTTATCAATCTAATGAATGAGATTCATCGTGTTCTTAAACCTGGAGACTTGTTTTTCTCGCAAACACCGGCCTATCCATGCAAAGAAGCGTTTCAGGATCCCACGCATGTCAATATAATTACAGAAGACACGTTTCCTCTCTATTTCTGCAATGACTCCTGGGCAAGACCATATGGATTCAAAGGCTCGTACAAATGCGTCGCGCAAGAATGGTGTCGCCCTTCGCTGCTAACCTTGCTGCAAAAGACCTCCGATTAATCCAGGCTGAGTTTTTTCCCAAGAAGATGTGATCCAATCCAGCAAAGCGAATGCCATTTAACTTTAGGCAAGCTTGAGCGCTCTCCTGCAGCTCCAATAAAGCCGATTCAGGCTCCCTAAAAGTAGGGTAGACGGGCTGGGTCGGCGGGCCAGGGCCAGGGTAAAACGATCGGGAGTCATCATCCAGCAAGCGCGCCAACCGAAATAGCGCATGGCATTGAGTTCACGATCCTCCAAAAACAGCTGATCCTTTTTAAGCGAAGAGGCTCCGCCACAGGCATAGGAGGCCACTGGCAAAGGGATATAAAGAAACCGACCCAGAGCCATCATGCGGATATTGTAATCCCAATCGGCATAAAGGCTGTACTTTGTATCATAGACAAGACCATGCCTGCGGATCACCTCATGGCGATAAAAGGCAGATTGATGGCTGATATTTCTCTCCATCAGACGACCAAGGTCCCAGGGTTGGCCATAAAAATATCCTGGATCCTCAATCCAAACATTGCCATGGACTACAACAGCATCCTTTCCATGGCGCCCAAGGGGCCCCGAAAGATTGGCCAACACATCTGGGGCCAGCAAATGATCATCAGAACCCATGACATAGAGCCACTGGCCAGCTGCCACGGCGACCCCGAGATTGATGGCCTCATAAATACCGGTCCCAGGGGCCAGCATCAAACGAAAGCGCAAGCCAGAGTCTTGCAAAAGCAGTTTGGCCTGTTTGAGGGTGTCATCGGTGGAACCGCCATCAACAAGAATGACCTCAAAGTCTCGAAAAGTCTGGTCCGCCAAAGAGCCGAGGGAACGATCCAGATCAGCGGCCGAATTCAACGTAGACATCACCACTGAAATCAGGGGCGAACGGGAATTCTGTGGCGACCGAGAGGGTTTCAAGAGTTAAGCTCCATATAGGAAGAAAATTCATTTGGGTAGGTTTTAATCCAAAAGTCACGATCAAATTTCTCCCAGGCATGACATCCAAAGGGGCGTTGAATTGCATAGAAATCTCGGGTTAGCCTTGGATTCGTCTCAATTGCAAAGGCTGCCGCTTCCGGCATCGGAGGCAGCTGGAACCAGGGGAAAACATGGGGGACATAAATGCCAAGAATATGGTCCTCCTGGATGCCTATTTCAATGAAGTAAGCCAGGGTATTGTGCCAACCATGTGACATCCTTGCAAAAAGTACAAGTCGTTTGAGAAAAAGAAGCGGCCATTGCCACACCGGAAATAAATAGTAGCGACGAAAAAGTGTCATGCGCCAGGCCAGATAGCCCCACCTGAAGACTGGCACTGACTGCAGGCGTTTCTGATCTTCAAAGATGGCCAACATGTGCCCAACCTTACGCAGGGAGAGCCCGCCATTGCCTACACCGGAATCAGGAGTGTCCGGGCCGAGATGCCCGGTCCAGGGTGCGCCAATATAACTAAATTCTTTTTGCAGCCAAACCTGGAGATTGGATCCAAGAATCCAGGCATCTAACTGAAAAATCAACAGGTAATCCCAGGCCCTGAAAAGCCGGTAAAACCAGGCTTGCAACAGCATCCTGTTGTATGAATCAATCGAAGCGAGGCATTCATCCGCAACTTCGATGCAGTGAATCGCCCTAGTCCTGGAGCAAGCGCTTTCTCCTAACCGATCCAACAGCTCAACTGCAGCGATGGAGTGTTTATGCAGGAGCACAAACTCATAATCAGACAGTTGATACAAGGCATGGATCAGAGCTGAGACTTCACTGGCTTCAAGCTCGAGAGTATGCAGGGGAACAACGACAACGCAAGAACGAAGATCTGCCTGGGATGTCAATGTAATGGCGGCAAAATCTTCGGGTGACTGGCCCATGCGATCAAACCAATAGTTGCAAAAAACTTCAAACTATTCTAACATGAAGTTGTATTCCTTGGTCGTCCATGCTCATTAGCGCAACGGCCAGTAAGCTCATGCTCTGTTTAAGACCTTTTCGAAACGCATGGACGTGATCGCTAGCAGGGGGGAACCAGCCGGGTTTGAAACACCCATTCTGCTGATCTTTTGGAGGAGGCCTAAAGCTGTCCTCCAGGTCATCGACTCGATGCGGCGCCTCGCACCCAGTCATCTTTACCTGGCTGGTGACGGCCCGCGAGAGGGTCATGAAGGCGATGCAGAGCAAGTGCAAATCACCAGGAATGTCGTTGATGCGGCGATCGATTGGCCTTGCCAAGTGCATCGACGTTATAGTAATAGCAACCAAGGCTGTAAGTACGGTCCCAGCAATGCCATTGGCTGGTTTTTTAAGAACGTTTGCGAAGGCATCATTCTTGAGGAAGATTGCCTTCCCCATAACTCTTTTTATTCCTATTGCCGTGCGCTCTTAGAACGCTATCGAGACGACACGCGTGTTTGGCAAATCAGTGGCAACAACTTTCTTGATGATCAGTGGTTTGGAGATGGAAGCTACTTCTTTGGTGGCTACACCACGACCTGGGGTTGGGCTACTTGGAGGCGCTGCTGGCAAGCCTACGATCCTGAAATGATGGCTTGGCCAGATGTTCGCCTTAGTGGGCTGCTCGCCAATGCTTTCGAAGATCAGGATGAACTGGAGTTTTGGACCCGAATCTGGGATCGTCTAACTGAGCATAACTATCCAGCAGCCTGGGATTATCAATGGAATTATCTTTGCTTTGCCAATGGGGGACTTTCTGCCATTCCCAATCGGAACTTAGTCAGCAATATCGGCTTCGGAGCTGATGGCACCCATTGCCTCGACGAAACCGATCCCTTTGCCCAGTTAAAAAGCAATGATCTAGGCAATTTAATCCATCCAAGCCTGGTGCTGCGCAACTGGCAAGCTGATCGAATGCTATTTACAACTGTCTACAAGAAGCCGCTTACGAATACTGAAAAATTGAGGCTGGAGATTTTGCATACACTCAAGTCGATTAAGCGAAAAGTAAGGATAAGGCCGTAATTCTTGGTCTAAACTTGATAAGTGTTATCTCAAAATCTTACCGTGACTGGCCATGGACAACCCATCTAACCTCAGTCTTGAGTTTCTGATTCCCACCTATTGTCGATTGGATAGCGCCATCGCAGCAAGCCAGTCTATTTTAGATCAACTTGAACTTCTTCCCGCCAACGTCTCCGTTAGCATTCGTCTCCAGGATGACGCTAGTCCCGGTTTAAGTGATGAAGAGTTCTACACTCGCACCAACCATCTACCGGCCATTGTAACCAGGAATAAAAACAATACCAATCTTGGCATGTCGGCAAACATCCAATCCATGATTGCAACGTGCGATGCTGATTTCTGCAGCGTTCTCACCGACGACGACGGACTGCACGCCAATGTCATCGGCGATATTGCGTCTGAACTGCTCGCTCTGCGACAGCCCAACGGGGACTTTGCCGCCGCAGCACTTTTTGTGCCACGCTATTCCTATCTGGAAGATGGCAGCCTCCTTTGTATTGTCTGCCAAGAATTTGCCGATGATCGAATGTTGCAACCTTCGATCACGTCGGCCATGAAGTATGCAGACAACGGCTTTGTTCTAACGGGGTTATTCTTCCAGCCCCAAAGAATATGCCATTCTCTGTGGGACAACAAGATCGAAAATGCCTTTTTCCCCGTGATTTATTTTGGTGACATCCTGCTTAAAGAACCCGTCGCGTACCGCAATCGCAACTGGTTCAACCACACTGTTCTTAACGTATGTCATTGGGACCGTTGGGGGGCGACCAATCAACAGCGCCAAGCAAGGTTATGCCACGACTATTTAGAAGCATTAGCTGTCTTGTATCAAGAAAGTCTGCGGCGCTACCCCAATCCAAAGGCGGCTGAAAAAAAACAATTATCAACAGCCACTGCCTCTGCCTATCGAAGGCAAGTCGACGGCTATGCCCAGTACCTAGACCTTAAACTGATGCTACGCACTGTCCCCAAATCTCTTTGGCGGCAGCCTGAATTTCTAATGGCTTTTCAACCATTTCTACGCAAAAGCCTGGCTTCCGCCTTCAAGCGCCGGTTTACCATTTTCCAATCCGTTTAGTCCGTAGCCAATTCAATCTCCCCATCAGCATCGGCTTGGCCAAGAAGGTTCAAATCCATGGCCAACCCTTCTTCAACATCCAATCCTTTATGGGTCGTCTTCGCCCAAACAAGCTTTTTGGGCAGCAGGGCCATCTTTAATGTGACCCACGGGATGACTACAAACCAATGCATCATGTGGACGATGCCCAGGACCAGATTGCCAGGGCTGGCATCGGGTAGGGCAGGACCTTCGCTGGCGCGGCGGCAACCGGCGGCCATGCCACTCAAGGTGAGGGCAACGGCGACCAGTGAAAAGGGCCAAAAGGCCGGGCGAGTTGCCGTCAGCACAGCGGCGGCGCCATCGACGATCGCCACCACCGGCAAAACATACTGCAATAGGAAATAAACAGTTAGATCAAGTTTTTGGGTTCCATTGAGGCGATTGGAAAGCAGTTGGGGGCCATAGTCGAGATAACGCTGCAGCCCCCCCTCCGCCCAGCGCTGCCGCTGCCGCCAGAGGGCCGGCAGGGTGGGGACGGCCTCCTCGCAGATAGGCGGATTCCAGAGCACCCCGATCGGCAGGCCCGCCAGCAGCAAGCGGAAGCTGAGATCGAGATCGTCGGTGATGGTCGCCTCGTTGAAGCCCCCTGCCGTTTGCACCGCATCGCGGCGCAGCAACTGGCCGTTGCCGCGCAACTCCACCACCCCTCCCTGGGCCAGGCGGCCCTCCTGGACCACCGCATCGAAGGCCATTTCCATCGCCTGGCCCCGGGTCAGCCAGTTTTGATCGCTATTGACCTCCGCCTTGCGCAACTGCACCGCCGCCCAGCCGCCGGCCTCGGCAAAGGGAATCAACCTCTCCAGCAGGTCTGGTCCCATATCGGCATCGGCATCCAAGACCAACATCCAACGCCCCTGCAAACGCTGCAGCACCTCATTGAGGGCGGCCGATTTCCCGCCACCGGCCTGCCTGGAGCGCCGCACCACCTGCAGCTGGGGATGGCGTTGTTGCAGCTCTACCAATCGTTCCGCCGTGCGGTCCTCACTGCCGTCATCAATGATCCAGATCCGCAGCAGGGAGTGGGGCCAACGCAGTGCTGTAAGGCGCTCGACCAGGCGGCCGATCACCGCCTCCTCATCCCGGGCCGCCACAACCACATCGACCCCGGCTGTGGGTGGCTGTTGGCTTGGTTGATCCGTCTGGGCCCGGGATCCATCTCCTGGCGCCAGGGCAGCCACCGCCTGAACCGCTCTTGCTCCCAAGCCAACCGTTCGCAGCGCATAGGTGCCGATCAGCACTCCCAGCAGCGGCAGGGCCCAACGCCCCAACATCATTGCCGGCCCTTGGGGCAGTCCATGGGGCAAGGCCCCCAAAAGCAGGCAGACAAACAGATAAACGGCGGCCTTGCCCCGGCGGTGATCGTTGGGACTCCCACCGACCATCAACACCCTCCCCCGACTTCGATCAAGACCCAAACTCTAAAGGGCGTTTCCCAACCCAGTCAGGGGCTGCAGCACTGCGCCGGGATAGTAATGGCCAAGGATTCGCTCAACGCTCCAGCCCTGGCGGCCCAAGTCGATGGCGCCAGCCTGGGATAACCCAGCCCCATGGCCGAAGCCACCACCGTCCACCCTCCAGGCCCCCGACCCTGACGGCGCCAGGACGAACAGGGTGCTGGGCAACTCCCGCAGGGTGCGGCGGATGGCATCGCGCCTTAACACCGTGGTGCCGTTGGCGCCGGCAATCTCCAGGGCCAGCACCCGGCCGCTGGGACCCCTTTCCAGCACTTTGAGGCTGCGCCCCTCGCCCCCATCCATCGCCCGGGCCCCCAGGGCGGCCCGGATGCGGGCGGCGCTCAAGCGGCGCTGCCAGCGAAACAGGGGATGGTCGGCGCCGTAGGCCAGGGCACCGTCTTGCAGCAATTGGCCCAGGACCGGGGGCGAAAGCGGCAGGGGGGTGCGGGCGACGAAGGGGGCTGGACCATCGGCAAAGGCCCGCAGGTAGGGCACCGCCTCCACCTCCCAGGCCTCCTCCAGGCCGGCGGCGACGCCGCCATTACTGGCGTGATAAACCGCATGGATGGGCACACCGGCGGCAGCCAACACCTGGCCGCGGGTGCTGGCGATGGCCCGCCGCACGGCGGCGCTGGCCTGGCGGGGATCCTGATACACCTGGCATTGGGTGTCGGCGCAGAGGTGGTATCCATCCACCTGGTAGCGGAGCCGGTTGCGCACGGCCCAGGTGCGGGCCAACACCGCTTGGACGGCCAGGGCCGCCGCTGGGGACCCGGCACCGATTTCATGGGGCACCACCCCCTCCAGATAGCGCTCCAGGGGGACCTCCTCCACCAGGGTCCAGGTGCCATGGGCATCCGCCAGCAAGCGGAAGGGACCCGCATACACCCCCCCTTTCCAGCGCAATCCGCCCGGGGCCTCGATGCGCAGGGGCTGGCGCAGCGCCAGGGCGCCCTCGCTGGCGGCCAGTTGCAGGCCCAAGCGCCGGCTGGGGCGCTGCTCCAGCAAGCGCGAAGCCTGGCCCGCAGGGGGCGCCGCCTCGGCCGGCCCCCACACCTCCCAATCCTGGCCGCGGGCGATCTCGGGCCGCACACCGGCCGCTTGCCAACGGCGAGCCGCCGCCTCGGCACTTTCGTAGCTGGCGAAGGGTCCCAGCACCCGGCGCCGCAGGCGCTGGGGCTGGGCCAGGGGCTGCCACCGCCAGGTCAACACCAGCTCAGGCCGGCTAATCCGGCGGCCTGAGCCATCCACCAAAGTGAGCTCGCCCGTTGCGGCCGTCAAGCGCAAGGGCGGGGCCTGGTCGGCTTCCCCAGCGGGGCCGAGACGGGCCGCCAGGGCCACCCACAGCACCGGATCCTGCGAGCGCAGGGGGGGAGGTTCGGGCACCGGCCAGTGCCGCAACGCCTCGCCGCCCTGGGGCGTTGAAGGGGCCAACGGGGGCGCTAATGCGGGCAACGGGGGCGGCGGGGCCGCCAGGCCCAGGGGCTGGTCTGAAGCCCGGCAGCCCCCGGCCAGCAGCAGCAACAGCCCCAACAGCGGTGCCCGTCGATCGGCCTGGCGCCCCCTCCTGCCGGCGGCCGCCGGGGCGCCAGCCCCTGGGGCCACGGACGGGAACGGGCGCAGCTGACGAAGGGGCATGGGCCTGGGAATGGGAGATGGGTCGAGTCACGTCGTACTCTGCTCGTTTGTGCCCGCGCCCAGGAACGCCATGCCGAAGCTCAAGACCCGCCGCGCGGCCGCCAAGCGGTTCAAGGTCACCGGCAGTGGCAAGTTCATGCGCCGGCGCGCCTTCCTCAACCACCTGCTCGACCACAAGAGCCCCAAGCGCAAACGCCACCTCGGCACCATGGCCAGCGTCGACGAACGGGACGCGGGCAATGTGGCGCTGATGCTGCCCCACGCCTGAGGTCATGGCGCCAGTCGCCTTGCTGCCACCTAATTCCACTCCCCCTTTAATCCCCAACCTCCATGACCCGCGTCAAGAGGGGCAATGTCGCCCGCAAACGCCGTAACAAGATCCTGCGCCTGGCCCGTGGCTTCCAGGGCAGCAACGGCAGCCTGTTCCGCACCGCCAACCAGCGGGTGATGAAGGCGCTCTGCAATTCCTACCGCGACCGCCGCCGCCGCAAGCGTGATTTCCGCCGTCTGTGGATCGCCCGCATCAACGCGGCGGCTCGCCTCAATGGACTCAGTTACAGCCGCCTGATCGGTGGCCTCAAAAGGGCCGACGTGCGCATCAACCGCAAGATGCTGGCCCAGCTGGCCGTGGCCGATCCCACCAGCTTCTCCACCGTGGTGAGCGCGGCCAGCCACTGACTTCCCCTAAGGCCGGCAACCCATGAGCGACCTGCTCCCCCAGGCCTACCTGCTAGGTCTGATTGCCTTGCTCGCCGGTGCTGCCTTCGTGGTGGGCCGCCAGATTCTGCGAGTGCGGCGCGATGAGATGTCCCTCGCCAGGCTCGGCGGCGAGGGGGGTCCTAAGCCTGCCGATGCGGCGGGGCTTTATGAACTTGCCTCGGTCCAGCTGCGCAAACGGCTCTACAGCCAGGCCGCCGACACCCTCAAACAGGCCGTCAAGCTGGCCGATTCCGAAAAGGCGCCGCCAGAAGCTAGGGCCGTGATTGAAAATGCCCTTGGTTTTGCCTTGGCGGCCCAGAACAAGTATCCGGCCGCCATCAAGCACTACCAAACGGCCATCCGTTGCAAGGCGGATTACCCCGTAGCTCTCAATAATCTCGCCTTTGCCCTCGGTAAACTGCAACGGCCCGACGAGGCCCGCTCCACCTACGAACAGGTGCTGAATCTTGAACCGGACAACAAAACTGCCAGCAAAGGTCTCAAAACCTTGAACCGCCGCAGTGGCATTGATAGCAAGTCGGCCTGAACCAGAATTTCAAATCGAGCAAAAGCGTCTCGGCTTCACCACAAGCCCCGAATGGGCTCTGGGCCAGTCAGGGAGGGCCCGGGGTTCAGCAGCAGCCGCCCTCCAGGACTCACCAATCTTGGCGCTCGCCAGCTGCTCAGGGACATGGACTGCAGGCCCTGGATCTGGCCGCCAGGTTCCATGCCCACCGAGCCCATGTCCCCCAGTATCAGCAGGTCGAGCTGGTCGGACTTGGCATTGAGGGTTCCCTGCACCGGCGTCACGGCATTACCGATCCGCAGATTGCCGCGCAGGTCGACCATCTGGCCCATGGCCCGCACCGCCCCTAGATCAAGTGCCGCAGGCAGCGCAGCGCCACCCATGAAAGATTGGAAGCTGCCGCGCCATTGGCGCGGAATCACCCGGGCAATCAGGGCGGCACGACCCTCCGGGTCAAAGGGTTCGACCGAAATCAGCGCATTCATGCCGCCCCCGGGATTCAGGGAACCGGGATTCAACGAGCCAGGATTCACGAATCCAGGATTCGGGGAGCCAGGGCCCGGTTCGGACGCTGGCAGCGGCCGGGCGAGGGGGGAGAGCAAGGGCGCCTGGCTGCCGCCTGAGAACGCTCCCGCAGGGGTGCTGAAGGGCGCCGTATAGGCACCAGGTGGGGCCGAGAAGGGGCGGGCGGGCACCGCAACAGGCGTGGCGGCGACCAAAAAGGGCAACAGCAGGGGCATGGGGGCCGCCACCAAAGCAGCGATCGCGGGTCCAGAGCGCAGACTACGCCGGAACGACCGCCTGCTTGGGCTGTGACCCAGACCGCCCCCACCGACCTCGTCATTGCCGGGCGTCGCTTCGCCAGCCGGCTGATGACCGGCACCGGCAAATACCCCTCCCTGGCGGCCATGCAGGCCAGCCTGGCCGCCAGCGGCTGTGCGATCGTCACCGTGGCTGTGCGGCGCGTCCAGAGCAGGGCCCAGGGTCACGAGGGGCTGTTGGAGGCCATCGACTGGAAACGGATCTGGATGCTGCCCAACACCGCCGGCTGCGCCACCGCCGAGGAGGCGATCCGGGTGGCCCGCTTGGGTCGGGAGCTGGCCCGCCTTGCCGGCCAGGAGGACAACAACTTCGTCAAGCTGGAAGTCATCCCCGACCCCCGGCACCTGCTGCCCGACCCCTTCGGCACCTTGGAAGCGGCCGAGCAACTGGTCAAAGAAGGCTTCGTGGTGCTGCCCTACATCAACGCCGATCCCTTGCTGGCCCGGCGGCTTGAGGCGGTGGGCTGTGCCACGGTGATGCCCTTGGCCTCGCCGATCGGCTCCGGGCAGGGCCTGCGCAACGCCGCCAATATCGCCTTGATCATCGAGAACGCCGGCGTCCCCGTCGTGGTGGACGCCGGCATCGGTGTACCGAGCGAGGCGGCCGAGGCGATGGAAATGGGCGCCGACGCCCTGCTCATCAACAGCGCCATTGCCCTGGCGGGCGATCCCCCGGCCATGGCCAGGGCGATGGCGCTGGCCACCGAAGCGGGCCGCACCGCCTTTCTGGCCGGCCGACTGCCGCTGCGGCCCCAGGCCAGTGCCAGCTCTCCGACCAGCGGCGTGGTCGGCGCCTGAAGCCCGGACCCAGCGGCCCGCCGGGGTTCAAAACTGTGACGTTCCGCCCCCCGGCGGCCTGGTTGCCGGGGCCTTTCCATAGGGTTGGGCCACTGATGCCCTTCCCTTCCATGCAGGTCACCAAAGAAGACGGCGGCAGGCTCAATGCCTTCGCCACCGAACCACGCATGGTGGTGATGGAGGCCGGCAAGGCCCGGGGAGGGGCCAACAAGGTTCTGCTAATCGGCGGTTTGGCCTTGGTGGCGGTCCTGCTGGCCGTAGCGGCCCTGATCAGTCGTACCCACGCCTGAACCAGTCAGGACCAGGGCCATGGAACTGGGGATGAAGGCTTGTAGTAGTTTGCCCATCTGAGCATCCGCTCGTTCAGGAGTCTGGGGTGAAGGTTCTCGTTCTCGGCGGTGACGGCTTTTGTGGTTGGCCCTGTGCGGTGAACCTGGCGGATGCTGGCCACGACGTGATGATCGTGGACAACCTGAGTCGCCGCAAAATCGACATCGATCTGGGGGTCGAGTCCCTCACCCCCATCGCCACCATCGGCGACCGCCTCAGGGCCTGGGAACAGGTGGGCGGCAAGCGGATTGAGTTCGTGCTCCTGGACATCGCCAAGGAATACGACCGGCTGCTCGGCCTCCTGCGCAGCGAGAAGCCCGATGCGGTGGTCCATTTCGCCGAGCAACGGGCCGCGCCCTACTCGATGAAGTCGAGCGCCACCAAGCGCTACACCGTCGACAACAACGTCAACGGCACCCACAACCTGCTGGCCGCCATTGTCGAGAGCGGCCTGGACATCCATATCGTCCACCTGGGCACCATGGGGGTCTACGGCTATGGCTCCCATCGGGGGGCCACCATCCCCGAGGGCTACCTGACCGTTGAGGTGCCCCAAGCCGACGGCAGTCGCTTCACCGAGAGAATCCTGCATCCCACGGATCCCGGCAGCGTCTACCACATGACCAAGACGCTCGATCAGTTGCTGTTTTTTTATTACAACAAGAACGACAGCATCCGCATCACCGATCTGCACCAGGGCATCGTCTGGGGGACCAACACAACCTTGACGGAAAAGGATCCCCGTCTCACCAACCGTTTTGACTACGACGGCGACTACGGCACCGTGCTGAATCGCTTCTTGATGCAGGCAGCCATCGGCTATCCGCTCACTGTCCACGGCACCGGTGGCCAGACCCGGGCCTTCATCCACATCCGCGACTCGGTGCGCTGCGTCCAGCTGGCCTTGGACCATCCCCCCAGCAGCGGCGAAAAGGTCAAGATCTTCAACCAGATGACCGAAAGCCATCGGGTCGCTGACCTGGCCGAGAAAGTCGCCGCCCTCACCGGTGCCCAAACCAACTACCAGGCCAACCCCCGCAAGGAAGCGATCGAAAACGACCTGATCGTCGATAACCGTTGCTTCCTGGAATTGGGACTCCAACCCACCACCCTCGACGTTGGCTTGCTGGCCGAGGTCGTGGATGTGGCTCGTCGCTGGGCAGACCGCTGCGACCGCTCCCGCATTCCCTGCCTATCCGCCTGGACGACGCGGCAGGCCGAGGCCATCGCCGCCCGCCCCTAAGCGAGGGCGGCCAGTGCGGATCGCCTTCTTCACCGAAACCTTCCTGCCCAAGGTGGACGGCATCGTCACCCGGCTGACCAAAACCCTGCAGCACCTGGTCGCTGCGGGCGATGAGGTGCTGATCTTCTGTCCCGAGGGCGGCCCCGACTCCTACCTGGGGGCCAAGGTGGTGGGGGTGCCGGCCCTGCCCCTGCCCCTCTATCCCGAATTGAAATTGGCCCTGCCCCGGCCAGCGGTCTCCGAAGCCCTGGAGCAGTTCCGCCCGGATCTGGTGCATGTGGTCAACCCGGCGGTGCTGGGTCTGGGGGGCATCTGGCTCGCCAAGAGTCGCAACCTGCCCTTGGTGGCCAGCTACCACACCCACCTGCCCAAATACCTGGAGCATTACGGCATGGGCATGCTGGAGCCCCTGCTCTGGGAGCTGCTCAAGGCCGCCCACAACCAGGCCAGCCTTAACCTCTGCACCTCCACCGCGATGGTGGCCGAATTGGCCGCCAAGGGCATCCAGCACACGGCCCTCTGGCAGCGCGGCGTCGACACCGATTTGTTTCGCCCTGAATGGCGCAACGACAGCATGCGCGCCCGGCTGCACGGTTCCTATGGCGACACCGGCCATCTGCTGCTCTACATCGGCCGCCTCTCGGCCGAGAAGCAGATCGAGCGCATCCGCCCCGTGCTGGAGGCCATGCCCCAGACCCGCCTGGCCCTGGTGGGCGACGGACCCCACCGGCAGCACCTGGAGCGTTGGTTCGAAGGCACCCCCACCACGTTCGTGGGCTATCTGGCGGGCCAAGACCTGGCCTCGGCCTATGCCTGCGGTGATGCCTTTCTGTTTCCTTCCTCCACCGAAACCCTGGGGTTGGTGTTGCTGGAGGCGATGGCTGCCGGCTGTCCGGTGGTGGGGGCCGACCGGGGCGGCATCCCCGACATCGTCAGCGATGGCGAAAACGGCTGTCTTTACGATCCCGACCTGCCCCACAGCCTCACCGCCGCCGTGCAGCGACTGCTGGGCGAATCCCAGACCCGGGCCTCCCTGCGGCAGGCGGCCCGTCAGGAGGCGGAGCGTTGGGGCTGGGCCGGCGCCACCGACCAACTGCGGGGCTACTACCGCAAGGTCCTGAACCAGACAAAGGTGCCCCTGCCCACCTGAACAAGGTGCCCCTGCCCACCTGAACGTTGGCTTAGGGGCGCTGCTGGGCTGCCGAGAGGGCGGCCCCCCGGAACCAGGTGGTCATCAAGGCCCGCACCATGGGGGCCGCGATCGTGCCGCCGTAACCACCGCTGTTTTCGCCGAAGGCAACGATCACCAAGGTGGGTTGGTCGGCGGGGGCATAGCCGCCGAACCAGGCATGGTCCGGGCGGGGGGGATCCTCAGCGGTTCCCGTTTTGCCGGCCACGGGGGGCAGGCTGGGATCGTTGAGCACCTTGCCGGTGCCCTCGGTGACCACTTGCCGCAGGCCCTGGCGCAACACCTTCAGGGTCTCGGGCTTGAGCCCCAGCCAGACCCGCTGCACCGGACGCTCCACCAGGTGGGGAGTCACCAGCCAACCCCCGTTGGCCACCGCCGCATAGAGACGGGCCATTTGCAGGGGAGTGACGGTGACGGCCCCCTGGCCAATCGACGAGGTGATGGTGTCCACCGACGACCAGGGCTCATTGAGCACCTTGCGTTTCCAGGCGGGATCTCCCAGCAGCCCCGAGCTTTCCTCATCGTGCAACTCGACCCCGGTATAGGAGCCATAGCCAAGGCGCCGGGCGGCCTTGAACAACTCGGTGGGACCTAGCGCCAGCCCAAGCCGGTAGTAGAAGCTGTTGCTGCTGACCGCCAAGGCAAAGGGAAAGCCAATCAAGCCATGAGCAGCATGGTCGGTGTAGCACTGGCCGTCATAACAAAACGAAGCGGAAGTGGGCAGGGTGGAGCTGGCCTGGAACTTGCCCGACTCCAGGCCGGCGATGGTGGTGACGATCTTGAAGGTGCTGGCCGGCGGGAACCCCTGCAGGGTGCGGTTCAGCATTGGCGCCTCCGGCCGGTTCAGTTGGTTCCACTGGGCGGTGGTGGGACCATCGGAGAAAATGTTGGGATCGAAATGGGGACGGCTGGCCATGGCCAGCACTGCCCCGGTCTGGGGATCCATGGCGACGATGGCGCCTTTGCTGACGGTGTCCAGGGCCCGTTCGGCCGCCTGCTGCAGGTCGAGATCGATGGTCAGCCGCAGGTCTTTGCCGGCCCGGGCCGGTTTGTCCCCCAGGACGCGCTGCACCTGGCCGGCGGCATTGACCTCCAACTGCTGGCCGCCCCACTCACCGCGCAGATGTTTTTCGAAGACCATCTCCAAGCCCGTGCGGCCGATGCGGTCGCTGAGCCGGTACCCCTGGGGTTCGAGCCGTTTGTATTCCTCTTCGGTGATGTTGCTGGTGTATCCCATCAGGTGGGAAGCCAGGGATCCATTGGGGTAAGTGCGGCGCACCTCAATGGCCACCTCGGCCCCCGGCAGGGAATCGGCCCGCTCGCGAAAGCGCAGCACCTGGACCGGCGTCAGGGGACCGGCCAGGCGGATGCGGAAGCCCTCGCTGTGGGCCCCCTGCTGGCGGCGCGTCTCGAGATCGGCGGGGGGCAGCTTCAACAACTCAGCCAGCTGGTCGCGCAGGGCGGGCCAACCGCCTTTTTTGAGCAACCGCGGCTGCAGGTAGAGGTTGTAGTTGAGGCGATTGGTGGCCAGCACACGCCCCTGGCGATCCAGCAGGCGCCCCCGCACCGGATCGCGCGGCAGCAGGCGGATGCGGTTTTCATCGGCCATCGCCTTGAATTCGGCGCCATGGAGCAACTGCAGCCAGGCCAGCCGACCAAAGATGGCAAGGCAGCAAAACAGCACAAAGGTCATCAGGACCCCTGGCTGATGGCCCACCCCCGTCTGACGGGAGCTACCCGAGGCCAGGGGCGCCATTAGCGCCGGCCCGCCGTACTGCGGTCATCAAAGCCGGTGCCAAGACCTGGGGCGGCCTCGCTGCTGTAGCTGATCGGGCCGGCAGCATGGGCCCGTGGGGCCGCAGCCAGGCGCCGCTCCAGCTCAGCCAACCGGGAGCCGATACGAACCAGGGCGGCCTGGAGTTCGGCTGCATCCTCCTGGGGCTGGTCGACGGACTGGGAGGCGGGCTGGGAGGTTTGAACGGGCACATCGCGCACTTCCACCTTGACCACCGGATTGCCCAGCCCCGGCTGCAAATTGTCCAGGCCGGCCCGCAGCTGGGTAGCGGCCGGTTCGCCTTCTTCTCGCAGGGTGCCGAGGGGATCGGGGCTGGAGCCATCAAAGGCGGCCATCACCTCCCGAGGGCCGCCCTTGCGCACCCGTTCGACCACGGCCAAGCCCACGGGCAACACATCCTGCATCAGGGTGAGGCGCAGGGCATCAAGGGGATCGGCGGCCATCGGCGAAGGTCCAACTCCGGAATCCAGGCAGTCTGGCGCGGCATGGCCCTGAAGAACGGGGCCAAGGGCGCCGGCGCGCCAGCCGGCCGTGCAGCGGTTGTATGCGGGCCGGGATCGGGATCGGGATCGGGATCGGGATCGGGATCAGGGACTGGGCCGCTGCACGGCCGGGGCCACCAGAATCTTGCGACAGAAGTTCTGGCTGCCCAGCCACCAGCCGGTGCTGCCGGCCAACACCAGGGCCAGGGAGAGGGGCAACAGGGCCTGGCGGGTGGTGTCGAGGGCCAGCCATTCACCCCAGCCGCGCAGGAAGCGATCGCGGTCGAACCGGCGTCGCTCTTGCAGGCTGAGCTTCTGGCGGCGCTGCAGGGCCCGCTCGACCCAGCGCTCAAAGGCCTTCTTCTTGGTAATGGCCATCTTGCGCTCGACTTCGAGCAGCTGGCCGGGGGTGAGCTCGGGGTTGAAGGTGGTGATCAACTCCAGGCTCTTGACGAACATCTCGACGGCGCCGTCATGGATGGCCCGATCCGCTGGTTCGAGGCTGTCCCAGTCGAGTTCGGGATAAAAGCGCAGGCGGTTGGCCGCGATCTGCTCTTCGGGCAACTGGCCCGGCTCCCGCAGCCAGCGGTCCGTATTGGCGTCGAAGCGGCGCCAATAAAGGAAGGGGTTGAGGTAGACGGTCTTGCCGCCAATGAAAATGGTGTCTTGCTGAAGGCGGCGCTGCAGCTGGGGATCCGGCTCGACGGCAACGGCTTGGGTCACGGCGGCCAAGGGGCTGGATAGGGGCGCCGATCGTATCGGCAGTCAGCCAGGGCGGCCAGGCTTCACTCCCACTCGATCGTGCCGGGGGGCTTGCTGGTGATGTCCAGCACCACCCGGTTGACGCCCTTGACCTCGTTGACGATGCGATTGGAGATCAGCTCGAGCAGGTCGTAGGGCAGGCGCGACCAATCGGCCGTCATGCCGTCTTCCGAGGAGACGCAGCGCAGCACGACCGGGAAGGCATAGGTGCGCTTGTCGCCCATCACCCCGACGCTGCGCACCGGCAACAACACGGCGAAGGCCTGCCAGATCGCGTCGTAGAGACCGGCATCCCGGACTTCCTCACGCACGATCAAATCGGCGTCCCGCAGGATATTGAGCTTTTCGCTGGTGACCTCACCGAGGATGCGGATCGCCAGGCCCGGGCCGGGGAAGGGATGGCGACCGACGATCTCCTGGGGCAGGCCGAGGCTGCGGCCCACCTTGCGCACCTCGTCCTTGAAGAGGCGCCGCAGGGGCTCCACCAATTTGAACTGCAGATCCTTGGGCAGGCCGCCCACGTTGTGGTGGCTCTTGATCTTGACCGCGACGCGCTCGCCCGTCTTAGGGTCGATGTTGGTGCCGGCGCTCTCGATCACATCGGGATAGAGGGTTCCCTGGGCGAGGTAATCAAAAGGTCCAAGGCGCTTGCTCTCCTGTTCGAAGACGCGGATGAATTCGGTGCCGATCAGCTTGCGCTTTTCCTCCGGATCAGTGATACCCGCGAGCTTGCCGATGAAGCGCTCGCGGGCATTGATGTATTCGACATGGATATGGAAGCGCTGATCAAAGAACTCCATCAAGAACTCCGGCTCCCCTTTGCGCATGAAGCCCTGGTCGATGAACATGCAGGTGAGCTGGTCGCCGATGGCGCGGTGCAGCAGGAAGGCCAGGGTGGAGGAATCGACGCCACCGGAGAGGGCCAACAGCACCCGTTTGTCGCCCACCTGGGCACGTACATCGGCGATGGCTTCGTCAATGAAGGCGGCGGTGGTCCAATCCGCCTGGCAGCCACAAATGTGATAAACGAAATTGCGAATCATCGCCATTCCACCGGCAGAATGCACCACTTCCGGGTGGAACTGCACCCCGTACAAACGCCGGCCGTGGTTGGCGACGGCGGCCTCGGGGGTGTTGTCGGTGTGGGCGAGGCGCACGAAACCTTCGGGCAGGCTGCGCACCGAATCACCGTGGCTCATCCACATGGTGGACCCGTCACCCACATTGGTGAGCAGATCGGTGGGGTCATCCAGATAGAGGGGCGCCTTGCCGTATTCGGCCCGGCCGGCGGCCACGACCGAGCCCCCCAACTGCTGCACCATCAGCTGCATGCCGTAGCAAACCCCCAGCACCGGGATGCCCAGCTCCCAGAGGGCTGGATCGCAGCGGGGCGCCCCGTCTTCGTACACCGAGCTGGGGCCGCCGCTGAGGATGATGCCCTTGGGGGCCAGCTGGGCTAACTGCTGGGCCGTGGTGGTGTAACCGAGCATGAGGGAATACACCTCGGTTTCGCGCACACGGCGGGCAATAAGCTCGGAATATTGGGAGCCAAAATCCAAAATAACGATGGCGGGGCTGCGGCCCTCCCCCAGGGCTTCCGCCAGGGCCCCCTCCAGGACCGCCTCGGGGGCCAGGCCAGCGGAGGCGGTGGGCGGCATGGCAGTCATGGGGGGCGAAGAACCTGGGGCGAAAGCCCTGGAGCCCAACCGCAGAGGGGAACCAAGGCGATGGTCAGCCTAGGTGTCGCCCCGGGGAGAGGCGAAACCAAGGGGCCTTGCGCTGATCAGCTGGCAGCCCTCTTGCTGGCGTCAAAGCCAACGCTATCGGTAGCGTCCCGGAGGTTGCGGGTCTGGAGACCCTTGCTCCCTATCTTTGCTGCCTATCAGGACACCCCAATCGCATCGTGAGCTCGGGAGGGGTTGCTCGCCCCGGCTTTCCCATGGGTTGGCGGCCCCGGTTTCCCATGGGTTGGCCGCCGTCTCCTGGCCAGCACCTCCTTGCAGACGCCTCCTTATCGGCATCACACCCAACGCTACCGGTAGCGTCCCGATGGCTTCGGGTCTGGAGACTCCGGAAACACCAACCGTGCGGGCTCCAGCGGCCCCTGGCCCCACAACACATTCCAGTCCCATCTCTGCTCCCGCCAAAGCCACCAGGGTCTCAAGCAGAGGCTTTCAGCGCCTCCAGCAGCCCTCCTCCCACCGGGCCCAGTGCGCACACCTGGCGGCCGCGATCAAACAGCACCGCCCCGATTGCCATGGGGCCGGCCCCGTGGCGGGCCAGGTAGGCCGCCGACCGCTGCTCGATGGTGGCGGCCAATCGGGCCCGCAGACGTTTCGCCAGCCCAGGATCGGCCGCCTGCAGCCGGGCCAGGGCGGCTTCCACCGTGGCGGCCCCATAAAGGGCCTCCAGGGGCGGCCCGGTCAGGCCCTCCAGGGCCGCCAGGGCGGTGAGCACCTCGGCGCGGCCGTCGGCCAGGTGGTGGTGGGTGTGGAAGATGCCGCCCGCCAGCTTGATCAACTTGCCCTGGTAGCCGAACAGCAGCAGCCGGCGCACGCCCCCCTGGCCGGCGGCCACCAGCACCGGTCCCACCCAGTTGCCCGTCTTGAGCAGCAACGGGCGGGGCAGCCCCAGCCGGGGCGCCAGGTCGAGGCCGTTTTCCCCCAGCACCAGCACCAGATCACCGCCGAAATCCGCTGCGGCCAGCCGCGCCGCCAGCGCCGCCAAAGTGCGTTGCAGCTGGTCGGGATCGGCGCTGGCCTGGGTTTCGGCCTGGGTGCCGATCAGGGCCAGGCCCTCCACCACCCCGAAGGCGGCATTGCTGGTGCGCTCCGCCAGGGCCCGGCCGGCCGGCAACACCACATGCAATCGCAACCGCTGACCAGGGGGCACCAGGGGCCGCAGATTGGCCCGCAGCAGATCCCGGGCATAGGCCGACAGGCAGGCCTGGCCGCTGGCTTCATGGTTGCTGGCTGTATGCACTCCCACCCCCTCGCCGGCCTCCAGTTGCAACCAACCGGAATCTGCCCCGGCTTCGGCAGCGGCAGACGCGGCAAGGGGCGGCTCCCAGCGGGCCAGCACCCACACCACCAGCCCCCGGGTCAGATCCAGCCCCTCCCCCGGCTCGCAGACCGCTTCGCCCAGGGCCCAGCCCTGGGGCAGGGGGGCCGCCGCCCTCAGCGGCAGCGAGGTCCAGCCCAGCGGCTCCAGCAGATTGAGCCGCCTTTCGGCCTCCCAGGGCTCGCCCCGCAACACCGCCACGGCGGCGCGGGCCGCCAGCGCCAGCCACACCGGCAGGGTGTAGCCCCGAGCCGAGGTCGAAGCCGGCGGGATGCTGGTGTCCCGCAGGGAGGACGTACTGGTCGCCATTTCAGGGGCGGCGGAGGGCTCCATGGCAGGGCCGCGAGGCCAGGGGGATGCTTACCGTTTTTTATGGTGGTGGATCGTGCCTTCGCCGCGCCGCTCCGAGCGCCCCACCGCCATGCAGGACAAGCTCATCTTGATGATCCCCGGACCCACGCCGGTGCCGGAAACCGTGCTGCAGGCCCTGGGGCGCCATCCGATCGGCCACCGCAGCGCCGACTTCCAGAAGATCGTCAAGCGCACCACCGAGCAACTGCAGTGGTTGCATCAAACCAGCAATGACGTGCTGGTGATCACCGGCAGCGGCACGGCGGCCATGGAGGCCGGCATCGTTAACACCCTCAGCCGGGGCGATCGGGTGCTTTGCGGCGACAACGGCAAGTTCGGTGAGCGCTGGGTGAAGGTGGCCAAGGCCTATGGCCTGGATGTGCAGGTGATCAAGGCGGAATGGGGGCAACCGCTGGATCCCCAGGCCTTCCAACAGGCGCTGGAGGCCGACACCGACAAGGCGATCAAGGCGGTGATCCTGACCCACTCCGAAACCTCGACTGGAGTGATCAACGACCTGCGCAGCATCGCCAGCTACGTCAAGGCCCACGGCACGGCCATCAGCATTGCCGACTGCGTCACCAGCCTGGGCGCCACCGACGTGCCCATGGACGACTGGGGCCTGGACGTGATCGGTTCCGGCTCCCAGAAGGGCTACATGATGCCGCCGGGCCTCAGCTTCGTGGCCATGAGCGACAAAGCATGGCAAGCCTACGAGCGTTCGGACCTGCCGAAGTTCTACCTGGACCTGGGTAAATACCGCAAATCGGCCAAGGCCGACAGCAATCCCTTCACCCCGGCGATCAACCTTTACTTCGCCCTGGAGGCCGCCCTGGAGATGATGCATAAGGAAGGATTGGAGGCGATCTTCGCCCGCCATGAACGCCACCGTCGCGCCACCAGCGCCGCCATGGAGGCCATTGGTCTGCCCCTGTATGCCGCCGCGGGCCACGGCAGCCCGTCCATCACGGCCGTGGCCCCGCAAGGCATCGACGCCGAGACCCTGCGCAAGGAGGTCAAAAACCGCTTCGACATCCTGCTGGCCGGCGGCCAGGACCACCTCAAGGGCCACGTCTTCCGCATCGGCCACCTTGGCTTCGTCTGCGACCGCGACATCCTCACGGCCGTGGCCGCCATTGAGGCCACCCTGCAGGACCTGGGCCTGGGCACGGTGGCCACCGGCGCCGGCGTGGCGGCGGCCGCCAAGGAGCTGGCGGCGGGCTGACGGGACGCGGCGGGGCCGCCCAGGGCGGGGTTGGTTCCGCCTCGGGCGGGAAGTCAGATGCTGGACAGGCGGGAGCGGGCAGTCGGCCCCCCGGCAGTCCAGGGCCTGACCAACAGGGTTTGCTAAGATAATTAGATGATAGAATAGCGAGCCCAATCAGGCAATTCTGTCTCCTTTGCGGGTGTAATTCAGTGGTAGAATGTCAGCTTCCCAAGCTGAACGTCGCCGGTTCGAGCCCGGTCACCCGCTTTCAATCCCAAACCAACAAATCCCCCTGGGACATTTTTGCTTTCTCTATGACCACCGGCAGCCCATCACGCCTGATGCGTTTGGCAATCAAAACTGACGGCTATTGCAACGCAGGGTGATGTGAAACGAATGCCCTGCTGGTAAGGAGCGTGAACCGCTCCCCCGTGCCAACCTGCTGGGCGATTCAGACCCGATTCCGCCGTTGTGGTCGCCAGCGACAAGCTTTTTTATTGGCTGTTCCAGCACCAACCCGATCGCATCCTGCCGCTGCTGCCCGATCTGCCCGCAGATGCCAGTGGCTACACCTTCTCGGCGCCGGTGCTCAAAGAGCGCGAATACCGACTCGATGGACTGTTCCTACCGCCGCCA
>JAPLIC010000083.1 GCA_026389315.1 Cyanobacteriota bacterium
ATATTCAGCGATCAGGGTTTATAGTGGTTTAATGGGGTTGAGCAATCAGCCTCCAAGCAGTCATTCTCCGACTGCTCCTGTTCACCCTCCAAAAGGGTCCCAGGACCTCCTGAGTTACACCACTCGAAGGGGCGCTACCAACATCGACGATGGTCCCCTCCGCTGGCGTAGCCGCCAGCAGCAAAGCGGAGAGCTATCAAGAGGAAGAAGTCTGCCGGCAAGACCTGAGTCTGAATGTCGCTAATTAGGGACGTGATGGCGGGCTTGGCGATAACGCTGGGCAGCCCCGCCCAGCTGGTGGTGAAGTTGCCGGGGATGCCCAGAGGTGCGTTTACATGTGGCTGGAATGATACCAATCGTTACGGATTACAAAGATGCATAGGGCAGCAGAGCCCGCCAGAGGCATTTAGCCGTAAGCTGTAGATAATATTTAAAAATACTACACTTTTTGCATAATGAATACCCACGCTGATAAAGCATCGGGAAACAAAAGCCAAGCCATTACGAATAGCTTGCCAAGGCTGCAAAGTAAGGGTATTCCAACTTTTCAGTTTACGGACAACAGGCCAGAAGCCGCTGCTCAAAGCAAGTTGCAAGAACTGGCAAACAATAGCCAGCAAGTTTCCCAGCTGAAAACTTTACTACAGTTAGCAAATAACAGTGCCCAAGCAAAACAAGCGGCCCAATTACAGTCCCTGGCAAATGCAAAAGCCCCATCACCAATTCAGCAAAAAATAGCAAACAGAATTACACAACTTGTCCAGGTACCGCAGGAAGAAGGAGTGATACAGGGAAAATTTGAAACCGTGCAACTACAACAAAACGAAACAGATAACAAGCCCCGTGAAAACAAGACCGGCCTGCCCGACAACCTCAAGGCCAGCATCGAATCGCTTTCCGGCCTATCGCTGGACCACGTCAAGGTCCACTTCAACTCCGCCCAGCCCGCCCAACTCAACGCCCTGGCCTACGCCCAGGGCAGCGACATCCACCTGGCGCCCGGGCAGGAGCAACATCTGCCGCACGAGGCCTGGCACATCGTCCAGCAGGCCCAAGGCCGGGTGCAGCCCACCATGCAGATGCAGGATGGCGTGCCGCTGAATGATGACGCTGGGCTAGAGCGGGAGGCGGATGTGATGGGGGCGAAGGCGCTGGCGCCCGTCGCCCAGCTCGCAGGCGGGCCGGAGGAAGAGGAAACCCTGCTGGGCAAATTCGCGCCGGTGCAACGCATGGGACAGGAGCGAAACGGTGCGTTGGAGGGTACGCAGAGGACGCCCGCTGCCCAACAACGTGAGCGACCCGCCAGCGAGCGCGCCGCTGCACCTTGCCTGGCCGCGACGGTCGTCGACAACTGGCCCGAGGCGGTCGCACCGAGCGAGCTGGCAGTCACTGGCCACGACAGCCCAATAGCCAAGGCGCAGCAGGCCACAATCCGCGCCGTTTTGAGCAGCCCGCAGGCGGTCGCCCAAGCCAGGCGGCTCGACGGTTTGTTCGGGACCGCGCAACTCCGTCCTGACCCCGCTAAGGACTCTTATCGTCCGATCCTCTCCACCATCCAGGCTGCGTTCGGCGAGCACGACGTGATCGGCATCCGGGCCCACACCGCCGCTCACGAGGTCGCCCACGTGATCCAACAGCGCGCTGGCGTCGCGTTGGCCGGCGGGGTTGGTCAGGCCGGCGACGCTTACAGGCAACACGGCAAAGCGGTCGCGGACGCGCCGCTGTCACAGCTTGCGGGCCCCGCCACCGTGCAGCGCTTTCCGGTGGAGCACAAACGACCCGACAATTTGATAGATGATTACGTGAGAGAGTTCAGCGCGATGGTCGACCACCAAGCCGCGGCAGTGCTGGAACTGTCGACGCTGCCCCAAGACAACGGCGGCATGTATGATCGCTGGAATTTTCTCGCGTTAGCATACCTGGGTAACCCGAACGTGGTGCCGGACTTCTTGTAAACCGCCTATGGGTACGCAGTGGAGAAGTCGGTGACTGACGTATTTCACAGCTTGGATGGTTTGCTGCCGCAGAACTGGAGCTCTCGAAGCCAGGTGACCCATGGCGGGACCCGGCCGGACTTCGTTCTCAATGACCTCACCGGCGAGCGGGCCTGGCTGGATCTCACCAGCGCGAACAGCACCTACCACATATTCGATAAGACGGGCAGCGGCTGGAGCACCAGGGACTACGTGTTCGAGATCGCCTACACGCCGCTCGACCTGGGCACGATCCTGCGGTACGGCGGCATGGTCGCCGGGATCAAGGCCCGACGGGCGCACGAGTCGCGCGAAAATAAGATGACGGACATGATCGGGAAGCTCCGCACCGACCTCGTAGTTCTCAAATCGCAGTACGACGTCTCGAAGCCGGCCCGTACCTCGGAGGCGTTCTCCGCCTACTACGGCTTCAAGTTCTCCCACAAGACGATTCGCTCGCTAATCGAGATCGCCGAATTAAACCTCGCGACGTTCGGCTACCAGAGCGAGCAGGCGAACGGGCGCGACCGAGCCACCGCGATGCAGTTCATCGACGCTCGCTACAACAACTAAATCCATCTCTACTCGTGATCATCAGGCCGGACGGCGGATCAGCCACCAGAGCTCGCCCACACCCGGCCGTATCCGGTAGGCCAGGTCGAAGGGTGGGTGCCTGACAAGGTGGCCAAATATCTACTATTGACACAAGGGCGCCGCTCGACAACCGGCCGGCGGCGGTCGCGCTGCGGCAGTTGCAATTGATGGCGAACCATGCGTGCGGGTGCAACATGGTCCATCTCCGGACGGTGATCCGGGGCTGTCGCCGGATCGCTGTGCAGCGAAAGGAGCTCCAAGGCATGTTCGGGAACGCCGTTGAGTTCGAAACCGGCCTGGAGGAGGAACTCCAGCTCAAGCAGGAAGCCGCGCGCACCGGAGCCGTGGCTCAACTCCGACCCTGTCCCGTTCCTCGCACGAATGACAACGGCCTGCCCGACAACCTAAACGCGCCCCGCCTACGAAGTTGACACCGGGCAGTTGTGGGCACTTCTTTTGTTGGAATAGGGCTATGAAACACAGGGAGCACATAACGGCCTAATTCTTCAACTAGCCATAGGCTCATACCAACAAAGCCCCATGGTGGTGTAAATAGTCGGGATGGAGAGGCGTCAACTTTCCTGGCAGAGGGGGGCCGGGGCCGTGATTGTGGCGCTGATTAATTTCCTCATGATCGCTATCGTGTAGTGCACCATCGTGCGCGCGATCGAAGCCACCAAGCGCGGCGAAAAAGCGGTGGCCCCCCCCAGACCCCCAGGCCCAACTGGCCTCGGCTATCACCCACCTGGTCGGTGCGCTCGACCGCAAGGGGCTGTTGGCAAGAAGGGGGCAATCCTGTACTTAGGGGATTGTTGTCGTGGCTTCGCTCACTGACCGTGACGAAACTGCGCCAGCCCCTGAACCATCAGCAGCAAGGGTGGTCGGCAGGTGGCCGGTCTTGACCCAGATCGTGCAACCCGCCTCGCTCCAGGGCCGGTGCACGCTGCCGGGAGGATTGCGCAGCCAGCTACCAGCTGAATAGGTGCCGTATTCGTCTTGAAACACCCCCTCCAGCACCAGGATCTCCTCGCCGCCGCGGTGGGCGTGGGGCTGGAAGCGGGTGCCCGGCGCCCAGCGCACCAGGGCCACGTGCTCGGATCCGAAGCCATGCAGCGGCATCACCTCCAGGCCCTTCACCTGACCCGGCAGCCAGGCGCCGTTGACGGTGTCGATCACCAGGCGCTGCTGATCGGCCGAATGCATCTGCTGCAGCTTCACCAGGATCGTGCAGCCCGCCTTACTGAAGGGTGCATGGCTGGTGCCCACCGGATTGCGCAGGTAGGTGCCGGCGGGGTAGTTGCCGTTCTCGTCGCAGCAGGTGCCCTCCAGCACCAGAATCTCCTCACCACCGCCATGGCTGTGACGCTCGAAGCGACTGCCCGGGGCGTAACGCACGATCGAGGTGGCACGGGCCAGCTCAGCGCCGCGGCGATCCAGCATCCGCCGCTCGACCCCCGCCAGCGGCGAAGGCCGCCATGGCAGGGCAGCGGTGTCGAGCACAACGCGCTGGTGGAGATCGGCGTGGAGGTCCATGGATCTGATTGTGCTTGGTGCCGAGCTGGCGGCTGGGGTCATGGTAGGCAGGTGCCGCCGATTCGCCGCCTCAGCCAAGGGGCTCAGCGACGCTGCGACAATGAATCCAAGATTCAGTAACAAACGCAACAAAAATGGCCATCATCGACCGATTTCGGCCACCCACAATCACCCAGAGGTCGTTACATTTCTCGGCTAGTCCCCACTTTCTCCAGGAGGAATTGAACTATGGCTGAGCCCCCAATGGCTGCGTCCCCAGCCCGTCCGTTCAGGCAGCGGCCGAGGCGGCTGAGGGACGCCTCATTGCTGGAAGCACCCTCCCTTCTGCTGCGCCGCAGCCGCGGCCTTGCCTCCAGGGAGGGTCTTACCTGGCTCGCCTGCGTGCCGCTGGCGTTGTTTGGTCTCGGGGTCTTCAACCTCTCCGCCCACGCCGCCGAGCTGCCCGAGCTCACGCCTGCTTTCCTGGTCAACAACCTGTGGCTGGCCATTGCCGCCTTCCTGGTGATCTTCATGAACGCCGGTTTTGCCATGGTAGAAGCCGGGCTTTGCCGCCAGAAGAACGCCGTCAACATCTTGAGTAAGAATCTGATCGTCTTTGCCCTGGCCGTGACGGCCTACTGGGTGATTGGCTATTCCCTGATGTACGGCGATTCGATTGCCGCTGGCTGGCTCCATTTCAAGGGGCTGTTCTTCGATCCCACTGTCACCCCAGAGATGGTGAAAGAAGGCAAGCTTGTTCCCAGCGTCGATTTTCTCTTCCAGGCCGCCTTCGCCGGCACTGCCGCCACGATCGTGTCGGGGCTGGTGGCCGAGCGAATCAAATTCAAGGAATTCGTTCTGTTTTCTTTAATCCTCGTCGGCATCATCTATCCGATTGCCGGCAGCTGGAAATGGAATTCCTCCGGCTGGCTCAATCAGCTGGGCTTCATCGACTTCGCCGGATCCACCTTGGTGCACACAGTCGGTGCCTGTGCCGGAATTGTGGGAGCGATCATCCTCGGCCCCCGCATCGGCAAGTACGTCGATGCCAAGCCCCAGGCTATCCCCGGCCACAGCGTCGCCCTGGCCACCCTGGGCTGCCTGATCCTCTGGCTCGGCTGGTATGGCTTCAATCCCGGCTCGGTTCTGGCCATGAACGAAACCGTTCCTTACATCGCAGTGACCACCACCCTGGGGGCGGCGGGCGGTGGCATCGCCGGCACCCTGGTCTCCCAGCTCCGCACCGGCAAACCAGACCTGACCTTCACCATCAACGGCATCCTGGCCGGCCTGGTGGGAATCACCGCCGGTTGCGATGCCATCTCGATGCCTGCGGCCTGGGTGATCGGTTTCATCGGCGGTGCCCTGGTGGTTTACGCAGTGAGCTTTGTCGATGCCCTCGGCATCGATGACCCCGTGGGCGCGTTCTCCGTCCATGGTTTCGGCGGCATCTGGGGCACCCTCGCCGTCGGCCTCTTCCACACGGAAAAGGGCCTGCTCACCGGCCACGGCTTCGGCCAACTCGGCCTTCAAATCCTCGGTATTTTCTCTTTTCTCCTACGTGGTCTTCACATTGGCGGTGTCCTGGCTCCTCTGGAGCGTGCTCGGTGCCCTCGGCGGTGGCCTGCGGGTGGGCGAAGATGAGGAGTTGGGTGGTCTGGACCTCAGCGAACACGGCATGGAGGCCTATCCCGAATTCGTTTCCACCACAAAGGTCTGAGCTGCAGCAGCACTCCACCAGCCCGGCGGCCCTGGCGACAGGCCTCGGGCTGATCGGCAGCTTCTCCAGCGCCGCCCCAGGCAGCGGCACCACCAGCCGGGGGCGGGGGCGGGATGATCGGCCCTGCTTCATCAAAAGCTGAGCAGGCAGGAGAGCCAGCAGCGGCTTAGGGAGCCGCAACCGTGAACTGCACCAGCTTCCGGGGTGCCACCCTCCTTGAGACCGGTCCCCTGGTTGCCTGGTTCGACCTGGGTGACCAGGACAATCGGGGCCAGTACCGTTTATTCAGAACCACCGAGGTGCCCCCCTGGCCAAGCACCCGGTCCTTTGTCGGCAGCCCCCACCCCGCGTTGAACACCGACCGCTGGCTCTACGGGGTGTTCCAGTCGGCGCCGGACCTGATCCGTTGGCTGGTGGCATCGCCCAACGGCGCCATACCCAGCGGCGCCGTGCCCACAGAGCTGGATATGCAGTACCGCTTCTCGGCACCGGAGCTCAAAGCGGGCAGCCATCGGCTTGATGGCGTGCTCTGGCCCCTAGGAAGCGAGACCGGCTCAGAAGAGTTGCCGGTGGTGCTCCTGGAGGTGCAGATGCGCGCCGACATCGGCTTCCACCACCGCCTGGCGGCCCAGACCTACCGCTTCCTGCAGCTGCACCACCGCATCGAGCACTGGCGCGTGGTGGTGATCACACCGCACCAACGGCTGCAGCTGGGGCCGGTGATGCCCCTGCGGGGTTTTCTGGAGCAGGTGCACTGGGTAAGCCTGGAGGAGCTGGGAAGGCAAGAAAACCTCGATGCAGCGGTGGATCTGCTCACCCTGCCGGTGCGCTCCGAGCAAGAGCTTGGAGAGCGCTGTCGGCGGATCCTGGCGAACCGCCGGGATCTGGAGCCGGTGGTTTTCTCTATGCTGTTTGAACGGTTTCCACAGCTGAGCAAGGAGGAGATTCTGATGATCGCCGGATTGCCGCTGCAGGAATTGCGCCACACCCGCGCGGTGCAGGAGATTCTGGAGGAGGGAAGGCAGGAGGGAAGGCAGGAGGGAAGGCAAGAGGGTCGTCAGGAAGGCCGCGAGGAGGGACTGGAAGCTGGTCGGCAGCAGGAAGCCGCTGGCTTGGCCATCCGGCTCCTCATCCGTCGCCTCGGCAGCATCGACGCTGGCAGCCGCGGACGGCTCATTGATCTGCCCCTGCAGCTGTTGGAGCAGCTGGCGGAAGACCTGCTGGATTTCACAGAGCCCGGCGACCTGCAAGCCTGGTTAGACGACTACCCAGCTGGCTGAGCCAGGCCCTCCCACCAACCCACTCCCCAGTCCAACCATGGCCACGACCATTTTTCTTGATTAGGAAAATATGAACAAATTCAATAGTAGCAAAGACGATCCTCAGGGTATTAGCTAGCCATTCCCTGACCTAAGATGATTTGGTGCTGATCGCTACGTTGATCCGATGGCCCAGAGCAAGCAAGGGGCGTTGAGCCTTGCTGCGCCAGGCTCTGAATCCCTACCGGTCTCACCTGCCGCCCCCCAGGCGCCGTTGGAATGCAAAGGCATCCGCTCCACCCAGGATTTTCCCGCTGATCCGAGCACCCTGAGCCGGGAGCAGATCGAGCACTACTACCACGCTGACGCGCACCTGGGGCCAGCTACAGCGCCGTTCCAGGGAGCTCACAGTGGCACGGGATCATTACCTGGAAACCCTGCGACGCTACGAGGGTCGCTTGATGGAGCTGGGGCAGGAGCGGGCGGACGCCCTGCGCATCGCCCAGGACATGCACCGGGAACTGGAGGCCTTCGAGGACAAGCAACAAGCCCTTGATGGTGTGCTCAAGGAACTAGATGCCGCCAAGGAGGAGGCGGGTTACTGGAGCATCTTCAATATCACCAGGCTGATCGAGCGCATGTTCAGCCTGCTGCGCGGCGGCAGCGAAGGCTGATGGGAGATCTGAGCGATCGCTTCGGTGCGCTGATGGCGCGCATGGCCAAGGGTGATGCGGAGCTGTTCCGCACCGTGTTTGATTCGCCTTCCTTTTTGGCTCGTTTTAACTAAAAAATAGCTATGACAAACCGATAATGACTTATTCTACCCATCCCTAATATCTTCCCATCACTAACATCTGCCCATCCCTGATAACTAAAAGATGGCCGAATCCTCTCATGGCCTCTAGCCTGCCAAAACGCTCCTCCATTCTGCCACTGTGCGAAATCTCGAGAATTGGGAAATTACCGGCGCTGACTTTGACATCCTCTGGCCAGATGTCGATAAAAACCTCAGCGTGCAGAATCTTCTTCGTGGAGATCTTTCTATATGAAGATCCTTCTTCGTGGAACTCCTGCTCGTGGAACTCCTGCTCCGCCGCTGAAGGCGGTGACCCGCAAACACCGCCAGACACCAGAGCCGTCGCCCCATGGTTCGTATCAATTCCGCTTGCCTACAGCCGAGGTAGGGTTTTGCCATGGTTACTCCAAAGGGCCCGATGCGTGCACCACTCGCCTTGGTTGCCGCTGGCCTTCTCGCCGTCAGCCTCCCGGCCGGGGGTGGCGTGGCCCCGACCGCGATCGAGAGCACAAGGGTCACGTTTGCAGCCGGAACCGATTCAATCTTGCTCCAAGGCCAGCTCAAGGGCGACCAGATACTCGACTACAAATTGTGGGCCGGTGCCGGTCAGACCCTGACGGTCGATCTCAAGGGTTCCAATCTCCAGAACTACTTCAACGTGATGGCAGCTGGCTCGGATAACGCCCTGTTCATCGGCAGCAGTTCCGGCCACAACTTCCGTGGGCCGCTGCCGAGCGATGGCGATGTCCGGGTAAGGGTATTTGTACCCGTTCAGAGGTCGGGATGCCCCGGCGCAGGACTGCACACCTGATGGTTCATCGCTGAGGGATCAAGCAACAGTGTTCTGTGTCGCCAAATTCAGGGATCCGGCAGCAGGGATGGCATCACACCACCGTGGTGA
>JAPLIC010000032.1 GCA_026389315.1 Cyanobacteriota bacterium
CAGCTCCACCGCCAGCCGGATCAAGGTGGCCGACATCGCGATCAGCGATGACGCCCTCGGCACGAACAGCATCGCCCTCAGCGGCGCGGATGCGGCTGCCTTTGAGGTGGAGGGAACCGTCCTCTATCTCAAGGCCGGCACCAGCCTGAATTACGAGAGCAAGTCGGCCTACGCCGTCGCCATTGTGGTGGGCGACAGCACCCTCGGTGGCTCCAGTCCCGTCACCACCGCCTTCAACCTTGCTGTCACCGATGTGAACGAGGCGCCGACGGCGGTCGCGCTCACCAACGTCACCGCCTCCCTGGCGGAGAACACCTCCACCACCAGTCGGATCAAGGTGGCCGACATCGCGATCAGCGATGACGCCCTCGGCACGAACAGCATCGCCCTCAGCGGCGCGGATGCGGCTGCCTTTGAGGTGGAGGGAACCGTCCTCTATCTCAAGGCCGGTACGAGCCTCGATTACGAGAGCAAGTCGGCCTACGCCGTCGCCATTGTGGTGGGCGACAGCACCCTCGGCGGTTCCAGTCCCGTGAGCACCCTGTACAGCCTTGCTGTAACGGATGTGAACGAGGCACCGACGGCGCTCGCCCTGAGCGCCACGGCGTTGAATGAGAACATCCCCGCTGGCTCTTTGGTGGCCACCCTCAGCAGCAGAGATCCCGACACCTCAGCCCAGAGCTTCAGCTATGCCCTGGTTGCCGGCGTTGGCGATACCGACAACCTGGCCTTCTTCGTTACAGGCGATCAGCTTCACATCACCCGCTCGCCTGATTATGAAGTCAAGTCCTCCTACGGCATCCGCCTCAAAACGACAGACCAGGGGGGAATGAGCTTCGAGCGCAATGTGACTTTGGCCGTGAATGACCTGCCGGATTCCCCCTCCTACAGCTTCAGCAGCAGTGCTGCCATCGTCTATGAGGGTGGGGCGCTTGCCCTCGGGATCAGCAGTTCCAATGTGGCGCCCGGTACCCCGATTTATTGGTCGTTCAGCGGCACCGGCATCACCAGCGCTGATTTAGGTGATGGCATCCTCAGCGGCACCAGCACGCTGGGAGCGGATGGCGGGGCCGCGTTCACTAAAACCATCGCTGCCGATGGCGTCGTTGAAGGTGACGAGGGGCTGGAGGTGAAATTCTTCAGCGATTCAGCCCGAACCCAGCAGCTGGGCTCCACCATCCAGGTGACCATCAAGGAACCCTCCGTCGTTGTCGTCACCGACGGCCCCGATGTCATCACCGGAACGGCTGCAGCCGAAACGATCAGGGGCGTTCCAACGGGCTCAACCCTGCGGGGCCGGGGAACGGTGGACAAGCTCACCGGAGGGGCTGGAAACGACAATTTCGTGCTTGCCGATGCCTCTGGTGTGTTCTATGACGACGGCAATTCCACCGTCTCGGGAACGAAGGACATGGCCTGGATCACCGATTTCTCCGCCGGCGATAAGATCATCCTGTCTGGTAGTGCTGCCAACTACAAACTCAGCTCAGCTTTTTATAGTAGCTTGAGAGGTGTGCTAATCAATGCGCTCCTGCCCGCTTCTAACCCAGAGCCGATCGGATTTGTTCAGTCTGCCACCCTCGCGAGCCTGAGCCTTGCTAATCTCAATCAGTTCACTTATCTCAATGCACCCTAGAGATTGGCCATGGACTCCATCAACGCTTTTCCAGGTTTAATGTCTTTACTTCGTTGACCTACCTATCCCTGCCATGAATCGTCGACTCAGCGCTGCATTGCTCACGGTCTCCGCCACCGTCGCTATGCCACTTCTGTCCGTGGCGCCGGCTTCCGCTTTGACGGTCACGGTCGGCTCCATCGATTATGACGTAACCGTTTTCAATGGCTCGTACAACAGCAATTCAGCCCTCTTCCAGATCCCTCCCGCCGGCCAGGTGCCCTGGTGGGGAAACGATATGCTGGCCATTGATTTTGCCCAACAGGTCTACGATCAGCTTGGCTCAGGTTCTACACCCGGCAATAGCCCTGTCTTCGCTTACGAAGTTTCGGGCACAGACATCCTGGGAATTTCCCAGGACCTCGGCGATATTCTCATTCAGTACCCTGAAACGATTGCAGATAATGCTGCTGTGAAGTATGCGATCGCCACACCCCTCAACTCGGCTCCGGCATCCGTTCCCGCTCCCCTGCCGGTCTTTGGAGCAGCGGCGGCCTTGGGCTGGTCTCGGCGGATCAGGAAGCGGATTACTGGATCGAAGGTGTGAGTTGAAATAGGCCCATGAGCTCCAGCCGACTGTGTGCCCTGACCATGGTGGGAGGATGTCCTTCATGAGTTGAGTGATGTTCCTGCACTGGTGACACCGAAGACCCATGGCGATGGGGCAGATGCGGCAGGCGCAACAGGTGGAGCTCTGGTGGTGATCACCAATGCCAACCCCCAAGAACTCTAGTTCTGGTTGGTGTACTGGTGATCCTGGGCTACCGGATAGAGCATGTTCTGGTCGGGGAGGGAAGGGGGCGTCTTGCTAAGAGTTTTCGGATAAACCGTCCAAAACGCCGCGTTTCTCTCTTCCTTGAATCTGGCGTCCACCTACGGTGATGCGGTGATCGGTTCTGCCACCGCACCTGTTCAAGAGGTGATCGAATCTGGCCGCAATGGGTTGCTGGTGGTTTTTTCGACTTCACATCTTAGGCCCAGACCATTGCTACCGTGTTGGCTGTAAGGTTGTAAGGACAGCGGTTGAAGTGGCCTGCGACGCGGCGCACTGCCTTGGAGTGGCAGTCAATGCTCTTACCCCGTTTTCTTTGAAGTTTCAGGGCTTGCAGGTGCTGGGCATAGAGCAGCTCAAAGCGCTCCTGTTCGTGTTTTTCCATGGTGAGGTTTCCCCCCAAGGGGATGAAAGAAATCACACACCCATGACGGTGTGCATCCTTCACTGTGGAACTGCGAGACTCCTGGGCGATCGTCATCAGCACGCCAGCGCATGCCTGCCTGCAATCAACCCATCATCGTTTAGGCGTATTTCGGAGAGTGGGCTATAGTGAGTTTGAATCTGCCGTGCAGCGTCTTAGTCCAACCTCTCAATCCACCTGAGCCGCGTCCATGAGCCTAGGTTGGCCTGCAACGGGTTGTCGCCATTGCACATCGCGGCCAGGTGATTGCGAGCGTTCGAAGGATCGGAAAAACCAAGCCAAGGCGATGAGAACGTTCGTCAGAAACTCGTTCATGTGATGATTGAGATCTCTTGGATTTCCCTGATTGACTACCTAAGTCGTCGAAGAGATCTCGTCAATGTACGGATAGCTTGGCCATTTTCGCGACACACTCATGCTATGCTCTTGTATGCTAGCTCTGGATCTCGCTAGTTCTGGTATTCCCAAATCTGCCATAGAAATAATAGGCAAGGTTCATTTGCCGTAGCGGTATACCTATAGATTCTGTCGTGCCTGCCTTTCAGGGCCGGCCCTCCTCTCGGTCCACGGTGCTCTTCGTAGCAACCACTACATGTGGATATCGGGTCCGATAACCACTGTCCACTACGATTATAATCGCCTGGAAGCGGTTGCGGCTGCTAGGATCAGCTTTTCCGCGTGGAGGTGGTTCACGAAAAGCATAAGAGGCGGCATGGTGGTTCACGGAAACCACCCCATAAGCGTTGGGCGAAGCATTGCTAGGTCATTGCTAATCGCCGCAGTTCTCAGTTGCACTGTCCTCGCAGGCTGCACCACGCGCGAGGCGAATGAACTATCCCTGCGCCGCGAGTTCAACATCCCGAGGGCTGCGACAGCAGTTACCTATGAGGCCACGCCCTCGGAGCCAGGATGGTTTGGTCGCGAAGGCCTGAAGATCACGATGGTCTTCCAGCTCAGCGGTACTGACTTCAACGTCTTTTCTCGTGCAGCAGCGGACTCCGGCAAGTGGCAGCCTCTGCCGATCTCTGATAGTGTTTTGAAACACCTTGCAGGTGTCCGAACTTCAAGAAAAGCGAGGGCTATGTCTGCTCGGGAGTCAGGGCGTGCTCTCCCGCCGGAGGGCTCTATTTACAATCCGACAGAACAACAGATCCTCGAACGCTACAAGCAGTCCATGCCTTTGCAGCCTCGTAAAGGGTTGTACCAGATCAGGACCTCAGGCAACGACATCATGCACGCTCCGAAGGCCGTTCGACCGACATTAGATGCGGATGTAAACGACTTCATGCTGGCTATGCTTGATACTGAGCATCATAAGATAGTCATCCGAGTGAGCACTAATTACTAGGTAGGGCTTGCTGAGAAACCAACATCCATTGCAAGGCAGTTGATTCCAGCGTTAACCTCGTGTTAAGATCGGGTGCAATCAGCCATTTCCGGCTTAGAAGAATTCGCTGGGTTGAAAATGTACGTCATTCGGAGTGGCGGGCATCTATCGATTGAAGAATTCCATGTCCCTTTTGGAGGCAAGCTCGACCCAGGTCATCGTTTGGTCGTGCTGGCCGGCGTGATCCCTTGGGAGCCCCTTGAAAACCAATATGCTCCCCTGTTTAATGCTGAGACAGGTGCCCCTGCCAAGCCGTTCCGGATGGCCCTTGGTGCGCTGTACATCCAGCAACGACTGGGTGTCACAGATCGGGAGACAGTGGAGCTGATCGCGGAATCACCCTGCCTGCAATTCTTCATTGGACTGAGCGTCTTTCAATATCTGAAGCCGTTTGATTCGTCCATGTTGGTGCACTTTCGCAAGCGCATTGGACCTGACTTGATCAAGGTTTGCAATGACATGACAAAGGCCAACGGCATTGCGATGATTAAA
>JAPLIC010000009.1 GCA_026389315.1 Cyanobacteriota bacterium
GACTTTTCATCACCGGACACATAGGCGGCTACGGCCTGGCCCTGGTTCAGTTGGGCTGCGGCAGCTTCGGTCGTAGCGGCGGCGATGGCGGAACCACGACCCACCAGCACGGCTACTGGGCGGGCCTCCGCAGCTGGTGCGTAGTGTGGCACTTGGGCCATCAACCAGCCGCTGAGCAGGGTGGTGGCCAGGGGGCTGTAGAGGACACTGAGGGCTAGGGGTGCAAGCAGGGCCACGGCTGATAATGCCAGGCGTGGAAGTTGCCACCACCAGCCGAGGAGCAGGGCGAAAGCGCTGACGAAGGGCAGCAGCAAGGCGGGGGTGAGCAAAAGGTTGAGTAGGGGTTCGCGCAGCTCAAACCAAGCCAGGGGAGAAGGCGGACATGACTGCCATTGCATCAAAACTGGGGTGATTTTTTGTAAATGTAGGAACAAAAGGGGGTTTTGGAGACTAGATGTGGTGTGCCGTCCGCGCTGTTGATGTGGAGAAGCGGCGGCCCAACTCAGCGTCCCGTTTGGGCCAATTGGTGCTGCTGGATGGCGGCGCGAATGGTGCGGGCGACGTAGAGAGCGGCGGTGCTGATCTCGTAGCGCTCTGGGAAACAAACGACGGGCCATGGCCGGCCATTAAGCTATGCACATTTGGGAGGAAGGAGATCCAGCGCTGCAGCAGAGTGCGGATGCCGGGGTGGGTGTCGCCCTCCACGAAGCCGGAGTCAACGGCGGAGATCTCCGCGGCGTTGATTTCCGCATGGGAGAGGCACACCGGGGTGAAGCAAGAGAAATGCACTGGCGTAGTTGCGGCTGGGGGAGGAGATGCCATTGGAGCCGTAGTTAACGGTCATCTAATCCTAAGGTGCATAAAGGAATGAGGCTCAGTAACCAGGGAAGAATTTTTAGTGATTGTTATGGATATAAATGAGTCTATCAAAATCAGCGTGGTGTTCTAATATATATATTTCCTCTGCGTAATCCTGAGAGTAAGGGGGTGGAAGGCTAAGGAGCTGAATAGCCTGCCAGCAAGGCGCGAACATCCTTGGTCCGTCGTTCAGTGCAATACCAGCCGACCAGGCAATACAGAGCCACTAGCAAGGCGATCAGTGCGCCAACGGACAGGTGAGGAAGGTCTGGCTCCCATCGGGTTGAATTGGAGCGAAACAATAAAGAAGCGATGAAGACTAGAAGGGGCGTGTGGAATAAATACATGGAATAGGATACGGCAGAGGCTTGCTGCAAAGGACCTGTGAACCGCTGCATGGTAGGGGAGGGCTTGGAGGAAAGGCCCGCAAATACAGTTGAGGCAGAAGCAAGGCCCAACCAAAGATCCCAAGGCAAGAATCCTGAGGGGAGTTTCAAGCGACTGGCTACAACGCATGCAATAATAAGTAAAATACCAAGGAAAAATCCCGGGAGGGAAAATCGTCGTGGCAAGGGATTTTTTTGATAGAGGAAGTATACAGATACACCCATGAACCAGACGACAAAACCTTCAGAAACAGACCGCCCCGCAAAAATCAGTAGACCTATTGCCAATGCAAGGCTGCATAACCCGGAGAGGGAGAGGCGACGTGCCTGGGGAAAGCCAAGAAAGATCAACGGGAAGACAAGGTAATAAACAAACTCATAGGAAATCGACCAGAGGGGGCCATTGGAACCATAGGGGGGCACGAGAATCTTCTGCAGGAAAAAAAGATTGCCTAGGAAGGCGTTAAGATTGAGGCTCTCGGCAACAGGAGCGTTCAACACATGTCCATAGTCACCTGCGTAGATCGACTCTTTGCCTTGGGAAAGAAAGATGCCCAGCCTGTCCCAGATCGCCGTTAGAACAAGAGCTGGAAGTAGCACGACCCATAGACGGGTCAGACGTGCGGAAAGGTAAGCAGACCAAGACCACCGGCCCTGCCGAACCATGCCAGAGGTGACATGGGCAATAACACAACCACTTAAAACAAAGAATATCATCACCGCTTCATGCCCTGCACCTGAAAAAAGGTAGAAGAGCTTGATCGCCAAGCCAGGGGCGACGAGATCGGGGAAATCCTTAAAAAACAGATTGCGCCAATGCTCTGCAAAAACAAGGATGGCCGCTGGACCGCGCAGCACATCAAGAAGCAGGAACCAGGGTTTGGACTGTCTAGGTAGCGTCATGGCGAAACGGATCAGAACCGCCCCTGGAGGCGGTAGAGGAAGGTGGCGGCGGTTTCGCGAAGGGCGAGGCGATTGCACACGGCCGGTGGAGAGGCAGGGGTAGCGGAAAGGGGGATCAACTGCAGGTGCTGGCGAGGGAAAGCAGAGGATGCACGAGGCAATTTCCAGGGGTCGGTGATGAGCAGCACGGGGTCGCCGGGGTGATGCTGGCGGAGCCAAGATGAGGTGCGAGCGGCGTTTTCGCAAGTGGTACGGGCACAGCGGTCGCCCGCGATGCGGGGGAGAGAAACGCCGAAGGCCAACAGGCGCTCAGCGGTGCTGCGTAGGTCGCCGAATACGTAGACGACAGAGCCTGGATGGCGGCTGAGGTAGTTGGCCGCAGCTGCCGTGATAACCGTAGCGATGTCGGGACCACGCCCCACCAGAACTAACACAGGAGGGCGGGGCGGCAGGGCGGCAACTGCGGGAACCTGGCGGTTGAGCCAAGTCGTCAACGCTAATGTAGCGGGAGGGCTTTAGATCGTGCTCACAACCAGGGGAAGCAGCAACATCCGTACCAACCGCTGAGGAAGGGAGAGGTTGAAGGAACTGGCCAGCAGCACCGCCGCAATTCCGACCAGCGGCAGCAGAAGGGCGGGGCTCAGGAACAGGCCCAGGACAAACTCACGCAGCCCTATCCAAGCAAGGGAGGCTGGAGCACAGTCTTGGCAAGCGATCACCGCTGTTCCAGAGCCAGTAATGCTCGGGAGAGATGCCTGGGATGGTACTGATCAGGAACGAAGGCGTTGGCTTGCAACATGGCAAGAAACTGACGATTTCTAACCAGATGAAGGATAGCCTCAGCGATACTCTCAGGTTTCACTTCAGTCAAAACAAGGCCGTTGACGCGATCTTCGATGACCCGAGCACAGTTCTCAGAAGCGATCACCGGCAAGCCGTGACCTAGGGCTTCGAGCTGGGTCAGGCCAAAGCCGTCTGAGAGGGTGGGAAAGAGGAACACGTCAGATTCTCGATAGAGGCCCTCGGCTATACGCTTGTTAACCGGGCCGAGGAAACGCACATTGGGTAGGGAAGATATCTCTTCTGGAATTTTCACCCCAATGGGGCCAGCAAAGGTGAAATCGACTGGCTGATCCACAAGCAATTTGATGGCATCAAACAACTGACCTACACCTTTGCGTAGAATAACAGAGCCTAGAAACAAAAGTTTAATACGCTTAAAGCCTGATTTCGTTGTTGCCGGTACTGACGATGACCGAGGAATGAAACTAGGCTCATATACTAGAGGAATCTCGACAAGCTTGATGGCGGGAACGCCCGCCTCCAAGAGCAACTTAGAGGACCAAGTCGAGTTAACCACGATCCAGTCGGCCAAAGCGATCTCCTCTTCCCATTGCCGCCAGTAGTCTGAGGCAGGGCGGTTGCTTGGTGGTTGGAGGTGCTGATAGAGTGAAGTATGTTCATCAACAATGTCGAACTCACGGGGTCCAGGATCTATCTGGCCGAGAATACAGATGCCCCCACGTGCTTTAGCAACCGTGAAAGGCAGCCGGGCGGTGTAACTATAGGAAAAGACCACTAACGCTTCAGATTCACTTACTGCACAGGCAGTCCATTCTTGGAACCATTGATTCCTAAGCGAAAACGCATTCCATCCACCGATCCCAGCGAGCTTCAATCGGGAATCAGTCAGCATTCTTCGGATCGATTTGGAATGAACAAGGCAATCGGATATCAGATTGCAACTGCGACATGCAAGGGCCGGCGAAAACCAATTAACAAGGGGTTTAACACCACTTGGAATCCATACGTCCGTTAAAAGACGATCCAACCTGCCGGAAGATGCAAGGGCAGCAGGAATCGCCTAATGTTCGCGGGAACCAAGTTGAATGACGAGCCTGCCGGTGCTGTTGGCCCAGCGGCGCTGGCGGCCCGACGTGGTGATTACGGTGGCGCCGGCTTTTTTCTGCGCCCCGGGGGGCCTGCTGCTGCAGCGTCTGTGTGGGAGGGGATGCCAGGGCTGGTTGCATA
>JAPLIC010000068.1 GCA_026389315.1 Cyanobacteriota bacterium
CCAGCTTGCCCGCATCTTCTTCCATGTGCAGGCGCTCAATCCCAATGGTTTTGAGATAGGTTTCCTTGCCCTTTTCGGCCACTTCGACCTCGATCCAGCCGTCCTCGGCGATGGGCTGGTCGAACTGGGAGATTTGATAATTCTTGGGCAGATCCGGATAAAAATATTGCTTGCGATCGAACTTGCTATGGGCTGCCACCTTCAGATTCAGGGCCAGGGCAGCCTTGACGGCATATTCGAGCACCTTGGCATTGAGGACCGGCAGGGTGCCGGGCAACCCACAGACCACGGGGTCGATGTGGGTGTTGGGGTCATCGCCGAAGGCGGTGGAGGCGGGGCTGAAGATCTTGCTGGCGGTGCCCAGCTGCACGTGGGTTTCGAGACCGATCACCGCTTCCCAGGCCGCGCCTGGGGCAGCGAGAGCGGGGGAGGCAGCGACCTGGGAAGCAGCTGGGGCCATGCGAAGCGGAAGCGGTGACAACCGCAGAAGCTGGACGAATCCTAGGCAGGCGCCCAGGAGTCCCCTATTCCCCGGCCAGGGCGGCCAGGGGTTGGCGGCGATGCAGTTCGTGCAGACCCTCCAGCTGGTTGTGCACCGACACCAGTTGGTCCTGGATGTGGCGGCTGTTATCGATGCGGGAGAGGGTCAGCAGCATCGATTCGATCTGGGCCTTGCAGTCGATCAGGACGCGGCATTCGGGGGAGCCAGGTTCGTAGGGCATGACTTGGAACTGTTCGTCACCCACTGCAACCCAACCCGCCCAGCGAAACTGTCGCCATCGCTGCCATTCAGCCGGCACGCCCCCCCCGTCCACCGCCGCCCCCGCCGGAGCGGCCTTCGCCGCCGCGGCGATCGGGTCGCCCCTCGCTGCGGCGACCCCGCAAGGCCCCCTCAGGGCGGGACCCCGTCGATCGGCCTCCGCCTGGCCGGCCCCCTGCTGGGGGCCGGGAGCGTCCACGGCCACCGCTGAGGTCGAGGGGGGGGGCGGAAAGCACCTTTGGTTCAAAGCCCGGCACCTCCTGGCGGGGCAGCGGTGCCCCGGTGAGCCGTTCGATGGCCCGCAGCAGCTCGTGCTCCTCGGCAGCCACCAGGGAGACGGCATGGCCGGTCAGGCCGGCCCGGCCGGTGCGGCCGATGCGATGCACGTAGTCCTCGGCCACATTGGGCAGATCCAGGTTGACCACATGGGGCAATTGCTGGATGTCAATGCCCCGGGCGGCAATGTCCGTGGCCACCAGCACCCGCACCTCACCGCTCTTGAAGCCAGCCAAGGCCCGCGTGCGGGCCCCCTGGCTCTTGTTGCCGTGGATGGCCGCGGCCAAGATGCCCTCCTGCTCCAAGCGGTCGGCCAGCCGGTTGGCGCCGTGTTTGGTGCGGGAGAACACCAGCACCTGCTGCCAATCCTGGCTTTGGATCAGGTGGCAGAGCAAGTCGGGCTTGCGGGCCATATCGCAGGGGTGCTGCACTTGATGAACCAGGGGGGCCGCCTGGTTCTCCGGGGTGGCCTGCAACTGCACGGGCTGATGCAACAGGCCCGTGGCCAGCTGGCGGATCTCGGCGGAAAAGGTGGCCGAAAACAGCAGGTTCTGGCGCTGGGCTGGCATCAGGGCCAAGATCCGCCGGATGTCGCGGATGAAACCCATGTCCAGCATGCGGTCCGCCTCATCGAGCACCAGGATTTCCACCCGGTCGAGCTTGAGGGCCCCCTGCTGCTGCAGGTCCATCAGCCGACCTGGGGTGGCCACCAATACATCGGTGCCGCGGCGCAGTCGGCTGATCTGGGGATTGGGGCTGACCCCCCCAAACACCACATCGCTGCGCAGATCGAGATAGCGGCCATAGGCCACCACACTCTCGGCCACCTGGGCGGCCAGCTCGCGGGTCGGGGTCAACACCAGGGCCCGCACCACACCGGCCCGGGCGGGGGGACCATGGCGCAAGCGCTCGAGTAACGGCAAGGTGAAACCGGCGGTTTTGCCGGTACCGGTCTGGGCCGCCGCCATCACATCCCGACCCTCCAGCACCGCTGGAATGCACTGGCGTTGGATCGGCGAGGGGGTTCGGTAGCCCTTGGCTGCCACCGCCTTGACCAGGGGCTCGGAGAGCCCAAGGGCGGCGAAATCAGCGGCCAAGGCCGCTTCCGGGGCCTGGATGATCAGCTTGTCGGTGCGACCCTGCAGGGGAGGGTCGGCGGATTCGCCCCCCAGGGGTGGGGCAAGCCCGGGATCAGTAAGCCGCCCTACCTGCCCGGCGGCTGGGGCCGCCGCTGTCGCGGGGGGGCCCAGCCGACGGGGTCGACGACTCGGGCTGGAGGTGGAGCGGGAAGAGGAAATCGGATCAAGTTTGAGGGGACTTCCACAGTAGGGGGGGCCTTCGGCCCCTACCGTCCGTGGTTAACAACCCTGGGGGTGCTGGCCCGGCAGCGGCGCCGCAGACGACGGCTCCAACCCCAACCAGCCGCGGCGCCAAGAGCGGCCAAGGGAACCGGCACGTTTGGGGCCGGGGGGGAGGGATCCCGGAGGCGCATCGTGAGTTCCAGGCTGGTGGGCAGATTGATTTGATCGCCACCGAGGCCATCGAGGTTGTTCATCAACAGGATGGTTTCCACCCCCACACGCAGATTTCCCCCTCCAAAGACATAGGGCGTGAGGTTGGCCACGCTGGTACTGGCACTGAAGGGTCCACTCAGCCCCGGGGGAATCCCCCCAAAGAACGTGGAAGCGGCCACCCACGAACTCGAACCGGTATCAAACACCGTGGCAATCGGTTCAATGCCGAGGACATCGTTCGCACTGGTGCGTGCATAGGTACCAATGGCACTGAGGACTCCGCTCCAGACCGCAGTAGAACTGATCGGCAAACCAACGATATTCTCCCAGAGATTGACATAGACGTATTCATTGGCCGGGGGCGGCACATTGGTGCTATTAAGACTGAAATTGGTCAGCTTCAGGCTCAGGTCATAACTATTAAGACCTAGATTCGAGATCGTTGCCACCGCATCACCTCCCATGTAAGCCGGATTAGCAACGGTGCCCCAGTTACAACCCGTATAGGTATTGGAGGCGCTCAGGAAACTGTTGAAAGCAGGCGCCGTCAAGGTGGCACCGTTCTGGCACTGGGCCACTCCAGGTTGCAAAATGCCAACGGGGGATTTTGGCAAAAGACCCATTGAATTGGTGACGGGCTGAAGGTTGTTGTAATAGGCACTAAGACTGATGGCCCCCACTGGGCTAGCTCCAACGAGCCCAGCCATCAAGGGGGCCATCGCCAGCCAAAGCTGCTGGCGATGGCCTAGGGAATTTCTGAAACAAGCTGGTAAAAGAAAAGCAAATGCCATGGATATTTTCCATTTCTCTGAATGGAATCACCGTAAACGTCCTGGTGACATGGCGACTTTTAGGAGTCGTTCTTGCTGAATTTCTTAAGCCTGCCTTCAAGCAAATAAACAATCAATCCATCATCCCGCCCCAACCGGCACCTGGTAATTGACGATGCGGCCAAAACCAATGGGATCCAGGGAAGCGCCCCCCACGAGGGCTCCATCGATTTCCGGCTGGGCCATCAGGTCGTCGATGGTGGCGGGATTGACCGAACCGCCGTACTGGACGATCACCTCGGGGTTGCCAACCCAGCCACGAATCAGGCCACAGATGCGGTTGGCCTCCTCCGCTGCACAGGTTTTGCCGGTGCCGATCGCCCAGATCGGTTCATAGGCCACGATCAGCCGGCCGGAGTCGATGCCCTCAAGGCCCTGTTCCACCTGGCGGTGAATGACGCGCTCGGTTTCCTTGGCTTCCCGTTGATCCAGGCTTTCACCGACGCAGAGGATCGGGATCAGGCCGTAGTGCTGGGCCGTCCGGGCCCGCATGTTGATCTGCTCGTCGGTTTCGCTGTAGTACTTGCGGGGTTCGCTGTGGCCAACGATGGCGTGGGTGACGCCGTGCTCCAGCAGCATCGGCGCTGACACCATGCCGGTGTAAGCGCCCTTTTCTTCCCAATGCACATTTTGGGCCGCGATGGCCACGGGAGTGCCGCTCAGGGCCTCACTCAGGGTGGGAATCGCCAGATAGGGGGGGGCAATGACCACCTGCCGATCCTCTGGGAGGTTCTCCACCTGGGCCCGGAAGGACTGGGAGAAGGCCAGGGCCTCCGCGCAATTCATGTGCATCTTCCAGTTGCCAGCAATCACGGCCTTGCGCACCAGCGACATCCCCTGTGTTGTGGCAGCCAAGCTAAACCGCCGACCGGGAGTAGCCCAGGCGATCAAACCCCCGGCGGCACGCTGAGGCAATGGCCGTCGATTGCGACCGAATCCCCCGCCGCCAGCTGCCGACCCCGCCGCAACTCAATGCTGCCGTTGACCCGCACATCACCGCGCTGGATGCGCTGTTTGGCTTCGCCGCCGCTCTCCGCCAGCCCCTGGTACTTGAGGAACTGATCGAGCTTCATGGGCGAGACCTTAGGGTTTGATGATGCTCGCACCCTCGCCGGCCGGCTTCCGCAGACTTTGGCCGCTGCTGAAGCCCCATCGGCGCCGGCTGCTGGCCGGCGGACTTTGCATGTTGGTGTTCGTGGCCTGCTGGCCGCTGCTGGCCTGGCTGGCGGGCCAGCTGATTCCGGCCATCGGCGCCGGGGACTTCGGCAAGGTGTTGCAGACCGTGGCTGCGGCCCTGGCGGTGTTTCTGGTGCAGAAGTTGGCCCAGTTCGGTCAAGACACCCTGCTGGCGGATCCGGCCTTGCGGGTCAGTCAGGATCTGCGCCGCCAGCTGTTCGCCCGCCTGCAACAGCTGGATTTCGGTGCACTCGAAAAACTCTCGGCCGGGGATCTCACCTACCGCCTCACCGAAGACGCCGACCGGGTCGGTGATGTCATCTACAAAACCATCCAGGACAGCACCCCCAGCGCCCTGCAATTGCTGGTGGTGCTGGGCTACATGCTGTGGCTCGATTGGCCCCTGGCCCTGGCCACCCTGCTGCTGGCCCCGGTGGTGGCTCTGTTGGTGAGTGGCTTCGGCGCCCGGGTGATGGCCGCCGCCGAACGCAGCCAGAAACAGGTGAGCGATCTGGCCGCCCTGCTGGGGGAAGCGATCACTGGCCTGCCCCTGGTGCGCGCCTTTGCCGCCGAACCCTGGCTGCAGCAGCGGTTTGACAGTGAAGTCGACCAACATCGCCACGCCCGTTACCGCACCTTGAAGCTGCTGGCCGCCCAGCATCCGGTGGTGGGCTTCATTGAGGCCAGCGGCATCCTGGCGGTGCTGCTGATGGGGGCCGCCCGCATCCAGGCCGGCGGTCTCAACAGCCAGGGGTTCAGCAGCTTTGTGGCGGCCCTTTTGATGCTGATCGACCCGATCTCCCACCTCACGACTAATTTCAACGAGTTTCAGCAGGGCAAGGCCTCCCTGGGGCGCCTGCGGGCGATCGAAGCCGAGCCGATTGAACCGCCGGACCATCCCGGTGCCCTGCCCCTGGGACCGGTGCAGGGGGCCCTGCGCTTGGAAGGGGTCAGCTTTGGCTACAACCCCGATCGTCCGGTGCTGCACCAGGTCGATCTGGCGATCAAACCGGGCCAGGTGGTGGCCCTGGTGGGGCCCTCCGGCGCCGGCAAAAGCACCCTGTTTTCGCTGCTGCTGCGCTTTAACACCGCCCAACGGGGCAGGGTGCTGCTGGATGGCGCCGATCTGGCGGAGCTGCGGGCCCGGGACCTGCGCCGGGCCGTGGCGCTGGTGCCCCAGCAAAGCAGTGTCTTCTCCGGCACGGTGGCCGAGGCGATCGCCTTTGGCCGGCCTGCCAGCAGGGAGCAAATTGTGGCGGCGGCGCGCCTGGCCAATGCCGCCGATTTCATCGAGGCCCTGCCCGGGGGGTATGACGGCCGCATTGAAGAACGGGGCAGCAATTTCTCCGGCGGGCAGCTGCAGCGGCTGGCCATCGCCCGGGCCGTGCTGGGCAACCCGGCCGTGCTGCTGCTGGATGAGGCCACCAGCGCCCTGGATGCCGAATCGGAGGAGGCGGTGCAGCGGGGGCTGCGGCGGGCCATGCAGGGCCGCACGGTCCTTGTCATCGCCCACCGCTTGGCCACGGTGCAGGAAGCCGACCAGATTGTGGTGCTGGAGGCGGGCCGCATCGTCGAAGTGGGCAGCCACGACGTGCTGATGGCCCGGGGCGGGCGCTACCGGGAACTGTGCCTGCGCCAACTGATCAGGGTTGAGGCCTGAAACCGGAGACCCCATCCAGCCCTGCCCCTACTGTGGGCCGGCAAGCGCTTTACTGCCATGGAAACCCCCAATCAGGCGCCGCCGGTGCTCACCTTCGAGGGCAAGCGATATGACCTCAACAGCCTGCCGGACGACATGAAGGAGCTGGTGCGGGGCATGCAGGTGGCCGACGCCCAACTGCGCATGCATGAAGACACCCTCAAGGTGCTGGCCGTGGGCCGCCAATCGATGGCACTGATAGGGGGTGGCAGGGTCGAGTCCGGAAGTCTTGTTGCTCCTGACTCGACCCTTTTTTATTCGCTTACCAACCCGGTGGGTTTCAGGCGAGCGGGGCCAGATCCTCGAACCGGAACGTCTGACGACTTGAGTCTGCTGCCGTTCCCTCTGCATCGCTGACCACCACCCGCTCGGCTAGCACCCAGGGCCCCGCTGGTGTCAGGGGGGTGAAGGTGTCGGTGAACCTGCTGGTGCCGCCTTTGGCTTCGCCAGTGGCCGGATCGCTGTAGCGACTGGTGTAGGTGTGGCTGAGGTAGCCGGATCCGGTGTCGGTGGTGCTGAGGGTGAAGATCGTCACCACGGTGCCGTGGATGTGGCGATGGACCATCGTCACCACATTGTCCTTGATGCGATAACGATCGCCGGCATTCTTGCCACCCACAATCACCTCGGTGCCCACCGCATCGGTGTCACCGGCAGTGAAGGTGTTCTCGCCATGGGTTTGATCAAAGCTGCGGCGCACTCGGTGGATCGCCACTTCCCAGAGCTGGGAAGCGATGGCTTTTTTTACCTCTTCATCGTCAACCCCCTCCACCGTTGCCTTGAGGTCGGAGCCCACCTTGAAGGTGCCCTCCACGCGGCGATCGCCCTGCTGCCAGACGCAGCGACCGCCGTAGCCGCCGAAGCCCGGCTCCCAGGTGTAGCGGTTTTCGTAGGTGGTGCGGAACACCTCCCGGAGGTCGGTGCCCGGGGCGATGGGGGCATGAAGAGTTGCAGTCATGCAGGGGGAAACATTGGGGAAGCCGAGTCTAGGAGCGTGGGGCGCCCGGGGTTGGCCGCCGTGGTGCCTAGCTGGGAGCGCCGTCCGCGCCGATCTTTAGCAGGTAATCAACAGCCCCCGCTACGGCGGGCATAGCCCGCTGTAGGCGGTGAGCTGCATGCTGTTGTTAGGGGCGTGGGCCAACCGGCGATTTGGCGGGCGCCTTTTCGCCGCCGGCCCCAAAGATGTCTTCAGCGATCTTGAGGCCCAAGGGCACACCACCGATGTTGTGCTTGAAGTCGCCGTCGTGATTGCGCGAAAGGTCGGGATCTTCGTCCTTTAGGGCAAACGCATCGAACGACCAATGCACGCCCAGCCAGATCCGCGAAAAGCCATTGGCCTTGATCATTTGCATGAGGCCGTCGTCAAATTTTCGCAGATGCCGAGGTCGAATGCAGCCCGTGTTGTCCCGCGTGATCCCGTTGAGTTCGTCGGAGACGAAAGGGCCTTGGTACACGGTGTCTGGCAAGAGCTTCTTGGCTTGAGTGGCGCCCAGATAGAACAGCCGCACGATTTGAAACGCCGCTGCCCCAAAAGTGGCGTGACCGGACGGGTATGCCGGGAAGGGAGGCGTGAAGTTTCGCTCGGATCGGGCGGGGGTCGTGTCCGTCGCCGGCAGGTTGCTGTTGCTGGCTGGTGCCCCTAGAGGCAGCCACGCGGGGTCGCAATCGGTCTCGATGCCATCTTTGGCTGTGGGGGCGGCTGGACCCATGGATGGATCGTGTTCCCGGATTCCCAGCACGGGGCGCCAATAATCATGGATGTATTTCTGGTCCCACGCCAGAATGCCCGCATCGCCCATGGCGGCATTTACGAATGCAAACAGGCGTGCATTGTCATCCACACTATTGGCTTTGAGCATGGCAATTTCGCGCACGATCTGGTTGTACAACCGTGGCGGCGTGCCCAGTTCGCGAGAGCCATCGTAGGACCAATAGAGCCCGACAACGTATTCGTCGACCGTGCGTTTCATGGAGTTTGTCGTCAACGTGCCCATCAATTCGGGAGCGATTCCCTTGCTCCGCACCTGCTTGTGGGCATGGGCGTGCTCGGCGGCCGTGAGTGTGGACGGGGAGTCGAGTGCGTGACGCTTACTCACCGCAAAGCACTTGGAGCGAGCGCCATAGAACGGCGCGTGAAAGCCCTGGGTTGGATTGGCGGGGTCGGGCCGATGTCTGCCAGGTTGCATGGATGCCGCATAGCCATCATCACTGGTGCCGGGGTCGCCAGCCCTGTCCATCAATATCGCTTTTGCCACGGCCTGTCCGAACTCGTGACTCTTTGCCAATCCGGGCTCTGAGAGCCCAGCCGCCGCATGGGCCGCGTCAAAGTGCGGCTTTTGGCGCGGAAACAGCGCACTCAAACAGTCGTGGGCAGCGGCGGCCACTGCGGCGGCGGCGTTCGTGGCACCGGGTAGCAAAGCAGGGGCAGGATTGAGGTAGCGCGGCAGCACTGCTGGGTTGTTCACTACGCCGGCGTGGGCGTCGTACATGGCCAAGTGCACAATCGCCAGCGCCCGGGAGCTAAGCGTGGGCCCGCCTTGTTCCGGACTTGGCTTGCTGGTGCCGGGTACGTTGCTGAAGTCGCGCTTGTTTGCTTCGATCGCGACATTATTCCAATACAAGATGTGGTCCATTGAATTCCTCCGTGTGATTGTTCGTGTGATTGCTGCTGGCAAATGGCCAGCGCTTGTTAGGCCCCTAGCAGTGATTCGGCGGGCCACATAAGGTGCCGCCGGAAAGCGCTGTTTTTCATCATTGACTAGACCTTGCTTCCTGCCTCCCCCTGGGATCATTGATCTATAGCAAGGCATCTCGGATCTTGTCACCTAGCCCCAGGTCAGCGGGGCGGAGCCATTAAGAATGGAGCAAGCTGTGTCTGATTGCCGGTTTGCTGATCCCTGTTTCTTGCATCACTGCAAGCAAGGCGCAATAAATAAGGCTTGAATTGTAATATTTCCTATCCAAGGCATGGGAGATCGCGAGAACCTGCGGGGTTCGAGCGGTTGCAGGGTCTGAGCGTCGCGGACTGGTGCGGCTCCAGCTCGGGCGGCTCCAGTGGTTGCCCTTAGCTAGAGCCGGGACCAAACCCCAAGCGGTGATAAGACGGTGGTTGAGGAGCTTCGCAGGCGCCTACGCAGGTTCCGCCTCCAGCCGAAGGCGGCAGCGAAGCCCAGCAGCGGCAGGGGGGCGGGAACCGCTGTGGGAGGAGAACCCGTGGTACCGATCAGGTCGAGGTCGGCGACCTCGGCCGCCGTGAGCACGTGGTTAAAGATGCGGATGCCAGCCACGGATCCTGAGGAGCTTTCAACTGCACCAAAAAGGCTATCGTCCTGGGAAAAGTTCAGCAGATTGTCCGTCGATATGACGCCAGAAGCAGAGGAATCGGTGAATGAAATCACTGGGGCTCCCCGTAGATAAACGCTGATCAAATTCGTGGAGCCCGCTCTGGTGAGCACGGTTTGAAAGAAGGTTGCGGGATTCACGGTAGGCCCAAGATTGTTTATTGGCCAAAATCGAAGCTCGCCATTATAAATATAAAGTCCATCGTCGTTGGTTAGGTTCTTGAAGTCGAAGATTTTTCTCCAGCCTGAGATATCATCCAAGCTGAGCAGAATCGCGATTGTGTAGTTGTCGCTGATCAGGCCTGTGCTGTTCAGCGATAGACCCCCTTGTCGGCCAAAGTTGTAGACGGTGACGGGGTTGCCGCCGATAGTGGCGGGGGAGTAGGTGCCAGGAGCGAGGGGGGTCAGGTCGGGGGCTGAGGGGATCGTGCTGGAGAGCGTGTTCTGGAACTGATAATTGGCTACCAGCACAGCATGGGCTGGTAGGGCCGCTCCGAGGCCGAAGCTGCCGGCGATTGTGGTGCCGGCCAGGGCGGCCATGGCCGGGGAAAGCTTCAACGCCAGCTGGATGGATACCCCCTTTTGATGGCGGACGCGAGAGAGATGGTTCCTCATCTTTGATGTAAAAATTTGTCAATTCTATCTTCTTTTGGGATGCTGAGATGACTCCATTATTAGTCTCTTGAGTCCAGGACTGAGTCGAGCTGCGCTGCGTTTGGCTTGTGTTTCGGTTGCCTTGCATGATCAGAGTCAGTGTATTAATTTACGTAAGCATTCGACCCTCTGCCGTGACTGATTGATTAGATCGCCTAGGCAAGATCTAGCAGGGCATCGGTTCGCTGGTCTGCTTTGTTGTCAACCAGGCGTTGATTTGCTTGACATTCGCAGGCGGGAGAACAGTTTCAAGCCGACCTGTCCTGTGCTGACGCAGGATGTCAATGGAAAATTGTCACTCATCATATTCCATGTGTTCTGGATTATGGTGTAAACCTGCGACTCTGGGCCACTGGCTACTACCAGGGGGAATGGTCAGGGGATGAGGGAACCTTTAACTCTGAGGATGGCCGCGGGACCAAATTCCTGACGGGATTTCGCCTCATGGATGGGCCAGGTCTCCAAGATCCTGATCTGCGTTGAATCTGACCATAATTGTCATAATGGGAGTCTCTGGCGCCAACAAGCGGCAACCCCGCCAGAATTGGCCCACTGCCCTTTTCCCATGCTGCTGCTCAGGCCGTTGCCTATGGGTCTGCCTTAGTAGTTGACGGCAAATGACGGGCTGGTGCCTCCAGGCATAGGCAAAAGACCTATGCTGGGCCTAGGCTGGGGTGGACCCCGCAGGCCAGTCTTGAGCCCCTCCCGTGATGTGCGCGTAGCCAGCATCTTTCGCAATGGCCGCAACCAGGCGATCCGGCTGCCGCGCGACATGGAGTTCGCTGGCGATCAGGTCTTGATCGAAAAGCATGGAGATCAACTCACCGTGCGGCCCAAACCCAGGGATTGGGCTGATTACTTCGCCACCTGTGGCACGTTCGATGCGGACTTTCCCGCCGATATCGACGATCACCCGATTGGGGAGGAGGCGTTGGGCTGGTGATCAACTACATGCTCGATACCAATGCCTGTATTCACGTCATCACCGGTCGAGTGGCGAGCGTCCGGGAACGGCTGCAGGCGATACCCCCCGAACAGATTGGCATCTCTGCCGTGGTGGTGGCCGAACTTCAGTTCGGCATCAGCTTGGCGGCACCGACTCGCCGGGAGACAAATCAGCAAGCCCTGGATCGTTTTCTGGAGATGGTGGTTGTGGAGGATTGGCCCGCAGAGGCTGCCGCCCTGTACGGAGAGCAGCGAGCAGCCCTGCGCAAATTGGGCCAACCGATCGGGGCCAACGATCTGCTGATCGGCTGCCATGCCCTGCATCGCCAGCGGGTGCTTGTCACCCAAAACCTGCGGGAGTTCGAACGGTTGCAGGGTCTAAGTGTGGAGGATTGGTCCGGCTCCAGCTCTGGTGCCTAGATGGCATCAGTGGGATTTAGGTGCTGCTGCCGGCAGATCTGCCTCCGTGCAGGGTTCCCCTGTCCACCAGCGCTTGTCGCGACGGGGCGGCAGCCTCGCCGGGGCGGCAATCCCGCCAGAATTGGCCCATCGCCCTTCTCCCATGTTGCTGCTCAGCCCCTTCTCCCCCTTCACGGTCGCCAAGATTGCTGGGTTGCAGGCCACGGTGCTGCTGCTGATCACCCTGTTGATCAAGGCTCAGGTCCAGATCAAGGCGGCGTCGGCGTTGGGATTTTTCCTACTGGCCCTGCAAACGCTGGTGTTTCTGGCCGCCGCTGGCGCCCTGGGCCTGGTGGCCCTCGGTGGTGCGGCCGGTGCCATGAACTGCCGCCCAGCAAGGACGGTGTGACGGCACTGCCGCCCTGGCGACTGTTGCTGCGCGGGGCCCGCGAGCGGGAAGGCCGCTCACCAAATGCCCGCTGGCTGCAGCTCGCCAGCGTTGCCGGCGATGGCAGCCCACGGGTGCGCACTTTGGTGTTCCGCGGCTGGGCTGGTGGCGCCGTGCTGGATCTGCTCACCGACGGCCGCAGTGCCAAACCGGCCGAGCTGCGCCAACAGCCCGCCGTGGAGCTGTGCTGGCTGCTGCCCAAAGCCCGCTGTCAGTTCCGCCTGCGGGGAGAACTGTTGACCTTGCCCAAGGACGATGAATGGGGCGCGCGCCAGCGCCATTGGCAGGGCCTCAGCCCCAAGGGCCGCGCCCTCTGGGGCTGGCCTGAACCAGGGGCACCGTTCGATGCCGCCGCCTCCTTTCCGGCAGAGATTGCGGACGATAGGCCGATGCCCGATCATTTCCAGCTGCTGCGCATTGCTCTGGAGCAGGTGGAGCTGCTGGAGCTAGGGGATCATCCGCATCAGCGGCGTCGCTGGCGCCGCGATGGTGGCTGGAGTGAGGAGCGGCTGAATCCTTGAAGAGGTGCGCACCGTATAACGTATTTTGCTAGAGCGAAGCTGGGCGTTGCCGCTTCGTTGTTGCCAATGGCCCCGCCAGCGTGATTGCTGGGCCCGTTGCTCGGCGGCGTGCAGCTTGGTGAAGTCGGTGAGGCGCAGATATTGTTCAAGTCATGATGCAAATCAATGGTTATGGCCCGTAATTCATCTCCAACTCGGTTCTTTATTCTTTATGCTTCCTTTGCCAAGATCGGCATGAGCGCCTATGACCAGCACACCACCAAATTTCGGCGTTGACAAAAACTGCCCAATCAATGTCACCAGCGATTCCGATGGGGAGGTTCCTCCCGATGGCGAAGCCCTCTTCCTTGTGGTAAGAATCTTGGTAAGGATTCCGGGCGCATCAGGCTGAATTCGTGCTTGATATTGACCAAAGGGGTTCTTTTGTTAAGAAAATTGTCTGTTCGCCCGCCACTAAGGACATCACAGCTTTGCCCAAGTGATAGAATTTATCTAAATGGTACAAGTTTGCATTGAGCTAACCGCAGGCCTTTCAATCCCTCTTCATCATTCCAAGCCATCAACTCTTATGAGCAAATTTAAACTGTATCTAGTCCTCGGTCTTGTGGGTGGCGGGGCGATTCTTTTGGCTGTATTTTTGCTGACGATTGGTCGCAATATCGGTCAATTCTTTGTAGGCAGAAATTTTGCCGAAAGTCAGCTCAATGACTATGTGGCTAATGTCATCAAGGGAGACATCAACGGCTCTCAATGCCAAGCCTGGGATACGGACGGCAATGGTTATGTTTCTTGCACCTATACCTTGGTTTCTCAACCCGGCAAACCCTACGCGATCGAGTGTGCTGCTTGGGGCTTAGATGGCTTTCTCAATCGAGGTTGCAGGCAAACCCCATTGAATCGGATATAAGAGAGTTATTGTCGACTTAGTGTCAATGGCAATCATTAGGATGGGCCGCATCTATATTAAATCCTCCCTGCCATGAGCTACCGCTTCAACTCTTCTATGCCAACTCATTCATCGCTTTCTATCTGACGCACTGCGTCTGCTGGTAAATGGCAGTTGCTGTTGACAAATACCTATCGAAAACCTCATCCGGCTTCTGGTTGTTAAGCCGAACCAATTTCTGTGCTTGGGCGGCAAGAAGCCCAGTGCATTCATCAGGCATCTTTGGCCCCGGCCGCTGAATCTTGATGTTGGACAGCCATTAATGACTATCTCTTACCCTGATTTCTTCAAAACCAAACCCCTTTAAGGCTGCGATGAGGGTCTTGCCTGAGACCGCAGAATATCTCGTCACACTTCTACTTTAACTCGCTGTACTCCTAGAAAGTCGAGTGTCTCAGGATCAGTACCTGTAACGTCAAGGCAAAGCTCAATGGCTTCCTTGATTCGCTCCATTAATTGATCCAGCGATTTAGCTTGCGTATGGCAACCGGGTAGAGCAGGTACGGTCGCCACGAAGAAACCCTCTGAATCCTTCTCGACTACTAAATCAAACTGTCTAGACATTGAAGTCAGCTCCTTAGCCATTGTAGCTGGTTAGCTGAGGAATGGTGCAGGGACACAGCTTACCGGTCGGACCAGCGCTGACCGTTAGTGGCAGGCATGCACCTTAGAGCGTGAGCGTGTAGCTGGTGGTGGCCTATCCAATCGAGGGGTTTGTTATCCGTACCTCTATGCCGTGACACTTCTCTGGAGTGCTTCCTGAGCGAGCGTGTTGAGACTCTTTCCCTGAATCTCGGCAGTCATCGCTAACTTCTCGTGTAGTTCAGGTGAAATTCGAAGGTTGAACTTCCCTGAAAAGCTTCTACGTGGCTCAATTCCTTGCTCTTTGCAGACCTCTAGAAATACCTCCAGTGACTTTTGGAACTCTCGACGAAGCTCATCTGGACTTGATCCATAGAAGTCCGCACCTCCAGAAATCCCAAGAATCTCTCCGCGAAACTGATCTGTTTCCTCGTCGTACTCAATTTTGGCGTGGTAGCCATCCACTTTCATCAGATTCATAGTGTTTCGGGCGATGGGTGGGGCCTGTGGAAGACCCTGACTTCGCCAAACAGAACGACCGCGACTCGGCTGCCCGCCCTCTCGCTTACCTCCCCACCAAGCCCCTGAAACAGGGCTTCGATGTCCATCTAAGGCAGACTGCCTCTTATAGGGATGGGGGAATATCAGCTCAAGAGTGTGCTGGTGCTTCCACTTCATTCCAGCATAGTACTGCCTCTCGGTACCAGGTGGGGCATCCGGTGCACGGCTTGCTGGATGCGGATAATTACTATTTGGGCGGATCCCCCTAAGTTACATCGAGGCCCCTAGCTTTACGCCTATGACGCAGCTCTCGACCTGCTGACAGACGACAGAAGCACTGCCCCTCAATGGATCTGACGGCTCAAGGACCAATGCCGATGCAAGTTAAGCGGATCCACATAAGATGTGTCTATCGTGTAACAAAAGCTGCAAAGGCGACGGAAGCAGCAATAACGAAGTCCTGCAAGAATGACGCAGGGGGACCTTTCACTGATGAGCTTTGTAAACAGATGGACAACAGCGCCACGAATGAGTGCATTCTTATTGAGTTCCTATTACGAGCCTCATGGACTTACAGCCCTCACAATTAAATGATGATCAAAAAAGCTATGTTATCAAGTCGATCAATGACCGCCTGCAAAAAACGGTTGAATTTGCTAAAACCGTTGAGTGGGAAGCAAGGAGATCATCCGGGAATAAGCGGTGGGGCAGATGGATAACTGGCTTAGGCGGTGGCTTATTAGCATTGGCAGGGATTGCATTGACAGCTGTGCCAGATAAGCATGTGGATATAAAGAAACATATTGGTATTTTTAGCGCTGTGATTGGCTCAGCAGTTGCGACTTCGGGTCAATTTATTGACCCTACCAAATCTCGGGCGCGTGCTATCGGACTCAAAACTGTAAAGATACAGCTGGAAAATCTTGCAGAGAATAGCCAAGTGCATAGCCTGGGCTTACAGAAAGAACAAGCAGCTACAACTGAGTTAGTCACACTTAACAAAAACTTCATGGATGAGTTTGTAAAAATTCAGAAAGAGGCATTGGACTTGGGGGTAGATGTCTGAGTAGCTCAAATGAAGAAATCGGTAGCGCCCCTCCGAGTGGTGTAACTCAGGAGGACCTGGGACCCTTTTTGGAGGGTGAACAGGAGCAGTCAAGGAATGACTGCTAGGAAGTTGAATTACGCAGCCCCGCTGAACCAGCTAAAACCCTGATCGCTGAATATGCAACTCAGCGATCGCGGAGAATTGTGTAGTTCGGCAGCGGAGCTGTCGAGGCTCAGCGAATGGCTGCAGGAACTGGCGGAGCGGGATCAGCTAAAGCAGCACCGGTGAGCTCCAACGGCCCATCCTATTCGGGGATCTTGGCCCATGGTGGCCTCGGAGAAGAAGCGGCGGGGCTCCAGCCAGTTGGGAAAGAAGCTTCCCTGCCTCAGCTACCGCAAGCGGAATATTTCGGTCTAGGGGGATCGCTAGGCTGAGGTCGCCCACCTGGGTGGTGAGCAATCGCCTGCGGTAGCCATTGCGGAGGGTAGAGCGCCGATCGGGGCGACGCTCGTTGAGTTGGGCGCTGGTGAGCGCCAAAACCTCCGCCTCCAGCAGGACCTGAAAGCCGCGGCGCACGATCTCAGGGATAAGGGCGCCCAGCAGTGGTGCCCTACCCATTGCATCAACAGAGGTCCGAGGGAGGCGGACCAGCATGCCCGGCTACGCCGGGGCTGCTCCTCCTGAATTGCACCACTCCACGGGACTCTGCTTTGCCGCCACCCTTCAACCAAAGCGGTAGTGCTTGCGCACCGGGGCATGCACCTCCCAGATGCAACTCAGCCCGGCAGCAAACACCACCAGATCGCCTGCCCCGAACCGCACCGGCTCACCGCCCTCGGGCGTGACGCTGACATCACCCGCCAACAGCAGGCAGGTCTCTTGCTCGTCGTAGGTCCAGGGGAAGGTGCTGACCCCACAGCCCCAGGTGGGCCAGCTAGTCACAGCCAGGCTTTGCAACTGGGCCGGATCCGGGTTGGACGTGACGGTGATGCCGTTGGCCATGGCGGTGCACAGAAGAACTGGGGCCAAGTCTCGCCGGCTACGGTGCCCATTGAACTGGACGCACCCTTGCGGCGCCTGGAGGAGATCCGGGTGCAACGGGAGCGGTTTGCGAGCCTGGGGGCCGCAGTTCTGGCATCTGGTGTGCAGTGTGCGCCTCCTGGAGATTGGAGACACCCATGGATGAAACCGCTACCCCCACCACCAACGCCGGCTTCAACGCCGACTGGGCCTCTCCCCCCGGGGATCTGATCGAGGAGGTGCTGGAGAAGCGCGGCTGGACCCGCGCCGAGCTGGCCCAGCGGCTGGATTTCAGCGCCAAGCATGTGAATGAACTGCTCAAGGGCCGAGCGCCGATCACGGCCGACAGTGCCGAACGGCTGGAGCGGGTGCTGGGCCATGACGCCGGTTTCTGGCTGCGGCTGGAGGCCAACTACCAGCAGGATTTGGTGCGCCTGCAGCAGCTCGATCAGTTGGCCAGCAAGTGTCGGCGTGCCTGAAGTTCTTCGCGGTGCCCTCGATCGACGCCTGGCGGCAGCGCTACGGCCAACCCTGGCCCATTATAGCACCTCCAAGAGCTATGCTACCCAGCAGTGCGCCCTGGCCTGCTGGCTGCGCCGGGCCGAAACGCAAGCGGCCTCGATTACCTGCAGAACCTATGAAGCCAAGGCCTTCCGAGCGGCGCTGCAAGCGATTCGTCCCCTCAGCTGCGAAGCGGATCCCACGGTGTTTGTTCCGCAGCTGCAGGCCCTGGCCGGCGCCGCCGGTGTGGCGGTGGTGTTCGTGCCAGCACCTCCAGGGTGCCGGGTGAGCGGGGCCACCCAGTGGCTCAGCCCGGATCGGGCCCTGATCGACCTGAGCCTGCGGCACAAGAGCAACGATCACCTCTGGTTCACGTTGTTTCATGAGGCTGGCCACATCCTCAAACACGGCAAGAAGGCCACCTTCGTGGATGGCCTCGATGGTGTGGATGAAGAGCATGAGGCCGAGTCCGATCGCTTCGCTGCGGATCAGTTGATACCGCCTGCTGCTGCCCAGAAGCTCCAAGGGCTGCGCACTGAACAGGAAGTGAAGGCTGCCGCCACGGCCCTGGGCATTGCACCGGGCATCGTGGTGGGGCGGATGCAGCATGAGGGGTGGTTGCCCCGAACCCATCTTAATGGCCTGAAGGTGAGCTATCACTGGCCGGAGGATGTCAGAAAGTCGCATCAGCGGTAGACATCTCGTCTATGTCCGATTTTGATAATATCCACCAATCTGCTTTGATCATCTACCGAGTAAATCACCCGATAATCACCTTGGCGGAATCGATACAGGTTTAATCTGCCTGCAAGTATTTTAGAACCCTGAGGTCCGGATTATTCGCTGGTTCTTTAATCATTTCAATCAGCCTATCCAGTTTCTACTTGCCCGAAACAGCCTGGATCTCTTTTGAAGTTGATCTTTTTAGGGTGAGACTATATACGTCCACTTTCTCTTAGAATAGCCACGAAGTCCTCAAAGTCTGCGCTGGGCTCAGCCTGTCTGATTTCAACATCACGCAAGTCTTCGGCGTCCTCGGCCAAGGCGATCCGCACAGCTTCGTTAACCATTGCCGAGATCGATCGGTTGGATGCAGCTGCTCTCAACCGCAGAGCTTGATGCACATGGACATCAAAGTAAATGGTGGCACGTTTGGTTTCTTCCATTCACCTATTTTAACGCTATGACGTCATGACGTCAAGGCAGGGGTCCTTTGGCGATTGTCTGATGCTTCGAACGCCCATCATCACCTGCCCGAAGAAGCCAAAGCTGAGTAAGAATTCGCTGGTGCGGGTCGGGTGGATGGTGTTGTTCGGCGGCACCTATCCCACTCCTCGTGCCCAATTCCCACCTGTCAGGGCGTCTCCGCAACGCCCCACGTCAGGGCGATTCAGAGATCACTGAGCGAGGAGATCCAAGCCCCTCATCGCCCTCATCCATGCTTTGTTCGATGACGGGGAAGGCTCCGGTCACAGGTTGAGCCTTAGCTCGAAGCGGTGATTGGAGGACAGACCATGGCGATTTCGTGCTCCGAGCACCTGGCATTTTCACCCTGCACGGGATCAAACCGGGCCAAATCGGTGCCTAGGTGCCAGCACCACTCTACTGAACCTCCTTGTAATCGATCGACAGCAGCAACTCCTCCAACTCACCCGCGGGCAAGTTTTGTGGAAGCTGAACGCCCGAAACATTGATTGCCCAATTTCCGTCTGCCACTGTTGCAGTAGTCTGGGCAACCGAAACTACCGCCGTTGCTTGTACCAAAGGCCGGCTCGAAGGTATTGGAGGATAGTCCTTGACCTTGATCCAGACAGAATTTGGTGGAGTAAAACGAATCTTGCGTCTCGCCCAAGCGTACGGAAGGAAATGTCGGTCCAAGCGAAGGCTTACAGAGGTAGCACTTGTCCGTAGCAGACCAGCCGCCTGCTGCCAGACATCCGGAAAGTCGCGCTTCACGTCAATCAGCAGAGCCTGGTTGTCAGACTCAAGACTGAGCTTTAGGTGGTCAATCGCTGACTGCCGCAGGGCCGTCGAAGCTCTTGCGGTGTAGCGAATGGTCAGTACCAGGTCAGAAATCGTGTCGTAGTCAAACTGCCGCACATGCCGTGGCAGTTCGAATTGCCATCGCGAGTCCACCAGGCCCGCCCCTTCGAAGGGAAGGAATCGCTCGTCGCGAAGATTGAAATCGAAGAGGCCCGAGTCGCCTTGCGCGGTGCTGATGGCAACCGACGAGGAGGCAAGTTGGCTCCCACGGAAGTTGGCCTCGTCGACATACGACGACCCTGAAACCGGCTTCGTGCGCACCTTTCCCGACAGCATAGTCAGCTTGCCGCTGATGCCCGTGTAAGGCCCGACCACGCAAGGCAGGCTGACCGACACGGACTTGATCCGGCGCATGTAGTGGTCGGGGTAGTCCATGTTGAACAGCCACTCTGGCAGTTCGAAGCCGCATTGGCCTTCCACGCGCAGCTTCATCAGTTCAGCCACATTGAGTTGCCTGAGGGAAATCGACCGCGTGATTTCAAGCTCACGCGCGTTAGTGTCGAGGTAGGCAGCCTCCATGCGTTTGATGTCGTGGTAGAGCAGTTCGCCGGCCAGCAGGCCCTTCTTCAGCCCGTCCCAGTGGCCGTGACGGACAAAGGCCGTTGTCTCCAACCCCAACTCGTGCTGGTAAGCGCGCTCGGCCCGCTTGGCTAAGTCGTGGGCCAACTGATAGCTGCGCTGGTAGACGCCGCTGACCTGTTGCGACATCCAGGAGGAAAGTTCTTGATTCGTGTACTTGGTCCGGTACCACTCATCCACCTGCTCAGCGTTCGCTACTTGGAGGTCGTGGTTGCGTAGGTCCTGCGCTGCAACCGCGACCCGTATGGCCGCAGAAGCCATCTGCCGGGTGATCTGTTCGATATCCGAATTTGCCTGCAGCGCCTGCTGCATCCAGTCGGCGCTGCGGCGCTGGTAGCTCGCCAGCATGCCTTGAAGGCTGGCGCGGTGGCTGTGCTCGGATGCACGTGCGTCCTCCATCGTGGCCAGGAAATTTGCCGCCGAGGACAACAGCGAACCACCTAGTTCTGCGGTCACCACGGGGCTGCTCGCTACCCCCATGATGCCGAGCTTGAAGTCCGGAATTTTGGCAAAGAGCTGTGCAACCAGCCGCAGGTCGTTGGCCTTGTTCTGCGCAGACCTTGCTGACCCCATCTCGATAAGCTGGTTTTTCTCGGCAGGGTTCATCGGCACCTTAGATGTAGATGCTTCATTGGAGGCAAGTGCGTCCGACAGGGCCTGGGTGGCGCGGCTGATGGCCTCGTTCAGGGCCACGCTTGCGGCCGCCGCCAGCGGGTTTGTGCCAGCGGCCACAACACTGGCGACGGTACCCACCGTGGTGATGGTCTTCACCGCGGCAACCAGGAGTGAGCCCGGAGTTGGGCCGGCGGCGCCGGTAGGCACCGTCAATTCCTCCACTTGGGTGAGCAGGCTCAGGTAGTGGTGCAGGCGTCGCGATGCCGCCTCAAGCGACGGATCAAGCGCCTTGATTGCAGCCTCGGCCTCGTCGATCTGCAGTTGTTTGATCTGGCGCACACTGGCGAGAACCTGCAACTCGTGTTCGCTGCGGAGACGGACGAGTGCCTCTGCATCGCCTTTCTCCATCGCCGCCAGCAACGCCGCTCCGAGGCTTTTGACGTCTGCGCACACCTCGGTTGCTTTCTGTGCCAGCACGTTGAAGCGGTAAAGGGGAGGCGGCGCCGAGGTCTCGGCAAGCAGCGCTGCCACATCGATGCCCGCCGCGCGGGCCTTGACCAGCATCGCCGGGTCGATCGGCGGCTCGAACAGCGCCAGTTCTCGCTCCACGCCGTCGATGTTCATGCAGTTGCGCATCTTGAACAGACGGTCCTGCACGGTCTGCCGCAGCTCCTCGAAGGCCGGATTGGACGGCACGCAGAACTGCAACGTTTGGGGCACGGGCACGTTGACAGCTGACCCAGGCACGCTCAGCGGCAGCACACTCTCCGCTGCCACCAGCGGGTTGCTGAGCGCGGAGGCATCCGCATTGCCAGCCATTGCCGACTTCAACTCGGCGAAGGCCTGCGGCAGGCGGCGCGTGCGGGGAGGAATCAACTCCCGCGGCCTGCCAAGAATCTCTGCTGCAAGGATGTAAAGCTGCGTTGCCTCGTTCAGCGACTCCATCGTGTCGCGGCGGAACAACTGGTCGCCCCAGGTGATCAGGTTCCTGATGTACGCCATCACCACCGCCATCTGGTAGGCCACGGGACGGAAGCGGGCGACGAGGTGCGGGTCAAAGGGGTCCTGCCGCCACCTTTCGACCGCAGCAATGAAGTCCCGCTTCTCTTGGCTTTGATTGGTCGCATCCGCTAGCATGCGGATCAACTTCTGGATAGACGCGGTGCCGTTCAGCGCCCGGAAAGGCCGGAACTTCCAGAACTGTTGTCCGGCCGTCAGTGTTTGCCCGAACTCGGTGGATGGATCAGGGTTCGTTGGGTCGAAGACGTAGTGGAACCAATCTCGAGCTTCGCGGAACCGCTGCTGCTTGCTCAGTTCGGACGCAACCGCGAACGGGATCATGAAGAACAGTTCCCAGTTGTAGGGCGAGTAGTTGCCGTTCAGCCTGAAATCGACGTCCAGTTGCGGATCGTTGGCGATGGGGATGGTATTCCTGTCGGGCTGAAGGTCCAGATACCAGCCTTCCGCCGGGAGCCGCTGGGTGCCAAGGCTGAGAAAGCCCGACAGGCCGCCAGCCCGAAGGATGCGGCGGAAAAAACTGGCCTGGGGGTGGTGGGCGGTGCTGAGCAAGAGGCGTCGTGCACCGCCAATTACGCGGATATAGTCTGGAAAGGTCTGCCCGGCCACGAAACGCAAGTAAGTGAGGTCTTCGTGACGGGGTTGAGCGAGGATTTCACCGTTCCCGGCATCGCAAACAAAGATGCAGGGATACCCAGACCTCTGGCCCGCGATCGTGACTGCCAGTGGAGCGCGAAATGCGAATCCTGCCTGCACATCCTGGTGGCCGTGTACGGCGCGGATCTCATTCTGTCTCGCTCGTTCGAATATTGAAAGATAGCTACCGCCAGGAGACCGGATACTCCACGTTCCGTCACTGTATATCGGACCCAGGGTGACCAAAAGCTCGCCTAACCCGTGATATTCGAAAGGGTTAGAAAATTGACCGAGTTGGGTGATCCCTTGTCCCATGTCAAATTCGAAGATATCCTTGGAATATATACTGGTGGTTTGGATGTATGTGTCCCTCCCGCCTTCCTCGTAATTAGACATATAGGTGTGTGGCATAGGCAGGACTGCCCGCACCCGAGAACCCAACTCTGAAGCATCACGAACCAACGAATATTCATGTGGCCGCTTCATAACGTTTGGCTTAGCGGTCGGCATCGGCGAGGCTACCTGCTCCAGGACAAGACTTCCGGGCGTCTGCCACTTTCCGCTTAAGTGACGACTCCATCTCAACGTCGGAACCCAGAACTTCTCTGGGAGCTCCCCTCGGGAGGAATTGGCCGGTAGACGCTGCGCGGCATCCTCAAGAAACTCGAGCCAGAACAGCGTTACTTCCCCGTCGCGTACTACGGGTGAGACGGTGTAGGTCTCCTGTAGATCAAGGTCAATTCGCTCCCACGGCGTCCACGTGCCGTCGCGCTCGTCAGGACCGTGGCGGACGTACTTGCGTAGGAAGTGTTTCTTAGGCTGGTTTCTAGTGGCGCCGACGAAGTAAAGCGCCTGTCGCTCATATACGGGCCAGTCGTTTTCCATGGGCGTGTCGCGATACATGCCCACCGTCTGCAAGCGGCTCACCTCTTCCAGTTCCTCGAGGTAGGTGGCAAGAGCTGTGCTGGCCCGGGCGGCGGTGATATCGCCCTGCATGAGGTCGGCTTCCAGGGCCCGGCAGGGCGGCGTCTTCTCCCGGCGCAGCGACATGTCGAGATAGTTCTCGCTGTGCAGCAGCACCTTCAGATTGGCCTCCCATAGGCGGTAGTTCTGCATCCAAGCCCATTTGCGCGCGCTGACCAAGTCGCGGGCCAGGCCTGTCTCCAGCCCGAGCTGAATGCGCTGCACGAAAAGCTGCACGCTGCTGATGGCCAGCCGGGTCCGCGTGGTCTGCATGCAGGGGCCCATTTCCGGATCCACCAGCAGCCGGCCATACAGTTCGTTCGCGTCGGCAAGGCCTAGCCGCTGCACAGCGTGGGTCACCAGCGCGTCGCGTCGCCTCAGCCGCAGTTCGTCGAGCGGCTTGCGGGAGGCCTCGGCCCAGGCGGCCTCACCCACCTTGGCGCGAGCGAACTGCCTCGCTCGCGCTGCCGCCGCCACATTCAGGGTCGGCGCTCTCCACGCGATCAAGCTGTCGGCATCGCAGCCGGTTTGGCTCATCCACTCGAGACACCTCACCAGGTGCAGCAGCCGCGCAGGATCCCGAAGATCGGGCAGCGTTGCCGCTCCCACGACGCTCTCCACCAGACGCTGAGCGTTCTGCGTGGTGATGCCGGCCCATTCGGCGATGGCCCGCACCGCGGACGGCATATCCCCCTGCGCCGTCGCCATGAGGTAGCCAGTGAGCGCACCCGGCTCATTGCCAAGGCGTTCCCGGGCCGCGAGTACTGTCGTGAAACGCTCCCAGGCGGGTTGCAAGTTTCCGGACGTGGTGTTCTGAGGCGTGGTTGGCAGCAGCGCAGCAAGGTTCTGCGATGTGCCGGTTGCTGCGCTCCCGGGCCAGGGGCCGACCACCCAATCGATCTCATCCCGATCGAGCCGGGCCGCCTGCGCCAGAGTGGCCAGCTTGAAGACCCGCCGCAGCGCCGCGTACTGAAGCGGAAAGCCTTGGGGAGTGACCCTTAGGGTGATGGGCGAGCGGACAAAGTCCGGTGCCAGCAGGACTCCTTGGTCGAAGCCCTGTCCGACCAAGGACAGACGATCGGCGCCAGAGTCGTGGCGATAGCGCTCCAGCAGAGCGGTCGTGACAGGCCCTGCCAGACCCAGCCGTGGTTCCATCAGTGCTGCCACACGCAGCCCCGCTCTGCGGACGCGCAGCATCGGAATCACTCGCTGAAGCAGCGCGCTCGCACGCTGCTCCAGCCCGCGGGTAGAGCTGGTGATCAGGTTGATGGCGCCGGTGACGTTAGGCGGCTCGAAAAGCGACTGATTGGATGTCTCTCTGAAACGGTCAGCTTTACTGAAGAGCTCATCAATCGCAGACCGGAAGGCCTGCTGGGTGCTGAGGCTTTTCAGTTCGTCGCGCCACGCCTCGGTCACAGGACCCCTGAACCACAGCTTGCGGCGCGCGCCGTCGAACCAGAGCGAGTCACTCCAGGCTGCGGGGATGCGTATCTCTCGAAGGGCATTCACCTCCTGGGTGCTGATCGTGGCGCTAATATCGACCTCAAAGGAGGCAAGCTGGAAGCTTTGAGCAAGCTTTAGTAGCCGTGTTGCAAGGTCACGCACCTGCTTTTCGGTGTCGTCAACGGACTCCGAAAGCACATCAAGTGCAGGAGTCGCAGCGCGTAGCGAATTGGCATCGCTCTGCAGAATCTTTTCAAGTGCTTTTCGCGCTCTTGAGAAGGCGCGTTGCGCACCCGCCACCGGAGCTGTGAACTGCAGCGTCCCATCCGTTTCGATATAATATAGTCCACGCGGTAGTCGGTCACGGGTTAGTCGAGGCAGGGCTAATTTGGCGCTGTGTTCGGTCTTGAAGTCCGGGTCGAGAAGATCGGAGCTGACGACAAGGTCCACCAGCCGTTGTGACCAACCCGCCTCCAGCAGGGCTTTTCTCAACATGCCCTCGGCCTGGCCGGGCTCAACAATGAGCTCGGCCTCCTGCTCAGCCAAGGCTGCACGCACAGCCTCGAGCGCCTCGCAGATACGGGTCTGCGCCCGCTGCTCAGCCTTTGTGTCGATGAATTCCTCGCGCAGCAGTTCGTCGAGGTCCTCGACAGATAAGCCGAGGCTCCGCCAGCGGCGCACCTGCTCCAGAAAATCGAGCGCTGCAGCGGGCGCAGGCAGCGGATCCGAGCCCAGCAAGCCCAGCGTGGTGCGATAAGCCGAGCCGCTGAGTCTGGCTGCACCTGCCATGAGCAGGTGCCGCGTCAGCAATGACACATTGCCGAGGGTCAGCTCATCTTCGGCCACCAGACCGGTAGCGGTGAGCACACGCGCCGAGAGCCAGATACCCGCAGTTCCACTGACCTGAACCCGAAGCGATTTGGCTCTGGCGGCTTCTGGTGGCAGGTAGGAGAACCGTTGCACCTTCCAGCCGCTCGCAGGGAGCGTCAGCGTGACTGGTTGATTGCTTGCCGGCGCCAAGTGATTTGCCGTGACATCTGCGGGGCCTCCCGAGGTGCCTTGCCCTTGAATTCTTAACTCCAGACTGCCCGCTTGATTGCCAACTGTCGTGCCTACCACCAGCTCGATAACAACAGCCCCAGTGGTGGGTATTTCAATTAGCTGCCCGTTGACGACGGCCTGACTGCTCAGCTGTTGTGGCGCGATGCTCACCTCACCCCGCGGCAAAAGTGCAAGCACATCGGCCGCTGTACAGCCAATCGCGCCAGCGATCACCGCGACGTGGTCGCTTAGACGCAACAGAGGGAACTCGCCGGCCATAGGACGGCGGACCAGTTCTATCCGGATTGGATTGGTGGGATCGGGACCCAGCTCGAATCCAGGCGTGCGTGGACGATGAAGTGCTGGGTCTGTGAACAGACGGTCGTAGGTCGAGGGGATGGGAAAGGCGCGTGTGCCCTCCTGGCGCCAGTAGGTTTGGGTATCAAGAACTGCCGTGAATAGCGTCAGTGCCAGTTGCGGCTCGAGCGCCGTCTGCTCGCAGAGTCGCACCATGCCGGCCAGATGACGCACGAATTCGGCGGTGAGCACCTCGGCGTTGTTGCCAGTTGCTCCGGCCGGCGACGGAAAGGCTGACAGTGCTCGGTCCAGATCGCGCATCGACCAGCCGAGCCGCCGCCAAAGCCGGATGAAGAGGTGGATACGGCGAAGCTGCTGGTCTGGTAGTGGATCGTTTTGGGCACTCGACACCACCAGCTGCATCTTGTCGCTGTCGCATTCGTCGCCGATCAAGGCCAAGCGCGCAGGCGAGGTTGGCTGGATGAAGCGGCACTGGATGAGTTCCAGCAGCTCGAGGTGCGTGATTCCGGCGCGCTGCTTGAGGCTCGAGACCGTCCTGAGGGCCCGCTTCCAAGTTATGGTCTGGGCGCTGTCTGCTGGGTCAGGCACGTCGGTGGATGGGTAGCCCCAGTCGAGCCATGGACTGGTCGTGGCCGTTCGTGCTTCCGTGAGGATCGACCATTCGCCATGCCCCATCCGTAGAGCCAAGCGAGCAGCAACGTCGTTTTGCGACAGTGCAGCTCCCGCCCTCAGCTCCCCAACGGCGCGAACACTCGTGCCCAGTACGCCAAGCCAGACATTGGTCTCCGCCTCGGCGAGATCGAAGGGAAGACTCCAGGGATAGCGGGCGATGGCCAGCGGCGCATAGGCTGCGTTGAGCATCTGCGCCGGGTAGCCCCACGACTCGGGCATGCTGGCTGGCCCAGACTGCGGAAACATGCGAATTGAGTATTTGCTGCCGTTAGCAGGAGTGGCCGCCAGTACCGTCAGCAAGAACCGCCAGCCGCCTCCTTTGATTAGCCAGCTCGGCGGCTGGGTCGAGCGCTGGGTCGCAGTGGCGGAACTGCCAACGATGATTCCTGCATCGTTACGCAAGATGTTGACGAGAGCCGCTGGCAGGACTGAGGGCACCTGGGGATTCGGGGATGGGAGCGGATCAGTCGAGCTGGCACCAGTCGAGCGCGGAAGCAGCAGATCCTTCTCGATCAAGGGCGCCTCGAGCAGCTCAAGGAGGAGATCGACGTAGGGCATCACGCGATTGGCGTTGTCGCAATCGAGCTCGATCTCTTGCAAATCCGGCCGACGCTGGAGCAATGTGCTCAGCGATTGCCCGGTGGTGTTGGTGACTTTGGGGCCGGATTCATCGAGAAGGTGCAGCAACTCCGCCAGGTAGTGACTGGGGCTGCCCATGGCGCTGCAGGCCTCGCAGGCGCAGGCATCCTGGTTGCCGAACAGAAGGGCAACGGTGGCGGCCTGCGCTGCGGCGCCAGCCGCGGTCATCGCAGACGTTGTGGACCTAGACGACGTCGGCCCTGACCCGCCGGTCCCTTGAGGAGCCGGAGCTGATAGCAGCTGTACCTGGCCCTCGCCGTTGGCCTGGGGCGAGAGAGCAAGAAAGACAGCAAAGGCGCTCTCGGTGATGGCTTGAGCACTGGCGTAAGTGGCACGCGCTTCGATTTCGCCACCGGGCAGCAGCGTCTTCATCTCAGCGATGAAGTCGTCTTCGGTACGCCGGGTGATCTCATAGGCGGAGCCGTAGCCTTTACGGAGAACGATCTCGGCGGCCTCCAGGTTGGGCGTTGCCCTGGCGATGCGCTCGACATGGAGCAGTTCCTGCAACAGCGGCTGGACTTGCGCTTCGTCCATACCGTCCACTGCGCCTGGCTGACCGAAGCGCGTAAACACCGAGTCCGTGCCGAAGCGGAAATCCGGATTACGCGCCGCGAAGCTGCGCGAGGGATCGAGCAGCGCCTGGTCAAAGGCAATGCGACCGTTCCCCATACGTGCCAGCAGGTAGGCCGTCGGTGCGCGCTGCTCCATGCCGCGGAGCAGCCCGGTGACGTAGGTGCCGGTGTCCTCCACGCCCGACGGCAGCCCGACCTGCTCGATATAGGTAGACCACTCATCGCGATCCAGCGCCGCCACGTCATACAGGGCAGCGTTCTCAGGCTTCGGGTCCTCTAGCTGCAGCATCTTGACTAGCGGCACATGGCCGCCCGTGAGGTCGCTGAGCGAGAGCGTGCGTACCACCCCGTGTGTCTGACGCTCGTCCAGTCCCGCTTTGTCCAATGCCGCGTAGAAGCGTTCGGGGTCACGGCCCCAGAAGTCGAGTGCAGCCGCCACGCCGAGAAGTGCGTCGCTCTTGAGGCCGATGCCATCGGGCAGGGTGGCAAGCATGATTTCGAGGGGCCGTGCGCTGTTGTCCGGCTTGCCCGACAGCCGATGGCGCGCCCGCAATTCCGCAAGCCACGGCACGAAGGCCGGGATCATCGGGGCAAGTGTCTTGGGGAGTCGGTTGCGCTCGATGCCCGCTTGCAGCGTGCGCTCTACGGCATCGTCGGCCAACTGCAGGAGCTGTTCCAACCCAGCGGCTTCCTGCTCGGCGCTGATCGTGAATTGAAGTGCGAACAACAGGTCTGCGGCCTCGCTCCAGGCGAAGTCGAACTCGCCAGCGATAGTGCGTGCCTGATCCTCGCTGCGCGCTGCAGCCACCAGGGCCTGGATCAGGGCCAGTGGCTCTTCGCAGTCACTCGCGAGGAACTCCATCTGTGCGTTTGACAGCGATGCCAACCCCAAGCCCTTGAGCCGCGGCACAACCAATCCGAGCACCCGCTCCAGATCCGACATCCCCTTGTGCAACGCCGAGCGCGTGAGCACCAGATCCGGCATCGTGGTCCGGGAGCCGACATTGAAGATGACCGCGGTGCGGGCCATCGGCTCCTTGCCATCTTCTCCGGCGCCAACCCATAGGTCAGGGCCGGACAGCACCCGCCGCGTGACTGGCGGCGTGAAGCGCGGCACGAATGCCGCCATGTAGCGGCCTGGTGCATCTTCACGCGGCGTGCCAGGCTGAATGAACTCGCCATAGTCCCCCTCCATGTAGTCGGAGGGGCCGAATCTGAAGTGGTAGCGGCCTTCTGTGGAGGTTTTTGTCGGCTCTGCGATTGGCGAGGGGCCGGTCACGTCCTCTTCAAACAGATGAACCGGTACATCAGCAAGCCCGCGCCCTTGTTCATCGACGACCCATCCTTCGACGCAATACCCTTCGGGATCGTCAATGGCCCCGTGTTTTTTGAGTTGCTGGTTGAGCAGGTCGGCCGTCTGGTCTTCCACCACGCCGCCGAGCGCATCGCCCAAGCCGGACTGAATCTGGAAAAGCTGTACCAGCGTGACCGCTGCGCCCTTGTAATAGCCCGAAGGCGCTTTGGAGCGAATTTGCTCTTTGAGCGCCCCGAGGTCTTCTGCGGTGGGGGTGTTTGGTGGCTCAAGCGCCTCTATCACGCCGCGCTCAAGCAGCACGAGTAGGGCCTCGTACAGATTCGCGACCTGGGGCCCAGTGTCTCCAGGCTGGATGGTGGCTTGGATCGCTTGCATGAACAGCTTCTGTATAATTTAATATATTCACATCATCATGAATGCCTTGACTGAGCGTGGCATTTGATGTGAGATGACAATTGTAAGCGTAAAGGAAGGCTGACCACTTTCCGCACCCTGTCATTAATCTCAACACATAGGCATGGTCCTTGATCGTGATCGCTTGAATGACCGCCAGGTTGCTCTCGCGCCTGAACACCAGCGAAGTCCACAGTCGAATCGGCTTAAACACGCCCTCTGCGGATAAGGTGACGAAACTGACAATTCATCGTCGAGTTGCGGAGCCAAGTGTAGTTGCCGCTCAGCCAGACGCCGAGCAGGAAGACAAGGTCGCCGAAGCGATGACTGGAGAACCGGAATGCGGCCCAGGCCTGGACGCTGTCAAGCCCGGTATAGAGATCCGCCAACACAGCCGGAACTGCCTCGCCGATCAGCAGAAAGGTCAGTTGCGCACCCGGCGCCACGATGGAGAAGAAGTCCATCATGCCGATGAAGAGCATTAGTGGTTTGAAGTGCAGGCGCCTTCTGCGTACTCTCGCGATCAAGCATCCAGCCGGTGCCCGATCAACTGGGCGTGCGCCGTTCTCAGTGCCTCGCTGGCGGCGTCCAGCGGCCCGATGAATCTCGTCTCATACCCCGGCCCACCTCGCATGAACTCGGCCAGGCGCGGCAACCGCTCTACAGCAGTCCAGACGAAGGCGGGCATCTGCTCTTGCGGCATGTCCAAGCTGCCCTCGGCAAAGGCCTTGGCAAGCTTGTCGGCCTTCTGTTCATGGAACCGCTGCAGGTCGGCCAGCGACCTGTATTCGGCCCGGAATTCGTCCGTCAGCTCGATCAGGTAGTCCTTCATCGTCTCCACCTGCGGCCGAACGTTCTCCTGCAGCCCCACAGGCACGCCAGCTACGCGACCTTGCAAGGCGCGGATGACATTGCGAAGCTGAACGACACCTGCGGTCACGTCCTCTCGCATCTCGTCGCCGTAGGTCTTGGCCGACTGGTGCGCCGGGATCAGCAGCCGTGCCCGTTCGACGTGGTCGTACACCTTCTTGAGATCGGCCAGGACGTTGGCGACGAACCCGGCAGCATCATCTCGCCGCCGTTTCTCCGCCACGGCCTGGTCGAGCAGCATCTTCACGATGCCGCCGAAGCAGGCACCGAAGAGCAACGCCAATGACGCCGATATCAACTGCTTGTGCAGCTCGAGCTTAGCGTCGAGGTGGAGGGCGATGAGCAGGCCGATCGAGCTGATGATGACAGGAATGGCAATGGCCTTCGCCAGTGTCAGGGTTGCCCTGCTCACACGCCTAGGAGCCTGTCGCACATTTCTACAGACAGGCAGCCCCACCGGCCGACTCCCCTTGCTCTTTCGGGGGACTCTTTGAGCGTTGTTCTCGGCTCCGGTCCTGAGCGGCACTGATGGGTGGCCGCACCCTCAGGCGGGTGCCAGGGCTGCTCTGTGCAGCTTGCCGATGTTGTGGGTGGTGGCCATCAGGGCCCATTCAGCGCTCGCCCTTTTCAAGCCCCGCAATAGGAAGCGATCGAAGCCTCGTGCCCCTTTGATCTGACCAAAGACCGGCTCAACAATGATCTTGCGTAGGGCGTAGATCTCCTGGCCGGCATTGGATCGGATCTTGCGGTCCATACGGCCCCGTGCATCCAGACCCTGGGTGCTGGCCCCCTTGATGGCCGAGGCCGCTTGCCGTGCGCCTGCCGGCTGGTGGAGACGTAGGCATCCAGACCCCGCTTCTCGCTGGCCTCGATGTTGTCCGTGCTGCAGTAGCCCCCGTCGGCGATCAGCTTCTCGGGAAGCTGGCCGGTGTTGGCCATGATCCGCTCAAGCATGGGCTCGAGATGGGGAGCATCACTGGCCTGGTTGCTGACCCCCACCGCCACGATGATCTGGTGGTCACCATCGACCGCTGCCTGGCAGTTGTAGCCCTGAATCCAGCCGTCTCCACCTTTGAGGATGTGGCTGTCGGGGTCCGTGAAATTGCGTTGGGCGTTGCCTTTTGGATCGCCGGTGGCCGTGGTGGGCAGGTTGCGGCTGGGCATCGCCAGAGGATCAGCGCTGCTCAGCGGATCCGGCGTTGAAAGGCCTGCGGCCTTGGCCTTGTCGATCGCCAGCTTGCGGGCCAGCTCCGCCCGCCCTCGGGCACTGCGGGCCCGGCGCTCGGCTTGCTGGGCTGCCTTGGCATGAGCCTGAGCAGCGTCCTCAGCCTCAGTTCCGGCCTTGGTTGTGTTCTCGTCGTCTTCTGTTGCTGGTGCTTTCTCGGCAGCAGCAGCCTGGGCAGCAGCTTCAGCGAACTGCTCTTCCGCAGCGCGAGCCTGCTGTTCACGGCGGCGGGCATGGTCGGCGGCGGCCTCCGCCTCCAGCTCCGCTTTCGCCTTGCGCAGAGCGTCCAGTCGATCCTGGCGGAGCTCCAGCTCCTTGGGCAACTCATCGCCACGCCTGCCTATGCCATAGCGCGCATCCTCCTGGGCGTCGATCAGCTCGGCCTTGCGCAGCAGCGCTGCGATCTCCGCCTCCAGCTGGGCCTCGGTTTTGAGCATCCGCTCATGGCTCATGGCCTTGTGTTTGGAGGCATTGGCCTTGACCTTGGTGCCATCCAGAGCCACGTTGCCCAGGCTCAACAGGCCTGCCTTCTGGCACAGCCGCAGCACCTGCACAAACAGCCCCGCTAAAGCATCGAGATGAACGAGGCGGAAATCACTGATCCGGCTGTGGTCGGGCTGTTGATTGCCGGTGAGCACGCGGAAGGCGGCATCTTCCCAGCAGGCCCGCTCGATCCGGCGGGAGGAGGGGATGCCGACGCAGTAGGCATAGAGCAACAGCACCACCATCATCCGCGGCTCGTAGGCCTTGGCCCCACGCGGATCCCTCGCCTCGTAGACCGCATAAATCGCCGAGAGATCCAGCTCAGCGGCCAGGTCCAACAGGAAGAACACCAGATGGTTCGCAGGCAGCCAATCCACCGGGGAGGGCGGCAGCAACAACGTCTGCTCCGGGTTCCAGGGACGGAAGGTTTTGGGCTTGCTCATGCCCCATTCTGCCGCCCAGATCCATTGCTCTCACTAGGATCTGGGCAGATTGGAGGGCGTCTGTGGAGAAGCGGGTGGCGGGGCTATGTGCGACAGGCTCCTAGGCCTGCGCTCAGATCGCCCCAGTCGGCTTCCGTCGGACTTGCTCATGAGGTTCATCGCATAGGGGTTGCGACCATGGGTCCAGTTTGCCGCTTCGCGCCTGGCGGCTCCAAGGCAGCAACGTCAGCTCTTAGGGGCGCAGTTTGCGGTTTCAGCGTGTAGTGCAGGGACCAGTCATAGAACGCGGCCAGCCAGGATCCGAGCAGGAAGACCAGTTGGCTGAAGAGATAGATCGCGAAGAGGAAGACTGCCCAAGCCTGCGCGCCGGCGAGCTTGGCATAGCGATCCCCCAGCACGATCGGGCCCACCTCGCCCATCAGCAGCCAGGTGAGCAGTGCGCCTTGAAGCAGGATGGAGAAGAAGGTCATGTAGCTGATGAAGAGTTTTTAAGAGTCGACGTTGGATAAAAGGATAAGTAGATCTAGGTAAATTAACTCTCTGTTCGGTAGGCTGCTCTGGAAAAGACATTTCCCTCTAGTAAGCATGGATTTGATGGTGACCAAGAAGTTAAAGCAGGTCCGCATGCGCTGGAGATGGACGGAACAATAATCGGGACTTGGTTTCGTAATCCTTCAGCAATAAAAACGAACATGAGATCGACAGCATCCTTTTCCATTGCTTGCTTGCTCATTGTTGTCCTAGCTTAATTTGATTAATTTTTCCAAGTGTTTGCCGAGAATATTTGGAGTTCACCGTATGGCGTATATACAACTCCTGATCCCTCGCCTGTAGTCCAGGGCTTTCCATCAAAGAAGCCCTTGCCTTCAAATGAGGCTTCATTGGCTAATTGATCGACAGCTTTTGCTACAGTTCCTGGTGCCTCAGAAGTCTTCACTTCTATGCCCGTATTTGAGGCTCCATTATTGGTCTCAGCTACAACATCTGGTTTTCTAGTAGTGGCCGTTCCTTCTGTTCCCCTTACACTTTTGCCATCCGCGGATTTAATCGTTTCATTGCCAGCATGGCGTGATTTAGTGCCGAGCTTGTTGAGTTCTGATGAGAGTCTATCTGCGGTGGCATTGTGTTTCTCTGTTATTTTCTTGAGAATTTGCCACTTACTCTTCGGCGCACCAGCCGCAGGTTTTGCTGGTGCTGAGGTCGAAGGCACTGCTGGCTCTGCGGGTAGCGAAGCCGAGGGTGTTGCTGGTTCTGTCGGTGGCGGGGCTGAAGATGATGGAGTTTGCTTGGGTTGAGCCGCTGTACCTTTTGGGCCTTGATAAGTACCTGGGACTTTCAACGATCTAGCAAATTGGACACCACCGGCTGCGACAGCACCAAGTTCCACCGCACCTTTAGTGTAATTTATAAAAGCCTCCCCCGATTTTTGGGCATGGGCTTGTGCACCCTCTACATCGCCGATACGATTTAGAAATACAGCTTGTCCAGCTTCTTCATTAGCCAGCCATCCCTGCGTTAGCAATGTATTCATAGGATTTAGGCTGTTCACAGCATTCAGGGCTCCAGAAGCCCCTCCACCACCTTCGTTGTATGCATCTACAAGAGCTTTTGCCATTTCGTGTGCTCCATAGGCTCCCGCAGTCAAAGCATTCAACGCAATTGTTTTAACTGAGGACTTTGCCATCTCGTATACCCTGCCTCGGACTCCCTCCCAGAAAGAGTCGCTAAGTTTGGTCGCAAAACCAGATGGATCAGTGAATACAATTGGATTGTTTCGAACGAAAAGATAGCCTTGAAGCGAGTCCTCTAGTCCGGCAGGATCACAACTTGTCCATCTGCCGAGCCAGGGCGCATAGTGCCGTGCGCCATGATAAAAGAATCCGCTCTCCTCGTCTTGCTCCTTCCCCGTATACCGATACCGCTTCGCCGTCTCTGTCTGGCTGCGTACTGCCTGGTAAGTTGAACTGCCGTAGGGCGCGTACTCCTCGTAGGAAATGATCTGCGCCAGCTCATCCAATTCCAGACTTGCCGATCCGAGGTTGTTGCCGAACTGGTAGCGGATCAGCAATAGCGGATCACTTGGGTCCAGTGTCCTAGGGACGGTGCGCGTCTCCACCAGAGCAATGCGCTGCTTGTCGTCCATCACGTGAAGAGATTCGCGTTCCAGCTCGAGTGTGCTGCCGTCAGCTTGGTACTCGCGATAAACTTCGAAACCGCCGAGGTAGATGCGTTCCTCCTTCTTGGTCGCCGCATCGAGAGCATTTGACTGCCGGTCGGTGACCTTGCGAATGCGCTGGCCAGAAGCGTCGTAAACGTAGTAGGTGGTTTCAGGTGTGCCGCCGTTGTTCACCACCTGCCGGGCCGTGGCCAGGAGGTGGTCACGGTAGTCCCAGAGCATCAAAGGCAAGTGGGCCATCCGCGTCATGTTTCCGTGGTCATCGTGACCGTTAACTTCCGGCTGCGGGGTAGTCCCTGCAGGATTCAGTGTGGTGCGGGTCAGGCGGTTGCTGGTCTTTGGTGCCGTACCAGTGCCAGCTTCGATGAGGCTGGGCTCCAAGTAGTCATAAGCACGCGTCCAACCAGGATGTACCGGATCACTGCCACGATGCTGCATCTGCAGAAAGTTGCCAACGGCGTCATACACATAGCGCTCGATGTAAGTGCCCATGGCCTGGCCATTGCCGGGATGGTCGAGCCGGGTGTGGAATGTGTTGAAAGCGTCGGGTGCCGTGGGCGGATTCTTTTGCTGGTTTGCGTTCTGACCCAGATGTTCGCGGCCACTGGCCTGGATCAGCCGGTAGAGGGCGTCGTAGGTGTAGTCATTGCTGGGTTCAACCCGTTGGTTGGCGAAGAAGATGATCTGCTGCGCGTCATCCTGGATGTGGGTGATGTTGCCGGCGGGATCGTAGGTGTAGTGGAGGTTTTGGACATACCTGCCCGGCCAGGCTGGATCCGGCTGCTGGGGATCATCGCCGATGAAGTCTGAGGCTCGGCGTCTTGTCTGGAGCTGAGTGAGCCGGAAGGTTAGAGGGTCATAGATGTAAGCGGTGCTAGCCCCGTTCTTGTAGTCGATCCGCTGCCGCTGGCCCTTGGCGTCGTAGTCGATGTCGGCCACACCCACCGGCGACGGTACGTCACCTGCTGGATCGAGCAACGAGGTGGGCTCGGCGGCGCCTTCCAGCCACACATCTAGCCGCTCCAGCAGGTTGGCCTCGTTGAACACCGGCTGGATCACATTGATCCTGTTGGGGTGCCCGGGCCGTATGAAGCTGCTATGAGGCGCCACGGATTGGATCGCGCGATTGAGGGCGTCGTAGCGGGTGCTGCTCTCGAAAGTTTCGGCATCAAGTTGGGGCTGGGGGTTTGCCCCCCAGTCGGGAATCTCCTTGTAGTGAGAGATCAACTGGCGGCTGCTGCACAACAGGTTGCCCTTGAAGTCGTAGGCCAGCGACGGCGTGCCACCGGCAGCGAGCCTGGCGTTGGTGGCGATCCCGGCGGAATCGGAATTCCGGTGGATGCGGGTGCGCAGGTTGAGCGCCTCGCCATTGGCCAGGGCCTCGCCATAGTCGATCTTGTCCACCAGCAGCCCCCTCGGGTTGGCCGGATTTCGCGTGCGTGGATCCGATTCCGCCGAGCTGCCCCGCACGTATTGGTTGAGCGGTCGACGCAACGCGTCGTAGGTGGTGGTGAAGTTGTGCCCCCGGCTGTCCCACGCCCGGATGGGCTTGCCGGCCACGTCGTTGAGCATCCAGCGCCCCCCAGCTTCCATGCTGAGCTGGTGGATACGGTTGCCCAGCATGTCGTAGGCGTAGCGCATCACAATTCGGCCAAGTGGATCATCGACCACGACCGGGTTGCCGGAAGAGTCTCGCGCCTCTGTATGCGTGATGGCATCGCGTACGGCGCGCTGGTTTCCTTCGATGTCGAGCTCCACACGGGTAGCGAAGCTCTCCTCGGTTCCGTCGAGGGCGTGGCCAGCGCAGACGAGACGATTGCGTGCCACGGTCAGGAACGGTCGGCCCAGGGCATCGAAGTGGGCTGTGGTTGGTGTGTCGGCGTGGGCAGCGGCGCACTGGGCGGCTCTCTGCCCATCCGGCCCCAACCCACCGCCGATGCGTTCCGCGTGCCAGGTCTGCCAAGTCAGGGGCTGCGTCTTGAAGTATCCGGCCACATAGCCGCCGATGTCGGGGTCGATACGCGGATCACCGGTTTGCGCGTTGCGGGCGGCGCAGGTGTCGTTGACGTCGTAGGTGGTCTGCTGCCAGGAGTTGAAGAGGACCTTCTCGTAGGTGTGGTTCGGGTGCAGCGTGGCGGTGACGCGCTCGGCCGGGTCGTAGAACAGCACCGGGCTGACGCCCTGGATCACGCCGAACTCGAAGCCCTGCGTGGCCGAGAAGAAGGGCTCGTAATGCCGCACAGGCTTGCCCTTGTTGTTGAACACTGTCCAGCCACTGCCCACCCAGCGGGGATTGAGCTGAGCTGAAGAGGAATCGAGCGGATCCAGCCGGCCGGGTTCGGCCTGGATCTTCTTCTGAATCTCACGGCCGAAGCCATCGGAATAGCTGAAGCTCAGCTGCAGCCGGCTCTCCTGCCCCGCCGCCAGATCACTCACGTGGGTTTCGCGGTCGATGGTGGCCGCCACGGCGGGTTGCCACTTGGATGGATCCCCAGAATTGGCGGCTTGGGTTACCCAGAACCGATCCAGGTCGTAGACGATGCGGCTGGTGGCTTCTGCCAGCAGATCGCGAGAGTTGGTGGTGGCCTGGCTTCGCTTCGGGTCCGCGGGGTTCGCTTCCACCGGAGCGGAGAAAAAGGCATCCAACTCGCTCTGGCTTGGATCTGGCATGAAACCCAACAGAGAATCACCTTCCACAGGTGCCGGTGCCGCCTTGCCCATCACCGCCGTGCCCACCACCATCCCGAGCAGATCGAAGGCCACCTCGCTGCGGTTGCGGTTGGGATCGCTCACCAACCGCGGCTGCAGCACCCGGTAGTCATTGGCATCCACCGTGATGCGGTTGTTCATCGGATCCCTGGTCTCCGCCATCAGCAGATCCAGGGCGTCGTGGTCAACCACTGCCGACTGGCCGAAGGAATCACGGATTCGGCGGGGCAGGAAGAAGTGCCCGCGCGCTTGCGCGAGCTCCGTGGCCGGAGGGTCCGCCTGGCCAGAGGAGAAGAAGCTGCGGCCGGAGGGCAGCCACCAGTGCCCATTGCCGTCCAGGTCCACATAACCTCCCTGATCGCCACCCAGCCCCCCCAGCACCGTGGCGCGATCTGCGCTGGGCAGCAGCGCCTGCGCCGGCTGATTGGCGCCGGGGCTCCGCTGGTAGACCTGTTCCAGGAGCCCTGGGGTGAAGGCCAGCTTGTAGCTCTCGCCAGGCAGGGCCAGGGATTCCTGCTGCCCCAGCAGCAGGAGCTGGTTGGTATTTCCCGCCGCCGTGCCCATGTCGTTGGGGCGGTAGAGGGTGCGGAGATGCTCTATCGGGCGCCGACGGCGGCTGCCGCTGGCAGTGGCTTCGTAGGCCACGTCTGGCGCGTTGAACCGTTGCTGCAGTGTGCCGGGAGAGGCAGGATTGGGCTCGACGAAATCCCCTGGCTGGTAGCGCCCCGCCAGACCGCTGGGCGTGTAACCCGTGAGTTCGTAGGTGATCGCCTCGCAAGGCAGTGGCGTGCGGTGCTGATCGGTGGCCTCGATCGCGTTGGTGAACCGGTTTTCCGTATAGGTGATCAGCGTGGTGGTCTGCCGCTTTTGGTCCCAGATTTCGCTAAGGGGGGAGTTGCGGCGGCCATAGCCCACGGCTGCCTGCTTGCGAACGTTGCCGTAGGCATCCACCTCCAGGGTGAGGGCGTGCTGGAGGCGGGGATCGGCCGGATTGCGCTCGTAGTGAACGGTGAGCGCTTCGCGGGGGTGGCTGAAGAACACCGCATGGCGATTCCTGCCCTGCGGCTGCAGCACGCGGATGCTGAAATTCTGCTCGCTCACCGTGTAGGGCGTACGGGCCCGCTCGATCTCCGCTGCCGTGGCGCCGGCGTGATCGGCGTCGTCGGTATACACCTCCTGGCACAGCATCATCCCCTTGAAGGCGCGGCAGGCCTCCCGTTCTTCCACCACTGAAAGCCCCTCAGGCAGCAGGGTGTCGGGCAGGAGCTGATCCGCGATCTGCTCGGGCGTGAGGCCGGGCTCCCGGTAGTACTCGCTGGCGTACTGGCGCGATACCCGCTCCTGGCCCAACCACACCCCTGTGTGAAACCAGGTCTTGGTGTGCACCGGAGGCTGGGTGTGGGCCGCCTCTTCGTTCAGAAAGCCGCTGGCGGCATTGGCCTGTCCGGCCACCGCATCGAGGCGCTCTGTATCCCATTGCTCCACCATCCCGAAACCGCGAAATTCTCGCTCCTCACCATCAAAAAATCCGTGGTGATAGGCATAACGGCTCACGAAGCGATTACGGCTGATGTGGTCGATCGTTTCCACCCGCTCCACCACATGCACTGGGAACGGCAACCGGGTGATCCAGTGCTTGCCGTTGAGCTTGTCCTCCAGGTAGAAGCGCAAGGAGGAGCAGTACTGCACCCGCGTTTCGGCGCCCAGGTTGTTGATGCTGGTGATGAGCAGGTGGGGCTTGCCCTCCGCCATCAGCGGCACGCAGCGCATCTGGCGACCGCTGTCGCCCGCTAGGGGCGATGACCACACCAGGCAGGCGGTGCCATTGCCCAGCAGATCCACGGTGGTGACCTGGGCCGAGTTGTGAACCGGCGGGAACACCCTCAGGGGCACCGCTTCACTCCAACCGTTTCCCGCCTGGTTGAAATAGATCCGTACACCCTCGCTATGTAGATAAATCAGATCGGTGCTGCCGCTGCCATCGATATCGGCTAGCAAAAGGCGTTTTGGATCAAACAGCTCGGGATGGTCGAACAGGGGCGGGTTGTCCATCGACACCTTCGCCCCGAAGCGCCCGTAGCCCAGATTCGGCCAGTAGCAGATCTCGCGGCCGTGCACGCCGGCCCGGATACGAACCACATCCGCCTGCCCATCGCCGCTCATGTCGGCCAGGTGGATGCTTTCGGTTCCATCGGCGAACACCACCCGCGGCCCCTTCTCCTCATCCCACGGCAGCGGCAGCCGTTGGGCAGCCTCAAACCCCTGCTCCTCCAGGGAGCGGTGCCATACGAACACATCGCCCTCGCTGATCAGCAGATCGGCATGGCCGTCGCCATCGAGATCGATAAAGCGCAGGTTGGGGTCGCTGAAGTTGACGTTCGGCAGCTGGCGGAACGGGCGGAAGGGCTGCCAGCCCTCGGCGCCGTCGTGTTCATAGAGGCCGGGCAGCGGGCCGCTGAACGTCACCACATCCGGCAGGCCATCGCCGGCCAGATCAAGGATCTGGGCCCCGGCCGCCAGGCTCGCATTTGGCTGGCTGGCTACTGTTTCCAGGGCGGCAAAGGTGGCCACATCGGCCTGGGCATCGGCCCGCAGCCGCTGGCTCACCGGACTGAGGTTGCGCTTGTAGAACCACGCCCCCGCCTGTTCCGTGAGGATGCCCGGTAGGCCCTCACCATGCAGATCCACCCAGCGGTAGCTGCTGCCATCGAGGCCGATCGGCAGGTTTTCGAGGCTGGCGGGATCCAAAACTTCCACGTCCTCGCCGAGGATGGGTTGGCTGTAGCGGAACAACAGCGGTGGCAGCTTTTTGGTGGTCGGGGTACCGCTCTCCTGTTTCCAGCCCCGTTGCACCACCTGGCTGATGAAGCTGTAGACGGGCTTGCTGGCGATGGTGGGGGCAATCTCGTCGTCGTAAACGAACTCGGTGCTTCTCACCACGCCCTCATAGCCCTTCTGGAATGGCCGATCGGCTGTGGCGGCCTGATCAGGAATGTGGTGCAGCATCAGCACCCGCTCGCAGCGACGGCAGGTGCGCACCTCAAAGCCGCTGCGGTAACTCGAGAACGCATCCGGGCGATAGAACCACGGCTGCTCCCCCGTTCCGGTGGGGTCGTCCGTGTTCAGCTCGCCGTAGTCGAAGCGCACCTCAAACAGCCAATCGGAGTCGGTGTCGCTCGGCGCCTGAGGCAGATTCGCTAAGCGCCGCGGGCGCTGGCCCTGGGGATCGAGCAGCGGCCTGCGGTTGCGGTAAAGGATGCGCTGGAGGTAGCGCTGGGCGGTGCGAGCCGGCGCGTTTCTTGCCCCCCGGTTGCGCTGATGAGCCGCCCGGAATGGATCATCCTGGCCGGGCCGCAGCGTGGCGGTGCCGTCTTCCGCCTTGTAGAGATAGCGGATGCCGTTGCCCTTGTCGTCGCGACTTTCGCAGATCAGCCAGCTGAAGATCCGTTGCGGATCATCGGGATCGGCGATGCGGCTGTTGGCATCGGCGCCGTAGATCGTGAGGATGTTGTCCCTGGAAATCGAGCGCCAGTGCACATCGGCCCGCTGCTCGGCCTCAGGACGGGGGTCTGAGCTGGTGGGGATCCACTGCCAGCGCTCAATGCGGGCGAACAAACCCTCGATGCGGGGACGGTAACGGCGCACCCGGTAGCCGT
>JAPLIC010000047.1 GCA_026389315.1 Cyanobacteriota bacterium
ATCACCACGGTGGTGTGATGCCATCCCTGCTGCCGGATCCCTGAATTTGGCGACACAGAACACTGTTGCTTGATCCCTCAGCGATGAACCATCAGGTGTGCAGTCCTGCGCCGGGGCATCCCGACCTCTGAACGGGTACGGGCGAACAGATCCAGCACGGACAAACCCACCGCCACCACCACGCCGGAGAGGATGCCGCTGCATAACACTCCAAGCAGGGTCACCAGGGCCAACAAAAATTCACTGCGCTTGAAGCGCTGCAATCTGCGGAAAGCATCGATATCAATCAGTTGCAGGGCGGCGAACACCACCAGGGCCCCCAGCACCGGCCGCGGGAACAACGCCAGCAGGGGCCGCAGCCAAAGCAAAACGGCCAGCACCACCGCCAGGGCCACCAGCGCATAGCGCTGACTGCGGGCCCCCATGGCATCCGCCAGGGCCGTGCGGGTGTTGCTGCTGCTGACCGGAAACCCCTGGAACAGCGAGGTGGCCACATTGCTGACCCCCAGGGCCACCAACTCCTTGCTGGCATCAATCCGCTCCCCATGGCGTTGGGCGAAGGAGCGGGCCGTCAACATGTTGTCGGAGTAACCCACCAGGGCGATGCCGACAGCGCCGAGCATCAGCGGTTGCCAGCTCGCCAGCGTCAAGCCCGTCGGCAGGACCAAAGCGGGCAGACCCGCCTCAATCGTGCCCACCATCGCCACCCCCTGCCGATCCAGGTGCAGCAACCCCGAGGCGGCCGTCGCCAGCAGCACCACCAGCAGGGGCCCGGGCAGGTGGGGACGCCAGCGACGCAGCACCAGCATCAGCAAAAGGGCCAGGCCGGCCAACGCCAGGCTGGGGCCATGCACGGCCCCGTGGCGTTGCACCAGTGCCTCCAGGGCCTCCCACAAGGAATCGGCCCTGGGGCCGATGCCGGTGAGGGTGTGCATCTGGCCGGCGATCATCAACAACGCCACCCCGGCCAAATAACCCACCAAGATCGGCTGGGAGAGCAGGTCGGCCAGAAAAGCCAACTTCAGCAGGGCCGCCAGCAGGCACACCAGCCCCACCAGCAGGGCCATCAGGCTGGCCAGGGCGATGGACCCGGACCGATCACCCGCCGCCACCATCGGCCCCACCAGGGCCGCCGTCATCTAGGCGGTGGTGGTTTCGGGGCCCACCGATAGATAGGGCGATCCCCCCAGCCAGGCGTAGATCACGATCGAGGGCAGCATCGCCCAGAGGCCATTGATCGGCGCCAGGCCGGCCAGCTCGCCATAGGCCATGCACTGGGGGATGAGATAGGCGGCCACCGTCACACCCGCCGTCAGATCACCCGGCAAAAAGGCACCCCCCAGGGGGCGTCCCCCCTGGGGGGATCGGTTCACCGGTGCTGCCAAAAATCAGACAGGGAATCAGACATTGAACAAGAACTCCATCACGTCCCCCTCGACCACCACATACTCCTTGCCTTCGCTGCGCAGCCAGCCCCGGTTGCGGGCTTCGGCCAACGAACCCGCCTCCAGCAGCTGCCCATAGCCCACGGTCTGGGCCCGGATGAAGCCGCGCTCGAAATCCGTATGGATCACCCCGGCGGCCTGGGGGGCCGTCATGCCCGCCTTGATCGTCCAGGCCCGGGTCTCCTTTTCGCCGGTGGTGAAATAGGTGCGCAGGCCCAGCAAGCGGTAGGTGGCGCCGATCAGACTGCGCAGCCCCCCCTCGCTCACCCCCAGCCCAGCCAAAAATTCAGCCCGTTCCGCTTCTGGCAACTCCATCAGTTCCGCCTCCACCTGGGCCGAAATCCGCACCGTTTCCGCCCCCTCTCGCTGCGCCAGGGCCGCCACCGCCTCGACCATGGCGTTGCCGCTGGCCAGGTCGTCTTCATTGACGTTGGTGGCATAGATGATCGGTTTGGCGGTCAGCAGGCCAAGGGGACGCAGCAGCACCTGTTCGTCATCGCCGAGAGGCAGCGAACGGGCGGCTCCGCCTTCCTCCAGCACCGCCTGAATGCGCTCCAAAATCCCGTCCTCCACCGCGGCTTCCTTGCTGGTGCGCAGCTGCTTTTTGAGGCGTTCGCGGCGCTTCTCCACCTGGGCCAGGTCGGCCAGGGCCAGCTCCAGATTGATCACCTCCACGTCGCGCAGCGGATCCACCGACCCCGAGACATGGATGACGTCGTCGTCCTCAAAGCAACGCACCACATGGACGATGGCGTCGACTTCCCGGATGTTGGCCAAAAACTTGTTGCCCAGCCCTTCGCCCTGGCTGGCCCCCTTGACCAGGCCGGCGATATCGACGAACTCCACCCTTGTGGGGATGATCTCCTTGGAACTGGACACCTTGGCGAGCTGCGCGAGGCGCCCATCGGGCACCGCCACAATCCCGCTGTTGGGTTCGATGGTGCAGAAGGGGAAATTGGCGGCGGTGGCCTGGGCGTTGGCCACCAACGCATTGAAGAGGGTGGACTTGCCCACGTTGGGCAAGCCGACGATTCCGGCTTTAAGCATGGTCGGAATCTACGAGCCGCTGCCCCTGGCAGCCATCACATTGGCGCGCTGAAACAGCGAGACTGATTCCACCCCCAGGCCCTTGATGTCCGCTCCCCTCCCCCTGCAGCCCGCTAATCGGGAACCGGAAGGCGTCTCGCTCAGCCGATCCCCCAGCCGAATCCCTTCCCTGGAAAGGCCGCCGAAGCCAGCATCGGCTGAACCGGAATTGGCCTTGGCGCCACCTCCCAGCCCCCGCCGCCGCCGCAATCGCCGCGGTCTCTGGATCGGCCTGGCCCTGCTGGTGCCCGCCCTGGCGGGCTTGGGCTGGTGGCTGCGGCAACAGGCCCTGGCCAAGCGGGATATCGGCCCCTTCACGGTGCTCTCCCGCACCGGCTCCCTGCCTGGGGTGGTGACCGCCACCGGCGAGCTGGACGCGGTCAACCGGGTCAACGTCAGCCCCAAGCGTCAGGGCCAATTGATCGAGCTGCTGGTGGATGAGGGCGATCGGGTGGTGGCGGGCCAACCGATCGCCCGCATGGACGATGGCGACCTGCGCGACCGCATTCAAGAGCTGCAGGCCAATTTGCTGGCCGCCAAGTCCGAACTGGAGCGCAGCCGCAGTGAACTCCAGCGCAATGAACCGTTGTTTCGCCAAGGGGCCATCAGCCTCAACGACCTCAACCGTTTCCGCTCGGATTACGAGGTCAAGAGCATGGCCCTCAACGCCGCCGGCCAGCGCCTCGAACAGCGCCTGGTCGAGCGGGAAGAGCTCACGATCAGGGCCCCCTTCAGCGGCGTCATCAGCCAGCGTTTTGCTGAACCCGGCGCCTTTGTCACCCCAACCACCACCGCCTCCGCCACCGCTGGAGCCACCAGTTCCTCGATCGTCGAACTGGCCCGGGGGCTTGAGGTGATCGCCAAGGTCCCCGAAAGCGACCTGGGCCGCCTGCAATTGGGCATGCCCGCCAGCGTTCGGGTCGAATCGTTTCCCGATCGGCGCTTTCCCGCCCGGCTGCGCCAGATCGCCCCGCGAGCGATCAAAACCAACAACGTGACCTCCTTTGAAGTCAAGTTGCAGCTGACCGAGCCAGCGCCCCAACTGCGGATTGGCATGACCGCCGACGTTGATTTCAAGACCGGCAACCTGGGTCCCCGCACCATGGTGCCCACCGTGGCGGTGGTCACCGAAAACGGCCGGCCGGGGGTGCTGCTGGTCGGTAAAGACCGGGAGCCCAAGTTTCAGCCGGTGCAATTGGGGGTGAGCAGTGGCCGGGACACCCAGATCATCTCCGGATTGGCCAGCGACACCCCCATTTTCATTGACCTGCCGCCGTGGGCGAAGAAGCGGCCATGAACCGCAAGGCCGCCGCCACGATGCGACCGCTGGCGTAGCCATCGCCAAAGGGATTGTGGGCCATGGCCATGGCCCCGTAGGCCTCGGCGTCCTCCAGCAGGCGGCTGGCTTCAGCGACGATTGTGGAGCTGTCGGTGCCGATCAGCCTGGCGGTTCCGGCCGCCACCGCCTCGGGCCGTTCGGTGGTGCGTCGCAACACCAACACCGGTTTGCCAAAGGCGGGGGCCTCTTCCTGCAGACCGCCCGAATCGGTGAGCACCAGGGTGCAGCCGCGGAGGGCCGCCACCAGGTGGTTGTAATCGAGGGGTTCGGTCAGGAAGGCCCGCGGGTGGGAACCAAGCAGGGCCTGCAGCGGCTCCCGCACGGTCGGGTTGCGATGCAGGGGCAGCAGCAAAGCGGTGTCGGGGTGCAGGTCCAGCAGGGCCAGCAAGCCACGGCCGATGTCCTCAAGCCGCTCCCCCCAGTTCTCGCGCCGATGGACCGTGGCCAGCAGCACCCGCTGCCGGCGCCAATCCAGCCCCTCCACCTGCCATTCGGGCGTGGTTTCCGCCATCTGCAGCAGGGCATCAATCACCGTGTTGCCGGTGGTGACCGTCTCCCCCACCACCCCTGAGGCCCGCAGGTTGAGGGCCGCCTGCTCGGTGGGGGCGAAATGCAGCACCGCCAGCTGGGAGATCAGCCGTCGGTTGGCCTCCTCCGGGAAGGGATCAAAGAGGTTGTCCGTGCGCAAACCCGCCTCGACATGGCCCACGGGCAGGCGCTCGTAGAAGGCCGCCAGGGCACTGGCAAAGGCCGTGGTGGTGTCCCCCTGGACCAAAACGAGGTCGGGCCTGTACTCAACGAATTCCTGGCGCAGCCCTTCCAGCGCTGCGGTGGTGACGTGGGTGAGGGTTTGGTTGGGGGCCATCAGGGCCAGGTCCCGGTCCGCCTTAATAGCGAACAGGTCCATCACCTGGCTGACCATCTCGCGGTGCTGACCGGTGAGAACCACCCGGCTGCGGAAGTCGCCACTGGCCCGGAAGGCCCGGATCACGGGGGCCATCTTGATGGCTTCAGGACGCGTGCCCAGCACAAGGGTGACGAGAGGCAGGTCACCGGGGGAGTTGGACACGGCCAAGGTGCGGACACTCGGATCTTAAAGAGCGTCATCCTTAGTCCAAGCGGGCAGAAGGGTCACAATGTGATAAAGGCCAAAGACGCCATGACCGATCTGCACCCTGGATTCATCTCAATCGGGGCCACCCCGCCACCACCGCCACCGCCCCTTGCCTTCGGGACACCGGCGCCGCAGGCCACGGATAGGAGTCCCTTCGGCCCCATGCCAGACACGGTGGAAGGCATCGTCCGATTAGCCCACCACAACAACATTTCCGATGTCCACCTTGGGGTGGGCGAAGAGCCTCGCTACCGCAGTCGTGGCGATATTCTGCACACCAATTGGCCGGTGACGGATGCCGCCTGTTTTCGCCAGTGGTTGCGGGAGCTGCTCGAACCGGGAGAACTCGATCTATTTTTAAGAGACAAGGAATATGATACTTCCCATGCATTTTCTTTCGTGCGGGTGCGCATCAACCTGCTCGAAACAGTCAACGGCCTGGCCATGGTGATGCGCCTCATTCCCGCCGAAATGCCCAACATCGATAAGCTGGGCCTGCCGCCGGTGATGAAGGATCTGGCCTGCCAAAGCCGGGGGCTCATTCTGGTCACAGGCCCCACTGGCTCAGGCAAGACCACCACCATGGCCGCCTTGATTAATCATATCAATAACACGATGCCACGCCATATTATAACCATCGAAGATCCGGTGGAATTCGTACACAAAAGTCACCAGTCGCTGATTCGACAGCGGGAAGTGGGCCAGCACACCCACGAGTTCCATAACGCCCTGAGCGCCTGCCTACGGGAGGACCCTGATGTGATTCTGATCGGTGAAATCCGTGACCAGACCACGTTGGCAACGGCCCTTGAAGCCTCCCAGACCGGGCACCTGGTGCTGGGCACCCTGCACACCAATTCGGCCGTGCGCACCGTCGAGCGGGTGCTGGGCATGTACCCCCCCCAGGAAGAACACCTGATTCGCCGCTCCCTGGCCGAATCCCTGCTGGCGGTGATCTCCCAGGGCCTGATCAAGACCCTCGATGGCCTCCGGGCCGCTTTTTTCGAAATCATGGTTAACACCGATGCTTGCCGCGACTATCTGGAACGGGGTGAACTCGATGCCATTGAGGAAATCATGGGCCGCAGCAACTTCGATGGCATGCAGACCAGCAACCAATCGCTGCTGAACCTCGTCACTGAGGGCCGCGCCTTGCCGGAGGAAGCGCTGCTGCACAGCCTCAAACGCAGTGAACTGGCCCAGAGCCTGCTGGGCCGTAGCTGAATCTCGGCCGGCCACAACCACCCCCAACCGCAGGGCCGACTGAAAGTCTCGTTAATCCCTCTCCAGCGCCTGGATCCCGCTCCAGCCGAGCATCCTGTTGATGTCGTGGGCCACGGCCATCAATCCAGCCCTGATGGAGCGGAAGCCATTGGTCCGCAGCAGGTTGAGGC
>JAPLIC010000073.1 GCA_026389315.1 Cyanobacteriota bacterium
GGCCAGGGCGGCCCCGCACCTATGAGGATGACAAGGTGGCCGAGGTGATCAACAGGGCCCTGCAGAGCAAGCCCGCAGACGGCAGCACGCAGTGGACAGCTCGCTCCTTGGCCGCTGCTACAGGCATTTCCAAAAGTACGGCGCACCGCTCGCTGCAGACCTTCTCCCTGCAGCCCCACCGCCAGAAATCGTTCAAGCTCTCCAACGATCCCTTCTTTGTTGAGAAGGTAAGAGACATCGTCGGCCCTTCTACCAACTGGCGGCGGCCTACAGCGGCGCCACCGACATCTGGTACCTGCACCCACCCGATACTCAGCCCCGGCCGGGCTGGGACACCGTTGCTTCCCTGCCCTGGACCACGATCTCGGACCGCCTCAGCTTCTGCCCCCTGCTCACGCCAGGCCCGGTGGCGATGGGACCAGCCACCGGCCCGGACTTTCTGACTGATTGGTCAACCGCGGCGCTCGGTGCCCCAGGCGTCCGCCAGCACCCCCTCTACGCCAAGCTGCTCCAGGGAGGTGGGGCAAGTGGAGGCGCCAGCACCAGAGCGATCACGGTAGTGCTGTGGCCAAGAGGGACGCCTTGAGCACCCTCGCCGCGCAGATTTTCGGTGATCACCCAGATGGTGCCGTGCTCCGGGGCCGAGCGTCCGGCTGGCTGGACGCCGGGGCCTGGTGCTGGCTGAGAAAGGCTTTGATCCAGTCTTGATGGCGTTTGTGCAGGATGCGATCAGAGATCGAGGTGGCCTCTGCCGGCACCTGGAAACGCTTGCGGAAGGCCTTGGTGAAACCGGCCAGCAGCGGGGCGGGCAGGGATCGGATGGTGCCGTGCAGCTGGCGGATGGTGGCCGGATCAAGCGCGGCCAGACCCGGATCGCCCTCAGCCACTGCCTGAGCCACTGTCTGAGGCGATGATGGAGCAATGGCCGCAGTGCCCTGGAGCGGCGGCTGATCCTTGGGCGTCTGGCCAGTGCTGACCGCAGCCGGTCGCAGCGACCTGGCATCGGGGCTGGTTACTTCTCGCTGCTGCTTGTCGTAGAGCGCCAGGCCAAACGGGTTCCCGAAGGTCATCAGCGCCCGCTACCGCTGCGCGGGCCTGCGGCTACATGGCATCGGTTTCGGCCTCCTTGAGGGCGGATTCATGGGCCTGGCCCAGGTCCACATCGATGCCGTGGCCAGCGCCGCACCCTTCGCGGATCAAGGGCGCCGTGCCCGCAACCGCCACCGTGACCCGCACCCGGGCGATGTAGGTGACACCCCAGCCGTCGCGTTGTGGTGGATCGGAAGGCTTGCTCGGCTCACGGCCGATGCGGCGTTCGGCCTGGGATTTGCGGGAGTTGAGCTCGTGGTTCGGGAAGCTGAACCGGGTGGCCTGCGGCTTGAGGCGAGTGAGGACAAGGACGAGGGATTCCTCCAGGGCATCGGCCCGATCCGCATCGCAGCGGGCGAGATCCGTGAGCCGCTTGGCCTGCTGCTGGCGATAGGCGGGCCTGGCCGCGCAGGTGCTCGATCACCCAGCAGGTGGCGTCAGCCTTGGCCGCCAGGGCAGTCTTATTGCCCTCCTCAGCGAGCAGGGCCGCCTCCAGCTCAGCGAGGACCTGGGAGCGGCTGTCGTCGTCATCGGTTTGGAGCTGCTCGGCCAGTTGGCCGATCGCGGTGGTGAGCTCCTGGGCTTCGATACCCAGCTGGAAGAGGGAGCCGGAGCGCTGCAGGGGCTGCAGATCGGGCCGGCGGCAGCTGGAGCAGCCCCTGCTGGGGCCGTGTTGGCGGGAGCGATGGGGATGGGGGTGACAACGGGCATGGCAGTGCAAGGCAAATGGGATCAGCGGGCGCCCATGGGAGCCGGAGGCCTCAGGCGCAGAAGGATTTGCAAGGCGCACCTATCGATGAGACGGCAATGGGCACACCCAGAGAGCGGCGGATGGGCTGACTTCGACTACGGCAATCGGCACTGGGCTTCTGGAGGCCAGGCGGCGGGCTTCTCTCACCAGGGAGGCGGTGCCGGACCCACCGGGGAAGGCCACCACCAGAACCGAGGTGGAGACACCAGGGGATGGGCGGGCCTCGGCCTTGGCGACAGCCAGCGCCAGGAGCTGCCGATTGCGGATCGGCCCGGCGGCCCGACCATGGCGCCGCCATTCAGCAGGCAGGACGAGCGCCGACCAGCCCAGTTGATGGGCGGCGCGGGCGATGGCGGCATCAGCGCCGCGGGCACCGCCATGGAGCAGCAGATGGACCAGCCGACCGCCACTGCGGGCGAGCAGCTCAGCGGCAACCCGCTGATGGGGCCAGGCCAAATCACGGCCGCCGCCGGCTGCGATTACAAGCGAACGACCGGCGCCGACGAGCGGCCCGGATGAAGTACAAACAGCCATGGAATCAGTTGCCGTAGGTGACAACTGATCGGGGCATCAAGCCGCTGCTGAGAGTGCGGCTATGACGGCGAGATCAGGGGATGAAATTGCCGCAGGCGATGGGCTTGGGGCCTTTGGCGCAGCCCTTATTCTAGCAGTGCAAAAGCACTTCTGACTCAGTAAACCGACTGCAGCAAAAGGGTCTTCAGGAATTTTGGCTCAAGCTCTCAAGCCAAGATGGAGTGATAGCCAGCCGGCCATCTTATCGGTGAGATAGAGCGCCAGGCTTGATGGACAACCGCGCAGCCGCGCGAGGCAATCTCTGGCTATTGGCACACCTAATCAGACACCTGCCGGCCGGATGAGCAGCGCCACCGCAGCTGCGGGAAAGCCACCCTGCCCGCCCCCGCCCAATCACCGGCCCGGAGCGGAGGGCGGCGGCGGCTGGCCGATGCACGCCACGGCGCAGCCGTGGCACGCTGAAGGACCGCCGTCGTCGACCGGAGCACCTCGTCAGAGCAGCCAGGCTCTGCTGCGTCACGCCACCGGCTAAACGGGATGCCTTGCTCTGCGACAGCGCCAAGCTGGTCCTTTGCCTGGCGGAACTGCTGGTTCGGGATGCGTCGCAAATGTACCCTTGCCGCAAAGACGCCTCCGAGAGCCTGCGTCGGGCCATTGACATGGGGTCACTGCCGCGCTTAACTTAGACTCAACCCCCCCCTGCCTCTCTGTAGGCAGGGTGCAGAGCCGCAGGAGTTACCTTCTGCGGCTTTTGCGTATCTTCCCCTGCACGACGCCTTGCCAAAAGCCAACGTCTACGTCGACGGTTTCAACCTGTACGCAGGGACTCTCTACAAGACCAAGGGGTGCAAATGGCTGAACATAAGGCTCTTGGCTGAGCAGTTATTTCCCGACTTAGAAATACAGACGATCAAGTATTTTACCGCTGAGATTTCGGCTGACCCATCCGACCCAGGAGCGTCTGGTAGACAACGGGCTTATTGGAGAGCCCTCCGGACGGATCCTGATCTGGTCATCATCAAAGGAAAGTTCTTCAGCAATAACAAGAGGAAACCACTTGCGAATCCTTTGCCGAGAGGAAACTGTACAGAGCCTGACTGCCCCAAAGGCGACTAGCACGCAATCGTCCGGATAATCGAAGAGAAGATGTCGGATGTCAATTTGGCCACACACTGACTTAAGGACGGATTTCTTGATCTTTATGATGTTGCAATCGTTATCACTAACGATACAGATCTCTGCGAGCCGATCCGCGTCGTTCGAGACACTATCGGGAAAGAGACCAGAATAGTTCGCCCAGTGAGCCGGCCTGGTCGAGTTCCCAGCTATGGCCTTCAGGAAGTGGCCACGAAGCTTAAAGACATCACCAAGTCAAGACTTGCGATTGTCAGTCGCTGCCAATATCCGAACAACATGACGGATTCAAAAGGTGCGTTCTACAAGCCACATTCTTGGTGAGGCCAATACTGCTCGGCGGGGTGGGCCGAGGTCTGCCAGCAGAACTGGGTAGTCGATCTGCTCGATAGCAGGTTTCACCAGATCGATGCGGCCAGGTTGGTCTTCACAGGAGCGCTTCCAGATAAGGCGCCATCACCCGCTGCATCCGCTGGGCCCGGGCCTGTTGCCACAGCCCATCGACATTCAGCCGCCGCTGGCTGATCGCGTCCTTAAGAGCTTCCAGCACGGGCTCCATGCCGAGCCGGCGGCGATGGCGGAAGCAGTCGACCAGGGTTTTCTCCACCCCGTAGACCTTCAGCCGGATCGGACCGGAGCGCAGCGTTTCCACCTGCAGGCGGTGCAGCGCCGGCTGCACGTGGATCACCTCCAGCAGGGGGAACTGCAGGGCGGGCCTGTGTACACCACGAGGCAGGCTGATCCAGACGCGGCGGGGCTGCTGCGTCCCGAGGCGGGGCTGCTGCGTCCCGAGGCCGTGCAGCCGCAGAGCCGTGAGCAGGCAGAACACCGCCTGGGGCACCCGCTTGGCGACGATCTCCAGATCGACGTGCTCGCGCACGGCCGCCGACGGTAGGCCGTAGAGCCCCCGCTCCAGACGCTCCAGCAGACCGTGCTCGCACAGGCGGGCCAGGGTCGAGCGATCGACACCGGCGGCTGCGGCCTCCCCGGTCCGGAGCAGGCCCTTGCTGCGCGCCAGCTTCAGGGCCGTCTCTCGCCTGTCGAGTACTGGAGTCATGGTGCCATTATGCGACAAAACCTACTCATTTGTAGCCAGCTGTGCCGTTCCCGTCACAGTTCTACCCCTTGCCGTGGCTTGAACGCCCTTGGGGCACTCCTGCTGTCCCCTGTATTCCATCGGCTCTAGGACGCCATAGCCCAGCTCCTGCAGCACCTCCAGGGCTTGACCAGCCGCCGGCTTAGCAGGAAAGGGGGTTGAGCTCACCACTGGGCATCAGCAGCAGCACCCAGAGCGTCAACGGCTGGAAGCCTTTTCAGCAATGGGGGCAGGGAGACTTGAACTCCCACAGTCTTGAGACCTGCGGATTTTAAGTCCGCTGCGTCTACCGATTCCGCCATGCCCCCTTGTTACCGCAATGGCGCCGTTCCACTCCGGTATGCCACCCACATTAGGACCGCATCAGGAGGCAGCCAGCCGATCACAGGCAAAGTCTTGGATAGCGCCGAGGCCACCGCGCAGACGGAAGCGGGGATGGTCCTGGTCTTCGAGGCTCCACCACCACTTGCCGTCAGTGAAACTGGCCGGCCCGGCGTTGTTGGTGCGGGGCAACTGCAGGCTGAGGCCTTGCCATTGCAGCACCACATAGCCGCCAATCGGCACAAGAGCGCTGCTGGGGTCAGGAATGGTGACCTCATCCATGGCACCGCGCTCCAACAAGGCCGTGAGCGGTTCGCCGTCGCAGCGGTAGCTCTGGGCTGTTGGGCTGTCCAGGGCCCATGCCGCTGACTGGGACAAGGGGGCCAGCAGAATCGCCCAACTCAGCAGCCAGCCGAAGGCCGCCACCACGTACGAATCCCATGTCCATGGACTTGGCTTGGCGGTTGGTTGACCCATGATTGTGGCGGCTGACCGACCTAGATTGACAGCATCTTTGGCCCCACTCAGCTGTGAGACTGCCGGCCCCCTTCAGCCAACTCGACCTGGCCAATGAAAGCCTGCTGGTTTTCGGGGCCTACGCCCTGCTGGCGGGGCTCTACCTGGTGGTGGTGCCCCTGGCCCTGATCTGGTGGATGCAGCGGCGCTGGACCCTGATGGGCAAGATCGAGCGCACCGCCATCTACGGCCTGGTGTTTCTGTTCTTCCCTGGCCTGCTGCTGTTTGCCCCCTTCCTCAACCTGCGCATGGCCGGCCAGGGCGAGGTGGACGCTTGACCCGTGGACAGGCCCTGCTGCTGGGTCTTGCCGTCACCCTGCTCGGCGCGGCGGGCTACTGGGGCTTCCAGGTCAGTGGCCTCGACACTTTCACGTCCGGGATTGCCGCCTCCGGGCTGTTGATGCTGCTCGTGCTCGGCTGGACCAGCAGTTACCTGTTTCGCGTCGTCACCGGCCGCATGACCTACATGCAGCAACGCAAGCGTTATCGGCAGCGCTACGACGCCGAAACCAACGAAGAACTGGAAGCCCGCTTCGCGGCCCTCAGCCCTGAACAGCAGCAACGCCTGCTTGAGGAGATCGGTCAGGTGGAGATCGCCCAGGGGGAGCCTGAGGGCTCGACCCCATAGGCTCGGAGGCTCTGCCAGTGCCTTCGGCCCCTCCATGACCGCCGCACCGACCGATCCTGCTGGCCCGACCAAGGCTGCATCCCCGGCCACGGCCATGCCCACGAAAACGGCCATCCAGCGCCGTTTCGCTGACCTCGGTGCCCAGGGTCGCTTTGCCCTGATGCCCTTTTTGATGGCCGGCGACCCTTCGCTGCAGACCACGGCTGAGGCCTTGCTGGCCCTGCAACGGGGTGGCGCCGATTTGATTGAGCTGGGCATTCCCTACAGCGATCCTTTGGCCGATGGTCCGGTGATCCAGCAGGCCGCCTCCCGCGCCCTGGCCGCCGGCACCACCCCAACCCGGGTGCTGGAACTCTTGGCCAGCCTGCGGGGCCAGTTGCAGATTCCGGTGGTGCTGTTCACCTACAGCAATCCCCTGCTCAACCGGGGCATGGAGCGCTTCTGCCAGGAGGCCGCTGCCGCCGGCGCCGCCGGTTTGGTGGTGCCCGATCTGCCTTTGGAAGAAGCCGAGACCCTCTCGCCCCTGGCGGCCGCCCATGGCCTCGACCTGGTGCTGTTGGTGGCCCCCACCACCCCGCCAGAGCGCCTGGCCCGCATCCATGCCAGCAGCCGCGGATTTACCTATCTGGTCAGCGTCACCGGCGTCACGGGGATCCGCACCAAGCTGGAGGCCCGCGTCGAACCCCTGGTGGCCCATCTCAAAGCCCAAGGTGGCGTGCCAGTGGCCGTCGGTTTTGGTATTTCAAGTCCCGAACAGGCAGCCGAGGTGCGCCGCTGGGGAGCCGATGGGGCCATCGTCGGCAGTGCCCTGGTGCGCCGCATGGCTGAAGCCAATGCTGCGGGAACCTCGGTGGCGGAGGCCACCGAACACTTCTGCCGGCAGCTGCGGGCCGGCCTCGATCGCAACGACGGGCCCCACTCCGCCTGAGGCGGCGGCGGGCCTAATCTGCCCTGCCATTGGCTGCATCACCACCCATGCGTTTTGTTCTCTGGGGCACCTACTGCGACGACGCCCTGCAGAAACGCACGCCCTACCGGCAGGAGCATCTGGCGGGGCTGCAGCAACAAAAGGATGCTGGCACCCTGATCACCCTCGGACCCACCGAGGGCAGCACCCATGTGTTTGGCATCTATGAAGCCGACAGCCGCGAAAGCATTGAGACGTTGGTCAAAGGAGATATTTATTGGCGCCAGGGCATCTGGACGGCTGTTGAGATTTATCCCTGGATCCAGGCCTTTTAAGTCAATCCCCAGTCCCCGCTTTATTGAAGGTCTGGGGCCAAAAAAAAGAGCCCCGAGGGGCTCAAGGAGTGGGAAAGAACGGGAAACCCGTTGATCACCAAAGGCCGCGGATCGGAGCGGGAGCGGGAGCCGGCTCGGGCATGGGCATGGGCATGGGAGCGGGCTCGGGAGCCGGGGCGGGAGCCACGACAACAACGGGAGGCGAGCTGAAGCGGTAGCGGAAGCCCAGCTTGGCGCCGTATTCGTTGTACGACTGGAAGTCGAAGTTGTCGGTACTGATGCCGCTGGCACCGGAATAGACGCCTTCGGCGTAGATGTCCAGGTTCCAGTTGACGGCATAGGCCAGACCCAGCTTGGCTTGCCAGCCAAGAGCGCCTTGGTTGCCGCTGCTGAAACGGGTGTCGTTGATGGTGAAGCTGGGGGTGCTCAGATTGGTGTAGCCAAGGCCACCACCGATGTAAGGCACCCAAGGGCCGAAGGGAATGTCCAGGTAGGCGCTAACGAAAACTGAATTTTGGTTCAGGTTGCCGCTGGCACGGTCGGAGTTGCCGTTGAACTCCATACCATCGACTTCACCGCTGACATGAACGCCGTCCAGGCTGCTGCGGCCATAGACGTAGGTCAGTTCGGTACGGATGGCGCCAAAGTCATAACCGATACCGCCGTCGGCGCCGAAGCCGCCGACCAGGTCGGTATGGCCGTTGAAGTTGGCGAAATCAACGTTGTCCTGGAAATTCCAGTTGCCGGGCCAGGTGTAGCCGGCACCGGCGGTGATGTAGAAGCCGGTGCCTTGCACGGAGGCGGAACCCACATTGCCGATCACGGGAATGTAGGTTTGAGCCACCTCAGTGGCTTCCTTGGGGGAAGAAATGCTGAGGGGAGCGCCTTGGCCCTCAAGTTGGGCGGCGCCGGAGGGGGTGGCAGCCATCGAAGGAGCGGCCAGAAGGGCCGAGCCTGCAGCGGCGAAACCAATGCCGCACAGGGCGGCAAGGCGATTGCTGATGGTCATTCGAAAGGGGTTCTCACACCGTTGTCTGTCTAGTTAGTAACAACTCCCCCTTAAGCCTTTCGTAGGCCACTGGTTTTCGTGGCACAGCAACCCTTTCTTTTCGCCAAAGCCCTTATCGCGCAAGGCTTTAGCTCGAACGGGGCCAATTTTCCAGCGCCTGTTTCCAGACCCAGGCGCCCACCTTTTCAGGGCCGTCGGGGCCCAGAACCTTGGCGTAACCATCCATGCGACCGATGCCCTCGGCCGCGATCCGGGCGATGGCCCCGGGACCGTCGATGCCGTTGCGTTGCAGGGCCTTGAGCTTGAGGGTGCGGTCCCGTCGCACGATGTTGCCGCCATTGAGGTGGCAGCCGGCGCAGGTGTTGGCAAACAGGCGCCCCCCCTCAGCCGTCTGCGCGGCGCTCGCCAGGACGGCGACCTGGGGCTCCTGGGGCTCCTGGGGCAGGCCTGCCTGGGACAGGCCCGCCTGGGACAGGCCCGCCTGGGACAGGCCCCAGGCGGGCAGCGGTTGGAAGAGCCAGTGGAGCAGGCCCAGCAACAGCAGCAGCCAGCCCAGAATCAGCGCTGCCTTGGGAAAGCGCTTTGGGCCGGGCAGGGAATCCGTGGACATGGTTCGAGGGCCGCCGCGACGGTCCCCATTCTCAGGGACAGGGACCGCTGGCTGCCAGCGATGGGCGGTCAACGCCGGAGAGCCACCCGATGCGCTGGTTGACCCCTGGCGATGGCGACCAAGTTGCTGCGGTCTATCGGGACGCCGTCCTCAGCCAGGCCCGGGGTCTTTACAGCGAGACCCAGATCAGGGCTTGGGCCCGGGTGGCCGAGGAGCCCTCCTTCAGGGCGATTCTGGAGCGGGGCCTGGGTGTGGCCAGTTGCTCCAACTCAAAGCCGGGCAGCATTGAGGCCTTTGCCGTGCTGGAGCCCGGCCATCGCCTCTCGCTGTTGTACTGCCGTGGCCGGGCCAGTCGCCAAGGCCGGGCCAACGCCCTTGTCGATCACCTCGAACAGCATGCCCGTGCCTCCGGTTGCACCCAGCTGCACACGGAGGCCAGCCAGCTGTCCCGGCCGTTGCTGCAGCGAAGGGGCTGGCTTACGGCGGCGACAGAAGATGTGGTTTTTGCTGGACTGCCCTTCCAGCGCTGGCGGATGATCAAGCCCCTGACCAACAGCAGGACCCCCCATGGCTGAAGCCCAGCTCCAACAATTTCTGACCAAGGTGGCCCAACTGAATGCGTTTGTCAGCCGCTGCCAATCCCATCCAGATTTACTACAAACTCTGCGCGATTGCAGCCACCATCAACAAGTGGTTGATCTGGCCCAATCCATGGGCTACGACATCGGTCGCCGCTGGGGGGATTCGCTCGGTTCAGCTAGCAAGAGTTGCGATAATTTGTTGGCGGGAGCCATCCCCGCCCAGGGGCAAGAGACCAGCCAGATACTTATAGAGACGGGCGATTTCCGACTGCTGCGACTCCATTCCTGCTCGGCTTGCAGCCCGCCGGGCTTTTGGTATGACCAAGCCGAGGCCGAATGGCTGTGTATGCTGCAGGGCAGTGCCCGCCTTCAATTTGCCGATGAGAACGTTGAGCGTGAACTGAACCGGGGCGACAGCTTGATGATTGCGCCCCACCGACGCCATCGGCTGGTGGCCACCGACGGCGGCGGAGGCACCATCTGGCTGGCCCTTTTCTGGACGCCAGACTCCGGCAAAGTCTTCAGTTCTTGAAGGGCTGGAACTGGGGTTTGGCCGGAGACGCCGAGGGCGGATTGATGATCTGGGTGTCACAGCTGACCGAACCATCACTGGCCGCGACGCAGTTGGTGGGGATGACCTTGGTTTCCGGACCGATATTGCTGCCGCGCTGGAGCATGAAGGTTTCCACCTGGGCCCGCGCTGGCAGCAGCCCCAGGGATAGCGACAGGACAGCGGCCGCCGGCAGCGACCAAGCCCCAGGGCCAGGGCCAAGCTGCTGCCGCCCAAGAGCGGGTCGCCCAGCAAGAAAGGGAAACATGCCTGCCAACATCAGTGAACGTTGTGACCGATCCCACTCTGGCGCCTCAATCGCCGCTGTGGCCCTCCTGTCGAATTTCCTCAAGTAAGAGATCCAGCTGGCCCAGGGGATCGACCTCCAGGTCTTCGCCAGCCAAATCTGCCAAGGGGTGTTCCCCCTGATCTTCTTGGCACCAAAGCGCTTCGATCGAGCAGAGCTTTTCGGCCAGACCGGCGAGTCCCTCGCTCGCTTGAATCCGCAACAACTCCTCCAGCAGCACGGGCATCCGAATCGAGGCCGTTCTCAGGGCCCGCCGCAAATCAGACTGGCTGCGGCCGCTATGGCGCAGCCAGTCTTTGAGAAAGCTCTGCAGATCGTCGAGCTGGTCGGCGCTGTAGGTGGTGGCCATGCCGGAAGCGGAGGGATCAGGGGTTGGGGAACCAACGATCCAGTCTGCTCTGGGCCCGGCGGCGGATGGCAGGGGTGAGATGCCGGCCGCAGAGGCCCAACAGGGCCGTCAGGGCGACCATGTCATCGCCGAAGCCGATGGCCGGTAGAAAATCGGGGATCAAATCGACCGGCAGCAGCAGATAGGTGAGGGCCGCGAGCACCGTCAGCCTTGCCTGATGGGGCGTATCACCATCGAGCAGCATCTCGAAGCATTCCAGGGCGGGTCTGGCCACGGTGCGCCCGGCCCGGCGGACCAGTCGGATCAGCAGGTTTTCATCCACCGCCACACCGGGCAGCACTTCGGGATCGATGCTGCGTTGGCGATTGGCAGCGTCAGTAGGGGCAGAGGTTTTGGGGGAAGGGGCGGCAGAAGCCGCCGCTGGGGAAGCGGCCATGGAGGCTCTTGAGGGGGGCGCCAAAGGGGCGTGATTGCTTTCATTTTTAAGCCCAACTTGGCCCCAGCCCAGGACGGTTGTCCCCCTGCCTGGCGTCGGCTGTCCTGCTCAGGGCAACCAATCGGCAGGCCGGCTACCGTCGCAGCCAGCACCTGGCCCCGATCCGATGACGTCCTTGCCCCTGCTTGACTCCCCCGTGCTGTCCCGGGCCCTGGTGGCCTATGGCCATTACCTGAGCTTCATGGTTTGCTTTGCGGCGCTGGTTCTGGAGCGACGCTTGATCCGGCCGCAACCGGACCGCCGTGACGCCATCTGGATGGTGATTACGGATATTGTTTATGGGATTGCGGCTTTGGGGGTATTGGGCACCGGAATCTTGCGTGTTCTTTATTTTGGACAGGGTAGTGCTTTCTATACGGAGAACCCCCTTTTCTGGTGGAAAGTTGGGGCTTACCTAACGGTTGGAACTTTATCCCTCTATCCCACGATCACCTATATCCTTTGGGCAATCCCCCTGCGTAAGGGTGAACTGCCCCAGGTGAGTGAATCCCTGGCCACCCGTCTGAAATGGATCCTCAATGTCGAAATCCTGGGCTTCGCCCTGATTCCGTTATTGGCGGCGCTGATGGCCAGGGGCGTTGGCCGTCCCCTTTTGGGCTGATCCCCCGCCAGCAACAGTGGTTGTGCGGTCAGTTCCCGCCTGGATCGGCCCTTGGGTCCCGGGCCTGGCCCTGACCGGCCTGGCGATGGGGCCTTGGCTGCAGGCCGCCGAATGGCCTGCATCGTGCCCCCGCGCCTCCGAGGTGCGGCAGAGACCAGCGCTGGGCCGATTGCTGCAGCCTTCGCTCCAAGCGCCGGGGGGGGGCGATGATTACCGCGACCAGATCCAGACCACGGCTGCGGGCTGGCCCCGCTTGTCCCGTTGGTGCGTCTGGATCGAACCCGGGGCCAGGGAGCGGCGCTGGCAGCCGGCGATCGAGGCGGCCCTCAGCCATTGGCAGGGGGTTTTGCCCATCGAGCGGGTCATGGATCCAGACCAGGCCCAGGTGCTGGTGTTGCATCGGCGTCCACCTCTGCTGCAACGCGATGGCCGGCAGCGGGCCAGCCATGGCCGCACCACCTTGACGGCCCGCTACGTCAACCGCGCTGGCCGATGGCGATTGGAACCCTCCTTACTGGTGATGGTGGCTTCGAGCCAGCGCCAGGCAGGCATCCAGGCCACGGCCCTGCATGAATTGGGCCATGCCTTTGGTCTTTGGGGCCATAGCCTCGATCCAGGCGATGCGATGGCGGCGGCGCCCGGGGCCAAGCCCGTGCTGCAGCTGAGCCCCAGGGACCTGGCCACCTTGAACTGGCTCTACCAGCAGCCCACCCCCTACGGGCGTCCCGGGGCCCCTGTTCCTGACCCCTAAGGGCGCCTGCCCCTGGGGCCTGCCCTTCGCTGCAGCCGGCGTTCACAGCGATTCAACCCCTCCTGGCAATCGCCGACCATCAGCAAACCGGAGCCTCCCCACAACAGCCGTCGGGGCAGGTCCGGGACCGCCGCCCCCAGCTGCCGATGGGCCCCAAAGCCCAGTTGCTCGAAATAGCGCACCAGGCGAGCGTGCTGCCGCTCCCGATCGCGGATGGCCAGCAACCAGGCCCGGCGGCAGGGCGTGCATTCCAACGCCCAGGCGAAGGTGGCCGCCCAGACCAGTTCGCCCACCCCCGCCGTTTCTTGCCCCTGGACCCGCAGGGTGTCGAGATGCAGCCCTGATGCCGTCGGCATGGCCCACCCCTTGAGGTCCCCCAGCAGCAGGGGGCCTTGGCCAGCACGGGGGCGGGCCACCGCTACCCGCAGGCTCCAGAGGCCCAGGCGCCGGGGGGCTTGGATCCGCAGCAACATTCCTTGGGCAGCGGCGATCGCTTCGATGCGCTCAAGGGTGAGGGCCAACGGTCAGGAGGCCTCACTGGCATCGCCCGGATAGGGATCAGCCAGGACGACGGCCCCCAGCGGCAGGGGGCCGTAAAGGTGGGGAAAGAATTCCCCCGTATCGGGGGCGGGTTCCTGGCGAATGGGCACTCCGGCGGCGGCGATGGCCTGGGGGTCCAGGGCCAACACCACGACATCGGCGGCATCGGCATAAAACAGCCGATAGGTCGCTGCCACCTGATGAAGCCAGCTGGCATGGACAAAACCAACCTGCTCAAATGTCATGCCCCGGGTGGACCAGGGGTAGAACCCCTGCCGCTTTGCCTGGCGCCAGTCCGCCGCCAAGGTGAGGTGATACAGCCAACTCGGGGAGTACCAAGCCCGCCGTTCGGCCCAGGGACTCGCCATGACAGCACCCAAGGCAGAACCTTCCAGCCAGGGGTCGAGCCAGGCCCTGAGCGCCTCCAGCCCGCTTTCTTGCGCAAAGCCCTCGGCATCGAGGCCGCGAAACTGCCTCAGAAACGGCAAGATCAACCACTGCAGTTCAGGCCGTTGGCTGGTTTGAGGCAGCTCAACCAGCTCCTGGTTCCATTGCCGCAGCAGGGTCAGGGCCTGCTGGCGAGCGGCGGCCGCATCCCCGTTGGCATGACGTTCTGGATAGCGGCAGTGATCGAGCAGCGCTTTGAATTTGCCATCACAGCTGGCGATCAGTTGGACGGCCAAGCGATCGTCGGGCCAGTCGCGGCCTAGCTGTTCCAGGCACCAACGCACGATCTGCTGACTTTCATCGATCACCCTGCCATCGGCAAGCACGAGCACGGGCACCGTGCCCTTGGCCGAAGCGGCCAGCAGTTCGGGTGGTTTGGCGGCCAGGGCCACTTCCCGTACTTCCACCTGGATCGCCGCTGCCGCCAGGGCCAGGCGGGCACGGATGGCATAGGGGCAACGGCGAAAGCTATAAAGAATGGCTGGATTGGTGCCTATCTCACCACCCTCGGCTAATGCTACTTTTTGGGGCGAGATCTCAACCATGGCCCTGGGTTTCCCGACGACGGGCGAGCAGCAGCTGGCGCTGACGTTCGCTAAACCGCTGGCGATCGCTGTCCGAGTGCAGCGTCAGACAGTAGCGACAACTCACACCTTCAACATAACTGGGTAATTCGGTGTCCTGCTGGGAGAGGGGCATGCGGCAGCCATGACAAAGGGCATGGCTGCCGCTTTCGAGTTGATGGTTCAGGCTGACGCGCTGATCGAACACAAAACATTCTCCGCTCCAGCGACTTTCGGCGGCGGGAATCTGGCGCAGATAGTTGAGGATGCCACCTTGCAGGTGATACACCTGATCAAAACCTTCCTGCAGCAAAAACGCCGTCGCCTTTTCACAACGGATGCCACCGGTACAGAACAGGGCTAACCGTCGCTTGGGATGCTGCTGGAGGAAGGGCTTCAAGCTGCTGCGGGTCCAGGCCGGGAATTCCCGGAAACTGGTGCTTTGCGGATGGATCGCCCCGGGGAAATGGCCCACCCGCACCTCATAGGCGTTGCGCGTATCGATCAGCAAGGTGCCTGGATCATCCACCAGCTGGTTCCATTCCGCCGGCGGCACATAGACGCCAACCCCATGCTGGGGCAGGACATCGGCCCGGCCCAGGCTGACGATCTCGTTTTTGAGACGCACTTTGAAATGGCGGAAGGCCGGGGCCGTCGCTGGGCAGCTCTGGGCTTGCAAGGACGCCAGGCCGGGCACTTGCTCCAGTGCCGCCAGCATCGTCCTCAATGCCGATTCCGGGCCCCAGAGACTGCCATTCACCCCCTCACCCGCCAGCAGGATGGTGCCCTTGAGGTCCAGGACAAGGCCGAGGCGGGTGAAGCGATCGCGCAGATCGGGCAGGGCCTCCGGGTCCAGGCAGGCAAAACGATAGAAACTGACGACCTGTTGGGACATGGGCTTGGTCCTAAAGGCCCCCAGGGATGGCTGGCATTGGCTGTTCCATCACCCGGACGCCCGCGGCTGCCAGCAAGGCGCGGTCCTTGTGTTGGCTGGGGTTGGCGGTGGTGAGCAGGGTGTCGCCGTAGAAAATCGAGTCGGCCCCCACCAGCAGGCAGAGAATCTGGGCTTCCCGCGTCAATTGCTCGCGACCGGCGCTGAGGCGCACCCGACTCTTGGGCATGAGGATGCGGGCTGTGGCCACCATCCTCACCAAATCAAGGGGATCGACCGGCGGGCAGTCCTCCAGGGGAGTTCCGGGCACCGCCACCAGGGCATTGATGGGCACGCTCTCGGGGTGGGGATCCAGGTTGGAGAGCACCTGCAGCAGGGAGGCCCGGTCATGGCCGGATTCGCCCAAGCCGATGATGCCCCCGCAACAGAGCGCAATGCCGGCCTGGCGCACCCGCGCCAGGGTTTCCAGGCGCTCTTGGTAGGAGCGGGTGGTGATGATCGCTCCGTAGTGCTCGGGACTGGTGTCCAGGTTGTGGTTGTAGGCGCTTAACCCAGCTTCTGCCAGTCGGACCGCCTGGGATTCGGTGACCATGCCTGCCGTGACACAGGCCTCCAGCCCCAAGGCCCTCACTCCCCGCACCATTTCAAGCATGGCCTCAAAGGGGGCCCCTTCCCGGATTTCGCGCCAGGCCCAGCCCATACAAAAGCGCTGGGCCCCGGCCTGGCGGGCCTCCAAGGCCCGGCCCAGCACCCCGGCCACGTCAAAGTCGGATCGGTCGGTCACATCACTGCTGTGATGCAACGACTGGGGACAGTACGCACAATCTTCTTCGCAACCGCCTGTTTTGACGCTCAGCAGGGAGGCCAGCTGCACCTCATAACCGGGATTGGCGAGGCGATGCACGGACTGGGCCTGCCAGATCAACTCGACCAGGGGCAGGGTGAGAAGGGCCTGGATTTCAGGGGTGGTCCAATCGTGACGCAGCATCATCGACTTGTCTGGACGCCTCCAAAGCGGCGGTGACGACCCTGGTACTCAAGCAGGGCCTTCAGCAGGGCCTCCTCATCGAAATCGGGCCACAGCACTTCGGTGATGTACAGCTCGGCGTAGGCCAGTTGCCACAGCAGGAAATTGCTGATCCTTTGCTCACCACTGGTGCGGATGAGCAGATCGGGGTCCACCTGTCCGGCGGTGAGTAATTCGGCGGCAAAGGCCTCCTCATCGATGGCCGCCGCCTCTAGCTGGCCACTGGCAACCTGCTCGGCCAGACGACGGGCCGCCCGCACCAGCTCGCGACGGCCGCCGTAGTTGGTGCAGACGTTGAAGCGAATGCCGGTGTTGCTGGACGTGCGTTGGGTGGCTTCATCAATCTGCTGGCGCAGGCTTGGCGGCAGTTGCTCCAGATCGCCAAGAAAACGAATCCGCACCTGTTCCCGTTCGAGTGCTTCCAGTTCCAGGGCCAGCACCCTTTCAAACAGGGTCATTAAGAAGGTGACTTCCTCCCCTGGACGGGCCCAGTTCTCGGTGGAGAAGGCATAGGCGGTAAGGGCTCCGATGCCCCAATCGCTGCAAAGCCTCAGGGTGCGTTTCAGGGCTTCCACCCCGGCCCGGTGGCCCATGACCCTGGGCAGGCCGCGCTGACGAGCCCAGCGACCATTGCCATCCATGATCAAGGCGACGTGGGCGGGCAGCCGCTCGGGATCCAGGCCGGCAGGTAAGGGCCGTCTCTGGGGTGAAAAGGCTGTCGCCAGGGCGCGACTCATCCGCGGTTATCCGGCGTGTCCTGGGCCACGCTACGCCCAGTTGGAACGGAGGCCACCGCTTCGCTGAGCAGATCCTGCAGACGACTGCTGGTGATCGGCCGCTCCAGGCGGCCCAGGCGGGCGAGCGAGAGGGTGCCGGTTTCCTCGGACACCACAACACAAAGACAGCGCCCATGGCGCTCGGTGAGGCCGAGGGCCGCCAGGTGGCGGGTGCCGTAGCGGTGAATTCCCTGGCGCGAGAGGGGCAGGATCACCCCGGCGGCGATGATGCGATTTTTCTGAACCAAAACAGCCCCATCGTGCAGGGGGGTATCAGCGGCAAACAAATTGAGCAGGAGGTCGACCGAGAGCTTGGCGTCCAGGGGGATGCCGGGGTTGAGGAAATCTTCGGGGCGCAGATCGCTGCCCAGGTCAAGAACCACCAGGGCCCCCCGGCGCGACTGGGACAGGCGTCCAGCCGCCTCCGTGATCACGTGGACCGAGCCGGAAACCAGTTGGTCCCGGCTCCTGTCAGCCCAAAGCACACCCAAACGGCCGGTGCCCAGCAATTCCATCAACCGCCGCAACTCGCCCTGCCAAAGAATCGCCAGGGCCAAGCTGCAGGCCAGGACAAGGGCATCGAGCAATTTGCTGGTGAGCGGCAGGGGCACGAACCGCTGAATCAACCAGGCCAACGAGACCAGGAACAAATAGCCACGTAGTAGCCAAAGGGTCCTCGATTCCCCGATGCGGCCCAATAACAGGACCACAAATAGGGAAGCAAACAAAAGGTCGAGGAGAAAAAGGAGCAGATCGTTGTGCTGCTGCCAGATCACGTCAAACACCCAGGGCAGTCAACAAGCCCTTCTTAAGGCTCAGTTTAACCTGCTGAGGCGATGGGGAAGAACGTCATAGCGCAGTAAATCGACCGGCTCTTCGCGCTTCTGCACCACATCGGCCATGCCGCCATGCACAAGCACCGTGGCGGGGCGAGGGATGCGGTTGTAGTTCGATCCCATCGATGCGTTGTAGGCACCGGTGGCGAACACCGCGACCACATCGCCGGTTGTGGTTTCGGGCAGGGCGAGGCCGCTGAGCAGCACATCTCCCGATTCGCAGTGCTTCCCCGCCAGGGTGATGGTCTGCGTGGCCGGGGCGGTCGGTCGATCCGCCAACACGGCCGTATAGCGCGATTGATAGGTGATCGGGCGCGGGTTGTCACTCATGCCACCATCAATGGCCACATAGGTGCGCAGGTCGGGGATGGTTTTACGGCTGCCGACGCTATAGACGGTGACCCCGGCCGTGGCGACCAGGGAGCGGCCGGGTTCGCACAGCAGCCGTGGCAAGGCCAGGCCCCGCTCGGCGCAGGCGCTGGTCACCGCCGTGGCGACAGCCGCCACCCATTGCTGGATCGACGGGGGGTCGTCGGAGCTGACGTAACGGATGCCGAGGCCACCGCCCACATTGAGATCGGAGCAGGGGTGGCCCAGGGAGCGGGCCAGGGCAAGGGCGTCAGCCAGGACACCGGCCAGGTCGCGGTGGGGCTGCAATTCAAAGATCTGGGAGCCGATGTGGGCATGGAGCCCATCCAGCCAGGCCCAGGAGCACCCGGCCAGGTGGCGCAGCACGGACTCCAGTTGGTCAGGATCGAAGCCGAATTTGCTGTCGAGATGGCCGGTGCGGATGTACTCGTGGGTATGGCATTCGATCCCGGGGGTGAAACGCAGCATCAGGCGCACGGGGCCGGGGTGGGCCGGGGCGATGGCGCTGAGCAGCTCGAGGTCCAGCCAGTTGTCGACCACCACGGTGACGCCGTGGCTCAGCGCCAGTTCCAGTTCTTGCCGTGACTTGTTGTTGCCATGCAGCACGATGCGATCGGGGGGCATGCCCCCTTGCAGGGCCGTCAGCAGTTCGCCCGCGGACACCGCATCCAGCCCCAATCCCTCGGAGGCCACCAGGGCTGTGATCGCCAGGGAGCTGTTGGCTTTGGAGGCATAGAGAGCCAGGCAGGGACCGCCATAGGATTCCTCCAGGGCCTGGCGATAGGCCCGACAGGCGCCCCGCAGGGTGGCTTCATCCAGCACATACAGAGGGGTGCCGTAGTCCCGGGCCAAGTCACTCAGCAGGCATCCCCCGACCATCAGCCGGTCCTGGGAATCCAGGGAGGTACTGATCGGCGCCAGGTTGCGGTTCGGGCTGCTCGCATCGACCTCGCTTTCATAGGGACGACCCGAGGCGGTTGGTCCCCCCTCGGGCCCCGTTGCCCCAAGGGCACCGAGCGTCGGGGTAGCGGCTGAGGGGACAGGCGGAACCATGACGCTTGAGGAGTCAGAAGAATTGATCTTGATCGTAGGCAGGCCCCCGGGCCGGCGTCAGATGATGGCAAAAGAGGCAGCGGTGGCTTGCTGATTGAATCCTGCGACCTGGGCTGTGGTGATCTGCAGGCATGTTTGAGCCTGGACCGGCTCAGCCTTGGCGGTTTGTGGACAGCCCAGCAGTGGCATACCGAGCTGGAGGAACCGGCGCGTCCGGTGGTGGGCCTGCGCCAGCAGGGGCAGTTGTTGGCGCTGGCCTGCGGCTGGTTAGTGCTGGATGAATTACACATCACGGCTGTGGCGGTGTCGCCCGAACGCCGGCGCCAGGGCCTTGGCCGCCAGGTTTTGGCGCTTCTGCTTCGGCGGGGGCACGGATTGGGGGCGCTCCGGGCCACGCTGGAGGTGGGACGGACCAATGTCGGGGCGCTGGCCCTCTATGGCTGCTTTGGTTTTCAAGAAGCGGGAGTCCGTCGCGCTTACTACCGAAATGGAGAAGATGCCCTGATCCAATGGCTGAATCTGGCAACGACAACAGGGTGGGGAAACCCGTAGTTCGCTATCTCATAAGGGCGTGAAATCCGCATCTCCATTGATGGCGTAGTTGCCCAGATCCCATGTTCCATCAAGGAATTGACCGTATTGAGCTGGTGAACCCCACTCACCCCTGAGATCCTGATAGGTTGGGTTCACGTGCCCAGGCTCACGCCCATGTTCGAGCGGTTTACCGAGAAGGCCATCAAGGTGATCATGCTGGCCCAAGAAGAAGCCAGACGGCTGGGCCACAACTTTGTGGGCACTGAGCAAATCCTGCTCGGGCTGATCGGCGAGGGCACCGGCGTCGCGGCCAAGGTGCTCAAATCCATGGGCGTCAACCTCAAGGACGCCCGCGTTGAGGTGGAAAAGATCATCGGCCGCGGGTCAGGCTTCGTTGCCGTCGAGATCCCTTTCACGCCAAGGGCTAAGCGAGTTCTGGAGCTCTCCCTTGAGGAAGCACGCCAGCTAGGCCACAACTACATCGGCACCGAGCACCTGCTGCTGGGCCTGATCCGGGAAGGAGAGGGGGTGGCGGCCCGGGTTTTGGAGAACCTCGGTGTCGATCTCGCCAAGGTACGCACCCAAGTGATTCGCATGCTGGGGGAAACCGCCGAAGTGGCTTCTGGCGGGGGCGGTAAGGGATCGACCAAAACTCCAACCCTCGATGAGTTCGGCAGCAACCTCACCCAGATGGCGGCCGAGTCCAAACTGGATCCAGTTGTGGGGCGCCAGAACGAAATTGAGCGGGTGATCCAGATTCTCGGTCGTCGGACCAAGAACAACCCCGTCCTGATCGGCGAACCTGGAGTCGGCAAGACGGCGATCGCCGAAGGTTTGGCCCAGCGCATCACCATGGGCGAAGTGCCGGACATCCTTGAGGACAAGCGGGTCCTGACCTTGGACATTGGGTTGTTGGTGGCCGGCACCAAATATCGGGGCGAATTCGAAGAGCGCCTCAAGAAGATCATGGAGGAAATTCGTAGTGCAGGCAATGTGATTCTTGTCATTGATGAGGTCCATACCCTCATTGGTGCCGGTGCCGCCGAAGGGGCTATTGATGCGGCCAATATTCTTAAGCCCGCCCTCGCCCGTGGTGAACTTCAGTGCATTGGCGCCACCACTCTCGACGAATACCGCAAGCACATTGAGCGCGATGCTGCCCTGGAGCGCCGCTTCCAACCCGTGATGGTGGGTGAGCCCTCCGTTGTCGATACGATTGAAATTCTGCGTGGCCTGAGGGAACGTTATGAACAGCACCATCGTCTCAAGATCTCCGATGAAGCCCTGATTGCCGCTGCCACCTTGGGTGATCGCTATATCAGTGATCGCTTCCTTCCTGATAAAGCCATCGATCTCATTGATGAAGCCGGTAGCCGGGTGCGGCTGATGAATTCCAAACTGCCGCCTGCCGCTAAAGAAGTGGACCGTCAATTGCGTAATGTCCAAAAGCAGAAGGAAGAAGCGGTTCGCGATCAGAACTACGCCAAAGCTGGAGAACTACGCGACAAAGAGGTTGAACTACGCGACCAGATCCGTGGCATCCTGCAAGCCAGGCGTGACGATGAACCTTCCAGCCCATTGGAGGCTCCCGCAGCCGATGGCGGTGCCGAACCAGTCTTCAGCCAGGTTCAAGCTTCACTATCCCCCGAAGAGCGCACACCAGTGGTGACGGAGGAGGACATTGCTCATATCGTAGCCTCCTGGACTGGAGTGCCCGTGCAGAAGCTCACCGAAAGCGAATCGGTGAAGTTACTCAACATGGAGGAAACACTCCATCAACGGCTCATCGGTCAAGATGAAGCGGTCAAGGCGGTTTCTCGGGCGATTCGTCGCGCACGGGTGGGATTGAAAAATCCCAACCGACCCATCGCCAGCTTTATCTTCTCCGGACCTACCGGCGTGGGTAAAACCGAGTTGACGAAGGCGTTGGCGGCCTATTTCTTCGGCAGCGAAGACTCCATGATTCGCCTTGACATGAGCGAATTCATGGAACGCCATACCGTCAGCAAGTTGATTGGTTCCCCTCCGGGTTATGTCGGCTTCAATGAAGGCGGGCAACTCACCGAAGCGGTGCGGCGTCGGCCCTATACCGTCGTTCTCTTTGATGAGATCGAGAAAGCCCACCCCGATGTCTTCAATCTGCTGTTGCAGTTGCTTGAGGACGGTCGCCTGACTGATTCCAAGGGCCGTACGGTTGATTTCAAAAACACCCTCATCATCATGACCTCGAACATTGGCTCGAAAGTCATCGAGAAAGGCGGCGGTGGTTTGGGCTTCGAATTTTCCGGTGGCGGCCAGGAAGAAACTCAATACAATCGCATCCGTTCCTTAGTCAACGAAGAACTCAAGCAGTATTTCCGCCCTGAGTTCCTCAATCGCCTGGATGAGATCATTGTCTTCCGCCAGCTCACCCGCGACGAGGTCAAGCTGATTGCTGAAATCATGTTGACTGAGGTCTTTGGTCGCATGGCCGAGAAAGGCATCCACCTTTCCGTTACCGATGCCTTCAAGGAACGGCTCGTTGAAGAGGGTTACAACCCCAGTTATGGCGCCAGACCCCTGCGTCGTGCCGTGATGCGTCTGCTGGAAGATTCCTTGGCAGAGGAATTCCTTTCCGGTCGCATCGGCGAAGGCGATTCAGCCGTTGTCGACATCAACGAGGCCAAGCAGGTGGTGATTCTCAAGCAGGGCGAACTGGCCCCTGCGGCCCTACCCGAACTCGCCGGTGCCGGCACCTGAAGCCACGGCGGTGAGTTCCTCTCCAACTGGGTCAGATCCTTCCCCAAGTGAGATGCGCCAAGTCCTAGCCCCCCCCATGGTGGTTCGGGGTCCGGGAGCCTGGCGCGATTCCCTTGATGACATCCGGGCCTTAAGCCGCAAGCCCTTGCTGCTGGGACGCAGTGCCGCCACGGCCCCCCTGCGCCAGCGCTGCATCGCCGATCTCGCCGGCCATGGTGTGCAAGCCATCCCCGCAGAGCTCGTCTTCGACTGTTGCGGCGAAGATCTCGACCGCCTGGTCTGCAACCAGACCACCCTTGAACCCTTTGATGCCGTCGTGGCGATTGGTGGTGGCAAGGTGATGGATGGCGGCAAATGGTTGGCCCATCGGCTGGGCCTCCCCTGTGTGACGGTGCCCACCAGCGCGGCCACCTGCGCCGGGTGGACGGCCCTCGCCAATCTCTATTCGCCCCAGGGAGCTTTTCGGCGGGATGTCGCCCTACGCCGCTGTCCCGAGTTGCTTGTTTTTGACCACGACCTGGTGCGCACCGCGCCGCCGCGAACCCTGGCCAGTGGCATCGCCGATGCCATGGCCAAGTGGTACGAGGCTTCGGTCAGCAGTGCCTCCAGTGGTGATGGACTGGTGCAGCAGGCGCTCCAGGTGGCTCGCACACTACGGGATCAATTGTTGCTCGATGGGGAAGCCGCCATGGCCGACCCCCACGGCGAAGCCTGGGTGCGGGTGGCCGAGGGCTGTGCCCTGACCGCCGGGTTGGTGGGAGGTTTAGGTGGCGCCCGTTGCCGCACGGTGGCGGCCCATGCCATCCATAACGGCCTCACCCAGCTCCCCGCCAGCGCTGGCCATCTCCATGGCGAGAAAGTCGGCTTTGGGATCCTGGCCCAACTCCGCCTCGAAGAAATGCTGGCGGGTCACCCCTTGGCCGGCCAGGCCCGCCGCCAGTTGCTCAAGTTCTTCCGGGCCTTGCAACTGCCCGTCGACCTGGCGGAACTGGGCTTGGCCCAGACCAGCCTCCAGGACCTGCAGCAGGTCTGTGACTACGCCTGTCAGGAAGGATCCGACCTGCATCTGCTGCCGTTCCCCGTCCAGCCCACCGATCTGATGGCCGCCTTGGTGAGCACAACCGCCGAGGTCCTTTGGGCCTGAGCGGCTTGGCCAAGGTGCCGGCCCCAGGCGCCGATCCCGCCCCCATCGATCCCTTGGTGGCGGCCTCCCAGGCGCTGGTGCAGGAGGCCGCCCGCTGCCTGATCGATCCCCAGGCCCGGGCGCTGGCCAGCTCGGTGCAGTGGTGGCAGGGCCCAGTCCAGGCCAGCGGCGCACCGGGTCTGCAGACGCCGGTGGCGGTGTTGGGCCAGGGACCAACCGTGCTGTTGCTGCATGGCTTTGACAGCTCGTTTCTGGAATTTCGGCGCCTGGCGCCCCTGTTGGCCAGCGATCACCGCCTGGTGATTCCAGACCTGCATGGTTTTGGCTTTTGCCCCCGTCCCGCCAGTGCGGATTACAGCCCGGAGGCGGTGATGCGCCACTTGGAGGCCCTGCTGCCACGCCTCGGGCCAGGGGTCGGACTGATCGGGGCCTCCATGGGGGGCGCGGTGGCGGTGGAACTGGCCCGGCGCCACCCCGAAGCGATTGCCCGCCTGCTGCTGTTGGCCCCGGCAGGGCTGACGGGGCGCCCCATGCCGGTGCCGCCCCTGCTGGATGCCTTGGGGGTGCGGTTCCTGGCGCGGCCGGGGGTGCGCCAGGGGTTGTGCCGCAGTGCCTTCGCCGATCCCGACAGCGCCGTCGGCCCCGCCGAGCTGGAGATCGCTTCGGTGCACCTGCCAACTCCCGGTTGGTCCGAGGCCCTGCGACGCTTTGCCCGCTCCGGCGGCTTCGCCGGTTGTGGCGACCCCCTGCCAAGCCAGCCCCTGGCGGTGCTCTGGGGCAAGGACGATCGGATCCTGAGGCCACCCCAGAAACGGGCGGCCCTGGCGCTGTTGGGCAACCGCATTGAGGAGTTGGAGGCCTGTGGCCATCTGCCCCATCTCGACCAGCCCGCCACGGTGGCCGCCGCCTGGCGCAAGGGCAGCCTGGGCGAGCAGGGATTCTGACCACAGCGGTGGGCCCGGATCACTGAGGTGGACCCAGATCACAGCGGTGGTCGCTGATCACCCAGGATGGATCGAACCTTGCGGCCCTTGTCTTGCCCCCCTTTGGTGATCGCATCCACCGGCTGCTGCAGCGGCTGAAGTCGCTGCTTATCACGGGCTTGTTGCTCTTGTGCCAGACGCTGGCCGCGGCGCCGGCCCAGGCCTCTCTGCTGCATCTGGCCGGCCCGGTGCCCGCCAACCTGGGGCTGCAGCAGAACCACCTGGCGCCCTGTGGGTCGCCCGCCCACTGCGCCAGGGCCCGCTGGCCCCTGGCCCAGGAGGGCACCAGCATCGAGCAACTGGTGCCGGTGATTTTGGGCCTTGAGGGGGTGGAGGTGGTCGATACCCGGGCGGGATACCTGCACGCCACGGCCAGCAGCCGCTTGTTTGGCTTTATCGATGACCTGGAAATTCACACCCTCCCCGCCAGCCAGGAGCTGGAGGTGCGCTCGGCCTCCAGGCTGGGCGATTACGATCTGGGCGTGAATGCCAGGAGGCTGGAACGCCTGCATCGGCTCCTGATGGAGGCCCATGTGGTGGCGGCAACGCCAGAGTGATCAAACCCTTGCTTGGCATTTCGCTGTGGCTACCCCCCCTCTTGCGCCAGACCCCCGGGCTCCAGACAACTGGAACCAGCCCACCGCCGCAGATCGCCGCTTCGCTTTGGCCTGGTCAGCCCCCTGGCTGGCGGCCCTGTTGAACGTGCTGCCGGGCTTGGGAACTGGCTATCTCTATCAACGACGCTGGCGGCCTTACTGGATCACCAGTGCGGTGAGCACTTCTTGGTTTGCCCTGGGGGCTTGGCTGGCCCAGAACCGTGGTGCCACCCAGGAGTCGGACCGCTTGGTCGGCCTGGCGGGCCTGGTGCTGCTGGCCCTGGTCACGGCGGCGGAAGCCTTTCTGGCGGGCCGCCGGGCGCGGATGGATTAGAGAAGGCCCCTACCGCTAAATCCTTGCCACGGATGAGTTCGGGTTCTTCCCTCCCGCCCGCTGGGGCTGGCCCCAGCATTGCGGGCAACCGCTCGGGTGGTGGGCCCCTGCTGGCCCTGCTGGCTCGGGCCCTGGAGCTTTGGTTGCGGCAGCAGTGTCAACAAATCGACAGCTTGGAGATCCAGCTGGAGGGCTCCGCCGCCCGGTTGCTCCAAGGCCAGCTGGAGGGGGCCCGATTACGGGCCCGGCGGGTGGTTTTTCAGGATCTGCGCTTCGAGTCGGTGGACCTGCGGGGCGAGGCCATTCTTCTGCGGCCGGCGGCGGCCCTGCGAGGCCAGGGCAGCCTGCTGCGGGAGCCCTTTCGGGTACGGGGTCAGCTTTATCTCAACAGCGAGGACCTGAACCGCTCGCTCGGCTCGGCCCAATGGCGCCAGCTGGGCGACAACCTGGTGGAGGCCCTGCTGGGGGTTTCCCCCTTGATGCGGGTTCGCATCCTGGATGGGCGCCTGATGTTGAGCGCTCCCAACGCCAGCAGTGACCGGCCCATTGAGGTGCCAGCGACCCTGAGGGCCTCCGAGGGGACCGTCGTGCTTCAGACCCAGGCGCAGGGACCGATTTACCGGTTGCCGATGGATCCGGCGATTCACATTGATCGGGCCGAGTTGGAGGCCGGCATGTTGCTGCTGGAGGGGGAGGCGCTGGTGAGGCCCTGACCGCCCTTGCCTGCCTGGTTTTCGGGCCAGTTGATTGGGGCTGGGAGTCCGAGTGCCATGGGGCGGGGCTGAACCTTCAGGGGCGCTGCAGCAGAGGCAGGGCGAGGGTGACGAGGGAATAGACCACCGCCGGCACAAACAGATAGCTATCGATGCGGTCCAGGATGCCGCCATGGCCAGGGATGGCGTCACCGGAATCCTTGAGGCCCGCATCCCGTTTCATCATCGATTCGGTGAGGTCCCCCACCAGGGCGAACAGCGCCACCACAATCCCCAGCCCCCCCCCTAACAACCAACCCAGCCTCCAGCCCAGGAGCAGTCCGCCAAAGGCCCCCACCAAGGCCGCACAGCCCACGCCCCCCAGGGCCCCCTCCACGGTTTTGCCGGGGGAAATGGGGGAGAGGGGCCGGCGGCCCCAACGCCTCCCGATCACATAGGAGCCGATGTCGGTGGCCACTATCAGGAAACAGGCCAACAGGGTGAGGGCCATTCCCGAGGTCCAGGGCAGGGCCAGACCCGGCATCGTGCCGGTCAGATGGGGGGCCAGGGCCGGATCGCTGAGGTCGCGCAGTTTGATCCAGTGGCTGGGCAGAAAACCCAGGTAGAAGAGGCCAAAGATGGAGGCGGCGATGTCGGCGATGGTGCCGGTGCGGGGCTGCAGCATCAGCCAACCGCATATCACGGCGCCGGAAGCGGGCAGCACCGCCGTCGCCACATCCCCCACGCTCGCCCCCGTCGTGGTGCTGGCGCTGTGGACCAGCCAGCCGCCGGCGGCGGCCTGGGTGCTGAACAACAACAGTTGCACGGCCACCAAGGTGGTGCGGGCCGCCGGTCGGATGCCCTTGAACTGGGCCATGCGGAAGAACTCCAACAGTCCCAGGTGCACGATCACCCCCACGGCCAGGGTGAAAAACCAGCCCCCCAGCACCACCACCAGGACACCGATGCCTCCAGCCGCCCAGCCACTGGCCAGGCGGGCCAGGGAGGTGCGCGTACGGGGCTGGGGAAGCGGCGGCAAAGAGGGGCTCGGGGTGGACTAACGCTCGGCGGCAATCAGGAACAGAGGCTCGGCGGCGGCTAACTTGGCCTGGCTGCCGCGCCGTTGCATGCGATGCACGGTGGCTTGCACCACTTGCACATCGAGGGCTCCCAGCTGACTCAGGGTATCGGTGGCATCAACCAGGCCCTCCAGGCTGACGGTGCTGATCACCAGACGACCGCTGGGGCGCAGCTGCTGCCAGACCGCCAACAGCACATCCCCCAGGGGGCGGCCGACTTCAAGCAAAACCCGATCCGGGTGGGGTGGTAACTGGTTGAGGTCGGCCGGGGCCTGGCCGGCATGGATGTGGAGGTTGGTGATGCCAAAGCGCAGGCGATTGCGTTCGAGCAGTTCGATCGCTTCGGGGTCCCGTTCGAGGGTGTGAACGGCACCGGTGCTGAGCAGCCGGGCGATTTCCAGGGCCAGGGCCCCCGTGCCACCCCCCACATCCCAGACGAGGGAATCGGCCCGGGGCCTGAGGTGGGCCAGCAGCATCACCCGCAGCTCCATGGGGGTGGGGCTGAAGCCCGGAGCATCCTCAAAGGCACCATCGGGCAGACCCGGGGTGACGAAATCCCAGTGATATTCGTCGTGCAGGGGGATCAAACCGGGGCAACCACCCACAAAGTATCAGCGATCTGGCCGGGCCACTGGTGCTGTTGGTCCAGCAACCAGCGGGTCCGCTCCCCATCCAACCGCTCGCCGGGAATCAGCAGGGGGATGCCAGGCGGATAGGGCACCAGCGGACGGGCCGCAATGGCCCCCGTGGCCTGTCCCAGGGGACGCTCAACGGCCTGGGCTCGCCAGGCGATGCCCAAGGGAAGGTCGAGGCTGGCGACCAGGGGCAACGGCGGCGGCGCAAAGGGGGGCAGCGGCACACCACCCAGGGCGGCACGCAGGGCCACCAGCTGCTGGCCCAGGCGCCGTTCGAGCCCGGGGGGGGGGCGCAGGCCGAGGCAGAAGGTGAGGCTGCCCGGTTCGGGCAGCTCGGCGATCACACCCCGCTCCAGCAGCCAGGCGTCGGCCTCCAGGCCATTGACGCCCATGGGGGCGGTGGCCAGCACCAGCCGCAGGGGATCGTCGTTGCGGACCAGGGGCAAATCCAGCGCTTCCAGCCGTTGGCGCAGCTTCAAAGCGCGCCGTGTGGCGCGGCGGCGACGGCGTTGCCCCGCGGCAGACAGGCCATCGTCGAGAGCGGTGGCGCAGGAGGCCAGCAGCAAGGCGCTGGGGCTGGAGGTCTGCAGCCAGAGCAGGGAGCGCTCCAGGGCCTGGCGATCGATGCGGGGCCCCCGGGCCAGCAGAATGGCGCTCTGGGCCAGGCCGCTGGCCGCCTTCTGCAACGACAGCACCACCAGATCGGCCCCGGCGGCCAGGGCGGAGCCATCGCCATGGGCCTGGTCCACCAGCACCGGCAGACCCCCGGGAGCGCCGGTGTTGCCATGGGCGAGGGCCACCAGGGCCGCCAGATCAGCCCTCCGCCCCTGGTAGGTGGGATCGACCAACACCAGGGCGGCGACCGGACCCTGGCTGCGGGCTTCCTTCAGCACCCAGGCCAGGTGCTCGGGCGGGGGCGGCAGCCAATGGCCGCTGAGGGCATCCAGGGGCAGCCCGTAAAGCAGCGGCTCCAGGTCCCCCAGCACGCAGGCATGGAGCAGGGAGCGGTGCAGATTGCGGGGCAACAGCACCCGCGAGCCCGGCGCACACAGGCCCAGCAGGGCCGCCTGCAGCAGCCCCGAGGCGCCGTTGACCCCGAACCAGCAGGCATCGGCCCCCAGGGCCGTGGCGGCCCGCCGCTGGGCTTCGGCTACGGCTCCTTGGCTTTCGAGGGGACCGCCGAAGGCCGGCAGTTCGGGCAGGTCCCACGACCCAGGCCGTTGGCGCAGCAGTCGCCGCAGCTCTGGGGCCAGGGCGGCGCCACGGCCGTGGCTGGGCAGGTGCAACGGCAGTTGGGCGTTCTGGCGCAGGACCGCCAGCAGCGGCTCGGCGATCGCCGCTCCCCTTGCCCCAGCCATGGTGCCCCGCACGTCTTTCTAGAGTTTGATCACCCCGGCCCCTGGCCTTTGACTTTCGCTGCCGCACCCGCGTCCACCGCGTCTGCGCCCTCGGCGCTTTCCGCGCCATCAGCACCGTTTGCGCCCTCGCTGCCCAGCCCCGCCCCAAGGGTGCCGCTGCGCAGCCGTCTGGGCGTGGGCCCCGGCGCCGGATCCGAGTCCGACCCGGCAACCTTGCCGGCAGAGCGTCCGAACAACGACGACGACGTCACCTTCGCCCCTCCCCCCTACGACCCCCAGGCGGACCTGCGCTGGCTGCTGCTGCGCCCCTGGATCCTGGTCAGCCGGCTGTTGGTGGTGCTCTGGCAGCTCGGCACCCTGGCCCTGGTACTGGTGAGCCAGTCCCGCAGCCGGGATCCCAGGTTGCAAAAGCGACTGGCCCGGCGCATCCTCACCACCTTGAGCGGCCTGGGGCCCTGTTTCATCAAGGTGGGCCAGGCCCTTTCCACCCGGCCCGATCTGGTGCGGCGGGACTGGCTCGAAGAACTGACGCGTCTGCAGGACGACCTGCCCCCCTTTGATCACGCCATTGCCCTCAAGGTCATTGAGGAGGAACTGGGGACCCCCGCCGAGAGTTTGTTTGACGAATTCCCTGATTACCCGATGGCGGCGGCCAGTCTGGGCCAGGTCTATAAGGCTCGGTTGGCCGATGGCCGTTTTGTGGCGGTGAAGGTGCAACGGCCCAATCTGCCATTCATATTGAGAAGGGATATGGCCATCATCCGGGCCCTGGGGGTGATCGGGGCCCCCTTCCTGCCCCTCAATCTGGGCTTTGGGCTGGGGGACATCATTGATGAATTTGGCCGCAGTTTATTCGCCGAAATTGATTACTACAAAGAAGCCGATAATGCCGAGTATTTTGCCCAACTCTTTGCCCACCATCCTGAGGTGACAGTCCCGCGGGTGGAGCGTTCCTTGAGTCGCCGGCGGGTGCTCACCACCCAATGGATCCATGGGGTCAAACTCCAGAGTCGCCGCGAGCTGGAGGCCCACCACCTGGATCCGGCGGCCCTGATCCGCACCGGAGTGGTGGCGGGGTTGCGGCAGCTGCTGGAATTCGGCTATTTCCATGCCGATCCCCATCCGGGCAACCTGTTTGCCCTCTCGGGCCGCACGGGTGATTTAGGCCACATGGCCTATGTCGACTTCGGCATGATGGATTCGATCAGTGATAAGGATAGGCTTACCCTGACCGGGGCGGTTGTGCATCTGATCAACCGGGATTTTGAGGCCCTTGCCCTGGATTTCCGCCGACTTGGTTTTCTCAACCCCACGGCCGATCTCAAACCAATTGTGCCCGCCCTGCGGGAGGTTCTGGGCGGCGCCCTAGGCGAAAACGTTGGCGCCTTCAACTTCAAGGCGATCACCGATCGCTTTTCGGAGTTGATGTACGACTATCCCTTCCGGGTGCCGGCCCGCTTTGCCCTGATCATCCGGGCGGTGGTCAGCCAGGAGGGGCTGGCGATGCGGCTCGATCCTTCCTTCCGCATCATTCGGGTCGCTTACCCCTACGTGGCTCGCCGCCTGCTGGCGGGAGACACCGCCGAGATGCGCGAAAAGTTGCTGGAGGTGCTGTTCGATGCCAGTGGGCGATTGCGCATCGAGCGCCTTGAAAACCTTCTGGCGGTGGTTGAGGGGGAGGGGGCCCAGGTGGACCTGCTGCCGGTGGCCCGCGATGGCCTGCGGTTGCTGTTCGGTAAGGAGGGCAGTGGCCTGAGGCAGCGCCTGCTGCTCACCCTGGTGCGGGACGACCGGTTGCACATCGAAGATCTGCAGGCGCTGGTGGGCCTGATGGGGCGCACCTTTTCGCCGGCGCGCCTGGCGGGGGATTGGCTGGCCCGCCTCAACCCCCTGGCCAGCCAGGCCAGTTAGGGCCCGCAATCGAAACCAGCATTCGGGCCCAGCAACGGAAACCAGCGTTCGACACTGGGATGGGAGCCAGGCTGGGGATCGTGCCTTTAGGGTCGGCTCCATGTTCGCCCTTGGCGCGTGATCCCGTTGCCAGCCGCCCTGTCCTTCTTTGGCACCTTGCCTTTGGGCACGGTTTTGGCCCTTGCCCCAGCTGCTGCCAACGGCATCCCCAGCGAGGGGGCCCAGATGGTGATTGAGCAGGCCAATGACTTTTTCGGCGAGCTCAATGACGCCGAGATCCTGCTGGAGTACGCCCGTTTCGATTCGCCTCCGTATGCGCTGGCGGCTGCGGGGCTGGTGATTGCGCTGCTGTGCGGCCTGACTTTTGCGCGGCTGGTGCAGGATCGCCTTGAGGCCTGGAAACAGGATCGGCTGCCCCTGCTGCCCCTGGCCCGCCGCGAAACCGTGTTGCCCTACGTCGGTTTGCTGGTGGGGGTGACGTTGTTCATCGGCGCCAGCCTGCAGGTGTTTGGGTTTGCAGCCGGAGCCGCCCTGTTGGTGGCCTTTTTGCTTTCCCTGGCCACCGCCGGGGCCTTGTGGGTGCAACTGGTGCGACTGATGCAGCAGGTGGAAGCGGGTAACTTCAAGGCGGTGGATTTTGATAATTTTGATGAGTTTTTTTAGGCCGTTTTTGGTGTGATGGTTGATTGCTTCTGGTGACACGGTTCTCCATTAGGGGCGGGTGGCAATTAAGAATCTCGTCTCCCCGCATTGGCTGGGTGTCCCAAAGAGCAGCAATAGCCAGAACAGGGCACAGCCGCTGAAGGATAAGCGCGGGTCTTTCAATTTCAGAGTTTCAAGAAGATATGGTTTTAAGAGCTTCCTTATGATTTTGATGCTGACACGTGGAGATGGGTAAGCTGAACGTATGGTAAGAGCACGGCAAAACGTCCTTCACGAAGCCGGGCTGTTTCAAGGACGACTAGGTTTTGCCCGTGCGATTCTGTTGCCGCAAGACGGCGTTGAGGCGTTTTCAGATGGATCAGGGGTTCATTTTCGTCACTTCGCACGGGGGGAAAATCAGAGAGACATTCGGAGAAGTTTTGGCAACGCTGAAGCGCGAGTTCCCGCAGTGAATCTTATCCTAGAAGCCCAACATCTCGCTCAAGGCGAGTAGCAAAGGGAGGCCACCATGGCCCGGATTGAGTTACAAAATAAATTTTCGAAGTTCACACCCTAGTCTCCTGCGGACTTCGCCAACTAAGCTTAAACGTTAATCGCGTATTGCAAGATGAAATGTCAAGCAAAAATTAGGCAGTACTTCAACCAAGTTTTTCGCATCCCTTTCTCATTCTATTCACCTTCTCAAGAACTTTTTTGTGCTATAGAAGCAGTCAAACGGCTCCGACTTCCTTCTGTCATTAAAATATTTATTTTGCGAGGGCAATTGACTTGTCGGCAGATGCAGCCCGCGCTTGGCTATTACCGCCAGCGCAGCCCTCATATCGAAGAAAAGCCAACTTCGCATTCCAATTTGTGAGGTAAGGATTTTTACCTTTCGTATCCTCTATAACTTTCGCGTCGTCACCCCCCCCTTCAATCATCCAAGCGCAACCAATCCGTTGCTTGCCGCGCCGCCCGGTTCTGGCCCAGGCGATGGCCGACGCTAAAGGCCGCCATCGCCGTCAGCAACAACACCAGGCTGGGCCCGCGGCTGGGATCAGAAGGTTGCTGCGGGGAATTAACACCACCGGGGGGTGGGCTGAGGGTTCCGAATAGCGTGATCATGGCAAAGCTGCCACTGGCCAGGACCGTTAGGCCGTAGAGGCCGGGCAGCAGGGTGCGGCGGCTGCGGGCGTGGAGCCACAACGGTACGATTCCCAACAGCGGCAGGCCGCAAGCCAGGGCCCATCGCCAGCGCGTGCTGGGGCTATCGGCCAGGCGCAGGCGGCAGGCGGTGTTGAGGGCTTCCTCCCTGGGGCTGCGTTGACGGTTCATCGCCGGGGCGCTCCGCGGCGTTGGGCCAGCACGGCCAGCACCTGGCGCCATTCCACCTTGTGGTGGGCCAGGGCCACCTGCAAGTGGAAAATCAGATCCGCCGCTTCGGCGGCGATGGCGTCGGGGTCGTCGTCCTTGCAGGCCATCACGAACTCGGCGCTTTCCTCACCGATTTTTTTGAGGATGCGATTGTCGCCACCCGCCAGCAGGCTGTTGGTATAACTATTTGGTTCGGGATTGTCCCGGCGCCCGGCGATCAACCGCGCCAGCTCCGTGCACCCATCCGCCGGCGGTGGCGCCGCCCCTGGGCCCCCGCCGCTGGCGAACGGCCCTTCGGGCTTGAGGCCGTCGTCGTAGAAGCAGCTGCGGGCGCCCGTATGGCAGGCCACCTCTCCCACCTGTTCAATACTCAGCAGCACCGCATCGGCATCACAGTCGTAGCGCAGTCCCTTCAACTTCTGGTAATGGCCGCTGCTGGCTCCCTTGTGCCACAGCTGCTGGCGCGAACGGCTCCAGTAATGCACTTCGCCGCTGGCCAGGGTTTGCAGCAGGGCCTCGCGGTTCATCCAGGCCACCATGAGCACCGCGCCATCCAGCCAGTCCTGGGCGACGGCGGGAATCAGCCCGGCCTCGTTGAAGCGCAGAATCCCAAGCAATGGGTTGGCCTCGCTGGCTTGTTCGGGGTCGACAGGGTTGCTGGGGGGCTGGGATGATGGCCAGGAGGAAGCCTCCACGTCGGGCACTTGTCCGGTTGCAGCGATCCTCTCCCATGCCCTCCCCTTCGGCCCATACCTGCAGCAAGAGCTTCAGAGATTTCCCCTGCAGCCATCGCCAGTGGCGCCACCCAGGCCACTGCCGCTTTCTGCACGGCTACAACCGCAGCTTCACCTTCTGGTTCCAGGCCGAAATCCTTGATGCCAACGGCTTTGTGGTGGATTTCTCCAGCCTGCGCCAACTCGAACAGCGGCTTATCGACCAGTTCGACCACACGGTGCTGGTTAACGGCGATGATCCCCTGCTCGACCAGTGGCAGGCCCTGCACGCCCAAGGGGCCCTCGATCTGCGCGTCATGGACAACGTCGGCATGGAGTCCAGCGCCGCCCTGCTCTGGGACTGGGCCAATGCCCTGCTTTTGCACCAGGAGGGGGGGCGGGCCTGCTGTTGGCGGGTGGAGGCCCGCGAAAATGAAAAGAACGCCGCTTGCTACACCGCCACCCCATCCTGGTATCCGTCAAGCTCGCAAACACCGCGCCAGGAGCCCTGGCCCGCCCCCTGACCTCCGCCCATGCAGCCCCCTTCGCCAGCCGCTGATGCCTCCCCCCCCCTGGCGTTGACTGTGCGCCAGCAGCAGCTGCTGGCCGAGTTGGGGCGCACTGACGATGAGCTCTCGGGCCAGGAGCTCCATGCTCGCCTGCGCCCTGGCCCCGATGCCATGGGCCTTGCCACCGTCTACCGCAACCTGCGGCACCTGCAGCAGCGGGGCCTGGTGCGCTGTCGCCATCTCCCCAGCGGCGAAGCCCTTTTCGCCCCCACCGAGCGCGACCGGCACCATCTCACCTGTGTCGATTGCGGATTCACCCTGCCGCTGGCCGACTGTCCAGTCCATGGCCTCAAGCTGCCCAGCAGCCAACTGGAAGGTTTTGAACCGCTGTTCCATACCCTCGAATTTTTCGGTCTCTGTGCCCCCTGCCGTCAGCGCCAGCAGGCTTCCTGAACGGTGAACCCGCCCGAGAGGCAGGCAGGCCCCTGCCTATCGTTGTTAGATCCGCTGCAGGCAGGCTTCGCTGCCGGCCGCTTCCCGTTTCCAGCCGCCGATGACTCGCATCAGCCCCGGCACCAGGACCTCTGCCCCTGATGCCATAGACGCCCCCTTGGAACCCGTAAACCTTCCCCTGCCGGTCACCATCTTGACCGGGTTTTTAGGGGCGGGCAAAACCACCCTCTTAAATCACATCCTCACCAATCAGCAGGGTGTAAAAACGGCTGTATTGGTCAATGAGTTTGGTGAGATTGGCATTGATAATGACCTGATTGTTGCCACCGGCGATGATATGGTTGAGTTGAGCAATGGCTGCATTTGTTGTACTATCAATGGCGAGTTGCTTGAGGCTGTTTATCGCCTTCTCGAGCGCCCTGAAAAGTTGGATTATTTGGTAGTTGAAACCACCGGCTTGGCCGATCCCTTGCCGGTGGCCATGACTTTTCTTGGCAGTGATCTGCGCGATCTCACCCGCCTTGATTCGATCATTACCTTGGTGGATGCCGAAAACTTCAACGAAGAACTGCTCGAGGGCGAGGTGGCCCGCGCCCAGATTGTTTATGGCGACATGCTCTTGCTCAATAAGTGCGACCTTGTCAGCGAAGAGCGGCTGCAGCAGCTCGAAAGCCAGTTGCGTGAGATCAAGACGGATGCCCGCATTCTCCGCTGCGTCAAAGGGGAGGTGCCCTTGCCGTTGTTGCTCAGCGTTGGCCTGTTTGAAAGTGACCGGGTGGCGGCGGAGCAACAACATGACGATTGCGACCATGACCACGGCCATTGCGTCCATGAGGAAGGCGAGCCCCATGCTGACCACGAACACAGCCACGATCACAGCCACGACCACAGCCACGATCACAGCCCCGCTCACGGCCACGAGCACAACCACGGCCATGCCCACCATGACCATGGCCCCAAGCACGGCCACCACGACCATGGTCAGGCCCATCAAGGCCACGATCATGGGCAGCATCCAGATCACCAGGCCATCGAAGGATTCACTTCCCTGTCATTCAGCAGTGAAGGGCCCTTCGCCCTGCGCAAGTTCCAGAACTTTCTCGATAACCAGCTCCCCGCCACCGTTTTCCGTGCCAAAGGGATTCTTTGGTTTAACGAAAGTGAACGCCGCCATGTTTTTCATCTCGCCGGCAAGCGCTTCTCCCTCGATGACAGCGATTGGAGCGGACCGCGCAAAAACCAGCTCGTACTCATTGGCAAAAGTCTCGATCACGCCCGCTTGCGCCAGCAGCTCCAGGCCTGTGTCGCCCGCGATGCTGGCAAGGGATTCGGCTGATCGCCTAACCCCTGCTTGGTAACCCCAGGGTCAAGGCCAGGGACATAGCCAGAGCCAGAGCCAGGACATGGGTGAGGGTCAGGCCATGGGTCACAGCCAGAGCCAGAACCCCTGATCCAGCCCGGATGCGCCAGAGGTTCGGCAGTCATCACTACCGAAGGGGCTGCAGTAGGGGTTATGGTTGATTACCGAACCCTGGATCCATGAGCGACTTTTTCTTCGCAGCCCTGGCGCTCGTTGTCCTCGCTCTGGTCGTTTGGTTTGGTTTCGATTCCGACGATGACAACGGCGGCGGTGGCCTCATGCAGCCGGCTTTGGTTCCGATTCGAGTCCGTCAACGCTGAACTCAGCATTCGTCCAAGACTTTATGTCCGCCTAAGAAATCAGTGCCCAGTTCAGTATTTTGTGCCCTACTCTTAATATATCGCCCTTCTTTAGTGCCAGCCCAGCTATACCCTGCCCCCCCGTCCCGCCCATCCAACCAGTTCCCTTAACCCGCCCCCAGCGGGGCTCCCTCCAGCAATTTGGGGGCCACCCGCAGACCGGGTTCACCGCTCGGAACTTCAATCAGTCGCGACGATCGGATTCTTGAGAGAAGTCTTGTTGTAGTGACGCGGGTGGTGCCGATCAATTCGGCGATCCGTTCGTGCGTCAAGCGAAAGGGCAGGTCACACCAGTCACCGCAGCGGCGACCGAGGCGTTCCACCAGCAGGGCCAGCACGGCGTGCAGCCGTTGTTCGGCGCTGCCCAAATGGCGAATGCGCAGCAATTGCAGGGTCCATTCGTTGACGGAGTCATAGCCCTGGCCCTCAATCGGTGTGGCGTCGCTGCGGAAGCACAGGGGGGTCAAGGCTTCGACGCAGACCCCCTCACTGCAGAGACGCTCGGTGCGCAACTGGTCGCCAGCCTGCAGAAAGGCCAAGGTCATGCCTTGGGTTTCGGGGCAGGGACAGTAAACCCGCGCCATGCCTTCGATCACCTCCAGGCAGCCCCCGTCCGAGCCGGGTCCTGAGCCAATCAGGACGCTTTGGCCAGGATTGACGCGGATGCTGGTCAGGTTCACGGGATTGCTTTAGGGGGGCGGAAGCGGCGCCAGGGGCTGGGCTGGCCAGCTGGCCTTTTGCGAATGACTCGCAACCTAAACAAGCCACCCTGCTTTTTGCAAGAGATTCGCATTAGCAATCGGATCGGGCGCCGGCTGCTACCCCAGGATGGCCCAACCGCTTCAGCCAGCTCCTGCCCCTCGATGGCCTTCCGTTTTCGCCGCAGCGCCCGCGTCGGGCCCCTGCGACTCAACTTCACGAGCCGGGGGCTGAGTTCGATTTCCTTGGGGGGCCCCGGGGCTTCCCTGAATCTGCCGATCAACCGCCGCGGCGGCCGCCGCGGCGGCCCCCGCACCACCCTCGGACTGCCGGGAACCGGTCTGAGCTGGACGATGGAGACGGGCCCTTCAGCCCCATCCCAATCCGCCCCAAAGGCTTCCCACAACCACCCTGGAGCCACCCCCTGGCCGGCCGGTGACGCCGAAGGACTCCCCAACAGCCGGCGGCTGCGCAGCACCCAGCTGGAGTTGTTGCGTCAGAGTTGTCTGCAAATGCTGCGGCAACGCCTGTTTGCCGCTGGAGCCCCCGCCCATCGCCTTTGGCAACACCAGCTCGTCAGCGGTCTGCTCAGCGAAGCGGATCTTGGCGCCCGCAGCAGCGCCCAGCTGGCCGCCATTGAAACCCCTGGGACCTTGGAGGATTACCTCGGGCGGGCCCGCAGTCAAGATGAGCTCAAGCGGCGCTGCGTGCGTTGCGTGGATGCGGTGTCCGTGGCCCTGGCCCTGGTGGCCCAGAGGGGGTGGTAATGGCAGCGACGGCTTCCCCCGCCCCGATGGATGACGACCAGGTTTATGGCTTTGAAGCCAACGTCGAGGACTGGCAGCGAATCCGGGCGGCCTTGCTTTACATGGGCCGGGATGTGCAACACCGTTCTTTTGCAGTCAGCGCCGAGCGGCGCCCCCTGCTTTGGGCAGAACAGGACAGTTGCCTCGCCTTAGCCGAACGCTTGGAGCGCTGGCTCCAAGCCGGGGCCGCTGGTCCTGCCGAAGGCGGTTGAGTTTTGTTAAGCTGCTTTCACCTTGTGGGTTGGGCGATGGGCGAATTGATGGACGTTGGCTCTTCCGGCCCGGCGACCGCCGCTTTGGTGCCTCTGCTGCTGGCTGTGTTCGCGGTGGTTCTGTACGGATTCTTCAGCGGAGGCACCAAGAACGATGACGACGATTCCTCCCCAGGCGGTGGCCTGATGCAGCCCGTCTCCTGAGGCTTGCTCCTGGGTGCCTGATCAGCTCAGGCTTTGCCGATAGGCCCTGGGCACAAGCACTAAAAACAGCAACCACCAGGCGCCAATGGCCGCGATCACGAAGGCCGTGATCCAGACGGTCTTCAGCAGCCACCAACTGGTTGCGATAGCGATCAAACCGCTGAGCACAATGGTCCAGGGCTGACACCACCAAGGTTTTTGATCCCATAGCGAAGCCGCTGGTTTGGGCTCGACAGCCTGGGTACCCAAGGCTTTGTCAGCGCCAACGCTGTTGACAGCCGCCCCCGGGATCAGGGACGACCCGCTGGCATCCTCAGGGTTTGGCAAGGGCCGCAGGAACGTTGGACGTTCCCGGTTGGTAGCTGGGGCCTGGGTTGCTGCCCACCATTCGCAATTGCATCATCAAAGTGGATTCGGCCGACTTGTACTGGGGATCCTTCGAGGTGCCCAGGTCCTCAATTTTGAGGCGCTTGGCATCGTCTTCGGTGAGCTTGACGGAAACATCCGGGGCAATGCCGTGCTTGTGGATGTCGCGGTTGCTGGGGGTGAGGTACTTGGCGATGGTCACGGTCATGCCGGAACCGTCGGAGAGGGGACGGACCGATTGGACCAGTCCCTTGCCGAAGGTCTTTTGTCCCACCAGCAGGGCCCGTTTGTTGTCCTGAAGCGCCCCGGAAAGGATCTCGCTGGCACTGGCGGATCCTTCATTGACCAACACCACCAAGGGCTTGTTGGTGATGGCGTGGCCGTTGGCCCGCTTGATGTCCTGAATCCCGTCGCGGGTTTTGGTGGAGACGATCACACCTTCATTAAGCCATTGCCGCGCGATTTCGATACTGGACACCAGTAAACCGCCAGGGTTGCTTCGCAGATCCAGCACATAGCCCTGGACTCCCTGTTGTTCCAGGTTCTTGAGGGCTGCCTGGGTGTCCTTGCTGGCGTTGGCATTGAACTGCTTCAGTCGCAGGTAACCAATCTTGACGCCATCGGGACCCACATTGACCCGGTGTTCCACCGCGTGGATCTCGATCAGTTCACGCTGCAGGGGCATCTCCAACAACTGGCCCTTGCGCCGCAAAGTCAGCTTCACACTGGTGCCGGCTTTACCGCGGATCAACTTGACCGCATCTTCGGTGCTCATTCCCTTGGTGGTTTGGCCGTCGATCGAGACGATCACGTCCCGCGGCTGCACGCCAGCGCGAGAGGCAGGTGAGCCCTCAATCGGGGAGATGACCACCAATTCCTTGGTTTCTTTATCCACGGTTAGTTGAATGCCCACCCCGGAGAGCTCTCCCGAGGTGTCGATTTGCATTTCTTTGAATTCCCGGGGATCCAGAAAACGGGTATAGGGATCATCGAGGGTGGCCAGCATGCTGCGGATGGCCTCATAGGCATCCTTATTGCCTGCGTAACTGCGCTTCAGCAAATCACGGCGCATCACCCGCCATTTTCCCTGGTCGTATTTGCCGGTGGTATCGAGATAATCACGGAAGACGATTTGCCAGGCCTGGTCCATCACCTCCTTGGGGCTATCGGCAATTGTCACCGTCGGTGCGGTTGGAGCCAAGGCCATTTCTCGGGCCAGCACGGCGGTGGTGGCGCAGGCACCCAGTCCAACAAGCACCATCAATCCGGTGCGTCCACTCCACATGGGAGCCTCTTGGTGTGATCGTTCCTACAACGTAGCGCCAGAGCCTGCCTGCAAAGGGGGTCTCAAGGGTCAACCCAACGGCCGTCCTCGCGGATCAGGGAAATCAGCGCTTCCACCCCTTCGGCTTCGCTGACGCGGCGAATCTCCTCGCGACCGCGGTAGAGCGAGATGGTGCCTGGGGTTTTGCCGACATAGCCGTAGTCGGCGTCGGCCATCTCGCCCGGTCCATTGACGATGCAGCCCATCACGGCGATATCCAGGCCGGTGAGGTGGGCGGTGGCGCTGCGCACCCGATGCAGCACCTCTTCGAGGTTGAACAGGGTGCGGCCGCAGCTGGGGCAAGCCACGTATTCCACCATGGTTTTGCGTAGGCCAAGCGCCTGCAAAATCGAGTAGCAGACAGGGATTTCCTTCTCTGGTGCCTCGGTGAGCGAAACCCGGATCGTGTCGCCCAGGCCTTCCGAGAGCAGGGTGGCAATGCCGGCGGTGCTTTTGATGCGGCCGTAATCACCGTCGCCGGCTTCGGTGACGCCCAGGTGCAGGGGGTACGGAAATCCCTCGGCATCCATGCGGTCGGCCATCATGCGGTAGGCGGCCAGCATCACCGGGGCCCTTGAGGCTTTCATCGACACCACGATGTTGTGGAAATCGAGCCGGTCACAGAGGCGGATGAATTCGAGGGCCGATTGCACCATCCCCAGGGGCGTGTCGCCATAGGTGAACAGCATGCGTTCGGCCAGGGAGCCATGGTTGACGCCGATGCGCAGGGCCTTGTCCTGCTCCTTGAGCAGGGTTACCAGGGGCTCGAAGGTGGCGGCGATGCGCTCGCCGATGGCGGCGAATTCCTCGGGGCTGAATTCGCTGCGGCCCGGATCGGGCTTGTCAAACACGAACAGGCCCGGGTTGATGCGCACCTTGTCGACGTGCTGGGCCACCTCCAGGGCGATCTTCATGCCGTTGTGGTGCACATCGGCCACCAGGGGCACCGGGCGGTAACTGCCTTCGAGGCGCCTGCGGATTTCGCCCACCGCCTTGGCATGGGCCAGGGAAGGCACCGTCAGCCGCACGATCTCGCAGCCGGCCTCATGCAGCCGGCGGATGCCGGCGGTGGCCCCGGCGATGTCGAGGGTGTCCTCATTGATCATCGATTGCACGACCACCGGATGCTCGCTGCCGACCCAGACATCGCCGACCCGCACGCTGCGGGTGGGGCGGCGGCGGATGGTGGTGGCGTAGCGGGGGTCGTCGGCCCAGGGGGTGCTGGTGCTGGCACCGGCCGGCGGGACCGCTTCGGCGGCCTCGGCCGGGGCAGCGTCAGGGCGGGACGGGGCGGCAGTCATCGCGGGGGGCGGCGCGTGGCCAAAGCCTGTCACAAAGGCTGGAGAATTGGCGAAGGGGGCGGCGTCAACGGCTGGGCCGGGGGGACGGCTCGCCCCAACCATCACCGCAATCATCACCCCGCCCAGCGCACCGTTACGCCGTAGCCCACCAAAGTGCGATCTGCCGTGAGCAGGCCCAGCCGCTCCTGGGCGGCCTGGGCCACCAGCAACCGATCAAAGGGATCGCGGTGGATCCAGGGAAGGTGCTGCACCGCCAGCACATGCTCCACCTGAATTGGTAGCTCCCGAAATCCCTCCTGCAGCAACCCCATGCGCAGGGCGAGCGGGTTGACCTGGAAATCGCTACGACCGAGGGAAGCCTTGATCGCCACCTCCCAGAGGCTGACCACGCTGAAGACCAGAGGCTGCTCGTAACTTTCGAGTTGGGTTTTTGCTGCCGCAGGGAGTTGCTCAGGCATGGAGGCCCACCAAAGCAGCAGGTGGGTATCCACCAGCAGGCCCTCAGGCTCATCTGCCGTAGAACATCTCCTCAATCTCAGCCTTGAAATCGCCTTTAAGATCAGCCGTGAGGTTGGCCTGGCCCCTCAGGAAACCGCCCAGGCGAGGCGCGGGCTGGGTCTGGAACGGCACAAGCCGCACGAGTGGCTTGCCAGCGCGGGCGATCACCACCTCCTCACCGGCGAGGGCCTGGTCGACATAGCGGGAAAGGTGGGTCTTGGCGTCGTGGAGGTTGACCTGCATCGCCGGGTCGCAACTGCGCAACTGGCTTAGTCCAGTGTAGTGGCTAAGTCCTTGGCAGGGACCGGCAGGACCAGGCGGCGCCGGTCGGGGATTGGCAGCGCCCCGTAGTAGATACTCGCCAGAATCGGCATGGGCGCGCAATTAGGAGGTGGGTGTAATAACCAGGTGCGAGGTATGGCTGGGTCGGCTGAATGGATGGGTCGGCTGAATGGATGGAGAGAGTTGCTAGAACTTGCCTCCTTGGAATGGCCCAACGGCACACTACCGGTAGCGTGGTGTTGGTCACGATTAGGTCAGCTCTGGAGGACAATCCCCGACAGCAGGGACTCGGCTTGTTTGGGCTTGCTGCTAGTGAGTGGGGGCTGCCGTTGGCGCCCTGATCGACGCGGCGCCGCTTGCGTTGATCGGCCCGGCCAGGGGCGATTCCGCACCAAGGCGAACGTATTCGATTAAACATTTTAAACAGGATAATGTGTCAATTGTTTGGCTGGCACTGCTGTGAAGGGGGGTCATTCATTAAGGAATTAGAAAATTAATGCATTAATTCTTAGTCCAGTGATATCGGCTTCACTTGCGACAAGCACCCAGCTTGTTTGCTCCGCTACATTGCTATTCCGCTACACCGCGTCTGGGTCGGGCCAAGTTTCCCTGAAGACTTCGCGAGCCCATCGCCTGAAGCAACTCATGGTGCGCTGTGGCGTTGGTGCCGCTCTGTTACAGCGACGGCATCGGGGATTGTTGATGGCCTTGTAGACAATCTCAATGATCAGAAGTATGGGCTATTAATAACCATAACTTCGGCGACGAATACACCTTCCGGCGGCTGGACGGTCTTCACTAACTACTATGCTGATGGAGAAGGATTTGATGTATCTGGAGGCCAAGTTACAGGTGTAAACATTGTGTTGTACGCCAATGACCGGCCTCAGAAATTATATCTTGGCAATCAGGATGAATATAACCCATTCTTGGTGACACCTTTTCCTATTGAAATATCTAATGAGGATGTAAATAATACTACTTCAAATTCTCTGATGTTCACGCCTGCTTCTTCCGTATCAGTCCCCGGCCCCCTACCCCTCTTCGGCGCCGCTGCCGCCTTCGGTTGGAGACGCCAGCTGAGGCGCAGGATCAAGACTTCGGGTTGAGCGAAGCTGCTTGAGGCATCGGCTGTCCTGTTCGTCAAGCGAGCTATTCGATGCCCGCGACTCCGATCAGGCCCTCGCTATAGCCCAGGCCGTTCTGGCCTGGGTCGAGGGGCTTGATCAGGCCTGGGGGGAGCTTGCAGCAAACGACAGTCTCAGCTGGTGGTCGCCGCCGCTTTGCGAGCAAGCCGTTACCTGACAGCCTCCTCAAAGCGGCCTAACAGCACACTACCGGTAGCGTCTGTTAAAAGCAGTGGCGTATGCCTATCCAAAGCAAGGATCACTCCCCCAACCGCTGTCGCACCGCCACCAGATCGGACCGGGTCAACCAGAGGGGCGATCCCTCAGTCTCCGAGGGATTGCGTAATAAATAGGAGGGATGCAGCAGGGGCATCAGGGCAATGCCTCCATCTCCCTGCTCGGGCCACCGCAGCGGCGATGGGGGGCTTTGAGCTCTCTTGCCTTGGGCTGCCTGGTTAGGGCTCGGCTGGCCTGGCCCTTGGTTCGCTTCCAGGTGTAACCATTGACCCCGCAGCCGGGTGATGCCCCCCTGATCCCCAGCAGCGCCTCCAGGGCCGTGGCTCCCACCAGCAGCACCAGCTGGGGCAGCACCAGGGCGTTCTGGCGTTCCAGCCAGGGCCTGCAGGCCTCGATTTCGGTGCGGCTGGGCTTGCGATTGCCCGGGGGCCGGCACTTGATCACGTTGGCGATGTAAAGATCCCGCTCGCTGTTGAGGCCCGCCGCCGCCAGCATCGCTTCCAGCAAGCGGCCCGAGCGGCCGACAAAGGGCTGGCCGCAGGCCTGTTCTTCGGCGCCGTGGGCCTCCCCCACCAGCAGTAGCCGGGCGTTGGGGTTGCCCCGGCCCACCACCACCTGCTGACGGGTGGCGGCGAAAAACTGGATGCCAGGGCGGCTCAGCATCAACCTCCAGGGGCACCTTGGAAACAACGAACCTATGATCAAAAAATCAGGAGCTTGAGGCTTGCGCCATGGGCCCGAGAGCCGTCATCCCTTCGATCCAGCCAGGTCGGCGCGGCTACGGACCTCGCCATGCCCGATTCACTGTGGCTGAATTTCATCGGCTTTGCGATCAGCTGCCGGAGCGGAGGTTTGAACTGATTGATGGGGAGGTTCTGGAGGTGATCGCCAAGGGGAGCCGCCACACAGCGGTTGTGCATCGGCTGGCGCGGGCCCTGACTCCCCTGCTGGCGAGCCCCCACGACGGGGAGTCTCTGCTGTGCGGCCATGAACTGCGCATCGAGGCACCCTTGGATCTGGGGGAGCATCAGGAGCCGGAGCCCGACCTGGCGGTGGTGACGGCCCGCTCCGATGCCTGGCTCGAAGCCCACCCGACCGCCGCCGATACCTTGCTGGTGATTGAAGTTGCCGATGCCAGCCTGGCCTATGACCTCGATACGAAATTGAGGCTTTATCAACAGGCCGGGATCGCCAATTACTGGGTGGTGGATGTGCGCGAGCCCATGGCTTTCTTCCTGTTGCAGGGCAAGAGCGATGCCTCCCTGCTGGCGGCGTTGCGCGAGCCGGTGGAGGCCCTGGTGGCGGAGTTACGGGGCTAGGGGAGTGAGGATCGGCTTGCCTTCAATGGAGAAGATGGCAATGGTCTTTGGCAATTGCTCTACACCGATGACGCTGGTGGTGACTGACCCGCTGAGCGTCAATAGCTGGAGTCTCACGGTGATGAATGAGGTGCCCAGGCCTCTGCCTGTTCTGGGAGCCGCGGCAGCCTTTGGCTATAGCCGTCGCATTCGGCGTCGCCTTGCAACCAGCCGTCCCCAAGCCTGAAGCGTCCGGAGCCCATCGGCAAACGCCACGCTGTGTTGGCTGCGGGGTGGCTTTTCCTTTACTTGACTGATTAGCTCCCCCCCCTGCGGGAAGATGAGCTGGGGTTTTTTAAACGGACGGTTGGCCGGCTCAGCGCCGGATCATCAGGCCACCCCATCCTTCATCTTCAGGCCCGCGAACAAGGCTCCTGCCTGGAGCAGTTGCGCCAGTGCGTGAGCGCGACACTCCCGCCAGGCCGGTGTCGTGGCTGGGGCCGTACTGGCGGTTGGCGTCGTGGAGGTTGACCTGCATCGCCAGGTCGCAACTGGCTTAGTCCAGTGTAGTGGCTAAGTCCTTGGCAGGGTCCGGCAGGACCCGGTGGCGCCGGTCGGGGATCGGCACCACCCAATAGTAAATGGGCGCCAAAATCGGCATGGGCTCGCAATTAAGAGGTGGGTGTTATAGTCAGATGCGAGGTATGGGTAGGTCGGCGGAATGGCTCGGTCAACGGAATGGATGGAGAGAGCTGTAGGAACTCGCCTCCTTGGTAGGGTCCATCGGCATACGACCGGTAGCGTGGTGTTGGTCACGATTAGGTCAGCTTTAGGTGACCATCCCCGACAGCAGGGACTCGGCTTGTGTGGGCGTGCCGCTTGGGTGGGCTTGCAGCCAGCTAGCGAGCTGGAGCTGCCGTTGGCGCCCTGATCGACGCGGCGCCGCTTGAGTTGATCGGCCTGGCCAGGGGCGATTCCGCACCAAGGCGAACGTATTCGAATTAACATCTCAAACAGAATAATGTGTCAATTGCTTGGCTGGCACTGCCGTGGAGGCAGGGCTGATTCAAAGTCTTATCAGGGGTTCGGTTTTGGCTGTCGCCGCACCATCGCCAGCAGCGCCGTGATGTCATGCATCACCGCCTGCATGCCGCCCCGGATCGACTCAAAGCCACTCAGC
>JAPLIC010000044.1 GCA_026389315.1 Cyanobacteriota bacterium
GAGCAGAGGTTGCAACCGCCTGAGGGAGCGGCCACCGCTCAGGCCCGCTCAGTCCCGGGACTGAGAGCAGCGCTCAGAACTGCCCCCAAGAAGCGGGGGGAGGGGCCGCTGTGGCTGCGGAAATGTGCGACACGCTCCTAGACCCTTGGGGTTCCGGGCTCCCGGATCAGCAGGGGCACCAGCAGAGAGGTGTCCAAATAACTCGCCATCAATAGCGGCCAGCGCGGCGCAGCTCAGACATGAAGCTGCCGGCATCCGGCCCTTCATGCATAGGTTGGGCGTTGGTGAACTGGAACTGCTCCTGCAGATCGAATCCGTCGCAAAGGCGAGCTGGTTCGGCCACGATCCTGGCAATGGCCACCCCTCGCCGTGTGATCACTACCTCTTCCCCGGCCTCTACCTGGGTCAGTAAGGCAGAAATCGGGAATTTGCGGCAGCCACGCTGATTCGATGCATCAGGGGGACCTGAAGAGTTGGTCAGATGACCAGAATAAGCTTCGCCTGGTCTTGTTGGCTCCCCAAAGGCGAGCAGAAAAACGCCCGTTGCTGCCTGCTGGAGCTGATCCGCACAATTCCGCCATGCAGCACTACCCCGGCATCAGGTGGTAGTGCTACTGGTATCAGCGGTCCTTGCCTAGTGCCCTACCCTCGCCACCAGAATTCAGCCGCAACGGAACGGCGCCCTTCTGGCGGTATGCGATGACCCTTCCCCGCGAACGTGAGGTTGCCCCATCTTCCACAGATGCGCCGCCGGCGATGGATTCCTCGCGGCTGCAGCGCTTCCCCACCAGCACCTGCCTGTTGCGCCAAGTAGGCGGCAGCTGGAGCATGGAGCCCCGCCCGCTGCAGGTGGAGGGCTACCGGGAGGAGTTGGGCGAAGGCGCGGCTCTCACCATGGTGAAGATCCCGGCGGGCAGCTTTTTGATGGGCTCTCCTGAGGGCGAGCCAGAGCGATTCGACGATGAAGGCCCCCAGCATGAGGTGACGCTGGGTGCTTTCTGGATGGCCCAAACACCGATCACCCAGGCCCAGTGGCGGGCGGTGGCGGCTTGGCAGCAGCTGGAGCGCGACCTCAAGCCCGATCCTGCGCAGTTCAAGGGCGATAACCGTCCGGTGGAGCGGGTGAGCTGGCACGACGCGCAGGAGTTCTGCCGCCGCCTGAGCCAGCGCACGGGCCAGCGCTACGGGCTACCGAGCGAGGCCCAGTGGGAATACGCCTGCCGTGCCGGCAGCACAACGCCGTTTCATTTCGGGGCCACGCTGACGCCGGAGCTGGCCAATTACGATGGAAATAATTGTTATGCCAACGGCCCCAAGGGCCCAAACCGTGGGCAGACCACTGAAGTGGCCAGCTTCCCGGCCAACGACTGGGGCCTGCATGACATGCACGGCAATGTGTGGGAGTGGTGCGAGGACCACTGGCATGACAGTTACAACCTCGCCCCAGGCGATGACCAACCCTGGTTGATTGCTGCTGCAGCTGCTAACGAACAAAAGCTGCTGCGCGGCGGCTCCTGGATCGGCGACCCCGGCGACTGCCGCTCGGCCTACCGCAGCCACGACGAGGCCGTCAGCGATGATGACGATGTTGGTTTCCGTGTGGTCTGTCTGCCCCAAGACCCTTCCCTTAACCCTTAATCCATCAATCCCTCAACACTCGGCTGTTTTTTAACCCTGGCTGTTGGATTTACCCAAATGGCGCCGCAGGCGCCTGAATACAGGTATGCGTCAGGGACCGCCATCGTTATCCTCCAGCGGCCGCTGCGCCATCAGGGTGAGGAAGGCCCGCAATCGCTCTCGATTGGTTTCGGAGGGTTCGAGCTGGACTCGGGCGGAAAGCAGTGTTGCTTGATCAAGGCGCTCAAAGCTCTTTCTTTGGCGTTCAGCTGCCTCAGCCTGGCGTTCTCGCGTCTCAGCTGCTCGGTTTCTTTCTTGATCTGCTCGATCTCGAGCTCGATCCCGCGCACGGGTCGCCAGTTGAGAGTCGATAAAAACTGTCGCCACCGAGGCAGCGATGAGGGGGATGCCCCATTGCTGCTGGAGGCCGATGCTGCGGCCGAAGACGGTGATGTGGTCATAGGAAGAAAAAAGAGCGATCAGGCCGAGAAGCAGACCGCCGCTGGCCTGGATGGCACCGAGGTGATCCAGGCCGGGCCAGGGGCGCTGGGGTGTTGACAATTCTGGCGGAGCTGGGGGCGACTCGGTGTCAGCGGGGGCGCCAGGGGCGTCTGGAGTGGCAGGGGGCACAGGGGGCGGGAGGCACAGGGTGCGGGAGGCAACGGAGAGCCCAGGGCTTCCCCTTCCCCTTACCAGTTCCACCCTGTGCTGCAACACCGCCGTGCTCACGGGCGAGCACCGAGTAGGTGCTCTGCAAGCCTCCTGGGAGAGGAAGAAATACACCTACGGCAGCATTTCCTTCACTCCATTCCCAGCCATCTTTCAATCGGCAGAGATAGGGAGCCCACCCCCAAGCGATGCAATCCCACAGGCCCACGTCAGAGTTGTTGGCCCATCGCCTGGAACTGGCGCCCACTTCCGAACTGGCCTGATGGGGACTACCCTCAGGGCCAGTGGCGGCAGCAACGGTTGGGCAGCGAGCAGGGCCACCCTCTGCAGTCGGCATCAGGGCAACCGGAGCGCCGCCAGCTGTTCATCAGCTACAGCCATCGCGATGGCGAATGGGTGGAGCGGCTGCGCCGGATGATCAAGCCCCTGGAGCAGCGCTACGGCCTCGAACGTTGGGACGACAGCCGCATCCAGGCGGGCGGCCTGTGGCGGCAGGAGATTGAGCAGGCGTTGGCGAACGCCAGCGTGGCCCTGCTGCTGGTGAGCGCAGACTTCCTGGCTTCCGACTTCGTGACCCGCAGTGAACTGCCGCCCCTGTTCCGGGCAGCGAAGCAACAGGGCCTGCGCATTCTCTGGGTGCCCCTGCGCCCCAGCCTCTGGAAACACATTCCGGAGATCGAGCAGTACCAGGCGGTGATTCCTCCCGGCCGCACCCTGGCCGAGATGGCGGAAGTGGAACAGGAACGGGCCTTTGTGCAGATCGCCGAGCTGATTCTGAGCACCTTTCAGGAGCAGGAGGAGCGTCTGGCACGCCTGAGGGAGGAAGAGGCCGAACGGCTCGCTAGTGAGCAGAAGGAGCAGCAGGTGCGACTGGCCCGGGAGCAGAAGGCGGAGGAGGAGCGGCTGGCTCGAGAGCAGAAGGCGGAGGCGGAGCGGGTCGCTCGTGAACGACAGGCGCGCGAGCGGGAAGCCCAGGACCGGCAGGCCGAACAAGAACGACTGGCCCGCGAGGCAGAGGAACGCCGCCGCCAGGAAGCGGAGCGACTTGATGTGGAGCGACTGGCCCGCGAGCAGGAGGCCCGCGAGCGGCAAGCCCGTGAACAAGCCGAGCATCAAAATCGCGCGGAGGTGGAACGCTGGAAGGCGGAGGCCGAACGGCTGGACCGCGAGATGAAGGCCCTGGAGCGCAGGGCCGCGCCAGAACAAGCAGCCGAGGAGTTGCCGCAGCCAGCCAAGAACGATCGCCAGGAGAAGCTGCAACGCTATGAACAGGAATTTCGCCCGGGGATCAACGCGACTAATCAGGTTCGCCCTCCCGCTGGGCCATTTCCTCGCTCAATCTCTGGACCACTTATTAAGCCATTCTCCCGCCCCCTTTCTCGTCGCCAACTGTTGATCAGCGTTGGTACAGGGGTGGGGGTAGTTCTTGGTGTCATTGCTGTAAAAAAGCAGCCAAAACCCGCCAAAGCCATCCCCAATTCCACCACCACCTGGTTGGTGCGGCAGGGGGATCGCTGGGAGAAGAAGACCAAGCCTATTGGGGTGCAGACCTACAGGGAACAGCTGCCGCAGGGCGTGGAGCTCACCATGGTGGAGATTTCAGCAGGAAGTTTCCTGATGGGTTCGCCCTTGAGTGAAGAGGGGAGAGATGATGATGAGGCCCAGCGGCGCGTCACGGTGCCGGCGTTCCGGATTGGTCGTTTTCCGATCACCCAGGCCCAGTGGAATGTGGTGGCCGGGTTGGAGAAGGTGGAGCGAGAACTGAATGCCAACCCTTCAAAGTTCAAGGGGCCAGACCGCCCGGTGGAGTCAGTGAGCTGGCCCGATGCGATCGAATTCTGTCGGCGCCTCAGCAAGCATACGAGGCGAAACTACACCCTTCCCAGCGAGGCCCAGTGGGAATACGCCTGCCGGGCAGGCAGCACCACCCCATTTCATTTCGGGGAAACCCTTACCACCGAGCTGGCCAATTACAATGGCAATGACACCTACGGCCAGGGTCCGAAAGGGACCTACCGCGAGCAGACAACCGATGTGGGCAGCTTCCCCGCCAACGCCTGGGGTTTGCAGGATATGCACGGCAATGTCTGGGAGTGGTGTCTGGATAGGGATAAAGCAAGCACGCTGCTGCGCGGCGGGTCGTGGAGCTACCACCCCGCGAACTGCCGTTCGGCCTTCTGCGGCAACTCCCACCCGGGCAGCCGCAGCCCCTATATCGGTTTCCGCGTCTGTTGCCTCCCCCAGGACTAGTTTCTTTACCCTTAATCTCTTTATTTCTTTACACTGGCTGTTGGTTTGTGGCTGTCGGTTGCTTGTTTGTGTCTGTTGGCTGCAGGCTGTTCCCGAATGGCGCCGCAGGCGCCTCGATTTCCTAGCTCTTCATGCCATGCCGGCATCCCCATCCTCCAGCGGCCGCTGGGCCATCAGGGTGAGGAAGGCCCGCAATCGGGCTCGGTTGGTTGGGGAGGGGTCGAGCTGCACTCGGGCGGAAAGCAGTGCTGATCGATGCAGCTCAGCAAGGCTCTGCCTTTGGCGTTCAGCTGCCTCAGCCTGGCGTTCTCGAGCCTCAGCTGCTCGATCTCGAGCTCGATCTCGCGCACGGGTCGCCAGTTGAGAGTCGATAACCACTGTCGCCACCGAGGCAGCGATGAGGGGGATGCCCCATTGCTGCTGGAGGCCGATGTTGTGGCCGAAGGCGGTGATGTGGTCATAGGAGGAAAAGAGAGCGATCAGGCCGAGAAGCAGACCGCCACCGGCCTGGATGGCACCGAGGTGATCCAGGCCGGGCCAGGAGCGCTGTGGTGTTGACAATCCTGGCGGAGCTGAAGGCGGCTCGCTGTTAGCGGGGGCGCCAGGGGCGCCTGGAGTGGCAGGGGGCACAGGGTGCGGGAGGCAACAGAGAGCCCATGGCTCCCCTTACCAGTTCCACCACGGGCGACTCCAGGCCAGGGCGGCGGCAGCGCCGGCGATCGGTAGGGGGCCTGGGGCGGCGGGAATCGAAAGCGTCACCGGTCCGTCCGCGAAGCTGTCGCCAAGGAGCACCTGACCCCTTGGCGACTATCCCATCTGCAGTTGCCCCGCCGCTCTTGCCTGTCGCAGTGCCCTCTTACTTACGCCATCGCATCAACACAATCGGTAGCAGAATGGAGGCAAGTAAGTAGATCAGAACCGTGCCGATCACGGTGGGCTGCTGCTGGGGGAAGGCGCCGGAGGCCAGCAGCAGGGCGATGGCGGGATGCCGCGATACCGTGGCCGAGGCGAGGGCGCCGCGGATGCTCCGATCCGGCCCGCCGAGCAACTCGCCAAACAAAAGACCGAAGACGATTGCAACCAGGATGGCCAACACGGTGCCCTCGCCGATCACCGCCAGCATCTTGGGGCCATGGACAAATAGCAGCACCACCGCACCGAGGAGCAGCACCACGCTGCCGAGGCGATCGGCAACGGCAGCCAGCCGCGGGGCGCTGCGCGGCAAGAAGCGGCCGATCCCGATGCCGAGGCCCAGGGGGAGCAGCACGGTGGCCAGCAGCACAGTCACCATGGCCTTGGGGTCTAAGTGGGTGGTCACCCCGAACAACCGCTCGGCAATCGCGATCATCAGCGGCACCAGCAGCAGGGAGACGGCGGTTGAGAGCAGCTCCAGGCCGATGACGTAGTCCCCCCTGGCACCGAGCGCGGTTCCCTTTTTGGCCCAGGGCGGCAGTACGGGCGAGACCGCGAAGCCCAACAACACCGCAGCCACCCCCTGCCGCAGGGGCAGCAGCCAAACCAATAGCAGCACGAGGGCGGGGAACAACACATACATCGCCAGCAGGGAGCGCAGGGTCAGCGTCGGGCGGCGCAGCAGCAACAGCGGCTCCTGCATGGGTACCCGGGCGCCAATGCCGACCACCAGCAGCACCACACCCAGCAGCAACACCAGCTTGAGCACGGTGGCGAGTTCCACAGAATGTCGTTTCCGTTTATGCGCTTACTGTAAATTTTTGTCCAGCTGGGGATGGCTGCCAAGAGCAACCCCGGCTGGTTTTTGCCCCTCACCGGCATTCACAGGGCGTGACTGCCGGCGAGGAGCTACCTTTTCAGTGGCTATTGGCGATGTTTGCGCTCAGTTTTTCCATCACCCGTTCCAGGGAGAAGCTGGCAGCCTTCTGCCGCGGTGGGTAGGCCTGGAAGGTTTGCAGGAACTCCGCCACATAGCTCTGGGCTGGCACGAGCAGGAAGGCATGATCCAGCATCCAGTCCCAATAGGTGTTGGAGGTGATGTCGGCGCGCTCGTAGGGATCGGTGAGCAGGTTGAAGATTTTTGGCACCCGCAACTCGGTGAATGGTTCGGCCCAGACCTGCAGGGTGCCCTGCTCACGTTGCTCCTTGAAGACGAACTTCCAGTTGTCGTAGCGCAGGCCCACCAGGTCACCGTCGTCGGAGAAGTAGAAGAATTCCCGCCGGGGGCTTTGCTTGGTTTTGCCTTGCCAATAGTCGAGCTGGTTGTAACCATCCAGGTGGATGTGGAAGTTTTTGTTGCCTACTTGGTGGCCCTGCAACAACTTGTCCTTGATCGCCGGTTCGCCGGCGGCGGCCAGCAGCGTCGGCAGCCAATCGAGGTGGCTGACCAGCCCCGTGAGATTGACGCCGGCGGGGATGTGACCCGGCCAACGCACCAGGGCCGGCACCCGAAAGGCCCCTTCCCAATTGGTGTTTTTCTCACTGCGGAAGGGGGTGGTGCCGGCATCGGGCCAGCTGTTGACGTGGGGGCCGTTGTCGGTGCTATACATGACGATCGTGTCGTCGCTGATGCCCAGCTCATCAACGAGATCGAGCAGTTCGCCGATGCACTCGTCGTGATAGATCATCACATCGTGGTATTCCGACTGCCAGCGGCCGCTGCGGCCGATGTCCTGGGGCCGGGCGTAGGTGCGGAAGTGCATGTGGGTGGTGTTGAACCACACAAAAAACGGCTCGCCGGAGTCGACCGCATCACGGATGAAGCGTTTGGCTTCCACCAAAAATTCATCATCGGTGGTTTCCATCCGCTTGCGCGTCAGGGGGCCGGTGTTTTCGATGCGCTGGCTGCCATCGGCATTGGCCCAGCTATGCAGCACGCCTCGGGGTGCAAAGCGCTTGCGGAAATTGGGAAATTCTGGATCGTCTTCCTTGGGGTAATCGCGCTGTTCGGGCTCTTCCTCGGCATTAAGATGGTATAAATTGCCAAAAAATTCGTCGAAGCCATGCTTGGTCGGCAGGTGCTCGTCACGATCTCCGAAGTGGTTCTTGCCGAACTGGCCGGTGCGGTAGCCCAGTGGCTTGAGCAATTCAGGAATTGTGGGATCTTCATCGCGGTAGCCCAGCTCCGACCCCGGCAGCCCCACCTTGGAAAGGCCAGTCCGGAAGACACTCTGGCCAGAAATAAAGGCGGCGCGACCGGCGGTGCAACTTTGCTCGGCGTAGTAATGGATGAACTTCGCCCCCTCCTTGGCGACCCGGTCGATGTTGGGGGTTTCGTAGCCCATCAGGCCATGGCTGTAGCAGCTGAGGTTGCTCTGGCCGATGTCATCGCCCCAGAGAATCAGCATGTTGGGTTGGCCGTTGGGCATGGCAGCAGCTCTTGGAGGGAGGAACGGTATCCAATGCCACTTTAGTCTTGAGGTTCCAAATTGGCCATGGGTTAAGGCGACACCAAGTTGTTCGCGGGTAGCCAACCGGGGACTGGTGCCACTATGGAGGTCTAGCCCAGTGAGGTCGATGCCCATCCCAGCCCAGTGGCCCTGCAGGTAGACCGGTGGCAGGGCCGACTGAAAGTCTCGTTAATCCCTCTCCAGCGCCTGGATCCCGCTCCAGCCGAGCATCCTGTTGATGTCGTGGGCCACGGCCATCAATCCAGCCCTGATGGAGCGGAAGCCATTGGTCCGCAGCAGGTTGAGGC
>JAPLIC010000043.1 GCA_026389315.1 Cyanobacteriota bacterium
AGCAGAGGTTGCAACCGCCTGAGGGAGCGGCCACCGCTCAGGCCCGCTCAGTCCCGGGACTGAGAGCAGCGCTCAGAACTGCCCCCAAGAAGCGGGGGGAGGGGCCGCTGTGGCTGCGGAAATGTGCGACACGCTCCTAGGTGGTTCGGCCCTTCAGCGAGCACCAAAGCGTTGGATCCGCAGTTTGCCAGTATATTACCAATTTCAAGGCATTCATTAGCAGGGCCATCCAGCCCATAGCCTATACCCATCGGGTGCGGCTCACAATGTAAAGACGGATCTATCGACAGCAACCCAAACCTAAAAACCTGAATTCCTAAATACTTTAGCATACACGCTCCGTCCAAGCGGCTTGCTCGTGGCTTTCAACGACGCCAATTCCAATGCCAGTACCGGGGCGCCAGGGGCCATCGAAACTTTCGTCCCTGGCTGAATGGCCACTGCGCTGGACCGCCAGCTGGCTCACTCCGTTCAGGCCCTGGTTGGTCACCGCAGCCCTGCTGCTCGCCATCACCTGGCTCACCTTCTCTCGCCTTCTTGGTGAGGGGATCCTGGATCATGTTTACCTGTTTGGTCGCGAGACCCTGCGGGCTGCGCAGCCTTGGGAAAACCATGGCTTCTTTGCCATGGCGGGATTCTTTCCCCTGGGTGGCACCTATTTCGATGCCAAGACGTTTCCCGATCAGATCTATCAATCTTACCCGCCACTTTACTTATTACCTTACTGGTTTGGCTACCATTTATTCGGGGAAGCTGACTTTACCCTGTTCAAGATCGGCCTATCATTTGCCGTCATCATCGGTGCAGGTCTGTTGCTCGCCACCCTTGCCACTGCCATATTTGCTTCCGCAGTGCAGGGCAATCGCTTAGTTTCATTGTGGCATTCGGGTTGCAGCGTGTCCGTCTTAGCGGGCGGCTGCGGCTGCAGGCCAGGCACAAGCTGCTGACGCTGATTCTGGCTGCCGCCCAAATGTGGCTGTTCGTGCCCTTACTGCATCAGTCGCTGGCCCAAAACGCCAGGATCTATGCCATCCATTTCATGCCCAGCGTGGTTGTTGGGCTGGATCGGTGGACTTTCTTTACTGCTGCCCCGGCGTTCCGGTGACCTTTTTGGCCCGGTCGCCATGGTAGGCCTGGGTTCGCTGATCTGGGTGATTCAGATTCGCTTTTTTCTGGTGAACTACTGGCACTCTTGAGCCAAGCCCCTCACGTCCCCATCCAGCCCCTGCAACATCGCCTCAAAGAAATACTCCCATCTCACTAGCCGCCCGCACCACAATGCTGTGCCGTTCCACCAGGGGTGTGAGGTCGTCATAACCGCCGCCGATCACCGTGGCCACTGGGATGCGCCGGCGCAGGCAGGCTTCAAGCACCAGTCGGTCCCGTTGCAGCAAACCCATGTCACTTAAGCCCAAGCGGCCCAGACGGTCATCACGGTGGGGATCGACGCCGGCGTTATAGAGCACCAGATCGGGGTGCACCTGATCCAACAGGTCCGGCAATACCGCCGCAATCGCCGCCAGATAAGGCCCATCTTCGAGGCCGTCGGCCAGGGGTAGATCGTGGTCACTGGCCTGTTTTACCCTGGGGAAATTATTGGCCCCATGGGCCGAAAAGGTGAAGACCCGTTCATCACCCGCAAACAGGGCGGCCGTGCCATCGCCTTGGTGCACATCCAGGTCCACAACAAACAACTGCCGCACCAGCCCCTCCATCAGCAGCACCCGGGCCGCGACGGCGAGGTCGTTGAAGATGCAAAAGCCGCTGCCATAGTTGGCAAAGGCATGGTGGGTGCCGCCCGCCAGGTGGCAAGCCAGCCCGTGTTGCAATGCCAGCCTGGCCGTGAGCACCGAGCCGCCCACCGCCAGCCAGCTGCGGCGCACCAGGGGAGTGGTAGCCGGCAGACCGATGCGACGCACCGCGGCCGGCTCCAGTTGGTCGCGGGCAAAACCCTCGTGATAGGCCCGGCCATGCACCAGCTCCAACCAGCGCCGCGGCACCGGCAAGGGCTGGTGCAGCTGCTCGGGCCGCGCTAAATCAAGTCGCTGCAGATGTTCGACCAGCAGCTTGAATTTCGCCATCGGAAAGCGGTGGCTACTGGGCAAGGGAGCCGAATACTGCGGGTGATAAACGAGGGGCGGACGCAAGGGGGGCTCCCTGGGGGCAGCGGCGCTGGCGGCTGAATGGCAGCACCTTGGCTTGATCTCAGGATCCTGGCGGAAGCGATGGCCTGACTGGGGCCAGTTCCTCTGTCTTGGGCCTTCGGGTCGGCGCTGGGGTGGGGCTGGCCAAGGCGGTCGGTAACCAGCGTTGGTATTGGGAATCCACCAGGCTCTGGGTTTGGGCCGGCCAGGTGGCGGAATAGCGGTTTAGTTGATAGATCGCCAGGTTTTGCTCGGTCACCAGGGTGCGGTAGGACTCCAGGGCTGATTGGAGCTTGGAGAGGGCTTGCACCACGGTGGTGCCGGCGTCGCCTCGGCCCATGTTGTATTCGTTCAGGGCGGCCTGCAGCGATTGGCGTGAGGCAGCGACATCGCTGCGGGCGGCATCGACCAGGATCTTGGAGGCGACAAAGGTGGCGTAGGCATCTTCAACCTGCCGGGTGATCGTTAGCCGGCTGAGTTGACCTTGTTCCATCGACTGCTCGGCCTTGGCCTTGATGGCGTTGGACTCGGCAGAGCGGATACCACCATCAAATATTTTCCAATCAAAGGTAAAGCCAAAAAATGACTCGTAACCCGAATTACGGCTCAGTTGGCCCGAAACATTGCCGTTGAGATTCCCAGTTTGTTGATTGGCTGAAATCCGTTTCAATTGACTCGCCAGGGACACCGAAGGCAGGGCCTTGTTGCGGATGGCCTGGGCCGCGCTCATCAGGGCCTTGACGTCCCAAGCATTGGCCTGCAATTCTTCGCGCTGCTCCAGGGCCAGCTCGATGGACTGGGCGCGGCTGAGGGGCCAGGGCGAGACCAGTTCGGGAGCTGAGGAGGGCAGGGCCAGCTTTCCAGGTTCGAGATTGATCAGGCTGGCCAAGGAATTGGCAGCTTGGATGGACACCTTGTGGGCCTTGATGCGGGCAATCAGCAGGGAGACGGCCTGGGCTTCAAAACGGCTAACTTCGCCAGCAGGCTTTTGGGCCTTGCTGGCTTTGACGTAGATATGAATCGCCTGATTAAAGAGTTCAATGTTGTCTTTTTCCCGCTCCAATGCCTCCTGCAAGGTGCAGTAGGCCGTTTGGATGGCCAAGATTAGCTCACGGGAAGTAAAGGTAAATTTATTGCGCAGGGAATGATTCTGTGCAGTTAATACATTTAGCCGTGCCCCCCTCGACGGATCCAGAAAAGCCCAGGACAGCGAGCCGTAGGGGGTAGAGGAAAAGCCATGTTTAAATGTCAGGGTTTCCGAGGGCTCATTGCCATCGGTCTTGGTCTTCAAGCTACTGGTGGTGGTTGAATAACCCAGCACACCAGGATCTGATGTCTTGACACTCAGGCTGGGGATCCATTCGCGGGTGATGGCTATCCTCGACCATTGGGATGCTTGAATTTCGTCTACGTTGCCAGCCAAAAGGGGACTGCTGGAGACCCCCATGGCAATCGCCTGATCCAGGGTTATGCGTCCGGCCGCTTTTTGTAATCCATCCCGGTTTTCGCGATAGAGTCTGTACAGGCGATAGAGATTGGAATCTTCACTGATTGAGGACAGCAAGTCCCGCATATCGGTGGGCAGTGGTGGTGCCTTTTGCCAGCCCTCAGCCTTGGCACCACCATGGGCGATAGCTGCAAGCAAGGCCACAAGACAGCTGAATCTGCCGACACCACTGCTGAAACGCACCAATCCCATTAAAAAACCGACACATACTACTTCTTAAGGGTTGCTTTCTCAGCAATTCAGCTGGTTGCCACCGAGAACCGCTGTCCATGGTGCACAAACCAGGTGGCGACGGCGCGGTCAGCCCAGGTGCCCTGGTGGCGATGGCGACCATCACCCTGGCCATGGAAGCCGTTGTGCCCTCCACCGGTGCTCAACAGCAACGAGGGGCAGCGGCCCATCGCCGAGGATTCGGGTGGTAGCCCCGTTAACTGGGCGGCCAAGGCCTCCATGGCCTGGGGTGGCACCCAGGGATCATCGGCAGCCTGCAGCAGCAGGAGGGGGGGGAGTGGCCCCCTGGCGGCCTCCGCCCCAAACGCCAGCAAGGTCTGCAGCGGACTGGCCGCCGCGTAATAGGCGCCAACCGATGGATATCCCCAGCGCGGTGCGGTCACGGCGGCATCAAAGGCGCGAATCGATCCAAGCTGCCAGGCCCGCCGCAGGGCCCTTGCTTCGGCGGCGGCCAGCCCGCCGGGATCCTGGCTGACCTCGTCCACCAGTCGTCGTAGTAGCCAGCGCTGGTAGAGCGCATTGCGGCGGCGTTCCATCTGGCCCAGACAAGCCTCCAAATCGAGGGGGCTGCTGACACAGGCCAGGCCCTGGAGGGGCGATCCCAGGGCCGGGTTCTGACCCAGGGCCGTCAGCACGGCGTTGAGCAACACCGTGCCCCCCAAGGACAACCCGACCCCGAAGAGGGGCAGGGATCCCGCCTGGAGGCGGGTCCAGGCCAGGGCTGCCAGCACGTCTTGGTCACACCGGGCGGCGTAGCAGCCTTGGGCTAACGGACGGCCCTCCCCCGCTCCTCGCAGGTTCAGGCGCACCACCGTCAAGCCCTGGTCCTGCAACACCAGGGCCAGCCGGCGCAGGCTGGGGCCGTCGCTGCAGCCGCCCAACCCATGCACCAGCACCACCCAGCCCCAGGGTTCGGCGACCCCATCCACCCGGGCCAGCAGTCGGTCCGCCCCAGCAAGGGCAATGGTGGCCCGCTGGCCCCGATCCGGGGGCAGGTCAGGGGGGTAAAAGCTGTCGCGCACGGTCTGGAGATCGCCGCCCCACCAGGGAAAGCGAGGCCGGAAGGGTCCCCCGGCAGGCAGGGAATCCCGAGCGTCGTCGGGGGGAGAATCCTGGCTTGCCATGGTCAGGGACTCAAACAGCGGCAGGGTGACCCGTGGCGGTGGGGCGCCAGAATCCGATCATGGCCCCACCCTCCTTTGATCTTGGCCTGCGTCCGCGCTCCAACCCCCTGGGGGAATCGGTCGCGGCCGCCCCGGCCATCGAACCACGTTTGTGGCAGCGCCACCTGATCGAGCTGTTGCGCCGCAGGCTGCGTCAGGGGCCTGCCTTGGATCACGATGTGCTTGTGCATGCCGGGCCAGGGGCGGGCAAGACCATCGGTGCGCTCTTGGGGTTCCGACGCCTTTGGCAGGAAGACCTTCTCGATCGCGTCCTGATCTGCTGCCACCGCAATACCATTGCCCAGCAATGGCTGGAAACGGGTCGGCGCTTGGGTTTGATTCTCGAACCCTGGCATGGCGGCACCCCCCGGGAAAGCAGCCATGGCCTGGTCCTGAGTTATCAGGCGGCAACCCGGGCCCAGGGGGAGCCAACGGCACTGCTGAGCGGGGCCGGGCAAGGGGTGCGCTGGCTGGCCATTGCCGATGAAGTGCACCACCTCGGCCTCAATCCGGACGAACCGGAGTCCAGCGCCTGGGGGCCAGCCTTCAGCCGACTCAGCGCACCGGCCGCCTTGCGCCTGGGACTCTCCGGTACCCCCTTTCGGGCCGACAACCTGGCCTTCTGTGCCGCCCGGCGCCAGCCGATTCCGGCCGAGGCTGGGGGAGGCGAACACATCGTGCCGGACCTGAGCATCGAACCCCGCCAGTTGATCGAGGCCGGCGACGTGCGGCCGCTGGAATTCCGCTTTCAAGATGGCTGGGTGGAGCACGGCCGGCCCCAGGACGGCGACGAACCCGAACGGTCGCCCTTGTCCGCCGAAAGCCGCGAAAGCTGGCGGGCCCGCAATCTGCGCCGGGCCATCCGCCTGGGCGACGGCGGTGGCATTGCCCTGCGGGTGTTGCTGCAGGCCCGCGGGCGCCTGGCCTGGGTGCGCCAGCGCGAACCAGAAGCCGGTGGCCTGGTGGTGGCAAGAGACATCGGGCACGCCCGTCAGATCAGCGCCCTGCTGATCGAGCAGGGGGATCGGGTGCAGCTGGTGCACTCCCAGGAGCTGGAGGCGGAGGCGCTGCTGAAGGCCTTCCGCGCCGGCGCCGGCGAATGGCTGGTGAGTGTGGACATGTGCTCAGAAGGGTTTGATGCGCCGCGGCTGCGGGTGGTGGCTTACCTGACCACGGTGGTGACGCGCAGCCGTTTTGTGCAGGCGATCACCAGGGCCGTGCGGGTGGCGGAGGTGTCCGGGGCCACCCCAGCCGGCCCACGCCAGCCGTCCTATGTATTCGCCCCGGCCGACCCCCTGTTGATGGCCCATGCCCGGGGTTGGTCCCTCAGCGAGCCCTACCGGATCAACCCGCCCCGAACGGTCGCCAGCGCCGACGCCGGCAGCTGGGCAGGGGTTGGGGATCCGCTGGCGCCCTTGCAAGCCCTGGGGGTCCAGGCCAGTGGGGTCATTCAGGTCAAGGGCCCCCAATTGCCAAAATTGAGCAAAATTTGAATGGTGCTGCCGCAGCGATGGAAACGTCAGCAAAAGCTGTCAAGACGTTCAGGCTGTGCGATCGTGTATCAACAAACACCTTCATCTGCCGGATAGCAAGGCAGGATCGGAGATAGCCGGACGAAACCCATGGACGCCTCGGTGCATCGCAGATTAACGGTGGCTGTTTGTTGGGCCTTGGCCCGTCGCTCAGCTCTCGATACGATGGAATTATACGAAGAAAGTTTTGCGCTCAGCGAAGAATTTCGCGAGTGGTTGGTGGCTTTGGATCAAGACCCAGATCTATTAAAGTCAACTATTTTGATGGTTCCCAAGAATCTCATTTGTAAACCTAGGCCTGAAACCGATGGATTGCTGGAAATTTAAGACTCTATTAATTCATGGTCTAAAGCTTTGGTTTCGCCAAACCCAGAGCACCGCGCCCTAGGCTTAGCCGTAGTCACTTCGCTTAAGCCCCATGGTCGCCAGCGCGCCCCTTCCCGGCTCGACCCACGGCTCCCCATCTGAAGTTGTCATCGAAAACCTGGTCATCGTCGGTTCAGGGCCCGCCGGCTATACCGCTGCGATCTATGCCGCCAGGGCCAACCTGGCACCCTTGCTGATCACCGGTTTCCAACGGGGAGGCATCCCCGGGGGCCAACTGATGACCACCACTCACGTCGAAAATTATCCCGGCTTTCCCGACGGCATCCTGGGACCGGAGCTGATGGACCGCTGCAAGGCCCAGGCCCTGCGCTGGGGCACCAAGCTGGTGGAAGCCGACGCCGAGTCCCTGGACCTCTCCAGTCGGCCCTACCGGCTGGTCACATCAGAAGGCGAAACCATCTGGACCCACTCGCTGATCCTGGCCACGGGGGCCAGTGCCAACCGCCTCGGCATCAAGGAAGAAGAACGTTTCTGGAGCCGGGGCATCAGTGCCTGCGCCATCTGTGACGGGGCCACCCCCCAGTTTCGCAAGGAGCAGCTGGCCGTTGTCGGTGGCGGCGATTCGGCCTGTGAGGAGGCGGTCTATCTGACCAAGTACGGCAGCCAGGTGCACCTGATCGTGCGCAGTCAAAGCCTGCGCGCCAGTGCCGCCATGGCGGACCGGGTCCTGGCCAATCCCGCCATCATCGTGCACTGGAACCGGGAGGTGTTGGCAGGCTTGGGCGAGGACTGGCTCAGTGCCATCCGCCTGCGGGACCGCACCACTGGCGCCACGGATGATTTACCCGTCAGGGGCCTGTTTTATGCCATCGGCCACACCCCCAACACCGAGTTGCTGCAGGGCCAACTTGAGCTCGATGAAAAGGGTTATCTCGTCACCCGGCCCGGCCGCCCTGAAACCAGCCTGGAGGGAGTCTTTGCTGCCGGTGATGTGGCCGATGCCGAATGGCGCCAGGGCATTACCGCCGCCGGTAGCGGCTGTCAGGCGGCCCTCGCCGCCGAACGCTGGTTAAGTCACCATCAGCTGGCCCGTCCGGTGGAACGGCAGAACATCGAACCGGAGCCGGCCGGCGCAACCGAACCGACCGCCACCAGTGATGCTGGCAATTTCGATGCCGCCGCCCTTTGGCAGAAGGGGGGTTACGCCCTGCGCAAGCTTTACCACGACAGCGAAAAGCCCCTGCTGGTGGTCTACACCTCCCCCAGCTGCGGCCCTTGTCATGTGCTGAAGCCCCAGTTGAAACGGGTCCTTGACGAGCTCTCAGGACGGGCCCTGGGGGTGGAGATCGACATTGAGGCGGACCCCGAAATCGCCCAACAGGCCGGAGTGACGGGCACTCCTACCGTGCAGCTGTTTTTCAACAAACAACTGCAGCAGCAATGGCAAGGAGTCAAGCAACGCCGTGAATTCAAAGCGGCAATCGAGGCGCTGACGGCCGCGAGCGCCTGAAGGGCGATTCGGGGAAGGGGCCTGGAAGCCCGGGGGTCAGGAGGGTGCTGCGAGCCGGGGCCGGGGTGCGGGGGGCGGGGTCTGGATCCGGGGTCCGGGGTGCCGGGGTCGGGCTGCCTGGGCTGCCGGGGCAGGGGCCAAAGTTCAACGGCGTCGCGGGCCGCCGGGACGGTTGCCGCCGGGACGGGGGCCCGCCGCACCGGCGTTGCGCTCCCGATAGGTGATGCGGCCGCGGGATAGGTCGTAGGGACTGATCTCGACCAGCACCTTGTCGCCAGCCAGGAGCTTGATGCGGAACTTGGTGAGCTTGCCGGCAGCACGACAGAGGCATTGGTGGCCGGCCGGCTGCTCAAGGGTCACCAGATAAAAGCCATTGCCCTGTTCCTTCTCAATGACTCCAGACGTCTCGATCATGCGGTGGGCTGGGCGATGCAAGTCCCGCCACTGTACCGGTGGCCCAACCGCCCCTTGCAGCGCAGGCGGCCGGGACGCCCCTGCAAAGCGTTGCTCGCTAGGAGCGTGTCGCACATTTCCGCAGCCACAGCGGCCCCTCCCCCCGCTTCTTGGGGGCAGTTCTGAGCGCTGCTCTCAGTCCCGGGACTGAGCGGGCCTGAGCGGTGGCCGCTCCCTCAGGCGGTTGCAACCTCTGC
>JAPLIC010000005.1 GCA_026389315.1 Cyanobacteriota bacterium
CCGTAACGCCTTCCTGAAGCTGCCCGGGGTGGCTCCGAACATCGGCGGTTTCATCTCCCACCGCATGGATGAGGTGCTCTCAGGGGTCCGCAGTGCGATCGCCATCAAGATCTACGGCCCCGATCTGGCGGAGCTGCGCCGAATCGGCGAGCAGGTGCGCGAGGCGATCGAGCCGATCCAAGGAGTGGTGGATCTGCAGCTCGAACCCCAGTTGCCGATCCAGCAGGTGCAGATTGCCTTCGATCGGAAGGCTGCTACCGCCAACGGGCTGACGATGCAGCAGCTCGCCGATGGGGTGGAGATCGCCCTCAACGGCAAGACGGTGGGTCAGGTGGTGAGCGGGGGTACCGAGCGCACCGATGTGGTGGTGATGCTGCCCGAGATCTCCCGTAACAACCTCGATGCGCTGCGTGCCATTCCGATCGCCACCCCCGACGGCACCATGCTGCCGCTGGGAAGCCTGGCCCGCATCGACTACGGCCTGGGTGCCAATGTGGTCAACCGGGAGGACGTATCGCGCTTGATCGTGGTGTCCACCAACGTCAGCGGCCGGCCGCTGGGCAGGGTTGTCGCCGACATTCAGAACACCATCGACAGCAAGATCAAACTGCCAAGCGGCTATCTGATCCGCTACGGCGGCCAGTTTGAATCGGAGGAGCGGGCCACCACCAATTTGCTGCTCTACAGCCTGTTGGCCGTGGTGGTGATCGCCGTGTTGATGTTCGTATCCGTGAAATCATTGCCGGCCACAATCGCGATCCTGATCAACCTGCCGCTGGCCCTTGTCGGGGGTCTGGTGGCCATCCTGCTCACCGGCGGTGTTCTCTCGGTGGCCTCCTTGATCGGCTTCATCACCCTGTTCGGGGTGGCGGTCCGCAATGGCCTGCTGCTGGTCGACAACTACAACCGCCACCATGCCGAAGGCATGGAGCTCAAAGAGGTGATCCGCGCCGGCAGTTTGCAGCGCCTCAATGCGATCCTGATGACGGCCCTCACCTCTGCCCTCGGCACGCTGCCCCTGGCTTTGGCCTTTGGGGCCGGAAACGAGATCCTGCAGCCCTTGGCGATCGTGGTGCTGGGCGGTCTGATTACCTCCACCCTGCTGACCCTGTTGGTTCTCCCTGCGCTCTACGCCCGTTTCGGCCGCTGGTTGCTGCCCAGGGTCACCGCTGAGGCATGAACACAGCTCGCCAAGGGCAGTTCGCCGGCCTCGGTGCTGCGGTGCTGTTCGGCTGCAGCGCGCCGCTGATCAGCACCCTCACCGGCTCGGGCTCGGCTCTGAGCATCGCCGGCCTGCTTTACGCCGGCGCCACCCTGGCCCTGCTGACGGTGCGGCTGGTTCGCGGGACCCGGGCGGAAACTCCGATCCGCCGTGAGGACTGGCCTGCGTTGGGTGCCCTCACCTTGCTGGGCGGCGTGGTGGGTCCAATCGCGCTCGTGCTGGGTTTGGCCCGCTTGCCGGCTGCCACCAGTTCGCTGCTGCTCAACCTCGAGGCGGTGTTCACCTTGGCGATCGCCGTGCTGCTGGGCCATGAGCACCTGGGCCGGAGCGGGCTGGTCTCAGCCCTGTTGACCATCGCTGGAGCGGTGGTGCTTTCGCAGGGATCACTGAGCGGCGCCAATGCCCTCGGCGGCGCCCTGATCGCCCTGGCCACCCTCGCCTGGGGCATCGACAACAACCTCAGCCAGCGCCTGAGCCTGCGCGATCCGATCCAGATCGCCACGGCCAAGGCAGCGGGGGCGTCATTGCCGATGCTGGCTCTGGCCCAGGTGCTGGGCCATCCCTTTCCGCCCGCGACGGTGACCCTGGCGCTGCTGGGCATCGGCGCCCTGGGCTACGGCATCTCGATCTGGCTCGATCTGCTGGCCCTACGCGACCTAGGAGCCGCCCGTGAGGCCGTGCTGTTCTCCACCGCGCCGTTCGTGGGAGCGCTGTTTTCGGTTGTCGTTCTGCGCGACTCCCTCTCAACGCCCCTGCTGCTGGCGGCGGGGCTGATGGGCGCTGGGGTGGTGCTGCTGTTGCTGGAGCAGCACAGCCACAGGCATCGCCACGAGGGCCTGCGTCATGCCCATCGCCACCGCCACGATCCGCGCCATGGCGATCCCCATCACGAGCACGACCACGCCGCTGAAGAGTTGGAGGGTCTGCCCAGCGACCGCCCCTTCTGGCATGCCCATGAGCACCGTCACCGGGAGCTGGAGCATGCCCACCCGCATGTGAGCGACGCCCATCACCGCCATCGCCACTGAACAGGGGGTCAGGTCTGGTTCAGCAGGCGCCTCGCGTGCGACAGCGGCGGATCCGGTCGAAGGGAGGGTGGGGGCATCCGCAGATGGTGGTATTGGCGGTGTCGTCGGCGCGACCTCAACCGGCCGCCAGGCTCTGCAGTTGTGCTTCCAGGCGCTGCCGGAGCCGGTTCTGCACCAGCGCGCAGAGATCATCGACAAGATCGTTGTCGGCGCTCCAGATGGTGCGCACGCCATCGCGCTCACAGCTCACCAGGCCAGCCCGCTGCAGCTGGCCCAGCTGACGGCTGATGTGGGACTGGGAGAAGCCGGTGGCCTCGATCAAGCCGGCGACATCCATGGAGCCGCTGTGCTTGAGCTGACAGAGCAGCTGCAGGCGCGCCGGCTCACTCAGTAGGCGGAAGAACTGGCTGTATTCCTCCAGCAGCTGCGGACTGGGCATCGAACCTGCGGCACCCATGCTGCCACTCGATTCTGCTTAAATGATTAGATCTGCCCCAACGAGGGCCAAGCCATCTTGCAGAGCAGGAAGCCAATTGCTGCGTAGCTGATTTTATCGCCATCGTGATTGACTATGCCATGGACAGCAACAATACGAGCCATATCGAATTCAAGATTTCATATGTAGAAGTGAGCCACTATTTATATTCGCAACCCGCGACCAGGCTTGTATATGATATGACCTCTTGTCAAGTGAGCTGGTCTGTGGCCAAACCTGATTGGCAAGGTTGAGGGCTCGATTTCTGGGCAGGCAAAGAAGCTATAAAGAATATTAAAGAATCCACCCGACTGATCGGGCAAAACCCGTTGCGCCAGTTAATAATTTTAATAATCCAAAGGTTCATGGGGTCGTTCGACGCACAGCGTTTTGGTTCAATCGTGCCAGGTGACATCGAAAACTGAGCCAGGAGAGCGGCTGGAGCCGCCGCCTGCTCCTGGTGGATGGTGTCGACGGCCTGCGCGGGCTGCTTTCGGCGTAGCTGGGCTGCCCCTACCGATCGTCCAGGGCTCGGCGCCGGCCTCTATCGGTAGCGCTCAGCCGCTCGGATCGCTCGCCTTGATGGGTCCTTGGGCGAAGGTCCGTGGCGTCTTGCAACCCTGCAGAAGGGGTGGCAACCAGGCCCGCAGCGCCATGACGATCATCATCGCCAAGCGCCACAACCTGAATTGCCTCCCGACCAAGTCCGACACGACCAGGCCCCGGAGTCGAGACATGAATTGCGCCAGCCTTCACCTGGAGCGCGAGATGAATCAAGGCCAGAGCCAGCCCCATCAACAGCCCGCCCTCCAGACTTTAGAATTAAAACTTCTGAATCACACCATTTTGGCCGATTTTCCACCCAAGGCCTTTTGTTTCTTTGTCTATGGATCTTAAAATTTCAACTTCTTCTATAAAAAACCACCGCTTCCAGATATTTGCAGGATCCCCCGAATCATAATTTGGTATTTGCTTAACCACGAGAACCTGAGATACACCGGATTGGAAATTACTATATTTGTTCTTCTCATAAGTATCGAGTTGATCGATCAAATTTTGCGCAACATTAGAATAATCTTGCAACCATTGACTTAGGGTAATATACGGCTTGTTGTCGATTGGGGGCAATACAATGATGAAACATGTACAGTTGTCTTCATGTTTGATTCGGTCCCTAGAGAATGGTATTTCATTCCACCCCCAATAGTGATCAAAGCTATTGGGATCTTTCGGTCCTTCACTGCTTGAGTCACACCATTCTTCTCGGTACTGCCACAGGGCATTTTGGAGCGTAATCATTGGCCGTGGATTGTTCATCCAACCTATGGCCAAGTCGGCAGCCCAAGCACAAACAGGCGTATGCTGTGCTTCTGCACCTTCACGAAATCTTTGGATCCAAGGTCGCCAACCCTCGACAGAGTCCTTCATTGTTCCCGTTGAAGATAAGTTCCAAGCGCCGTAATTGATCTGGCAACTCATATCCGCAAATAAAGATTCTGGAAGCACGTCTTGCCTGAGGCCGTTAATCTGATATTCATACTGAGGATTCCCAGCTAAAACTTCTGAATAATTCAACCCCACATGCATGCCTGTACCACCTCCTCCAAAACCATGCGGATTACCAGCAGTATAATGTCCGGAGCCTTTTTTGTCAAGATTAGGAGTAAATGTGTATGGATTTCCAGTAGTATGATTTTTAAGATCTACCCATGCTCCGGGACAGTCGTATCCTTCAAAAGGCCCATGGTCATCTGTCCCTATGCAATAAAGGGCGCGTTTGTCGCAACTATTGCTGTCGTGTGCGTACCAGACACCGTCGTGCCATTCTGCATCTTGCAAATCTGGATGGTTGAAAATTCCATTGTCTCCATTGAAATGTTCAGGTCCAATTGCTACTGCCAGCGTTGGCGTGATCCAAGCGCCATCTCCATCGCCATTGATAATGTTGGTGCCATTACCAGAAGAATCACTCCACGGATAAATTTGGTTCGGAGGCCAAATATCGTCATGCCAAAATGTGCCAGGCACAACGTTAAAGTCTGGATCATATGTTAGACCGTCATCCATGTTGCGGACCACAACGCCCTGACCCCAAGAAGGGCTTTCTCTTCGCATGCGCTGATCCGTAAGAAAAACTTGCCCTAATTCCCGCGGATCCGATCTAAGCGCTTCCGAGAGATGTTGCCATATCGTGGTAATATCACGCTGTGATGACTGCATTGAGACTTTTTGCAAAAGAGTATTCGTCTACCTTAGGCGGGCAACCTCATTTAAGTCAAGCATCTCATCCAGATGCACCAGCCAGCTCCATGCTGATGCTTGATTGCGCTGTGAGAGTTCGTGGCGCACTTCGCAGGCTGCGCAGCCAGGCGAGTAGTCTTAATGGCAGGCTTCTTCCGCCTCCGAGCCGATGGTGCTCTCCCCCGCGGGCACCACCACCAGCTCCAGCTGTTCGCCACTCGGCATCGGCAGCTGCCACACCGGCACCTCCAACACCTCGGTGCGGATCCGCAGGTCGCCGGCTTCCTCCTCAGCCCGCAGCGTCAGCATCGGCAGCTTGCGGCCCGCGCCACTGCCGAACAGAGGCAGAACCTCCGAGGCCGCCAGTTGCATGCCCCGCGCGGCGCCCTGCAGCAGCGGCAGGCGGTGGTCGTGTTCCGCCCAGCCCGCCTGGCCCACCACCAGCAGATCCAGGGCGTCGGCGCGGAGTTGTTCCTCCAGAAAAGCTTCGATTCGTTCAAGCAGGCTATAACACTCTGAATCATGACATTCACTGGCCTTCAGCTCCAAGGCCTCCAGCGCCGTGCGGCGCTGCTCCGGCGGCTGGGCCCCATCTCCGGCAAGGCGCACCAGCGCCGTAATCCCCGTCTCCGTGCCGATCAGGCCCAGCAACACCGCCTCTTCCTGTTGCTCCAGCCGCCAGCTGGCCACATCCCGCGCCGCCCGTCGCTCCGAATCCTCCGGGGCCGCCGCCATCGCCCCATCGCGCAGGACAAGCAGTAAACCCCGCATCCACTCGCATTCGGCTGTCAGGCGGAGCTCCAGCAACGCCAGGAACGCCTCCCGCTCCGCTGCAGCCTGATCCGATTCTGCCGGCACCAGCGTCGCGACGGGTCGCTACAGCAGCCGCAGCCCGATCAGATATCCCAGCAGCGCGATAGGTGCCGGCCGGTAAGGTTATAGTGTAAGATCGTGTTTTCATCGGGACCTTGCACCATGCCTATTAAAGATCCCGTTGATAATAACAACATGTCAGCTACTGCGATCGCCACGGCGGCGGCGGAAGACGGAACAACACCGGATCAGGTGTGGGTCATGGGGTATTACGTGGGTTACCAGGGCGTAGAACACACGCCGGCCATGGTCGATTACTCGTCGATGACGCACATCATGATCGGGAATGCGTTACCCAAGAATGATGGATCCTTCGACACAGAGTTCGCCATCGATCCTGTAAACGGACCCGCGTGGGCGAAGGAGACGGTCAAGCGCGCGCATGCTGCGGGTATTAAGGCCATTCTCATGATCGGTGGCTCGGATGGTTCCGGCGCCACTATCACAGCCTTCCGCAAGGTATCCAATCCCGACATTCGCACAGCCTTTGTGAATAACGTAAAAGCCCTCATCATGGACTACGGCTTTGATGGCATCGACCTGGATTGGGAACCTCTCTCCTTCAGAAACCCCAACGATCGCCCAAGCATTCTTGCGCTCGCACAGGCATTGCGCGAGGCAATGCCTACAATGGTGATGACCATTCCTGTCGGTTGGAATAACTCCAATTTCAGTAAGGATATGGTTAATTCCTTCTACGGGGAGCTCTCAGCCTCCTTCGACCGCGTTAACATGATGAGTTATGGCATGGTGATGTGCGGCGATGGCTGGGAGAGCTGGCATTCGTCAGCCCTCTATGGCAGAACGAATTCGACGCCTTCTTCCATTGATGACACCACTAAAGCGCTCATCACCGCGGGTGTTCCAAAAGCCAAGATCGGCATCGGCATGGGCTTTTATGGCACCACCTACGAAAAGGGCTCATGGCATCTTGACAAATGGGTGGCCGCAACCTCGGGCCCCTATGTGACCGCTCCCCACCAAAACACCGATGGTTACGGAATCCGTTTCAGTGATAACGATGTGAGCTACTCCAACATCATGCAGTACTACTACGAAGAGACAGCTCATCATTGGGATGACATCGCTAAGGCATCTTACCTCAGCTGGACCACACCGAAACAAATTCCAGTTCCCGCCTCCAGGACCAAGATCAGCACCACCTATACAACCTACGAAGATGAAACGTCCATCGCTCAAAAGGGTGCCTACGTGAAATCTCAAGGGCTGGGTGGTGTAATCATCTGGACCATTAGCCAGGGCTACCTCGGCTGGATGACCACTGGTGAAAAGGATCCCCTCATGAAGGCCACAAAGGCAGCATTCATGTAAAAAATTAGGGAGGGCCCCATCAGAGCGCATGTGGCGCTGTGATGGGGCCCTCTGCACAACCTGGGGTCTCGGCCGTATACATGCGAAAATTTAGCATAAAGTATTGAACAATCTTACAACATTTTGTTATAACCAGATTAGTCCTATCCCTATTTTGCCATAGTAAATGTAGTTCACACGTTCTTGAAGCACAGCGACGAGTCCCGTGCTATGGATGCTCTGGGCGACGATATGCACCTCCTCTACTAGTTCCCCACGATCCACTCTATCTGTCGGATGTTGGAGAGCAATACCGCATTGCTCAGCAGGCTCAAGGACGTTGCCTGGTTCAGAATTGGCGCCAGATTGTTCGTTCGGGATCTTGTGTTCTGTGCACATCAGAAGATCTGGCTGAGTGGTCTTAGTCTTGGTAAGTCCAAAAGTGATCCAGATCTGGTGGCCGAGGAGAAGCGGCAGTTCATAGATAATCAGCGGCGGCGCAACGCCGTCGAGGGAAAATTTGGCCAAGGCAAACGCCGCTTCGGATTGGGCCTGATCTGCGAGAAGCTTGCGCTCACTCAGGGTTTAATAATTGCGATGAACATCTTGGTGATGAACCTCGAGAAGCTTCTGGAGCCTCTTTTTGTATATTTCATATGCCGCCTTGATATTCTCTGGGACAGAGGATCGGTCAATGATGCCCACTCTGACCTCTTCCTTGCACATGGAGTGATGGCCTGATTCTCAATCACCTACAACGAGGAATTGAGCCAGCAGTGTTGCCCTGCCGTCGTGGCTTCTTTCTCAAAAATGCTTAATTAATAAGCCTCAGATTTATCTGATTTATTATCTAAACTGGAAACAAAAACTTCGGCACTGTGCCCGTGAAGATCCACGCGTTATACTTGCTGCTTCTGCCGTGCCTGCCTTTCAGGGCCGTCCCTCTTCTTGGTCCGTAGGTCGGGTCGTAGCAACAGCTACATGTGAATATCGGGTCCGATGACCATTATTCTCGACGAACACATTTGCCAAGAACTGACTGCTGTAGCTAGGATTAACTCTGTAACAAGATGGCGGTTATCGGACAGAAGCAGGCGCCCCGCCGTGGTTTCGGTATCTATCCAATTAGCGTTAGGCCACTTCACGCACCCACATGACGAGTACCCCTGATCGCAACGAATACGCAACCGCCGCGCATGCGCTTAGATATTTGGCGCGGGCCGATCGCATTCCACATCGCACGGAAGGCGAGGCTGTTTTGCTGGAGTTCATCCCGCAGAAGGTCCAGCGAATTCTCGATTTGGGAATCGGGGATGGTCGCTTGCTGGCGCTGCTCCGGATTGAGCGGCGCGACGCAGAGTGCATTGCACTCGACTTTTCTGCCACAATGCTGGAAGCTGCACGCGAGAGATTTCGCGGCGAACCCAAGATTCAGGTTGTCGAACATAACTTGGACTTTCCCCTCCCCGATCTTGGCCGCTTCGACGTGATCGTATCGAGTTTTGCTATTCACCATTGCACAGATGAGCGGAAGCGAACGCTTTATTCCGAGATATATGCCGCCTTATCGCCAGGCGGCGTTTTCTGCAATTTGGAGCATGTGGCAGCACCGACTGCCGAGCTCCACGAAAGATTTCTGCGTTCACTCGAAATCACTGAGGCGGATGAGGACCCGTCGAACAAGCTCGTCAGCGTAGAGGCCCAGGTTCGGTGGCTTCGTGAGATTGGATTTCAGGATGTTGACTGTCACTGGAAGTGGCTAGAGTTGGCTCTAATCGGAGGGACCAAGAAAAAATGATTTTGACGTGGCCTAACCATGCGCTGCAGCGAACCCGGCTATCGCGTCCAAGATGCAAGCAAACACCCTCGTGGGCCGGGTCGCTGAGCTTGGGTCGTTAGGCAGTGAGCCTATTGTCGGGATCACGGGCTGTACCTCTCCCACATCTACTGGTAGGCACAGCCTCATAACTTCTAAATTCTTGCAGGTAATCTCTTAGACCCTGACGTGACCCCAGTGTGGAATGTGGAAATATTTCGTATAGGGTGCGGCTGTGCAGTCTGCCTTCCTATCTTTTGCTAAAATAAATTAATAACTTTGACCATGCTTGTCATGCTTGCACTCGTAAAGTTCCTGACTCCTCTCTCTCTCATAGCATTTCCTCTGGCGGTGGCGGCGCAGGAACCCTCATTACAAGATCTCGGCGGTTCGCTGGCCGCGCCACCAGCACCGGTGGTGATCTACACGGCGAAGGAGATCGTCACCCTGGATCCGGCCCGGCCGAGCGTGGCGGCCGTCGCGGTGGCGGAGAACCGCATCCTGGCAACGGGCAGTCTGGATCAGGTGCGCACCGCCCTGGGCCGCAGGCCATTCCGGCTCGATGCCACCTTCGCCAACCAGGTGATCGTGCCTGGCCTGATCGCCCAGCACGACCACCCGCTACTCGCCGGGCTGACGATGACCAGCGAGATCATCGCCATCGAGAACTGGGAGCTGCCGCAGGGAACAGCGCAGGCCGCCCGCAGCCCGAGCCAGTATATGCAGCGCCTCAAGGAGGCGAACGAGCGGCAAAAGGATCAGCATGGCCCGCTGCTTACCTGGGGCTATCACCAGAATTTCCACGGACCATTGCGCAAGGCCGACCTCGACGCTATCAGCAGCACCCGGCCGATCATCGTATGGCATCGCTCGGCCCACGAGTTCTACCTAAACTCTGCCGCCGAGCGGAAGTACCGCATCACGCGGAAGTGGTTCGACCAACTGGGAGACAGTGAACGCAAGCAGAGTGATTTCGATAATGCCCACTACTGGGAGCAAGGGGCGTACGCGGTGTTGAGGAAGATCCTTCCGGCCATCGCCTCGCCCGAGCGCATCCAGGCCGGCCTGAAGTTCGTGCGCGAGTATTACCACGCCAATGGCATCACCCTCGGCGCCGAACCTGGTGGTTTGATGTCGTGGCCGCTCCAGCTAGCCCAGAACGCGGTCCTCGGCGAACCCTCCTCACCCTTCCGCTATTACTTCATCGCCGATGGCAAGTCGATCACGCGTAAGTACCCGGATCCACAGGTGGGTGCGGAAACCGAGAAACTGCTCGGGTGGGGCTGGGGGATGACGGCCTATCTGCCATAGCAAGTGAAGCTGTTTGCCGATGGGGCCATCTTCTCCCAGACGATGCAGATGAAACAGGGCTATACCGATCGCCATAAAGGCGAATGGATAATGGACCCAGAGTTCTTTGCCCGCTCCTTTCGCATCTACTGGGAACTCGGTTATCAGATCCACATTCATGTGAACGGTGATGAAGGCCTCGACATGGTGCTCGATCAGTTAGAAAACAACCTCAAGCGTAACCCCCGCAAGGATCACCGCACGGTGATCGTGCACTTCGCAGTCTCCAGCCCCAAGCAGGTGGCACGGATCAAGCGGCTCGAGGCGATCGTGAGCGGCAATCCCTACTATCCCGTCGCCCTGGCAGACAACTACCGCGTCCATGGGCTCGGACCAGAGCGGGCCGATGCAATGGTGCGGATGGGGGATGTGGAACGGGCAGGGATCTCCTATTCGTTTCACTCCGACATGCCGATGGCCCCGGGGCAGCCGCTGTTCTTGATGTGGGCAGGGGTCAATCGCATCACCAACGACGGCAATGTTCGTGGGCCAGAGCAGCGTGTCAGCCCTCTCGGCGCGCTGCGGGCGGTGACCCTCGATGCCGCCTATTCGTTACAGCTGGAGAAGCAGGTGGGCAGCATCGTGCCGGGCAAGCTCGCCAATTTCACTATACTGGGCGCCAATCCGTTGAAGGTGGATCCGGTGGAGATCAAGGCCATCCCCGTGTGGGGTACGGTTCAGGAAGGCAGGGTGCTACCGGTCCGTCGCCCCCCTGGCATGGGAGCCGTCTCGGTGCTAGGCCCTGTACTGGATCGCCCTACTATGGAGGCCGTACATCGGGCAGAAGCCAACTCGCCCGGACACGAACACGGGGATTCCTGCATGATGGCTCAACGGTTGGCTATGGCAGCCGCTGAAGGTCTATTTGATCAGCACATGACTCCATCCACGACAAGCAGGCTGGGTAGACAGACACCAAAACCATGATAGATCAGATGATCAATGAAGGTTTCATATCATGATGATAATGATCACCGGATAGAGGCTCACAATTTTGCATAAGCAGACTCTGGAAAAGTAGCCTAAAACTTATGAGAATCGTGCTCTGATTGCTGGCTAGGACTGGTTTGATGGGCGGCAAACAGCTTGGTTTTGATGATTACGAGCAGAGCACTGCCAAAAAGCATACCAAACGCAAGAAGTTTCTCGCCAGGATGGAGCAGGTGGTGCCTTGTCAGCCGTTGATTGATCTGATTGTGCCCTTCTACCCCAAGATAGGCTTCAAAGGGGCATCCGCAGATGGGGCCGTTGGTGGTGTCGTCCGCGCGATCTCAACCGGCCGCCAGGCTCTGCAGCTGCGCCTCCAGGCGCTGCCGGAGCCGGTTCTGGACCAGGTTGCAGAGATCATCGACGAGATCGTTGTCGGCGCTCCAGATGGTGCGCACGCCATCGCGCTCACAGCTCACCAGGCCGGCACGCTGCAGCTGGCCCAGCTGACGGCTGATGTGGGACTGGGAGAAGCCGGTGGCCTCGGTCAAGCCGGCGACATCCATGGAGCCGCTGTGCTTGAGCTGACAGAGCAGCTGCAGGCGCGCCGGCTCACTCAGTAGGCGGAAGAACTGGCTGTATTCCTCCAGCAGCTGCGGACTGGGCATCGAACCTGCGGCACCCATGC
>JAPLIC010000075.1 GCA_026389315.1 Cyanobacteriota bacterium
ATATTCAGCGATCAGGGTTTATAGTGGTTTAATGGGGTTGAGCAATCAGCCTCCAAGCAGTCATTCTCCGACTGCTCCTGTTCACCCTCCAAAAGGGTCCCAGGACCTCCTGAGTTACACCACTCGAAGGGGCGCTACCATGGCGGGTCAGAAACTCTTCCAATAATTCCTGCAGATCGGTGCGAGCCTCAGCTGCGGAAAAGTCCATCTCGGCCTGCACCGGTGGTGCACCACCAAAGAGATCCGGCTGCACTTGCTGCGCTTTGGCACTCAGTGCCTTGAGGCGGCGCTCCTGCTGCTCAATCGCGGTATCGACTGCCTGATCGATCTTCAGCAGGCTGCCAAGGTGATCAGCTCCTTGGAGAGCTCGCAGGATCTGGCTGGTGAACTCTCCGGCAATCCCTGTTTCAGCCTCAATATCGGATCGCAGTTCAACCAGGGCCGGGTCGTCATCAGGAAGGTCAGCGAGCCTCAGGTTTGGTGCCACAAGATTCAGCTGTTCCGGCTGCATCTCAGGACACAAGGCTTTGCCTTTCAGCCAGAGTGATGCGGCGGCGATCTGCACTGCCCGAGGGTCGATATCAATCCCATGCAGGGTGTGGGCCAGCAGGTGTTCCACGATTACCCTTTCACTCCATTCGGGCGCGTCCTGCAAGCCTCGATGCCTGGCTTCCTCCTGGAACAGGGCCAACAGCAGTCCCAGCGCGACCACCAAAAAGTGGCCTGAGCCCACCGCCGGATCGAGGATCTTCCACTTACGCACGGATGCAGACGCGAGCTCTACTGCCTCATCGGGAATCTCCTGCCCCGGCAGGAAATAAGCCCAGTGCCGTTCGTCTTCCGTCTCCAGCGGCATCAGCTCCGTGAGGCTCACCTCCCCCGCAGCCCGCTTGGCACGCCAGTCGATGCGGCGTTCCTCCAGCCGCTGCAGCGTGCCATTCGTTTGCACCTCTGGTGCCCAGCCGTTCTTCTTGCAGAGCGTGAACCACATCAGGCCCAGGCTGTTCTGCAGCATCCAGTCCACCATGTAGCGCTCGGTGAACATCTGGGTTTTGCTGGCGATCTCATGCGGCTCGATCTTGCCGCCGTCGTTGATCTTGGCGTCGAGCCGTTCCCGCTCCGGGTCGTTCCAGTACTGGTACACCCAGCCCAGGGTCATGTCATCGGCCCAGCAGGTCTCGAGCTCGTCATTGTTCAGCTCTTCCACCGCATGGCGCAAGGTAGCCGGCGGGATGGGGATCAGCTCACCGATCCCTGCTGAGCCAAACAGGCCCTGCAGGTCTTCCGCCAGCTCCTCAAACACGAGCTGCAGCAGGAAGCCAAAGCCCTCGGTGGGGTCATCGCGTACGACACCCCGTGCCAGATCCCGGAAGTCCTGATAGGCCGTGCTGCCCCAGCCTCCCTTGATCAGGGCTGGCCTGCACAGCTGTTGGCCGGACGGGCCAGGTTCCTCCATCAGCCTCAGAATCACCAGGCGGTTGAGCAGCGTGTAGGCCGCCTGTTGTTCGGCCTCCCGCAGGAAGTCGTCCCGCTGCCGGCGTCGGTCCCCGGCCGCCTGGGCTCTGAGCTGTTCATCCAGCCAGCTGTCCAGGCGCTGGCGCTTGGTGCGGGCGGCTTCATCGAGCCCGGCGTCCTGCGACCGCACCGAGAGGCGATAGGCCGATTCCGTCGCCAGCCGCAGATCCTCCAGCAGGCGCTGGCGCAGCCCTCGAATCGTGCTGGAGAGAGCCTTCTTGGCTTCAGGGGTCATCACGGCCGCATGCAGCCACGGAGCGCGGCGGGCAAAACCTGAAGCCAACGTAGCGCCAGGTACGGTGAAATGCCGTACCCTAGTGAGTGTTTGTCTGTGCCGGCAATGGCTGTTGCCTCCGATCGTCTTGATCTGAAGCTCTCCAGCGACGACAAGGCCCTGCTGATGCAGGCCGCCACCATTGAAGGCATGAGCCTGGCCGCCTTCGTGCGGTCGGCCGCCAAGAAGCAGGCCAGCGAAGCCATCCTGCGGGAGCGGCAGCTGCAGCTCTCCCAACGGGATTTCGACGCCTTCCACGCCGCCATCCACGAGCCGTTCCGCCCCGCGCCCCCTCTGGAGGAAGCCTTGCAGCGGGCTCGCTCCCAGGTGAAGCGTGCTTGAGGAACAGCGGCTCGATCCAGGCCGCCACAACCGCAAGGCCTTCCGCTGCGGAGTAGAAGCCCTCGACCGCTTTCTGGCCCAGCAGGCCGGCCAGAACCGCCGCCGGGGCTTCGGGGAAACGTTTGTGTTGGTGGACGCCGCTGATCCCGCCAGGATCCTCGGCTTCTACACCCTTGCACCGGCTCAGGTGGAACGGGTCGCCCTCCAGCCTGATGATGCCGCCCCTCTTCCCCCCTACCCGGTTCCCTGCTTCCGCATGGGCCGCCTGGCGCTCGATCTGAGCTGCCGGGGGCAAGGCCTTGGATCCCTGCTCCTTGCTCTTGCCGTGGAGCGTTGCCTGGAGGTGCGCCAGTCCATCGGCGGTTATGCCCTGCTTGTGGACGCCAAGGATGAGCCGGCAGCTCAGTTCTATGCCCATAACGGCTTCCGCCGGCTTCAGGATTCGCCCCGATCCCTGTATCTCCCGCTTGGCCCCCAAAGCGATCGCAGAGTGGACAGCGCCAGCCGTTGAAGCGTTTCACTGAATCCGCACGCGGGTTCCCCGTTGCACCAACGGCAACAGGCGGCCCTCGATCTCCCGAGCCAGCGCCCGCACGTCCTCCTCGCTGTTCAGCTCGCGGTTGTGCAGCCCCAGGTCCACCGGCTGTGTCAGTTGCTTTTCCTTGCCGGTACCCACCAGCAGGCGATCCAGCGTCTCCACCGCTTCCCTCTCCGCCCGCTGCAGCCGGGCCACAAACGGATCCTTCAACTCCTCAAGGCTTGGAGCGATTGCGTCCTCGCTGGTTTGCGTGGCGCAGCCATTGAGGGGGATGAGCACGGCATGGCTGTGCTCACCGCTGAGCGTGCTGAATCCCTGCAAGCCACGCACACGCTGCTTGCTCGCTTCGATCCTTTGCGCCTGCTCGCCGATGAGTCGGCTGCGTTCACTGCGGTAGGTGGCCCGAATCTCCTCCAGGTCGCCGTCCAGATCGCTCAGGCCCCGCCAGGGTTCCGGGCTCGCGAGTTTGTCTCGTACCCTGGTGGCCGCCGCCTCCACGTTGCTGGCCCGCACGCCCAGACCCTCCAGCTGGTTGGCCATGCGCGTCTGCACGTTGTGGGCGTCCCGCAGGGCCGCCACGGCGGCGTCATTCACCTCGGCTTCCAGCACCTGCAGGCTGGTGAGGCCATCGCGCAGGGCGTCGAGCTGGCGCAGCACCGCCTGCACCGTTGGGCGCGTCAGCCTGGGATTGCGCAGACACTGCTCCAAGGCAGTCTGCAGCTTCTCCAGGGCGGCGGGCTGCTGGAAATCCCAGGGCAGGCGGCCGAGCTGGGTCTGCACCTCCCGCAGGCGCTTGGCCAGATCGGGGAACAGCTCCGCCACCGCATCGGCGATCGGCCCTTCCTCCCGGTCGAGATCCCGCTTGAGCAGTTCATCAAAGAGCTTGCAGATCCGAGCGCGCTCTTGACGGCTGAGACCGCCGTCACCGCCTTTGCTGAAGCGAGCCTTGCGAAAGGCCCGGTCCTTGTCAAAGAGGTCCTGCACCCCGGCATCGCGCGTGGCAGTGATCAGCGGGCCCGGATCCGGTTGGATGGCGATCTTGCCATCACGTAAAAGTCCGGCCACACACGCCTTCACCACCCCCGCCGCATAGCCGTAGGGAGCGGAGCCCATGGTCTTGAGCAGCTCGCCGCCTTCAAGGCCCTCATCGTCTTCGATCGTCTGCAGCACCCGCCGCGGAATTTCACCGCTGCAGGCGGGCACGTAGCGGCCGGTGTCCATCTCCAGGATGCCCAGGCCCTCCGGCAAGAATTTGGAAGAGGCACCAGTGAGTTCCGTCTGCAGGAGCTGATTCAGCTCCGCCGGCAAGATCTGGATCGCCCGGTAGTAGGGGTAAAGCAACGGCAACGCCTGGTTTCCGGCCGCCAGCAGCGACGCCGCGAAGCTTTGGCCGCAATCCTTGGGCTGGAGGCTGCGGCCCTGGAAGTAAAGCAAGCCATCCAGCCAGCTCTGGGCGATGGCTTGCTTCAGTTGGGGGATCAGCGCATCACGGCGGGTCTGCTCATCGAGCAACAGCCGCTGCCGCGCCGTCGACAGCGACTCCCGCCGAGTGGCGTAACGCTGGATCATCGCTACGGAGCGGTGCAGCTCCCGGGCCAAGTCCTCCACGGCCTCGCTGTTGCCGGCGATCCACAGCAAACGCTTCTTCAGCAGTGGATCCTCCCCGGAGCGACGCACCCAAACGCTCTCCGCCCGTGCATCCAGCGGCAGGCAGCGCAGATCCAGGGTCAGGCAGGCGTCATCGCGGGGATCGAGCAGCTGGGCGTCGTTGGCGTAGCGGCCATCCGAATAACGCACCTCCCACGGGAAGGGCCGCCCTGCCAACTTGGGCCGCTCCACGCTGGAGGCATCGCCCATCAACAGCTTCAGGCCGTCCTGCAGTTGCTTGCTCAGATCCTGCCGGCTGAAGGGGAAATCGGCCCGCTCCCGTTCCCACTCTTCTCCGGCAGTGGACTGAATCTTGAAACCCGTCTTCTCGGAATAGCCCAGCAGGTTGCGCCGGCGCAGCTCCTCCAGGGCCTGACGCACCGCAGCCTGCTGGTTGCCCCCATCCATTCGCTCGGCCAGGCACCTGGCCACCAGCCCTTCGGTGGTGGGATCCGTGTCCTGAATCAGCTCCAGCAACGCCACCGCTTTCGCCGCCCGCAGCATCAATTCACTGCCTTCGCTACTGCACTGCCCCTGAATCCGGGCCATCGAGGCCTGGGTGTCGGCATCGAGGGCGGTGTACTGCACCTCATACACCTGATCGAGGCTCACCAGTGTGCCGATCGGCTGATCCGCCAGTTGCTGCTTCCGAAACAACTCACCAAGCAACTGCAACAGGCCGCGAATCGCCTGGTCATCGCCCTGGGCGCGGCTGGAACGGGTGCGCAGCACCGACGTGATCCGCAGGATCAGCTCGATCTGCCCCGGCAGCAGCGGGTACACATCCACAAACTCAGCGGCCGTGGTGTCCTCGCAGCCATAGGCGTAGAGCTTGAGATCGGCGCGATGGCGATCGAACAGTTCCCTTAGCTGGGCAGCGCCGTCCGCGGTCTTGGCGAGGATGCGCTGGTGCACTACATCGCGGATGTTGGTGGGCGCCAGATGCACCTGCAGCTGGGGCGGGAAGCGATCCTTCGCCCACGCCAGGAAGGTGTCGCCAGCGGCCTCATCCAGCTTCTGTTGCCCCAGGGCCAGCAGCCAGGCCTTGCCGCCCAAGGTGGATCCCAGGGCCGAGGCGAAGGCCCGCAGACGATCGGTGCGGTCAGGGTTGTCCAGCACATACTGAGACACCTCATCGATCACCAGGAACAACGTCGCCCCCTGGGCTCGAAAGCTGAGCATGTCGCGAATCGCCTTCACCACCTCCTCCGGCGAATCGCGCCGCTGGTGCGTGCCCGCCCGGCTCTCGAACCAGGACGTTGGCTCGCGATAGCGATCTGGGAAAAGCCTGTGCATGACTTCTGAGAAATCCTCTTCCGCCAACTGGTTGTCCTTGACCTCATTCCAGGGCTTGCCCAATGTCTGCTCTGCTTTTTCAAGGAACCTCGGCCAGAGCCCATCGCGTTCGAGCTTGAGCTCGAAGTCGGCCACCAGGGGCTCGGTGGCGCAGTAGCCAAGGCGCTTCTGCACCTGTGCCAAGGCGACGGCGTGTACGTGCTCGTTGTCGCGGGCCACGCTGCCGATGTCGAACACAACGGCCATCGGAGTGATCTGCTGGCGCAGCGCCGCCCAGGCCTCCCTGAACTCCTGGGCCTTCTGAGAGGTGTCTCGCTTCAGCCAGGCCTCAGACAGCGACGTGCCATCCGGCAGCGTCATGCCATCAAGGGCCAGACCGAACAGCTTGGCGAAGATCGACTTACCCGATCCAAAGAAACCCGAGATCCAGGCCGTGGGCAGCTCCGGTCCACCCGGTTTCTCCAGTTCGCGGCTGATCCCCCGCAGCAAGCGCACGTACTGCTCATGGATGCCATCGGGCACGCGCTGGCGATTGGGATGCCCCTCTTTCCAGCCCCCCGTGATGATGTATTCGCTCACCTCCGCCTGAACCTTTTCGGGGGACTGCTCGTGGAAATACACCACCGGCGAGATGTCGCGGGTGACTTCCGATTGGAACAGGGTGCGCAGGGGGGTGGATGTCATGGCTTGCCCTCGTCAGGGGTAAATGCGGGGGCGGTAGTCGCTGTCGGGATTGAGCAGGCCCATGAACGACAGGGACGTGGGTCCTTGCTTGGTGCCCGGATAGAGCAGCACCACAGGCACATTCCCGGTCTGGCCGTCAAGGTGACGCAGCAAGGCGGAGGAGCGGAAGAACGGGTAAAGGCCCCCCGCCCGGCCGATCAGCACCAGGGTCTGATCGGCTTTGTCGGGGTGTTTTTGGACAAAGTCCTGAATCAACTTCCTGCAGTCGCCCGCCAATCCCTCCGGCCCTTCCACCAGGGGCAGCAGCTTGCTCTTGAGGTAGTTCAAGCCCCGATCGAGCTGCCGTTCCGCCATGCGTTTCTCCATGGCGATCACCTTCTCCTGCCAGTCATCCGGCTGGGAGCGGATGCGATCCAGCAGGAGCTTCTGGAGATCAATCGTGAGTACAAACCAGCCTTTGGCTTCCAGTTCAGAGACCAGCCGTTGCACCTCCGCACGCATCGCGTACTCGTGCTCCGGGCTGTACTGCACAATCGCGAAGCGGTAGTTGCGCATCGTGCTGATGCGGGGGCCATCGTCCGGGTCGATTAGGTCCCGCCGCAGAGCGTCGATGGCCGCATGGGCCTGGCCAAACAGAGGAAGGGTTCTCGTCATGCCACCGCCAACGCTCTCTCTGGAGGAGGGCCAAGGCCGGAGTGGGCCGCCCATTCCGCCAGGCCACGGTGCTTCCAGCCCATGTCCACCAGATCGCCCTGGCGGCCATAGCTCAGGTCCGGTAGGCGCTTGAGCCGATCGTTCAGCAGTACTCCCTCCAGCCCCACGGTAGCGCCCCTTCGAGTGGTGTAACTCAGGAGGTCCTGGGACCCTTTTGGAGGGTGAACAGGAGCAGTCGGAGAATGACTGCTTGGAGGCTGATTGCTCAACCCCATTAAACCACTATAAACCCTGATCGCTGAATAT
>JAPLIC010000045.1 GCA_026389315.1 Cyanobacteriota bacterium
ACCACTGGCAGCTCTTCTGAGCCGGTCTCGCTTTCCAGGGGCCAAAGCACGCCATCGAGCCGATGGCTGCCCGCGTTGAGCTCTGGGGCCGAGAAGCGGTACTGGCGATCAAGCTCCGTGGGAACGGCGCCGCTGGGCATGACGCCGTCCGGCGATACCGCCAGCCAACGGATCAGGTCCGGCGCCGACTGGAACACCCCGTAGAACCAGCGGTCGGTGTTCAACGCGGGGTGAGGGGCTACCGACAAATTACCGGCAGCCAGGCCAGAATGCAGGGTATGACCTGATTTGGCTTCGTCCGGAGCCACGCCATCAACCAGGACAGGGAGAGAAGGCGCAGATTCGAGTACAGGTTAAGAATCGCTGTGCAACGGACTAGGATCGGGGTTTCCTTGTATGAGGGAAAAGCCTCGATACTTTTGAATGTTTGATCGTGGTATTTCTGAATATCGGCAACTTCTAAAACAGAAAGATGGCAGTACAAGTTCACAAGAACCCGAGTTATTCAACCTCCCCCGGACATTCATCCGAGTGCATCATGAACCGCACGCAAGCTGGGAGCAGGTGAGGCTGAAACATCTGGAGGAGGAGATCCAGCCCTTCGAGAAGGAAAAGGATTTGAGCAGATTGCCAAGGCCCTTGGTGTCCGCAGACCGCGAAAGATACGCTGAAAAAGCCCGCATCCCTAAAGCAGTGAATGGATCAAGGTGATGCACGGCCTGCATCGGTTAACAACGCGATCCATCCGGATCTCGTTGGCCTCTGCTACCAAAACTTTGCGGATTGCCCCAGTGCGGGTAGCGACCCAGCAGAATCGCCAGCAACAGCCCCTTTCCCGAGCGTTCTTTGCCCGTGAGCCTCTTAGAGCTGGACAACGCGGCAGCGCCCCACTCCAGGCCAGGCCCCGGGGCAGCCGTCGCCGCCTCGGATCTGGATCTGGCCCTCACCGCCCAGATCGCCGTGGCCTGGGCTGGCGAAGGCGGGGAGGAGCCCCGTCTGGGGTGGTGGCAAACGGATCTGGTGTCGGAGTTCGGTGGGGAAGACCTGCTGCGCCGGCTGCTGCCCAGGACTTACCCCTGGGCGATGCTGCAGGCCGTGCGTCAGGCTGCTCGACGCAAGGACGAGGAGCTGCGGGCCAAGACCAGCGATCCAGACCAATTGCTAACCCTCTATCGCTTCGGGTTCGAGCTGGATGAACAGATCGACGAGCGCCTTCAGACCCACAAGCGCAGTGGGCGCCCTCCTCACGAAGCCTTGCCGGGCCTGAAGGAGGTACTCGGCTCAACTCTGCATGGGCCCTGGGATGGGGATCAGTTCTCTCTATGGATTGGGGCCCATGGCCCTGGACAGGCCGAGGCAACACCAACCGGGCGCCTGCTGAAGGGGGTCGTACCAGCAGGCTTGGACCGCAAGGTGGCCCAGCTGGTGGCAGGCCTGGCACCCCTGGCTGACCGTTACCCTCTGCCGCACTTCCGGGTGAAGCCATGAGCCAGGTGGCCGCCAGCAAAACAGCTCCAACCAAGGCGAGAAAGGCGGTAACAAGCAAGCCGGCTGCGATCAAGCCGGCAATCCGGAACCAAAGATTCAGCGGGAGTACGGCACCCAATTCATCAGCGCGTCCCAGAGAGGAAGACCGCCTCCACACTCGGGTACTCAAGTGCACTCTGGAGATCTCCAACTCGCGCATCTTCTGGGCCGAAAGCGTTTCAGAGCAGCCGATTGAGGCTGAGAAAGCCTTTGAGGGGGGGTGGTTCGGCCACCGCAGCCTCAACCGGTTGCGGGAGCTGCTTACCAATCTGCGGGCCCGCTACGGGGCCTTCCCGGTGGCGCTGCAGGTGTTGCACTGTTGGCAACACATGGGTGGCGATACCCAGAAGTTGATCTGCCATTGGCACCTGCAGCTGAGCGACCCCCTTTACCGCCGATTCAGCGGCTCCTTGCTGCCTGATCGCCTGCTGCAGGGGCAACCCACGGTCAGCAAGCAGCAGGTGGTGACCTGGCTTGGGGAGGCCGGTGGTGGGCGCTAGTCGGGAAGCACGCGCCTGCAGCTGGCCAGCAAGCTCCTGACCACGGCCCACAGCGCAGGCCTGATCCAGGGCAAGCGCGATCCTCGGCCGATCATGTTCCCCTTAGTGCCCGATGACGCTCTGACCTACCTGCTGCACTTACTGCGGGAGGTGGACTTCGAGGGCACGGTGTTGGCAAACCCCTATCTGCGCTCAGTGGGGCTAGCAGCGTCCCGTGGAGTGGTGTAACTCAGGAGGAGCAGCCCCGGCGTAGCCGGGGCTGACGGTTCGCCTCCATCAGTTCTCTGCTGTTGCAATGGGTGGGCCGGTCTGTGACCCTGTTTGGAGCACAACCAACAAACCG
>JAPLIC010000039.1 GCA_026389315.1 Cyanobacteriota bacterium
CGACCCAACGATTACCTGGGTCGAGCTTGCCTCCAAAAGGGACATAGAATTCTTCAATCGATAACTGGCCGGCACTCTGAAAGACGTACATTTTTCAATCCAGCGAGTTCTTCTAAGCCGGAAATGGCTGATTGCACCCGATCTTAACACGAGATGGTCGCTGGAATCAACTGCCTTGCAATGGATGTTGGTTCCTCAGCAAGCCCTTTATAGAAAAAATTACAGAAGACTGCGATACTTTCTTAGAAACAAAGCCCCACAGCGTGATGCAGTCCCATAGCTATAGTTGCCTGGCCTAAGTTGCTTGTGCATACTTTGCTGCAGGGCATGATCCTCAGCGGTCTCCTCCCAATGCCCATCTTGCCTTAGCATGCACTCTTCCACCACCTCCTTAATCTCGGTGGGGGTATTGTTGATCAGTTCATAGTCCGCATAGTCTCCACCCTCTAGGAAGTCTGGTGAGTTACGTGCGTCAGCAGCTCCATTGGAAAGAATTTCATCAAACCGAACGAGTTCCCCAGTAGAGCGCCGACGAAACAATTTGGGGATACCAATCTGATTTGAAGAGCCTGTTGGTGAGAAGTTAAATGGAAGACACATGTTAACACAGACGACTGGCCTATCGAAGATGCTTGCCATAATGTATGCACCGGAAGAACCTCCTACGAAAATCAGGCAGTTTGCAGCTAAATACAAATCCATCCACCCCGCCCTGCAGGGATGATGGGCATAATCAATTAAACCAGGCTGGCTAGGAGCATTGGCCATTCCAGGATGGCCCATAAAAATTGAATATATTCCTTTTAGATAAAGAAACTCAATCGTGTCTCTATAGTCAGAAAAGCCATGATTTCGTAGACTGTGATAGGACTCATCTTTCGGAGAATAAACCCCATCACGAGCATGCATGCAGACAAAGGCAGCATGCGGCGGGATCCCCAAATCTTCTAAAGCATTCTGGCCCGATGCTTGCCAGCGTGGTGGAAGGCGGGCGATGGTTTTTCGATTTCCCCACTGGGAATTAACCTCGTAGCATAGCGCTGTCTTATTCATGGCAAGTACATAATGAGACGTTGGATGAATCAATAGTCTATGCCTTGAAAGTGGAGACAAATGTTTACCTAGCAATCCGCCAATGAACGTTATTCTTCGCCCGAAGATACATGGTACTGCTGGATTGGCTAAATTGTTCTGGTGTAAAACCACCCAGCGCCGACTTGGGATTTGACCCAGGGCTGATTGTTTGATAGTTGTATCACATTCCATTAGGAGGTGACCAATCCTGTCAACTGCAAATATTTCAATTACACGGATGTTAGCTGCAGCGGCAACCCTGGCAATCGTTTCATAGTAAAAATAAATTAACCTCTTCTTGTAAGATGATAGCCTGTAGGGGAAAGCTATTGCCCAGCCTTTTGTGTATTGAATTGCTCGCCGCAATCCGAGGGACTCAATGAGCATAGACGACAGTTTCGCAAGGAGAGGAGTGTGTTTGCATGTCACAGTGATTTGTGTAAAATAGAATCCTAAGAATCAACTTTACCATCTTAACCTTTTTTATGTCGCCATTAAAGCCGCATCGGTGCCAGCTCCTCGCTACCGACCTTACGGCACCGGGTGGCGGGGGGCCTGCGTTGGCAACACCACCACTCGCTCTGTCTGTCCATGGCGCGGGTATTGCAGGTTACGGTCTCGGGCCCCGCAGCAGGTAGATGTGGCCCAGGCCGGAAGGCTGTTGCTGTTGGCATGTTCTGGTCAAATTTAATACGCTCAGCCGTGATGGATGCTTATCCCCTCTCCGATGCGAAGGCGCGCTTCGCCAAGCAGCTCAAGGCAGTGTAAACTGGGTAAATAATCTATATTTCGAGGCACGACACACCCTTGGCGGTATTGCTCTCGGAGCAGGTCTACGCGGCCTTGAAACAGCTGGAGCCCCGCCAGCCGGTAGCGTCCGCTGAAGTGTTATGACTCCTCCGGCCCCCAGGCGACTGGCTCCGGCTGGCGTTGCAAGGTGTAGTCAGGCCCTCCCCGCGCCTAACCGGCCTACATTGAAATGATCCACGAGGCTGGGGTGATGACCCTCTCCTCCATCCCTGCTGCGCCGGAAGCCACCACTGGCGCCGATGGCCTCGCGCCACTGCGTTTTCCGCCTCAGCTGCGGCTCACACCCGAGCAGTTCGCCCTGGTCTGCGCCGAGAATCGTGAGGCGGTCCCGGAACTCGCTGCCGACGGCAGCCTGATCGTGATAACGCCCACAGGCAGTGAAACAGCAGCCAGCAACACCCGGCTCGAAATGCGCTTGCTTCTCTGGGCTGATCAGCACGGCGGATGGAAGGTGTTCGGCAGCTCCAGTGGGTTTCGTCTGCCCGACGGCTCGGTGCCAAGCCCCGCTGCCTCATTGGTAGCCCTCCATCGCTGGCAGGCGCTCAGCGCCGAGCAGCGGCGTGGTTTCGCGCCACTCTGTCCGGATCTGGTGTTGGAGCTGGCGAGTCCCAGCGACGAAGGTGTACGCGGCATCACGGCTTTGCGCCGCAAGATGGACATCTATCAACGCAATGGTGCACGCCTCGGCTGGCTTCTGCTGCCCGAGCAGCGAGCCGTGGAGGTGTGGTCAGCCGACGGTGAGCCCCAACGGTTCAACAATCTCCAGCTGCTGGAAGCCGGCGCCCCATTCCAGGATCTCCAGCTTCTGATAGAGGAGATCTGGGCCGCCTGAACCAGCCCAGCGGGCCGGAGCGGTGGAGCAGGCACCGCTGATCATCAACCGCATCTGCCCGACGAGGCCCCCTTTGCTTGTTTCTCTATTGGCTTCTTCACCACCCATACCCATGTTGACATCCCCGCCCATGCCAGCGTCGCGGTCCATCAGCAAATCGGACTTCCTCACCTCCTTGCCGCCCTGGCGGCGCTGGTTGAACCTTGACCTAGTGGTCATCGCGCCACCGCCTTGGCACGCTGCTAGCGTGATATCAGCACTTGTTTGATCCATGGCCCAGTTGCTGGTGCGCCACCTCGAGCCGGCAGTCAAGGAAGCCTTGCAGCGCCGCGCCCGCCGCCACGGACTCAGCATGGAGGAGGAGGTGCGTCAGATCCTTGGCAAGGTTGTCCAGGAAGAATCCGGGATGACGTTCTCTGCAGGGCTGGGTTCCGCCATCGCGGCACTCTTTGCCGATGCGGCCTTGGAGCTGCCGATCCCCGAATGGCGAGGTGAGGAGCCCCAGGCCGGCCTCCTGGAGCCGTGATCCTGCTGGATACCAACGTGGTTTCGGCCTTGATGCAGAAGCATCCGGACCCCGCTGTGGTGCAGTGGCTTGATCAGCAGAGCGCAGCTGAGATCTGGTTGCCCAGTGTGGTGGTGTTCGAGCTGCGCTACGGGGCTGCGATCCATCCCGATCCAGGCCGCAGGCGCCTCCTGCAGGAGGGTGTGCAGACCCTGCTTGATCAGCTGATCGCGGAGCGGGTTGCCCCGCTCGATGCCCTTGCCTCGCAGCGGGCCGCTCTCCTGGCGGCCGCCCGCCGCGCTAACGGCCGCAGCATCGATCTGCGCGACACCCTGATCGCCGGCATCGCCCTCGCCCGCGAGGCTCAGCTGGCGACCCGCAACCTGCGCCACTTCGATGACACCACGATCAGCCTGATCAATCCCTTCGGCGGCTGAACGGAAGGCTTTGCGAGGCGTCGTCCAGGCACCACGAATCCGTAATTCCACGGATGCCAGCCCCATGGGTACATGCGTACCATCGATGGACCGCTTCGGATCGCGCTCGCTACGGTGATGGAAGCAAAGAAGGATCTCACTACAGAGGAGCCAATCCCGTGGCTGGATCAATCCGGCTTGGCGGCTCTGCTGGCCGGCAGCTTGGTGGTCCTGATCACCTTCTTCACCTCCTACAGCCATGTCGACATCCCCGCCCATGACAGCGTCGCGGTTAATCAGCAAATCGGAATTCCTCTCCTCCTTGCCGCCCTGGCGGCGCTTGTTGGCGAGGTTAAATTGGCATCCAACGCTCGATGCGCAGATCAACGCGATCGAATCGAGGCGAGAAACAGCGCGATTGAGGAACGAAACCGCTCAGCTGAAGATCGAGAATGCACGTCTCGCCGCGCTCGAATCCAAGCTCGACTCGCTGTTGCTCAATGCCGATTCCTCCTCGCCGATTCCCCCCGCAACCGACTGCAACTGAGCGAAACCCTCGCCCTGTTGCTGGAAGAATCTGGGTATTTCAACTGAAGCCACCTTCAATGACCGCAGCTCAGCCAGCAGAGTGGAGGCAACCTTGTTGCCTGATGTTCAGCACAGGTCAAGCTGTTGGATAAGATCCTGAAAATAGGACTTAGACCAGATCTGCAGCGGCTGCGAGTTTGCGATGAAACGCTCGATGTCGATGCGGGCGTTAGCCACATTCAGGTTGGCGATACGTTGCGCTAGAAGTCTGTGAAGAGATTCCGATGTGAAGGGTTGATCCCCAGGCCAGTGGCCGCTCTGACGGGCCCGTTCACCTAGATGATCGAGATGAAGGGCGGTTCCATTGCGGATATACCATTCGAGATCAAACCAGTCACGTCCTTTGACGCGCTGCTGCCATTTTCGAAACAGCACGGCATGCATTTTGCCAGCAAAAAGATCTGGCAGGCAGAAGCACTTCACATAGCAAGCATAGGGTTGCAATAGAAGCTGCTCGTCAGTCTTGAAACCAAGCGGCGGATCTGTGTCCACCTCCAACTTGATTTTGAGCGATCCAGTGCCGCTCCAGGCCAGCTGCACCATCGTTGTGCTGGGTTTGAGAAAAGCTGAAGCAATCGCTGTGCTGATCTGCTTCGTCTTCTCGCGAATGCTCACCTCAATCCCAAGCGCCCGGAATTCTTCGTCCAGGCCTTGCAAGTAGGGCTGCAGGGCAAATGAGGGCTCTGAATTCAGCAGAGAAAAGTCCAGATCCTCCGAAAATCGTGGCAGTTGATGAAACATCCTCAGACAGGTACCCCCATAAAATGCGGCTTTTGAGAAGAATCCATGCCGCTGTAACCCAACCAACGCCACCTCTTGCATTACCTCACGCAAGGCCTGGCTTGGTGCGCCCTCGCTCGACGGTGACACCCGACGCAGCATCTGCTCAACGATCGGGCTGATGCCGCTGTCGTTCATGCGCCTTCCTCTGGCTGCATGCTCTTGATCACTGCTCGCAGAGTTCCCAGCTGTCGCTGCTTGAACCCTTTCTCCATGCAGAGCCCGATTTCGGCAAGGCTCAAGGTAGCCAAGCAATCAGGATCTATCCGGAGATCCTCCAACAGCCACTGCCTCATCGCCATTCTTGAGAACAGCGGTAGCTCACGGCTCAGCACCAGCCGGTCGCAGAGAGCCTTGGTGGGGCTGGCGATCACAAACCCCAACCCCTCGGTGTTTTCACCCAGGCTTTGGCCGATCGTGTAATAAGGCAGCGGCAGATGCCTGTAGGTGAAGCGCCCCAAGGAGTTTGCAAAGTTGCGGCTGTCCTTGGGTGTGACCGACGTGATCTCCGCCACCCCCTCGGGGATCAGTCCATGCCACGCCAGAGCGAAGTCGAGCGACACCGTGGACGGGCCATAGAGGTGATTGGCCACCAGCGGCAGACAGGCCGATGCCTTTCGCAGGCCAGGGCCTGCAAGATACAGACCGCGCCGCAGATGCTGTAGGGCTCCCTCCCGCAGCCACTCACTCACCTTGTCGTTCGGGCGCCTGTAGCTCTGCAACACCTCATCCAACGCTGCACGGGTCAGGGGCACCGCGCCGAACCTGCCGAGCGGGTGGCTAAATTTGTCTGTTTCTAGGGGCATCATCGGATTATATCCGATCTTCCGGCTGTAGTTGGACGGAAATGCCAGGCTGGCGCTGCCGCCTGGCGGAGAGGTCGACATCCCAGCCATTGTCAGCGACGCCGTTCATCAGCAACTCGGAAATCCCTCTCCTCGTTGCCGCCCTAGGAGCCTGTCGCACATAACCCCACCACCCACTTCTCCACAGACGACCTCCAATCTGCCCAAATCCCAGTGACAGCAATGGATACGAGCGAGAGAATGGGCTATGCGCAAGCCCAAAACCTTCCGTCCCTGGAACCC
>JAPLIC010000036.1 GCA_026389315.1 Cyanobacteriota bacterium
AGTCCGCTTCTGAAATCCCGGCAGGAGTGGTGCTCATCACAGGCGGTCTCTGCCTGAGATGCAACCAGGAATCAATCTTCCGTCAAGAGTTCAACAGGGCTGAAGTTCGCAGTGAGCAGTCCCGCCCCCTGAACAGGTACGCCAGTGGTTTGTAGCCGTCAACGACAGCAATGCCGCCTTCAGCAGCAGCTCGGATCTGCTGATTAATGTAACCGGTTTTAGTTTCAACTATGCGACCGGTTCAATCACACCCAGCCTGCTCTTCTCCACTTTCTAACGACCCTATCGCCATCTGGCACCACCGTCTGTCAACCTCCATCTCCACCAAGCCCCACGCGATTCCCACTCCCATGCTTTCCACAACAATGACGATGACCTCAGCCATTCAGCTCCGACGCCGGCTCTCTCCTATTATTGGCGCCTCCCTTACCTTGATCAGCAGCTGCCTCTTGCCGGCAGGCGCTAAGGCTGCCGGCTTTTCCGGCAGCTTTGATCCAGTCAATTGGATTCTCACCAACACCAATCCAGACCAGAGCCGTAACAGCACTCAGTACACTTGTTCGGTGGTCAATGAGGTGGCCTGCGTCGAGAACATTGACCCCAACACCGGTGCCGTCGATGTGGTGGGGTCCGTCTCCGGATTTTTCGGAGGCGGCGTTCAAAACACACTTCGCACCACCACTTGGTACCTAACAAATGGTGCTCAATCTGCCCAGCTAGCCTTCGGCTGGTCTTTTACCACCTATGCACCAGGAGCCAACAATCAGACAGCGTCTTACCTCGTGGGGGCGACTGAAATAACTCTTACCAGCGTAGACGGAAGCTTTGGCAACTTAGCCAACATCCTGCTAGCACCTGGCGAGAACTTGGGCTTTCGTGTTACAACCTCTGACAACGTCGGTGATAACGGCGTTCTCTCGATTGATAATTTTAACGCCACGCCATTATTGCCCCCTTCCACCAGTGTTCCGGGGCCGTTGCCCTTAGCAGGCGCCGCCGCAGCTTTAGCTTTCAGCCGTAGTTTACGTAGTCGTATCCGTAATCAGGGGGCGGGACAGCCTTAGCGAAATACATCCCCGCTGAGCCTTCGTCGCAGGACAGGTGGTCAGATCATCGATGAGACTCTCGTTCCTGTACCCTAGCTGAAGACCTATGCGTAAAATTAGTACCATAAAAGCCGCGGGGAGAACAAGGAAGCCAAAGCTAGCAGGATGCTGGGGTCTGGGATGAAAATCTAGATCGCATGCAGGAAGAAGGTTCAGATGCTTGCTAGTACAGCGAAAAGTTTAGAGCATCAGCATCACAATCAGCATCAATATCGACCATTGGGGCAATCTCAACCTATCGCATTAGCTCGAGTCTGCATCGTAATCAGGCCTCCTCATTTAGTGGTCAGTATATTGAGTTTTTTTGTGACCAACCGCTTCGCGGAAGCGTTCCCGTTCCAACCTTGCAGCACCAGGAAGGGCCTTCTACTTTTTCTGTTGTTTACAATCTAGACGTTGATTTTGTCGAATTAATTACTGCGTCTGGCGCTGCACCTCTTTCTGATCGCTCAAGCTAAGCCCCGTCTGGTTGTTGGTATCCTCTTCCACCCGCCGCCAATGGGCAAGTTGTTCGGGAAACAGTCTTCGCTCACGGCAATAAGCACCGAGGTCAGCGCCGTTCAATCCCTAGAATGGATTAAGGGCTGCTAGCTTGTCGGAAACGCTCCGTTGTTCAGGTGCCTTACCGGAGGCAGGTGCTAACTGGATTTCCTGCTTGCAGCGATGGCGCTAGCTGTAAAGGGTCTGAGCGTTCACCCTTGTGGAACTGGCGATTTCAGCAACGCTTTCACAGTTAGGCAGGCTCATCCGCTGGCGGATCTCAGCCCGCAGTAAAAGTTATTAATGCAATTTTATCACTCACGGTTTTGCCCCCTGGTGAATCGGTCGCACTGGGCGGACAACTTTGCTGGTAGGGGGGGGATTGGGTAAGCCCGGTTTAATCATCACGATGGCAATTGGGACCTTGGCCTCTGGCATGGCGGGTTTTCTTGCCGGAAGGCCAGGAAAAAACCAGATCGGCACGCTACCTGTAGCGTGCCGATGCAAGCCATCCCTTAGGCCCTCCCGCACTTAAATGGTTTGCTCGGTCAGTTGCCAAGGGGGCTGGCGACAGCTCATGAGGGTTGCTCCTGGTTTGGGGCGGGGTCCAGGGCGATGTGGTTGAGCAGGGTGGTGATGAAGGCGAAGAGCAGGAAGGGCAGGGACAACACGAAGATCATGCCGACCACCACCAGGGCGAAAATCGGGTTGTTAGCCCCCATCAGTGCCAGCCCGGCCGCCAGGCTGACGAAGATCACCAACAGCCAGACGATGATCTGGGCGTAGATGTCCCCAAAGGTGAGGGTACAACGGAACTGGTAGGCCTGCGGACGCTCCATGGCGGATCGGGAGGGGAACTCCCCCAGCTAAGGAAGGTTCGGTCGCCTTGGGCCAAGAAATCAACATCTATTCTCAAGACGGCGACTTGATTAGGCTTGGGACCCCGTGCCCTCTGGACATGACTCTTCACGATTTGGGCCAGTTGGTGCTTTTGCTCCTGCCTGGCATGGTCCTCTCGCTCGTCCTGTTGTTTACTTTTGCCGCAGGCGGCTGAAGTGCCCCCAAGGGAGTCCCTTCCGATCAGCTTTTCCACATATTGAGCCGCCAGCCCAGCAGTTGGATTCCCGTTTGTATAGGCTTGATTCCCAATTTGTTTAACATCTTGACCTTCCGCGCCTCGGTGATCACTTTTTTGGTCTCCGTTGGCCTCATCCTGGTCGGACTGGCGGTGGGCCAAAGGGTTGACATGTTGCCGCTCCAGGCCAGTGTCAATGCCCCCGTTTATGACGAATTGTTTCAAGTTTTGTTCAGCATCGGCACAATGCTGTTTTTAGGAATCTGTGGAATGTTGGTCTACAGCTTGGTGCGTTTTCGCCGCCCAGCGGGCGACCTGGGCGACGGAGCGGCCATCGAGGGAAATTTGCCTTTGGAAATTGTTTGGACAGCCATTCCCGCCGTGGTTGTTTTGTTTGTCGGTCTTTACAGCTACAACATTTATGAGCGGATGGGGGGCATGGCTCCGCTGGCCGACCACAGCGTCATGCATGCGATGCCTGCTAGCGATCCCGGCTCTGGAGATCGCGTCTGGGGTGGTATCAGCACCGTCTCAGGTGAAAGTGCTGATTTGACCGTTGATGTAACAGCCCTCCAATTCGCCTTCATTTTTCACTATCCCGACGGCAATATAACCACGGGAGAACTTCATGTACCCGAAGGTGAGAGGGTGGAGTTGCGGATGAAGGCCAACGATGTCATCCATGCTTTCTGGGTTCCCCAGTTCCGCATCAAGCAGGACATCATTCCTGGCCAGCCTACGGTTCTCACTTTCACCGCCAATCGCCCTGGTACCTATCCGATCATCTGTGCCGAGCTCTGCGGTCCCTATCACGGTGGCATGCGCACCTCTGTGGTGGTTCACGACCGCGGGGCCTTTGATCAATGGCTCACAAAAAACACCCCCCCTGTCGCCTAACCCACCAACCATCTGGCCATGGAATCCACCACAGAACTACCTTCTTCCCTGATTCCAAACCATGGCAGTTGGCTACGGTATTTGAGTTTCAGCCTTGATCACAAGGTCGTTGGTATTCAGTATATGGTTACCGGATTTTTGTTTTATTTGGTAGGTGGTGTCTTGGCGGGCATGATCCGCACGGAGTTGGCCACCCCTATTTCCGATTATCTTAGTCGTGAAGTTTATAACGAAGTTCTTACAATGCACGGCACGATCATGATTTTTCTCTGGATCGTGCCTGTGGTAAATGGCGCCTTCGGTAATTATCTGATTCCTTTTTACGTCGGCGCCCGAGACATGGCATTCCCCCGGCTCAATGCTGTTGCCTTCTGGATGATTCCACCCGCTGGTCTCCTCCTGATTGCTAGCTTTTTTATCGGTGGGGCTTCTCAGTCTGGCTGGACCGCCTATCCCCCGCTCAGCCTGAGGACGCCCGCCTTGGGACAGTTGATCTGGATCTTCAGCGTTTTGCTTTTGGGGGGAAGTTCAATTCTAGGTGGCATCAATTTCATTGTGACGATCCTGAAATTGCGACGACCCGGTTTGAAAATGATGCAATTACCGATGTATTGCTGGGCCATGCTAGGCACCAGTATTTTGGTGGTGCTATCCACCCCTGTTTTGGCCGGAACTCTGGTGATGCTGGCCTTTGATATTGTCGCCCATACTGGATTCTTTAATCCTACTATTGGGGGAAATGCGGTTGTTTATCAACATCTTTTCTGGTTTTATTCCCATCCTGCTGTTTATATCATGGTCTTGCCAGCCTTTGGCCTCGTCAGTGAGATTTTGCCGGTCCATGCTCGCAAGCCACTTTTTGGCTACACCACCATGGTTTATTCGATTTTGGCAATTGTTTTTCTTGGCCTCATCGTATGGGCTCATCACATGTTCACCAGTGGCACCCCTCCCTGGATGCGTCTGTTTTTCACGATTGCCACTTCCTTCATTGCCGTTCCGACAGGTATCAAATTCTTTAATTGGTTGGCAACCCTGTGGGGCGGCAAGATTGCCCTGAATAGTACCATACTTTTTGCCTGTGCTTTTATTGTTAATTTTGTACTTGGTGGCATCACCGGTGTGGCCTTAGCCCAGGTCCCATTTGATATTCATGTGCATGATACCTATTTTGTTGTAGCCCATTTCCATTATATTGTTTATGGGGGTACCGTATTTATTATCTTCAGTGCTATTTATCACTGGTATCCAAAATTTACTGGTCGCATGCTGAATGAACCTCTGGGTATGCTCCATTTCGTCCTCACATTTGTCGGCTTCAATCTTTGCTTTGGGCCCCAGCACTGGCTGGGAATGAACGGCATGCCACGTCGTGTCTCGGAGTACGACCCCCAGTTCACCCTGATGAATCAAGTCAGCAGCGTCGGTGCTCTCTTGATGGCCCTCAGCACCTTGCCATTTCTCATCAATGTCTTTCACAGCGCCTGGCGTGGCCGGGTGGCAGGGGACAATCCCTGGCGCGCCCTGACGCCGGAGTGGCTCACCAGCTCACCTCCCCCGGTAGAGAACTGGGCTGGAGCCGCTCCCCACGTGGAACATCCCTACGGCTATGGACTTGTGGAGACCACCCCATGACCAGTCTTTCTTCCGCTTCCAGCACCACCAGCACCACAACGACTCAGGCGATCGAGTCGACCCCAGAGCTGCAGTCCTCCAGCGACCAGCACCCACCCGCAGGCGATCACGAAGAGCACCACGGCGATTTCCGGATGTTCGGTCTGGTGCTATTTCTTGTCGGTGATGGCATGACCTTTGCCGGATTGTTTGCGGCCTATCTCACTTTTCGGGCCGTCAATCCCCTGCCACCAGGTGGTATTTATGAACTTGAGCTTTTGCTTCCTAGCATCAACACGGCCCTGTTGGTGGCCAGCAGCTTCACGTTCCACCGGGCGGCTCGGCAGTTGCGCCTAGGCGAAGGCTTTGGCTGTCGCTTGTGGTTATTGATCACTGCAGCGATGGGTGCAGCCTTTTTGGCGAGTCAGATGCTGGAATATTTCAAGTTACCCTTTGGACTAACGTCCAATCTTTTTGCCAGCACTTTCTATGTTTTGACCGGTTTTCATGGTTTGCATGTGTCCCTTGGTGTCATGATGATTCTGATCGTTTGGTGGCAGGCGAGGGCAGGCGGTTCGATCAACCGAGAATCTCATTTTGGCCTGGAAGCAGCTGAATTGTATTGGCATTTTGTGGATGGAATTTGGGTCGTTCTTTTTGGGATAATTTATCTCCTCTGAGGGCGCCAAAGAACCGGGCCTAAAATCAATATTGTTCGTCCTATCAACATTTTGATTGAATCAGCTGTATGATTTAAGCTGGAAGATCATTCAAGTCGATTTTGCAAATCTACTTTAAGGCTATGGAGAAGATGCTATTCATTCTGGCCGATGAAAACAATTCACTACAATCAATTTTAACTAGCCCCCTCCCACTCCCCTTGCGCAATCTGGGCATGGAGCGGCCATGGGTTCACCGCTTTGGTGCCCCAGTTGTTCATCAGAGGAGAGGCTTTTGCTTGCTGGGCCAAGGAAAATTACTCCCCCCCAAAGTTCTCCCCAAAATCTAAGGGTTCTGTGGCAGCGTTGCTAAGGGGAAGGGCATCAGAAAAGACTGGATTTTGGGCTGATCTGGCGCAGGGCCCGGATGCGCTTCTCGATCGGCGGGTGGCTGGCGAACAGGCGCAGGAATCCTGGCGGTTCGTTGATTTTGAGGGTCGCCAGGGTGGGTTCGTCGCGGGGATCCTGAAGATTTTCCATATTGCCGAGTCGGGCCAGGGCGCTGGCCATGGTTTCGGGGTCTGTCAGGCGGGCGGCCCCAGCGTCGGCCCGGTATTCCCGGTGCCTGGAGAACCAAGCTGTTACCAGGGAACCCAACACCCCCAATAGAATTTCCAGCGGCCAGACCAGCAGCATTGTTGGGGGTGGTCCGTATTGACGCCCTTCTTCGTTAGAGCGATTGGGAAGTAGAAACACCACCGCCCGCGACAGGAACATCACGAAGGCGTTGATCACCCCCTGTAGCAGGGTCATCGTCACCATGTCACCATTGCTGACATGGCTCATCTCATGGGCCAGTACCGCTTCCAGTTCGGGTTCGGGCATGCCCTGCAGGATGCCGGTGGACACCGCCACCAACGCCCGACTGGGGGAGGGGCCGGTGGCGAAGGCGTTCCATTCGGGAGATTCATAGATGCCTACCTCGGGCATCGGCACCCCGGCCCGCTGGGCCAGCCCCGCCACCGTGTCGTTGAGCCAGCGATCGCTTCCGCCGCCCCCTGGTCCCACCAGCTGGATGCCCATCATCCGCTTGGCCGATTCGGCGGAAAACTGCAGGGAGATCCAGGCCCCCACCACGCCCCAGAAAAACGAACCAATCAAAAGCGGTAACAGCGGCAGATCCGGGGGGAGTAAGCCAATGGCCGTGAGCACACTCAAGATCAACGAGATCGTGAGCATCACCGCCAGGTTGGTGATCAGGAAAAGCAGCGTGCGCAGCGCCATGGAGCGATGTGAAGAATCTGGGGACGTTTGGCCGGTGGGAGCTAGGGACTCCCCGTTCAGATTAGACAGACTTCTTGCTTTTTTAGACTCTTTTTTCATGGGGTTGCCGACCCCGAGCCCGGCAGGTTGGCCCATGAGCCCCTGCTAGCGCCCAGGGTAAAGGCCCCGTGCCTGCCCAGCCGCACACTGTCATTGCCCCGAACAACGCAACACCAGCCTTGTGGTGATGGCCCGGGGAGATGCCTGCCCCCATGCCCCCTAGCCTTTTGCCCCAGCAGCTCCCCCGCCATGCCCGTCCAAAACCGTTGGTCGGACAGCGACGCCCAGGAGGCGATCGCCCGTTATGGGGCCCAGGGAGTGGGCCCCGATCTGGCCCTGCGCACCTATAGCGCCCGCCTGCTGGGGGCGGATCCCCAGTTGGTGCTCCATGGCGGTGGCAATACTTCCGTCAAGACCACCGTGGTGGGCCTGTTCGGAGAGCCGATCTCCGTTCTCTGTGTCAAGGGCAGTGGCTGGGACCTGGGCACCATTGAGCCCCCAGGCCACCCGGCGGTGCGCCTTGAACCCCTGCGCGCTCTGCGGGCCCTCAACGCCCTCAGCGATGAGGCGATGGTGGCCGCCCAACGCCAGAACCTGATCAATCCCGCAGCCCCCAACCCCTCGGTGGAGGCCCTGCTGCATGCCTTCCTGCCCCACACCTTTGTCGATCACACCCATTCCACGGCCCTGCTGGCCCTCGCCGACCAGAGCGATGCGGCCCAGGTGTGCCGCGAGGTCTATGGGGAGCGGGTCGCCCTGGTGCCCTATGTGATGCCCGGTTTTGCCCTGGCCAAGGCCTGTGCCGCTGCTTGGGAAGCCGCAGAGGCCCGGCGTCTTGCCCAGGGGGAGGGCGAGCTGGAAGGTCTGGTGCTGCTGCAGCACGGTCTCTTTTCTTTTGGCGCCACGGCTGAGCAGAGCTACAGCCGCATGATCGAGCTGGTGCGGAGGGCCGAAGAACGCCTGGGGCAGGGTCAGCGCACGCTCCAGACGGTGGCCCTGCCGGAGCGCCCGGCCCCTGCGGCGGCGTTGCTGCCGATCCTGCGGGGGGCCTTGGGCCGGGCCGCCGTCACCGCCGGCTTCCCCGCCCATTGGCTCTTGGCGCTGCGCGACACCCCCCTGACCCGCGCCGTGGTGGATGACGCCCGTTTGCCGGACTGGGCCAGTCGGGGCGTGGCCACCCCCGACCATGTGATCCGCACCAAGGCCTGCCCCCTGGTGCTGCCCCTTCCCCCCCCTGCCGCCGACCGGGAAGCCGTTGATCCAGGGGCTCTAGCCGCCTGGAGCACCCAGGTGGAGGCGGCCCTGGCCACCTATCTGGCCGACTACAGGGCCTATTTCGCTCGTCAGAACCAGCGCGTCGGCGGCGGCAAAACCCCTCTCGATCCCCTGCCTCGCCTGCTGGCCTTGCCCGGCCACGGCCTGATCGGTGTGGGCCGCTCCGCCGCCGATGCCGCTGTGACCGCCGACATTGCCGAAGCCTGGGCCACCACTTTGGTTGCGGCCGAGAGCATCGGCCGCTTCCAGCCCGTCAATGAGGACGCCACTTTTGATATGGAGTATTGGAGCCTGGAGCAGGCCAAGTTGGCCAAGGCCGCCGAGAAGCCCCTGGCCCGTAAGGTGGTGTTGGTCACCGGCGGCGGCGGGGCCATTGGCGAAGCTGTGGCTCGGGCCTTTGCCGCCGCCGGCGCCGACCTGGCCGTGATCGACCTCGATGGTGAGCGCGCCGCCGCTGTGGCCGCCGCCTGTGGCCCCCGCGCCATCGGCTGGTGTTGCGATGTCACCGACCCCGCTGCGGTGTGGGCCGCCTTCGATCGCTGCTGTTCGCACTTCGGTGGGGTCGACATCGTCGTCAGCAATGCCGGAGCCGCCTGGACCGGCGCCATGGCCGATCTGCCCGACGCGGTGCTGCGCAGCAGCTTCGAGCTCAATTTCTTCTCCCACCAGTCCGTCGCCCAGGCGGCGATGGCCGTGTTCCGCGCCCAAGACCGGTCTTCCAGTGCCAGCAACAGCCAAGCTGCGACCTGCGGTCGGCTGGGCGGCCAGCTGCTGTTCAACGTCAGCAAGCAGGCTCTCAACCCCGGCGCCAACTTCGGTGCCTATGGCACCAGCAAGGCCGCCCTGCTCGCCCTCATGCGCCAATACGCCCTTGAGGGCGGCGATGACGGCGTGCGCGTCAACGCCATCAATGCCGATCGCATCCGCTCCGGCCTCCTGGATGACGCCATGATTCGTGATCGGGCCGCCGCCCGTGGCATCAGCGAGGCCGCCTACATGGGCGGCAACCTGCTCGGCGCTGAGGTGCGGGCCGTTGATGTGGCCGCCGCCTTTGTGGCCCTGGCCGGCATGGAACGCACCACCGGCGCCGTGCTCACAGTCGATGGCGGCAACGTGCCCGCCATGGTGCGCTAACTGCTTCAGGCCTCTGGCCTCAGGCTTCCACCTTGGCCAGCCATAGACCCAGGCCCCCGGCGCCCAGTACCACCGCCAGGCACAGGCCTCCCCAGGCCAGTAGGCCCCAGCTGTCCACCGCCAGTGGCGCCGCCACCGTGATCAGCCCGCCCGCCAGCAGGGGCTGCAGCAGCAGCTGTTTGATCGAAAACGGAGTCAGCACCTCGGTTCGGCCCTCCGCTTCGGCCATCTGCAACAGCAACAGGCCACTGGCTACCACCCCGGTCGCTTGGCCAAATTCCACCAGGCTGCGTTCAAACCATGGCGCCGGCATCAGGCGGCGCCCCAGCAGGACCACCACGCCCAAATTCCAGGCCAGCCCTGCCAGGGACAGGGCCAGCAGCGGCTGCCAGCCCCGAACCAGTAGTCCCAGGTCCAGGGAGGCGGTGGCGGCCACAATCAGCAGATCCGCCGCCAAGGTGCCGATGCGTTGTTGCACCGGCACCGAGGCCCAGTCCGTCAGGTTCCACCTTTCGAGTACCCAGCGCACCAGCAGAGAACCGAGCAGGGCCAGTGGAAACACCGGCAGGGCGCTCACCACAACAGCCACGCCTCCCCCTAACCGATCGGCCGCCAGCCCCAGCAGCAGCTGGGCCCCCCAGCCCAGGGCAACGGCCACCCCTGCCAGGCCCAGATTCGCCAGCCAGCGGGCTGGCATGGCCTGGGACCCAGGCTCGGCGTCCACGGCTGGTGCCGGAGAGGAGGGTTCGGCATCAGGAGTCGCTGGGCCATTGCCAGCACTTGCGCCCGGATTCTCCAGGGCGCCCGAAGCCTGCAGCGTTTCGGCCAGCTGGGCTTCGCCTGGGGATGGAATAGCAAGCCAGCCGTGCCCACGACCCCACACCACCAGGAGCCCGCCCACCAGGCTGGCCGTCAAAAGACCCACCGTTGCCATGGCCAGGCCCAGGTCCTGGCCCCCCTCCAGTCCGAGACGCTCATAGGTCGGGCCCATGGCCGCCGCTGATCCATGGCCCCCTTCGAAGGCCACCTCGATCAGGCAGGCCATCACCGGACTCAACCCCAGCCATGGTTGCAGCACCAGTCCCACCACCAGCGCCCCCACCAGGAACTGGCCGAAGGCCAGGACAAGGGCCAGCAGGATCTGGGCCCGCAGCGGCCGCCAGAGGGGACCGAGCTTGGGCAGGGGTTTGGCCACCAGCAAGGAGCCGAAGACCAAGGTCAACAGGGCCAGCGGCAGATCAGCCCAGAAAGAGATCACCGCCGCCGGCAGCAGCGGTAGTGGGCTTCCAGGGGCCAGCAGCAGCCCGAGACCCCCGGCCAGTAGGGACTCGGGCAGGCCCAGGCGCTTCATCTGAATGCCCTTGCCGATCCAGCGGCCCAATACCAACAGCGCCGCCAGGAGTGCCAGCGGCAGCAGCGGACGGGCCAGGAACGCGAAGGTGCGGCTGGTTTCAGGTAATTCCAGGAAGGGCATCAAAGGTTCAGGTGGCGGCGGAAAAAGGCCTCCGTCGCCTCCAGCACCTGAACCTGTACGGCGCTGGCGCGAAAGCCATGGCCCTCTTCGGCAAAGAGATGCAGCTCCACCGGCATCCCCCTCCGGGTCAGTTCCAAGGCCAGCCTTTCACTCTGGGAGGCGGGCACCACCTCATCTTGAAGGCCGTGGAAAAGGATCAGCGGCGTGCGCAGCCGCTCCACCTGGTTCAAGGGCGACCGAGCCGCATAGAGATCCCGCGCCTCGGGCCAGGGGCCCACCAGCCCATCGAGGTAGTGGGCCTCGAAGCGGTGGCCCACCTTCACCAGATCCGCTAGGTCGGTGACGGGGTAGCGACAAGCCCCCGCTTTGAAGGTGTCTGATTGGCCCAGGGCGGAGAGCACGGTAAACCCCGCCGCGCTGCCCCCTTCGGTGGCCACCCGTTGCGGATCCGCCCAGCCCTGGACCAGTACGGCTTTGGCCGCGGCGATCAGGTCTGCCCCATCCACCACACCCCACTGCCCATCGAGTCGCTGCCGATAGGCGCGGCCGAAGCCGGTCGAGCCGCCGTAATTGACATCCAACACGCCCCAGCCCCGACTGGTCCAGAACTGAATCGCCGCATTCAGACCGGTGCGGGCCATGCCGGTGGGGCCGCTGTGGCCCCTCACCAGCAGGGGCGCTCCCGGGTGCCGGCCCCCCTCGGGTGGGTGGAACCAGGCGTGGGTGGGCCTGCCCGAGGCGCCCGCAAACCAGAGAGCTTGTGGCGGTTGCTGGTCCCCACGGGGACCGATGACCGATGACGCCGGGGTATGGCTCCAGCTCTGGTCGTCCAGGTTCACCTCCAGTAGCCCTGCCGTCGCGGTGGGCCCGCTGGCGATGGCCACCAGGGTGCCGTTCTCGGCGCAGAGGCCAGCCACGTCATCGAAGGGGAGGGCCAAGGGGTGCCAGGCCGCAGGGACTTCGGGCCCGAGGGCCTCACTTGGGGACGCCTCGGGTCCCATGGGCACCTTGCCCACCTGCCACTGGCCCTGGCGGCAGGCCGCGGCGACCAGTTGCTGGCCGTCCCAGGCACTGGTGCGCAGCCCATGGACCCACTGGGGCGCCCCGAATTCGGCCTCCAGGGGCAGCAGGGGTTGCCATTGGGGTTCGGCGCCGATGGCCAGCTGCTCGGCTTCCCGCAGAATCTCCAGATTCCACCAACCGCTGCGGTCGTTGGCCACCACCAGATCCTCCCCCACCCACAGGGGCTGAAACACCGAAATGGGCACCGGCGCGGTCCCATCGGAACCGGCGATCGGGCGGATGTCGGCCAGGGCCCCATGGGCATCAAATCGCCCCAGCCAGAGGCGGCTCCGCTCCCAGTTCATGTGGGGGTGCTGCCATTCGACCCAGGCCAGATGGGTTCCTGAGGGACTGAGCACCGGATAGCCGCAGAAGTCAGCTGGGCGATGCAGGGTTTGGGGTTCGCCGCCTCCCAGGGGGACTGCGACCCAAAAGTCCTTTCCCCCTTGCTCCATCACGCCGATCCAGCGATCCCGGGCCCGATCGATCAACCCGTCGCTGAAGGCCCTTGTCCCCTGCTGCCAAGGCGCTGTCAGCCGGCGGGGCGAACCGACCGCCCCCACCTCCAGCCCCACCGCCAGCCCCACCGCCAGATCCAGTCGCCAAAGACAGCGATCACCATCGTGCACGAACACAGCGATCGTCCCGTCCACCGTGTAAACCCCGCCGCCGTAGCCATGGATGCGGCTGCGCAGGTTCCACGGGCCGGGGGTGAGGTCCTGGGGGGGCGTGCCCCGGGCCCCTCGGCCCATCAAGGTGGTGCGACCGTTCTCCTGGGGACGTTGCTCCAACCAGAACAGGCGCCCCTGGGCCAGCATGGGTTCCTTCGGAACCGGTACTGATCCCACGGCCATGGCCGCTGAGAGCGGAGCCCCCTTACCCCTTGCTGTCACCGGTGCCTCCGACTTCTGGACCCTAGAATCGTCGCCATCGTCTCAGGTGTCTCCTTGGCGCGCAGCTTCGCCCAGATGGCTCGCCATGCCGAGCAGGGCAACAAGTCCATCCTGGTGCCCAAGGAACCCTCCGATGCCCCCTCGCGGCGCATCCATACCCTCGGGGAGCAGGAGCTTCGCAAGACGGCTCGCCGTATCGGCAAGGTGGATGAGGCGGTGCGCGAGCTGGCCAGGGAAATGCTGCGCAGCATGTACACCGCCCGCGGCATCGGCCTGGCGGCTCCCCAGGTTGGGGTGCATCAGCAGTTGTTGGTCATTGATCTCGATCTGGAAGAGGCGGCGACCCCGCCGCTGGTCCTGATCAACCCGGAAATCACCGCCTCCGGGGCCTCCTGCAATACCTATGAAGAGGGTTGTCTAAGCATCCCTGGGGTCTATCTGCAGGTGGTGCGCCCGTCCGTGGTTGAGGTCAGCTTCCGCGATGAAATGGGCCGCGCCCGGCGCCTCAAGGCCGATGGACTGCTAGCTCGCTGCATCCAGCACGAAATGGACCATCTCGAGGGCGTGTTGTTCGTGGATAGGGTCACGGACACCGCCAGCCTCAGCACCGAATTGCGGCAGCATGGTTTTGAACCCGAGCACGTCCAGTCACTGCCCTGAGTCTTCCCCATGCCGATGAAACCTTTGGCCGGCGTCCTGCTCGCCCTGGCCTGTGTGCTCGGCATCGCCGCCACTGGGTCGGTGTTTGAGCTGGCCTACGGCCAACCCGATCTCGGGGTTGGTACAACGCGTCTAATTTTGGCAGCCAGCATTCCTGGCTGCCTGCTGGCCTTGCTGTTCGCCATCCGCAGCAATCAGCAGGCCTGATCACCGGCTGTCCTGGCCCTGGCAGCCCTGGTCCCGACGGCCGGATCTCCTCCACATACAGCTCCTTCCGATTCGTCTTTCCCCGCTTGCCTCCATGCTGTCCTCGGCCCTTCCCACCGCCCGATTCCCTGCCCTAAGCCTCTCAACTCTGCTGCTTATCGCGTCCCTTGGCAGTGGCCTGCCGTCCCGCAGCCAGTCCCTGTTTGGAGCCGGGGAGTTGGACCAGGGCCGCTTCCTGGTGGTGGCGGCGCCCATCGGCAGCGGCAGCCGTTATCAGCTCAACATCTACGAGCAGGTGCGGGGGGGAGGGCGTCCCTGCTTTGCCGTCGCGGAGGGCCGACCGGCGGCGGTGAATCCCCTGCTGGCCAGTTTTGATTTCAGCGGTGTCTGCGCCCGCTACATCGATGCCAATGGCTATTCGCTGCGGGTTGCCGATCGCGACCTCTCCTCCAGCTATCGCCTCACCGTGGTGCGAAGTCCCAATGACACCTATCTGATGGCCATGCCAACCCAAGCGGGGGCTGGGCCCGAGATGATGGTGGCCCGCACCTACGGCAGCGCCGGCGGCTTCTTGAAGTTTGAGCTGGAGCCGGGTTGGCGGCTGATGCGCCGGCAATTCAAGGGCCGCAACCTTGGCCACGTCTATCTGTACAGCCCCACCTGGCCCTCTCCCCCAAGCGGCGGCGCCGTCACCGCCCCATGAGGCAAACCCTCTCTTGCTAAGTTGACTGACTGTTTGCGTTTGCACAGCCTTTCATGACCCAGGTCACAGTCGGCGAAAACGAAGGGATTGAATCGGCCCTTCGCCGTTTCAAGCGCCAGGTCTCCAAGGCGGGCATCTTCGCCGACCTCAAGCGGCTGCGCCACCACGAGACCCCCACCGAGAAATACAAGCGCAAAGCGCAACAGCGTCGCCGTCGCCGTTGAGTTTGCGCCAGCACCCTTTTGGGCCTGCTCTTTGCAGTAAGGCGGTTGGCCATGGACGCACATCCGAAGATTGTTCCGGGCTAGAACCGTCTGCGTTGGATCGGCCCCCGATCGTTGCTCCCGGAGGGCGGAACCATGTAAGCAGCCAAGCTTGCTTCTCGCTTGATTGCCTTTCAGTTGTGCCCCATTGCCGACGATTTCCCAGGTTGGAACCTTCCAGTTTGCTTGGACCCTTCAGCCTTCTTGATGTGTCGCCAGGTCAAAACTTCGATATCCGAGTGCTTCGGAAATCTCCCCGGTTCCCACCCTCCTGGCCCCTTTCAGGTCGGCCAGGGTGCGCGATACCCGCAAGATGCGATCGGCGCTGCGGGCTGAAAGACGCCGCTTCGTGATGATGGCTTCCCAAAGGTTGACGCAGGTTTGATCCAGACCCAGCACCTCCTTGAGGTCTCCAGCTGGCAAGTCACTGTTGGAGCAGCCCCCTGGGTTGCGGCGCATCATCCGCACTCGTGCCGTCTTCACCCGTCTAGCCACCTGGGCCGTCGTTTCCGGGCCGTCTACCCCTGATTCTCCCCCCCTGGACCCAGCCTCCCCCCTCACATCTAGGGCGGAAACCAGTTCCCTGGGCTGGGCCCGCTGCATCACCACCTGCAGGTCGATGCGATCCAGGAGGGGCCCAGAGAGCCGCCCCCAGTAGCGCCGCCTGACCCCTTCGGGGCAGCGGCATTCCCGCTCCCGATCCCCCCACCAGCCGCAAGGGCAGGGGTTGGTGGCGGCCACCAGGGTGATCGCGCAGGGAAAGCGACAGCGCTCCCGCGCCCGGCAGATCCATACCTCCCGTGCCTCCAACGGTTGCCTGAGCTGGTCGAGAACCTCCCGCCGGAACTCCGTCAGTTCGTCGAGAAAAAGCACGCCCCGATGGGCCAGGCTGAGCTCCCCTGGCCGCGGCCGGCTCCCCCCGCCCACCAACGCCGCTGCCGAACAGCTGTGGTGGGGACTGCGAAAAGGGCGCTGGCGCATCAGTCCTCCGCCCTCCCCCAACAGCCCGGCCACGGAATGAAGTTGGGTTAGTTCCAGGGCTTCTTCCCGCGGCAGCGCGGGCAGCAGCCCAGCCAAACGTCGGGCCAGCATGGTTTTGCCACTGCCGGGCGGGCCCACCAGCAGCAGGTGGTGGCCTCCAGCGGCGGCGATTTCCAAGGCTCGCCGGCCATGGCCCTGACCCCAAACATCCGCCAGGTCCAGGCCCGGCGGGGCCGGGTGCGCCTTGGTGGGGTGGGGGAAGCACAGGGTGCGCTCCGGATGGGCCAGTTGCTCCAGGGCGCCAGGCAGATCGTGGGCGCCCCACACCCGCAGCCCTTCCACCAAGGCAGCCTCGGCGGCATTGCCTGAGGCCACCAGCAGCCCCCTGGCCCCCAGGCGCCTGGCCGCCAGGGCCAGGGTGAGCACCCCACGGATCGGCCGCAAGCGGCCGTCCAGTCCGAGCTCTGCCGCACTCCAAATCCCTTCCATGCGCTCTGAAGGCAGCTGGTCGCTGGCCAGCAGGAGTCCGAGGGCGATGGGAAGGTCGAAGGCCGGGCCCTCCTTGCGCAGGTCCGCTGGGGCCAGGCTCACGACCACCCGCGTCAGCGGCATCCTTAGGCCACTGTTGCGCAGGGCGGCCCGCACCCGTTCGCGAGATTCCTGGACCGCCGCATCAGCCAGGCCCACCATTTGCAGACCGGGCAGGCCAGGACCGATGTCCACCTCAACCCGGACGGCGACCGCTTCCACCCCCCGCAGGGCGCCGCTATGACAGTGGGCTAAGGCCATGGGGCAAGCAATCAATGTCTCTTGCTTATTAGTGCCACCCTCTGTCCCTGCAGGCATCAAGGGCAGAATGGCTCTCTCGCCAGGGTCCTGGCGGTTGCCTCGATCGTTGGAGTTCCCCCTTCCATGAGCGCCAGTGCGGACACGATTTTCGGGCGCATCCTGCGGGGCGAAATACCCTGCGAGGTCCTGTACAGCGACGATCTTTGCCTGGCCTTTCGGGATGTCAATCCCCAGGCGCCCGTGCATGCCCTGGTGATTCCGCGGCAGCCCATCGCCCAGTTGTCTGAGGCCGGTCCTGAGGATCAGTCGCTGCTGGGCCATCTGCTGTTGGTGGCCGCCAAGGTGGCTCGTCAGGAGGGTCTCGAAAGTTGGCGCACCGTGATCAACAGCGGCGCGGAGGCGGGTCAGACCGTTTTCCACCTGCATGTCCATGTCATCGGCGGCCGCGCCCTGAGCTGGCCCCCAGGCTGATCCCGGCACGCTTGGCCCCGGAGGTTGCCAGCGGGGCGCGGATTGTGGGCCAGCGTGCCGCCCCATAATCCGCGCCCCTGAGGCCGATCGGCTTCCGTGCGTGCGGCCACAATGGCAGAAATCGCCGTTGTGCATGAATCCCGCCAAGGCCCTGCGCGAACAGCTGGGCAAACTGCAGCGGCTTGCCCAGCCCTACTTCCTTCCCCTGGAAGAGGGAAGGACCGGAGGGGGTGCCTTTCTCCTGTTGCTGGCGGCCTTGCTGGCCATCGTGGTCGGCTTGACATTGCTACTGCTGACGGGGGCCGTAGCCCTCAGCGGTGCCCTGATTCCCCAGCTGCAGGGTCGGTTCCTGCCAGGTATCCCCCAGCAGGTGGCCGTCCTTTGGGCCGGCCCGATCGGTTGGCTACTCATGGCCTTGATGGCGGCAGGGGTTTTCTGTTTCTGGCTTTATCGCGGCCAGTTGCGACAGGGGCGCTGGGTTCCCTGGGTGTTGCTTGGGGTGATCGCCCTGTTGATTCTGGTGATCAATGGCATCAATGTCGGCATCAGCTTCGTCGCCCGCAATGTTGATAACTCCCTGGTGGCTTACGACCGGGATGGCTTCTGGAAAACGGTCGCTATCTATGCTTTCTGCCTGATGCTGGCACTGCCCATCAGGGCGTTGCAGGCCTATCTGATTCCCCGTCTTGGTTTGTTGTGGCGAGAATGGTTAAGCGGGCGCCTTTTGGGACGTTACTTAAGCAATCGTGCTTATTATGAGCTGAATCCCAATGACGAAAGTAGCGAAGAGATCGACAATCCAGATCAGCGCATCTCCCAGGACGCGGCAAGTTTCACAAGTACAAGCCTGAGTGTGTCGGTGGAGATTCTCTCTGCTTTGCTTACTTTTGTAAGCTTCATTTTGGTGCTTTGGAGTATTAATTCTAAGTTGGCCCTCTTGCTACTCGCGTACGCGGTATCTGGCACGGCCTTAATTGTGTTTGCCAGTCGACGTCTTGTGGCGCTCAATTATCAACAGCTTAAGCTTGAAGCGGATTTTCGCTACGGACTTGTTCATATCCGTGACAATGCCGAGTCGATTGCTTTTTATCGCGGTGAAGCCCAGGAAGGCAAAGAGGCCCAGAGGCGCCTGGGGGGAGCGATCAGTAACTACAACCGCCTGATTGTCTGGGAGGCTCTGATTAGTGTTATTCAGCGTTCCTACGATTATTTCTCCCGTTTTCTTCCCTGGTTAGTCATTGCTCCAATCTATTTTGCCAAGGAAGTCGATTTTGGTGTCTTTGGTCAGGCCAGCATTGCTTTTTCCCAGGTTCTCTTTTCCGTGAGTTATATCGTCAACAATGTTGATCGGTTGGCAGCGTTCTCGGCGTCGATCAGCCGCTTGGAAGGGTTCCAAAGCAAGATTGATTCCTTGGCTGGGGGTCATGACCTCCTCGACCCATCCTCCGTCCCAGCTTCGGTTGTTGGGCCTGGTCAGTCCAGCGATGCAATTGTGCTGCGCCATGTTGATCTGGTGCCTCCCCGCAGTGGCCGCCACCTGATCCGTGATCTCAGCTTGACAATTGCACCCGGCGATCGCCTGCTGGTGGTAGGGCCTTCGGGCTGTGGCAAGACCTCCTTTTTGCGTTTGGTCAGCGGACTCTGGACTGCGGCGGCGGGCCAGGTTGAGCGGCCGCCGGTGGGTGAACTGATGTTCATTCCCCAGAAGCCTTACATGTTGCTGGGCAGCCTGCGGGAGCAGCTCTGCTACCCCCAATCTCCTGACAAGTTCAGCGATGACCAGTTGCGCCATGTTCTCGAACAGGTGCGTCTGCCCGATTTGGTGCGCCGTTATCCCGATCTCGACATCAAGCAGGATTGGCCCCGGCTGCTTTCTCTGGGCGAGCAACAGCGCCTTGGTTTTGCCAGGTTGCTGCTCAACTCCCCTCGCTTTGTCGTGCTGGATGAGGCCACCAGTGCCCTGGACGTGGCCACAGAACAGGCGCTCTATGGGATGCTCGTCGCTCTGGACATGGGATTTGTCAGCGTCGGCCATCGCCCCACCCTGCGCGATTATCACGACACCGTGCTGGAGTTGGATGGCACCTCTACCTGGCGTCTGATGCCATCCTCCAGCTATCAATTCGGTCGCTGAAGCCCCTGATGACTCCCTCCACCCCTTTAGAACCCGTCGACAACGTCGACGCCAAACCCAACGCAGACGCTGGGCCGGTGCCCCCGGCCACCAGTGCCACCACTGGTGATGTGCCGGAATTCGGCTGGAGTGCCTACGCCGAAAGGGTGAATGGCCGTTTCGCCATGCTTGGTTTTTCAGCAGTGGTGCTGATCGAAACCCTCAGCCGCGACACGTTTCTGCACTGGGCCGGCCTGGTGCCCTGAGACTGGGGGTGGGCCCTGGCCTGGTCAGGGAATTGCGATCAGGTCGACTTGCCAGCGGCCATCGCGGCTGACTTCCACCGCCAATTCCCGGCCATCCGCCCGCACCATCACCCGCCTGGGCACTCCTGGGGGATTCATGCCGACCAACTGGCTGCCCATCAGGCGGCGCCGATAGACCAGCAATTCGGTTCTTCCCTCCAACTGCCTTACCAGGGCCAACCGTTCTCCCTTCGCGTCCACCCCCACACTCAACGGCTGGGCATCCGGCCGGTTGAGACCGGGGAGGGGCACCGGCCGCTGATCTTCCACATTCAGCAGTACCACTTGGTCCCGGCCATCACGGTGGGAGATCAAGGCCAGCCAGGGCCCAGCCAAGCTTGGGGCTCGGCTGGGGCCCAGCTCCTCCAGGCGCCGATCCAGGGGGAAGACCGGTTGGGGCACGGTCCCCATGCAGCCAGCCAGGCTGGTCAGTGCCCCCATCCCCCCAGCGATCAAACCAAGCCGCAAGGCTTCGCGGCTCAACTTCCACTTGATCATGGGAGGGTGGGGTTTGCCATGGTGCCGATCGCTAACCCCCTGGGTAGATCCGGTTCGATCAGGTTGGCCAGGCCGAACACCTGAACCAGTCGGCGGCCCCGGGCGATCCCTGCCAGGGCCAAACGACGTCCATCAGGGGCCAAGCTCAGTTGTTCGGGTTGGAGATCTCCCGGAAGCTGTAAGGGCAGCAGGCGGCCGCTGGCTCGATCCAAAATCAACACTCGCCTCCTACCACCTTCCTGGCCAACCAGAGCCAGGTAGCGGCCGTTCCAGCTCAACGAGGGGGAGTCATGGGGTTCAAAACGGCGCAGCAACGGCAGTGGCACCTCAGCGCCTGAGGGCTGGGCCTGCATCATCACGGTCTGACGCCCGTGGCGCTCAACAACACTTGCCAGCCATTCACCCTGGCCGCTGAGGGCGGGTTGCTCTCGTTCGTGACCACCGAGGGCGAAGCCGGCAGGACTGGCCCGTCGCCGCTGCAAGCCAAGATCGCCGCAGCCCACCAGAACAAGGTTGATCGCCAGCAGAACAAGGGGTGTCAGCCAGACTTTCAATCGTCAAAGCGGGAGCTGTTGTCCCTGGTGCTGGGACTGCGGGAGGATCGAGAATCACGGGAGGCCGTTGGAGGAACGACCGGGCTCTCTGGCCGGCTGCGGGGGCTTGACGTCCCTGTCAGGGGTGAGAAATCGGCATCACTCACCTCATTGTCCCCCTTGGGTTTGCCGCGCAGGGGAGTCCCCTCAGGAACGCCACTTGGGGAAAGACCAGCAGGGGCTGGCGAACTGGCAGGAGTAGGCCGGCGGCTGGATCGGCCGGCTGGATCAGTGGCAGGTGCGGGACGGCTACCTCGCCTGATGTCCTGTTGGCCATCGCGGTCTCGACGACGTTCGCCGAATTGCTGGCCGCTGCTCCGAGCACTGGAAGCAGGTCGGTAGCGACTGGCGTCCCTGGGATCGTTCAGCGCAGCTCTCCTGGGTTCTGGATCCCAGTTTTCAGAGCGTTCGCCCATGCGGCTGGCGGCCTGTTCAGGAATGGCGGCCCGGCTGGAGCGGCGGGGCCGGTAAAAGTCATCCTCTTCTTCGCGGGTAGGAATCCGGCGTCGGCTGGAGTCCTGGTCCTCGAAACGGTCGACATCCCGCTCCCGTTCCCAGTCCCGCCCCAGTTCGCTCCCACCGCGACTGCGCAACGGCTGGGGCTCCTCATCATCAAAAAAGGAGGAGCGACGTGCCTGCTCAGTGGTTATGCCACGCAACCTGACGCTTTCGTAAGCGAAAAAAACAGTGGTTCCCGCGAGAAGGAATTGGCCGAACTGAAGAATAGGGTCGAGTCGCCAGCCTTGGAAGAATAAAATTCCACCGCAAAGCAGACCTACGGCCGCAAAAAAAACGTCGTAGTCCCTGGCGAGAGCCGGCTTGAAGTTCCTCATGAAATAGAGGAATGCTCCACCTACCGCCAGCACGATGCCGACAATACTGGCCCAATTTAGGCTGGCGTTGACCAAGGTCGGATCTCACGAGACTCCATGTTGTCGCCACTCTAGGCAACGTCAAGTCGAATTTCCCGCTGGTTCGGGCTCAGAGGCGCCGATCCACGCGGTCGTTCTGGCTGATGAAGAAGAGGGCGATGGAGATGGGGATGACCACGATCATGGCGCCATAGACGAGGCTGCTGAGGAAATTGCTCAGGGAAGGGGTCATGGCAGTAAGGCCGCTGCGAACGCAGGCGATCCTAGGCATTGCCCGGTGACTTCCTACGATCGGATCCTGTTCGCATAGAGCTTTGTGACGGCCACCCCTGCGGCGCTGCAATCGCTCCAACTTGGTCTTGGCGCCGTACTCGGGCTCTGGACGCTGTTGTTCTTATTCCGCATCGTGCTCACCTGGTATCCCCAGCTCGACCTCGAACGGGGCGTGCTGCGTTGGATTCGGGTGCCGACGGAGCCGTTGTTGGCCCCGACTCGCCGTTGGATCCAACCGATCGGCGGCGTGGATGTGGCGCCCGTGATCTGGGTGGGCCTCACCAGTCTTCTCAGGGAGCTGCTGGTGGGCCAGCAGGGCCTTGTCACCCAGATGTTGAGACAAGTCAGCGCCAACCTTGCCTGAGGGGCCCCCGCAGCCCCTCAGGGGGAGAGCATTTCCTGCTCGACAAACTTGGTATGGATGTCACCACGCTGGAATTCCGGCCGATCGAGCAGGGCGAGATGGAAATCGATGGTGGTGGGGATGCCAGTGATGGCACATTCCGATAAGGCCCGCCGCAGGCGTCGCAAGGCGGCATCACGATCAACCCCCCAGACGATCAATTTGCCGATCAAAGAATCGTAGAAAGGTGGGATTTCATAGCCTGTATAAACATGACTGTCGACTCTCACCCCAGGACCGCCAGGAGGCAACCAACCAGTGATACGTCCAGGTGTGGGCCGAAAATTGTGACTTGGGTCTTCAGCGTTGATACGACATTCAATGGCATGGCCATGGATCTTGATCTCATCTTGGAGCACACTGATTGGTTCACCGCCGGCAATCCGCAGCTGTTCGGCGATCAGATCAATGCCCGTCACCATTTCGGTGACAGGGTGCTCCACCTGAATACGGGTGTTCATCTCCATGAAATAGAAATGCCCATTGCGGTCCAGTAGAAACTCCACTGTGCCCGCTCCCTCATAGCCGATACTGCGGGCCGCTGACACCGCCGCATCTCCCATCCGCCGGCGCAGATCGGCCGAGAGCCCCGGGCTGGGGGCCTCCTCCAGCAGTTTCTGGTGGCGCCGCTGCACAGAGCAGTCCCGCTCACCGAGGTGCACCACATTCCCATGGCGATCAGCCAGGATCTGCACTTCAACATGGCGAGGCCTGTCGATGAATTTTTCCAGGTAGAGGCCGGGGTTCCCGAAGGCCGCCTCGGCCTCCCCCTGGGCCGCCCGGAACAGGGATTCCAGCTGGTCGGCCGAGGCGACAAGGCGCATGCCCCGTCCACCGCCACCAGCCGTCGCCTTGATCATCACCGGATATCCCATCGCTTCGGCGAGTCTGGTTGCGGTTTCAGGGGTTTCCAGCAGACCCTCACTGCCTGGGATGGTGGGTACCCCTACCCGCTGCATCGTGTGCTTAGCCGTGGATTTGTCCCCCATGGCTCGGATCGATTCTGGCGAGGGGCCGACAAAGGTGATGGAGTGGGCTTGGCAAATTTCAGCAAAATTGGCGTTCTCCGCTAAAAACCCGTACCCGGGGTGAATGGCATCGGCCCCCCGGGATGTGGCGGCCGCAAGGATGTTGGGAATATTCAGATAGCTACGACTGCTGGGGGCTTCCCCTACGCACACGGCTTCGTCGGCCAGCTGGACATGCAGGGCGTTGCGATCCACGGTGCTGTGAACGGCCACCGTCGCGATGCCCATCTCGCGGCAGGTGCGCAGGATCCTCAGGGCAATCTCGCCACGGTTGGCGATCAGCAGTTTGCCAATGGGCATCCCTTTCGCGTCCAGCGTGGCAGACCATGCGGGACTGTATCAGCGCTGATCCTGCTCAGGCTTGGGCCCCATTGGGGCCAGTCGCTGGAGACGGGTCCGATGGGCGAGTATATTGATAGGGGTTTGTGGCTTTGCCCAAGCTTAGACAAGCTCGCTCACCAGATTCTCTGGTCTTCGAGCCATCAATGCGGATGTGGTGGAATCGGTAGACACGCACGTTTGAGGGGCGTGTGGCTTCGGCCTTGCGAGTTCAAGTCTCGCCATCCGCATGATTTTTTTGACTTGACCCTCCCACGGCGAAACGTTTCTGTGTCTTCTCAGGCAGAGGCCGCCATTCTTTTGGTGAGTAATGGGCCAGGTGAGCTGAGCACCTGGGTCAGACCCTTGGCGCTCAGATTGCATGAGCAGTGGGCCCTGCGCCCATGCCACACCCATGCCAGTTGCGCTCTGTACCTGGTACTGGTTCCCTGTCCGAATGGCACAGGCCAGGAAGCTTCGGTCGCCAGGCGCTGGGAGCTTTTCGATCGGGTTCTGCCCGCAGCCCGCTTCTGGTGGTTGCTGTTGCGGCCCGGTCGGCACGGCCCTTGGCCGCGTCAAGGGGTGGTGGTGTTTCTCGGTGGAGACCAATTCTGGACGGTCATGTTGGCGGCTCGCCTGGGCTATCGCCATATCACCTACGCCGAATGGGTGGCCCGCTGGCCCCGCTGGAATGATCGCTTGGCCTTGATGGGCTCTGCGGCCTCGTCTCGGTTAGCCCCCCGCTGGCGCAGTCGAGCCCAGGTGGTCGGTGACTTGATGGCAGATCTCGCCCATGGTCAGACGGAAGATTCCGCCTTGGCCGAGGGGGAGTGGGTCGCCCTGTTGCCGGGTTCGAAGCGGGCCAAGCTTCAAGTGGGGATGCCGTTTTTGCTGCAGACCGCTGATTGTCTGGCCCGCCTGCGGCCAGGATGCCGTTTTTTGCTGCCGGTGGCCCCAACCACCTCCGTTGCTGAGCTGATGGCCTTTGGCGGACTCTCTAATACGATCACGACTCATTTCGGAGGCGGTGAACCCACTTTGGAGCGCAGCCAAGACCCCATCGGTCGTGACGTTCTTCGCACCGCCGGGGGCCAGGCCATCGTTTTGGTGCAGGAGCACCCGGCCCATGCATTGTTGAGTCAGTGCTCTCTGGCCCTGACCACGGTGGGTGCTAATACTGCGGAACTGGGGGCTCTGGGGTTGCCCATGCTGGTGCTTCTACCAACCCAGCACCTGGAGGTCATGCAGGCTTGGGACGGCTGGATGGGGCTGGTGGCGCGCCTGCCGTTGTTGCGGCGGCTCGTTGGTGTGACCTTGACAGCCTGGCGCTTGAGGCATCGGGGTTTTCTCGCCTGGCCCAACATCTCAGCGGGTCGCAGCGTGGTTCCAGAGCATGTGGGTTCCATTACCCCAGCTGGCATCGCTGCCGAGGCGGCAGAGTGGTTGAGTCATCCCGAAAAGCTGGCGTTCATGCGCGAGGACCTACGTTCCCTACGGGGAAAGCCTGGGGCCGTTAAGTCTTTGGCTGAAATGGTTGTGGATCTGGTGCCGCCAGGAACCATCCGACCGAGGGCGGCAAGATGTTGGGCGATGCAAGCTCCACCGACTGGTTCGCCAAATGGGATGGACTGCTCCGAACAGGGAACTCGGCCCAAGGAACGCAAACCGGAATGAACGATCCATGCTTCAGGGCCGATCTGCCTGTGGTTGCATTGAACGCACCATGAAAGCGAAAGTCAGAAGGTTGAGTCAAGCAGGGTCCTTGGGGAACGAACCGAAACGAGAGCAGCTCCTGATTTTTTCTGGGGTTTTCGGACGCAGAGCGTACAATTCCATCGTTGTTCTGGCCAGCCCATGGCAGATCCTCAACCCATGACAGCGCTCATTCGTCCCGAAGATAGAATCTTTGTGGCTGGTCATAGGGGGATGGCTGGTTCGTCCATCGTTCGCTGTCTCTTAAAAAGGGGCTACGGCAATATCCTCACAGTTACCCGTCAAGACGTTGATCTTGTTGATGCAGCTGCTGTTTCTCAATGGTTTATTGCTAACCGCCCTGATGTCGTTGTCCTTGCAGCCGCAAAAGTCGGTGGCATCCAGGCCAACAACACCTACCCTGCCGATTTTCTGCTTGAAAATCTAAAAATACAAATCAATGTAATCGAATCTGCTTGGCGCTGTGGCACGCGTAGGTTGTTGTTTTTAGGAAGTAGCTGTATCTATCCTAAGTTTGCGGAGCAACCCATTCGTGAAGAGTCACTTTTGACCGGTTCTTTGGAGCCGACCAACGAATGGTATGCAATAGCTAAAATCACAGGAATTCAGTTGTGCCGCGCTTTGCGCATTCAGTATGGATTTGATGCCATCAGTTTGATGCCGACTAATCTTTACGGACCAGGGGATAATTACCATCCTACCAACAGTCATGTTCTGCCAGCTTTGATTCGGCGCTTCCAAGAAGCGCATAAGTTAGCCGTCCCCAAAGTGGAATGCTGGGGAAGTGGGACGCCCCGCCGAGAATTTCTCCATGTTGACGATCTTGCCGATGCCGTTTTGTTCTGTCTTGAGCACTGGCAGCCTGATGCCCATGAGATGCAGTTTATGAATGTAGGAACGGGCACGGATGTGACGATCAAGGAATTGGCTGAAAGCGTGGCCTCTGCAGTTGGTTTTACCGGAAGCATCGATTGGGATTTTAGTAAGCCAGATGGAACTCCACGCAAGTTGCTCGATGTTTCGCGGCTGGCCTCCCTCGGCTGGAAAGCTTCGATCCCATTAGATTACGGACTCAAGCTAACCGTGATGGATTACATTGCTAGTCTGAATCGCGGTGAGGATTTACGCCTGTGAGAATCCTGGTTACTGGAGGAGCCGGTTACATTGGCAGTCATGCCGTTCGGGCCCTTACCCAAGCCGGCCATGAACCGGTTGTTTTGGACAATCTCGTCTATGGTCATCGTGAGATTGTCGAGCAAGTACTGAAGGTCCCTCTTGCCTGTGGTCAGCTCGGTGATAGGCCCATGCTTGAAGCATTGCTGCGGGGGCATCACCCTTGTTTGCAAGGAACAAGCATGGAAGCCAAGCCCATTGAGGCAGTGATTCACTTTGCAGCCTATGCGTATGTTGGTGAATCGGTCAGTGACCCGGCGAAATACTATCGAAATAACCTGGGCGATACGCTCACACTTCTTGAAGAAATGCTTGCTATGGCTAAAGAGCAAGATAAATTGCCCATACCCATAGTTTTCTCGTCCACATGTGCAACCTACGGACCACCGCAACAGATTCCCATGACAGAGGATCATGGACAAAATCCCATAAATCCCTATGGCCAAAGTAAGTTGATGGTAGAGAAACTGTTGATTGATTTTGCAACTGCCTATAAGCTGCCCAGTGTTATTTTCCGTTATTTTAACGCTGCTGGTGCGGATCCATCGGCAGAAATAGGCGAAGATCATGACCCGGAAACGCACCTAATTCCAAGGGTTCTTGATGCCATGAGTGGTAGAGAGCTTTACCTTCAAATCTTTGGAGATGATTATCCTACTCCTGATGGAACGTGCATAAGAGACTATATACATGTTTCGGATTTGGCTGATGCTCACGTACTTGGTTTGGAAAGGATTTGGCGTTTACAAGAAAAAAAAGAGGTGATATCCCAGCCACTTATCTATAATCTTGGTAACGGCACGGGCTATTCAGTACAGCAGGTTATTGAAACAGCAAAGAAAGTTACCGGACGAGGATTGCTCGCCCATGTGGCCAAGAGAAGGGCTGGTGATCCAGCCCAACTTGTCGCCAGTTCAGTTAAGGCCCATCAGGAGCTTGGCTGGCGCCCTCGCTATCCGGATCTTGAGACGATTCTTGCCCATGCATGGGCTTGGCACCAGAAGCGCCACCCTTGAGGAGTGATTTTTGAGGGGCCCAAGGACGGGCGAGAGGTTCGCCAATAAAGAGTCCTTGGCCAGGCATGGCGACACTACGCCAATAAGCCTCAATTAGAGTATCTCCTCTTAGGTAGTAGGTTAAAAATAGACCAGGATGCGGAAACTTAGCAATAAAGTTACATGGCTCTACCACGGTGCCATAGCTACCTGTTGCGCCGGCATCAATCCACCTTAACGAGCTCATTTGACTACTGTCAGTCAGTTTGCCTCCAAAAGATGTAAGGTGATCGGCAACAGCACCGGGCAAAAAATTGTTTGTATTGATCTTCTTTACCCAAGGTAATCCTGTAAAATAGGCCATAACATCCTGGGCGTTACTTAGGCTATCGGAGTGAATTATTTTAAGCTTAAACTTATTGCCAACACTTCGGATAGATTCTTCGAATAGTGGGGCCCTACTGTTTCTGACGGGATCACTGGTAATCATTAAATAACCTGTACCCTTCGGGGCACTGCGGTCAGAAGATAATCCCTTGTGAATCAAAGATTTGCCCTGATCAATACTGCTGGCAGCCAGTAACATAGATGGACGAAGCTTTAACTGATCCCACGGTCGGTAAATATCACCTCTTGCATAATAAGGATTTAAACGAGTTGTTTTACATGATCTTTGGCAAAGGCCAGGTTCTATGCCGTAGGCGAAAGCACTGGTGATCGATTGGCAGCCAACGCGATAGGGTGTTGTCCAAGCTAATGCAAAAGCCTGAATATGCTTAGGTGTTTTCTTATTAATATCTCGCATAATCCTATGAAATTGAGACACCGGCAATTCACTGACTCCAGTAGGTAAGAATATATGAATTACCTGACTGGTAGGGATCATTCTCTCTTTGACATAAATGGCGCCAATCTCCAAGCTATAAGGATCATTATCATTAACAACAACGGCCAAATTTTTGGAATCAATGCCACTTGTAGACATTGATTCAGATAGCATTGGCTTGCGATATTGTCCTAGGTCTGAATTGATAAACAGTAATCCCGCAAACAGTAACCACACACTTTGCCTTAGGGCATATTTCAATCGTTTGGACATAAGCATTTATGAGGCTCCGTTGGTCAGGAAGTTCAGATCGTTTAAACTTTCTGATATCAGCAGTTGTCATTCGATGATTCTAATGGGCCTACAAGCCCTGTGCTTCATTATTGGGCTGGTATTGTTCTGGCTGTCAGAGGGCCTTCTCAGCACAAAGCTGAAAACTTTCATGGTATGATCACCAAAAGTTTGGAAGCAGGTTGAACTTAAGTCAAGCATGCTTTAAAATGACATTTACTAAACTCAGATTCAAACATTGTGTTTCATTGGGAGCTAACTACTTGTGAAGTTTAAATCACTACTCTGACATTTCTTAACCGCAAATTTCATCCAAGTTATGCTTAGCAATACGACGATCAACAGTTTGCGGCAAATTGGATACACTAAGTATTCCGATCAGCAACTTCTTGATTTATTCTTAACTCAAGGTATCCAATCCCTCAGAGATATAAGTGGTGAATACGTCTTGATTCTGGAAGGGGCAAACGAATGTGTTATTATTACTTCTCCTGTAGGGGCCATGCAGTATTATTGCTACTATAATAACAATTGTTTTTATCACGGAAATTTGATTATTAATATTCTTAATCAGGCAACTATTCCTTGGAAATGGAATTGGTCTGCCTTAGGTGATTTATGCCAACTTGAAAACCTTACTAATAACCAAACATTACATCCTTCCATTAGTCGAGTTCCTCCCGGAACATGTCTCTACTATAAAAATGGTCAGATTAATATAGATACCAGTTGCTATATCGATACAATCCCGTTGCTCCGTCCAGATCCCAACGCGGCGGTAAAAGCGATGAATCAAGAAGTGGCGACTTGGTCAGGAAATAATCCCTATCTTTCCCTGTCAGGGGGGTTTGATTCCAGGGTGATATTGGGATCAATGTTACAGCAGGGAATTCAACCCCATTTGATTACAATAGGAAATGATCAGTGCTCCGATGTGATGACAGCCAAAGCAATTGCATCCGAATATAATTTGACCCATGATTTAATTCGAATTAACATTAATGATTTTTTCGAGCATGCCACCAGGATTTCTTATTTAACTAATGGGACCAAGACCGCTTGGCATTGGAATACTTATCTATATCCTTTGAAGGCCAATATACCTACTGATAGTAGCTTCTTTGTGGGTACTTTAGGCGAATTTGCTCGTTCTTACTATTTTGATAAAGGTAAGTTAGGTCAATTGGGAGATTTGAATCCAAAATTAGCGCTCAACAAGTTTTGGACTATGAAATTAAATCGTCATCCAACATTTTACCCTGATGAACTGTCATCACTAAATAGTCAATTTGCAAATCAACTTTATCCACAGGGCATTAACTCACGCGCGAATAAGCTTGCTAGTTATTGTAAACAAGAATTTTTGCCTGGGCTAGCTCGTTACTACTTCGAACAAAGAGTGCCCAACTTTTACGCTAATGGCATAAGCATGTATATGGATTCTAGCCAATGGAGATCTCCATTTCACAGTCGTCGTTGGATAGATCATATCTGGAATCTACCAGCATCATGGAAACTAGGCTCCAATTGGCATAGATATGCAATTACGAAAAACATGCCTAAATTATTAAATTTTCCCGAAGAAAATGGTTTGGCGCCCGGACGGATGCTTAAAAAAGCTCCACCTTTTTACTGGACATCATTAATGCGAAGAACACCCTATATTACTTATGATTTAAGTTCTGAGTGGTATCGGAATCCTAGTCTACAAGATTTTATTTATTCTAACCGACAAACTTTAGACGATTTAATTGATCCTGATTTAGTTGCAACAATATTACTTAATCACAAATCGGGTGAAGACAGGACGCGAACTCTGGCTTTTCTACTCACCATGATTTATTGGAAGCAAAATCTAAAGCGCCATAATTTATAGAATTTATCATGACATATAGTCGTCAAAACCTATCAAGAGAGCCTCTCTACGGCTGGCCTTCGCCACTATCTCTTCAGAAGCCACCTTTACCACCAAACAACGTTAATGGCGATTCAAGCCCTGGCTTGAAAATCTCCATAGTCATACCAACCTTGAATCAAGGCAATACGATAGAGGATACAATTTTTTCAATCATAAACCAAAATTATCCCTTTTATGAAATTATAGTTATGGATGGTGGAAGTAATGACGCTACCCTTGATGTGTTAAGCCGATATAGACCTTATTTGGCTCATGTCTCTTCCGCGCCTGATAAGGGTCAATCACAAGCCATCAATAGGGGATTTCAGCAGGCAACTGGTGATATCTTTGCTTGGCTTAATTCTGATGATTATTATCTTCCAGGAGCACTTGCGAAGGTGGCCGAAACTTTCTCTGATCCAAGCGTTGAGTTTCTAGTTGGGGCTGGTGACGTCATTTCATTGGAGCATAAGTTTTTACGTTTTATTCCTGAGCGTATTTTAAATCGGGAGGCATTGCTTGATTGGAAAAATGATCGTTGGATTATGCAGCAATGTTGTTTTTGGACCTCGGCATTGTGGCAAAGAGTGGGTGGGGTAGACGAGAGCTTGGGACTGTTGATGGATTACGATCTTTGGTTTAAATTTTCATCCAGTTGTCATCCCATCGCATTAGATCAGAAATTGGGCATTATGCGTTATTATCCAGAAGCGAAAACCGTTAAGTTTCGAAGCAAGACCAATCAGGAGCTGGCCTACGTATATGCTAAGCACGGTCTATTAGACGAACTCAAAGAGTTGGTTGCTTCTCTTGCTGAACAAAACTCAGAGTTAGAGTCACAATTATGGACTATTAAATCAAGTCTTCCTGTTCGATTGCTTAAGCGATTTTATCTTTTTCCATCGGTCACAGATAGATGATCATGAATCATTCGATCCGGTCAATTTTTGTTGGCATAACCAGTTGGAATAGCCAACTGTTCCTTCCCCATTGTCTTCGATCTCTTGCGGAGACTACTAACGGACATGATATTACAATTTGCGTACTTGATAATAATTCAACAGATGATTCAGTCGCCATTGCACAATCTTTTGGCGTTGAAGTTATTCAGATGGGATGCACCCAGCCTCAAGCACTCAGCTATCTTATTAATCATTCTAGAGCTGACTACACCTTGCTTATCCATTCCGATGTGATACTTATTGACCCCCGTTGGCCATTACTTTGTATGGATAAGATCAATAGGTCAGTTGTGCTGGTATCTCCCGAGGATATTGGGTGTGGTCCCATGACCCGTCCATTTGGGCTTAACATGCCTGAAAGCTCCTTTATGTTTTTTAACACCAAATTGATCAAAAAATGTCGCCATGTGGTTCTCCCATCCCGCAACAATTTTTTCCCTCATTACGAATTCAATTTCAATGGCCATCATGTAACCCATAATATTCCCGCCACTTTGTCAAGACACGGATTCCGATGGTTTGCTATGAATGTTTTAACGTCTAATGTGGTTACTGAACCCCTGTTCAGGCCTTCCAAACCCCCAGCAGTTTGGTCAGATGAATTGATGTACTTGCGTTACGGTCTTGGTAACTTTTATAGTATTGATGGCATTATCACTCATTACCATAACTGGTATGATCGAATATCCACCCGATCCCATCTTCCCCTTGATTCTGCTGATAGTAAAAAAGATTTTCCTGCAGATTTTATTTATAACTACACCTCTCGATTTTTGTCTGATTATCAGCAAAACAACCTCGATCTACCTATTGATATAAATATTCGTCGTCATCCCAAGGCCCTTTGAATATTTGATACTCTTTTTCTTGATTTCCCATGAACCCATTCTTTTCGCTAAATGGCAAATTTAACTAAGAGAGCTGCCCACTTTCTTTTAATTCCTGAACTACTGTATTCGCCTCCCAATCGTGCCATTATTGAAGCACTTCTAGCTAGTGATTATGAAGTTCATGTTTTTTCCCCTAACTTGTTATCTACACCGACAGAATACGGCTCAAATGTTATTACCCATTCAGCTACATACTCCTTTCGTTGGATTGCGAAAGTCATTCTTGATCCTTTTTGGTGGAGTGTCCGTTGCATCTCTGGAACGAGTGAAGAGCCTTTGGCTGTCGTAGGTCTTTTAGCATTTTTACTGAAAAAGAAATCATTTATATTAGCTGATGAGATTAAGGCAGGTAGCTATAGAGGAAATAGTTCAGAGCGATGGAAAAATTTATGTCGCTGGGCCATGAAGCATGCGAAGTTTAATATTGTCAATGATCAATCGCGAGTTTCGCTGCTACGTGAATACGTACCCTTGCCATCTCAAGCTCAAATCATTGTCTATCCAGGCTGTTTCCATCAACCACCCGTTCCGTCTGTTGATTATCGAAAGGAACTTCGTCAACAATGGCACATTCCAGAGCAGGCACTGGTATTGGCGTCATCTGGGGGATTTAATTTGACGGCAGGTGCGGATTGGCTCATTAATGCACTTCAAGATCGGCCTGATCTTTATGCAGTAATTCAGCCTTTGGGAGTTGATCCACTCGCACTTTTTCTTTTAGAAAATATCCCTTCTATAAACCGTGTTTATTTACAACGTAAACGTCTTGGCTGGAATGAGGCGTGGCGATCTGCTGTTGGTTTCGACATTGGCATGGCAATATATACTAATCAAGCGCCACAATTTCAAAAAATGGGAATTAGCTCGAATCGTTTATGTATGTTTATTGCCATGGGAGTTCCCATTATATGCAGTAAGCAGGACAGCTTTGACTTCGTGTCTAGGTATGAGTGTGGAGCTGTTGTTTCTGATTACACAGAGTTTCTGGAGGCCATCTCGTATATTCGTTCTAACCTTACCCAAATGCGTGACAATTGTAGGCGTTGTTTTCATGACTATATCATGCCTGCCGATCGATTCCCGTCCCTAAGCAGAGCTATTGATTCCCTATAGAGACCATGAATGCTTGTTTTTGTTTTTACTTTCCATGACTAAGCCTAATTTTAATTTTTATCTACATCAATTTTCCCTGGCTGCAGTTCATGCCGCCAAGCGACTAGTTCCTGCTCTGTTGATGCCTCATCGGCTTGATTTAGATGGAAAATTCGTTATCGGCATCACAACCTATATCGAGCGTTATGAAAAATATTTTAAACCTCTTTATCAATCACTTTCTTTTCTTTTCCCTGATGTCCCAATCGTAGTCACAGTAAATGGTTTTCCGGATTCTCTTAAACAGCACCACTATCTTGCTCGCATTCAATCAGAATTATGTGATCATGCTCCATCGCATCATACGTTTGTGCTGCACGATCTCCCGTGTGGGTTGACAACTCTTTGGAACGAAATGCTTCAGGTGTCCGAGAATAGACCCCTTTGGATACTTAATGATGATCTAAGGGTTGATCCTTGGCTCAGGCGTTGGGCCGAAAAATTTGACTGGAGCAATGTTCAACTTACTCTTTTGAATGATACTTGGTCTCATTTTATTATTGCACCTGAAGCGATTGCTAAGGTTGGCATTTTTGAGTCTTCTTTTCTCGGAATTGGTTTCGAGGATATGGATTACACTGCCCGTTCTGGTTTCGCGGGTGTCGCAATTGGCAACATCCTCTGCCCCTATCTTCACCACTGCAATCATCAACCTAAAACCACTTCGTTTGACGATGTTTCTGGCCGCACTTGGGGAAAATATACGAGTGCCAATGAGGAATGTTTTTTTCGTCTCTGGTGCCGGTCTTCTGACGGGCAGGGGGTGTATATTAAGCAGATCCATGATTATGTTAAGCCTGTCCATCCCCTTTCTATTGTTTCTTTATCCTCATTAAAGCCCCTGCAGATTCGACAGGGTTTATCTTTTCCGGATCGGTAGTTTTCATGAAGATCCTCTTTTTTGCCCCCTCGGCCTACCTCCTTGGCGGAGTTCAAGACTGGCTGGCAGATCTTGTGCCAAGTATCAGACTAAGGGGTCATGATGTCACTGTTGCAGTACCGGATGGAATTTTACATCGTCTTGAATCTTATAGTCAAGCTTATCCTGAATTGGCTTGCATCGGCCTGCAAAATCCAACGGGTAGCCAGGAAGGTAGAATACAGTCCATAGTGAATCGGATAACCTCTATCCAGCCTGATTTGATTGTTGGAGTTAATATCGCTTCAATTTATCCTGCTGTTGCCAGGCTGCGTTCGCGTGGAGATCATGTTGGAAAATTGATCATTACGCTGCATGCCATTGAGGCCGATTATCTCGAAGATCTGCGTGAGTTTCGCGCCATTGTTGACACAGTTGTGGTTACGAATAAGCTTACTGCTACTTTGGTCGCTCAGGAATCATTGATACCGAATGACAGGATTTTGTATGCTCCTTATGGTGTAAGGATGCCAACAATCAACTTTCCAGTGCCAACTTCTGATGATGTTTTACGAATTGCTTGGGTTGGGCGTTTTGAACAGGCTCAAAAACGAGTTCACGATATTGTGCCTATTCTAAACCGCCTGGATCGTATTTCTTTTCCCTATTGCTTATCCATGGCTGGTGTTGGTCCTGAAGCGCTCAGCATTCAGGAGCAGCTTCAACCCTGGATTCGTTCTGGGAAAGTGCGCTGGCTGGGTCTCTTAGATAGGCATCAACTTCAGCTTCAGGTCTATGTTCAAAGTGATGTGCTGTTAATCACTTCTAGCTGGGAAACTGGTCCGATTGTTGCGTGGGAGGCAATGGCCGCTGGTTTGGTGGTTGTGAGCAGTCGTTATGTTGGTTCCGGTTCTGAAGGGGCCCTTAAAGATGGTCATACTGCCCTGTTGTTTCCCGTGGGTGATTATGACGCAGCTGCCGAGGCACTCGCCAAGCTTTTCGATCTTAACCTGCGAACATCCTTGGCTAACGCTGCTTTCGAAATGGTAAGCCGTAGGTATTCTGATGCCGCTTCTTTGGCCAGTTGGCTTGAGGTCTTTAATCAAACCATGGACCTCCCTCCCCTAATTGTGGACCACGCCAAGTTTGCGCAATTTGCAGACACTGCCCCCAGTGGTAGACTTGATCGTTGGCTTGGTGTGACAAGAGCTGAGTATCTTCGTCGTTTTCTTGGGCTCAACTTTCACCATCTTTCAGCGGGGAGCGAATGGCCCCATTCAATGCATGGAGCCGGAGACAATGGCCGTCTGCTCTCGATGGCCACTCGGATAGAAGCCCATGCGTGAACAACTAGGGGTCTGGTTGAAGGACCGTTGGCGTTACGAGATTGCCCTACGCAGCCCTACTCCTGAGTACCTTTCTCTGGCTAATCGAATGGAGCGCCTAGAAAGAGCGCCAGATGGCACAGGTTTCTGCTGCCGTTGGACCTTTACATCCAGGTTGCATGCCCCTAAGATTCAAAGCCAGTTGGGCCTGAGGCTGCTGCGTCGCTGCCTTGAACATGCTCCGATTAGGTGCGCTCCGACCCGGCCAACCTCCCCATACCCTCCCGACATAAGCGTTTTGATTGGACATCGCGGCCGCGAGAGATTACCGCTGCTGCTGGCGACATTGACCAGCCTGGCGGCTCAGAAGGATGTCAACCTTGAATGTATTGTAATTGAACAGGCGGCTGTGTCGGAGATCGCCAACGATTTACCATACTGGGTCCGCCATGTCTTGGCACCATTGTCCAAAGCTTCAGCCCCCTATAACCGATCTCAGACCTTTAATGTAGGTGCCCGTGAGGCACTTGGTAAGACTTTGTTGCTGCATGACAATGACATGCTTGTCCCAGCTGGTTATTGTCGTCGTATTCTTGATCGTCGCGCCAGGGGTTATGAAGTGATCAACCCTAAGCGTTATATCTTTTACCTTACTGAGAGCCACAGTAAAGCAGCTCAAAGTGGGCTTGTTGAATATGAAGCTTTTCCTCCAGATTATATTGTACAAAACCTGGAAGCTGGCGGTAGTATGGCTATAAGTGCAACGGGATTTGAGGCCATTGGAGGAATGGACGAAGGTTTTATTGGTTGGGGCGGGGAAGACAATGAATTTTGGGATAGATGTCTCACTCTTCCCACTTGGATTTGGGGTTATGAGCCAATCATCCATCTTTGGCATCGCAGTCAACCACTCAAGGATGACCTGGATAACCCAAATATAGCCCGATGTAGAGAAATCATGCAACGCTCTCCTGGGGAAAGAATAGCGGCACTCGTGCAGTCAAGAGGGACCTTGTCTTGATAAGTGATATAGTTAAAGATGGTCCGCTAGTGAGCACTGTCATACCCGTCTATAACCGGGCCACTCTGCTAGTGGATTCTGTTAATAGTGTAATTAACCAGACTTACAGACGCGTAGAAATCATTCTCGTAGATGATGGTTCAACTGATGAAACCCCTATTGTTCTGGCTGATTTATTTCGACGTTGGCCCGATCGAGTGAAGGTACTGCACCAGGCCAATGCCGGTCCTGGTCCGGCCCGACAACGTGGTCTTGAGTTGGCAAGTGGAGATTTCGTGCAGTTTCTTGATAGTGATGATTTGCTCCTACCCAAAAAGTTTAGTTACCAGGTGGCCGCACTACTCGCAAACCCAGAGGCTCAGATCTGCTATGGCCGTAGTTATGAGGAGGATTATTCCAGGCGACCTCTCCGCCGTGAAGGGCCCATGCGCCAAACTGGCCGTTTCCACGACCACCTTTTCCCATTGTTGCTGGTTGAACGTTGGTGGACCACGAGTAGCCCCCTTTACCGGCGAAGTTTTTTGGAGCGTATTGGCCCTTGGCGATCTTTGCTGAACGAGGAGGATTGGGAATATGACGCCCGTGCGGGTGCAACCGGTGCCCGCCTTTGTTGGGTGGACGAAGATGTGTCCGTCAGGCGTATCCATTTGGCTCCCGAGCATCTAAGTTCGGGCGGTACCGAGGACCCTCGCAAACTGCTCGACCGTGCAGCAGCCCGCCAATCCATTTTTCTTTCAGCGCTTGCTGCGGGAATGGATACTCACAAACCGGAAATGGCCAATTTTGCACGCTCGGCTTTTCTATTATGTCGTCAATGTGGTTTGGCTGGTTTAGACGATGCCTCCAGGGACCTTTTTGCATTGGCTAGACGTGCATCGACAACCGCCCGTCGGCTAGGTCCTGACTATTTACTTTATGGCATGCTTGGAAAACTTTTGGGTTGGTCTAATGCTGCTCGACTTATCCTTCCATGTTATAGAGTTCTTTCACTACGGCGGGGGAGCTGATGATTGATTCTCCCTTGGTTTCTGTGGTCATGGGTGTCCGCAACGGCTTGCCTGATCTTGCTGGCACCCTAGAGTCTTTGACTACCCAGTTGGAAGTGGCCTTCGAAATCATAGTCATCAATGACGGTTCTACCGATGGCACTGCCGATTTGTTGTCCGAATGGTCCACTCGGGATCCTAGGTTGGTTGTACTGCATAGATCTGGGCGGGGGTTGACCGCTTCCTTGATCGAAGGTTGTCAACTGGCCCGTGGGACCTACCTGGCCCGTCAAGACTCTGGGGACAGCTCTCTCCCAGGACGCCTTGCCGCCCAGGTTGCCTGTCTTGAGGCTGATCCTGAAGCCTCACTTTGCTCTACTTTTGTGCGTCTGGTGGTGCCGGAAGGTGCGACTCTTGCGGTCAATAGGCCCGACGAGGGCTCCCTGGCCGATGGTTTAACCGGCCCGGCCCACCATGGTGCGGTGATGATGCGTCGAAGTGCTTATGGGCAAGCAGGGGGCTATCGTCTCGCTTTCCATTATGCCCAAGATATTGATCTTTGGACCAGACTTGTAGAGCTAGGTCGTCATCGGGTTGTGCCCCACATTCTCTATGAAGCCATCGTAGCCCCGGGCTCCATTAGCGGTTCACGCCGGAAGGAACAGGAGCAGTTTCATTCTTATATTGTCAACCTAACCCAGGCTCGTCGCCAAGGTTTGCCGGAGTTAGCCTGGTTGGCCAAGGCCGAGGCGCTTTCAGTCCGCTGCAAGAATGCCCCCGCCAAAGGACGGAGTAGAGGGACGGCCAATGGCGCGTATTTTATTGCCGCTTGTCTTGAGCGGGATCATCCACAACTTGCTGCCAAGTACTTCAGGCAGGCCCTTGACCTCAATCCCCTCCATATGAAAGCTCGCCTTAAACTCTCCCGTCTGCGATGAACCTCACCGTCGCCATTCCCAGTTTCGGCCGCAATCAGATCCTGGTGGAGACTATTGATGCCCTTCTGGCCCTTGATCCGCCACCGGTTGATCTTCTTTTAGTCGATCAGACACCGAAGCACGATGCCCCTACCGAAAGGGCATTAAAGGTCTGGCAGCAGGAGGGAAAACTTCGCTGGCTTAGGCTGCAAAGACCTTCTATTACTAGGGCCATGAATGTAGCACTGGAACAGGCGATCGGTGATAGGGTGCTGTTTCTCGATGATGACATTATTCCTGATTCCTATCTTCTTAAGGCCCATGTAGAGGCTGGACAGCGCACTCCCAAGGCTTTATTAGCCGGTAGAGTCATTCAACCTTGGCATGGGGATGGATCGGAACCGGAAGATAAGCAGCCCTTCACCTTCAATACGCTTCAGCCCCGTGAATGTCTCAGTTTTATTGGTTGCAACTTTTCTGTTCCACGAAGTCTTGCTTTATCATTAGGTGGGTTTGATGATAACTTTGTGCGTGTCGCCTATTGTTACGAGGCTGAATTTGCATACCGTTGGCGTCAAGCGGGCTATCCGGTTCACTATGAGCCTTCAGCATTGATTCGCCATCTCAGGACGGAACGAGGTGGTACGCGCAGTTATGGTGAACATCTTGCCACGATCAAACCCGATCATGCCGTTGGTCGTTATTACTACCGCTTGCGCACCCAATCGCTAGCCTCGGCCCTGATGGGTTCCCTGGTCGATCTTGGGCGCTCGGTGCGGACCCGCCACCATTTCCGCCATCCCTGGTGGATTCCTATGGCCCTGTTGGCCGAGATTCGCGGCTTTGCCTGGGCTCTGAGACTTCATGCCCAAGGGCCGACCCTGCTGCCTTCAGAGCGCACCCGTCTTTTGATTGCCAGCAGCCACCCGATTCAGTACCACTCCCCCCTCTTCCGTCAGCTTAACGACGATGCCGCTATCAATCCCGAAGTGCTCTATCTCACCTTGCCTTCGGCCGACACCCAAGGCTTGGGTTTCGGCAAAGCCTTCACCTGGGATGTGCCGCTGCTGGAGGGATATCACTGGCATCAGTCCAAGAGCGGCCGTGGCCTGGGCATCACCAGTGGCTACTGCGGTGTTTGGCTGCGTCATCCAGGCAGGGAGCTGGGCTGGGGGCCCCGCAGCCAACGTCCGGCGGCCTTGCTGTTGACTGGTTGGCATTTTTTCGGACTGGTTCAGCTGTTTTTGGCGGCTAAGTTGAGGCGAATTCCCGTATTACTAAGAATGGATTCCAATGGTTTTCGGCCTCGATCATGGATCCTTGCTTTCATCTATCGTGTTCTCTTCAGGGGGGTGGACGTAGTGTTAACAGTGGGAATTGCTAATGCTCGCTGGTGCCGTCTGAATGGTATTCCGCCCGCGCGAATGGTGCCTTCGCCCCATTTTGTTGATAACGCTTATTTTTCCGAAAAGGCCGCTACGCTTCGTCTCCAAAGGCAAGAATTACGCCAGCGATGGCAGATTCCTGTCGACGCATTTTGTTTCCTCTTCGCCGGTAAATTGCAGCCCAAGAAGCGTCCTCAGGACTTGCTGGAGGCTTTCGCCTTAATGAAGGCACAAGGCAAGATCCCTGGACGACCTTTGCACCTTTTGATGGTCGGCACTGGTGAGATGGATGCCAGCTGCCGCACCCATGTCGAGGCGCTACAATTGCCAGTTTCCTTCGTTGGTTTCCTTAACCAATCCGAGATGCCTGGCGCCTATGCGGTTAGTGATTGCCTGGTGCTTCCCTCGGACCATGGTGAGAGCTGGGGGCTTGTTGTGAATGAGGCAATGGCTTGTGGGCTACCGGCCATCGTCAGTGATCTTGTTGGGTGTGCCGAGGATCTTGTCCAATCAGGAGTCACGGGAGATGTGGTGCCTTGTGCTAATCCCGAGGCCCTGGCCCAAAGTCTGATCACGATGGCGTCAAATCCTGAGCGGGCAGCCCGCATGGGGGAGAGGGCCCGTGAATTAGTGCTTACCAAATACACCATCGAGGCGGCTGCAGCAGGTATTCACAAGGGACTGCTCCTGCTTCAATCTAGTCGATGACGTTGTTAACCTCTGGTTCTCAGCCCCTGAAAGTTCTTCATGTGATTCCCTCGATCAGCTCCCGCCGGGGTGGACCGAGTCAGGCCGTGATTGAGATGGTGACAGCTTTGCGATTACGAAAGGTTGACGCCGCTATCCTGACAACCAATGATGATTGCGAATCCTTATTAACTGATTTGCCGACAGGAGGTTGGACTACTTATTCTGGTGTGCCCGTTCTCGCCTTTCCCCGTTGGAGTCCACCTATGGGAGCATTGAGGGAATTTGCCTATAGTCCTGGCCTGAATCGATGGCTTCCGAACAACATACGTGATTTCGACCTCCTGCATGTTCATGCCTTGTTTTCATTCCCTTCCACAGCGGCGATGGTGCACGCACGTCGGGCCCGAGTCCCCTATCTGTTAAGAACGATTGGTCAACTCAGCCCTTGGAGTTTGGCTCAAAGCAAGGGTCGCAAAAAGTTAATGTTGCATTTAGTAGAGAAGCGTAATATAACGCTTGCAAAGAGCCTGCATTTTACCACTACTCTTGAGCAGGATGAATGTTTTGCGGCTCTGGGACAGTCCTTCCCTTCTCTAGTTCTTCCTCTCGGTGTGCGGCTACCCACTCTTCCGCTTGAACAAAAGCCAAAAAAAGGGAATCTTCGCCTTTTATTTCTCTCTCGACTTCATCCCAAAAAGCAACTGGAAGTACTTCTGAAGGCCCTTGCTCTGCTCCAGACAGCCTCTCCTAACAGCGCTTGGCAGCTTGACATTGCCGGATCTGGTGAGCCCGAGTATCTAGCCGGCCTTGTGAAGTTGACAAGAGAGCTTAATCTGTCCGAGCGATGTCATTGGTTGGGCCATGTTCAAGGCGAGGCTAAGACTACCTTGTTGCAGCAGGCCGATTGGTTTTTGCTGCCATCTGCGGCCGAGAATTTCGGCATCTCTGTCGTCGAGGCCTTGGCGGCCGGAACACCTGTGATTGTCTCCCCACAGGTGGCTGTGGCCGAGTTGGTAGAAGGAGCCGGAGCCGGCTTAGTCTGCCAAAGCGATCCCGCAGCCCTCTGCCAGGTTTTACTCAGCCACCGCCAGGGTCCCAGTTCAGCTATGAGGCTGGCGGCTAGGTCCCTGGCCGAGACGACTTTTTCCTGGAGTTCGGTCGCAGATCAACTGGAAACGAGTTATCACCAATTGCTTCACTCACCTCAGGTACGATGACCTCGCTTTTGCTACTGATCCTTTTCTCAGGACTGATTTTATGCCTGCTTAATAACGATTGGAAGTCAGGATTGCTTTGGACGATTACCATCGGTTTCTGCCAGGATCCGATTCGCAAGTTAACTCCAGGTCAGCCCAGCCTGATGGTTGGATTTGTGTTAGCTGGATTTTTATTGTGCGCTTTTGTAATATATCAAATTAGAAGCCAGCTTGACCTTAAATACCTTTTCTGGACTTCTCCCCAGCTTCTAGATGCTATTCCTTTGTTTATTGCTTTATTGGGTTTTCAAGCTGCTAATTCATTGTCTAGGTTTGGTAGTACACCCCTTGTCTTGATCGGGCTTTCTTTTTATATTGCTCCAGCTATAGCTTTGTGGATGGGGTTTCACATAGGACGTGATTTATCTTTCCTACGTCGAGTTTTGGTTTTTTATTTTATTTTCAGTTGTATTTTTGCTTTTACTATACTACTTGATTTTCGCGGAGTTGACATTCCGGCCTTTGAGGAAGTGGGTTCCGGTATTTTAATTACATTTGAAGGGGGCTTTAAGTCTGGTGCATCTGGGTTTTGGAGAACTAGTGAAATTGCCTCATGGCATTTAGCGGCCGCAGCTTGTTTTAGCATCATTTTGACTCTCTCAGATCGCGATGTAGGTCGTCAGATCTTTTACGTATTGATGGCGGTTCTGTTCTCTTTCCTTTCAGTTACTACAGGTCGTCGGAAGGCTCAAGTTTTGATTTTCGCTTTTCTTGGTATATATCTACTTGTTTTCAGCCGACAAGCAAGCCCAGCATCGCGTGAGCGACTGATTATGTCAGTTTTGGGTGGGGCCGGTATATCTTTCGCCATTGCCTCTATTTTTCTAATCGATTTGTTTGGTTCAAATTATGACATATTCCTAGATCGTGCCTCTACGTCAGGAGAAGGAATTGGCGAACGTCTTCAGTTTCAAGGATTGAGTGCTTTTTTGAGAGCATTTGATGTGGGTGGCGGTTTTGGTTTAGGATTGGGGGCAGGATCTAACATAGGTAACTTCAATGCAGGTGTCAACCGCGCCACCGTCGGGAGTCTTGGCTACGTATCCGAGGGCGGGGGGGGACGTCTTGTTGTTGAACTTGGTATTCCTGGGCTTCTTCTAATTGGCTGGATCCTCTTGCTTTTAGTTAAATTGATATGGCGAAATATTATGTTGATTCGCTATCTTCCGTACGAGCAGATTGCTTTGATTTCTGGAGGTCTTTCCTTTGGAATCGCCAACATATTGTTTTTCTTCTCTGCGGCGCAGCTTTATAGCGATCCCTTCATTCTTGTTATGTTAGGCATTTCTATCGGTCCAGTACTGAGCGTTCCCGTTCTTGTCTACAGCCTTCAGCAGCAACAACGGACAAACCCCGCGTTGGTGAGGGGGGTTCCATGAGCGATCAATCCACTTTTCATAACGCTAAGTTTTCTCTTCCTTTTGCGGTATTATTGCTTACCTATAACGAAGAGGCCAATATTGGACGTACCTTAGCAGCGCTACATTGGGTACCCAGGATACTGGTCATCGATAGCGGCAGTACCGACAGTACCTTAGACATCCTGTCCGTTCAGCCGATGGTGACCGTTCTGCAACGTAACTTCGATAGTTTTGCAGACCAGTGTAACTTTGGACTTGACCAAATTAATGCTGAATGGGTACTCAGCCTTGATGCTGATTATGTTGTGACTCCGGCCCTCGCTGAGGAGATCTGTACTTGCTTTTACTCTTGCAAGTCCAAGCTTTATGCTGGTTTTGAGATTCCTTTTCGTTATTGCATTGACGGCAAACCATTGCGGGGAACTTTGTTGCCGCCGCGGATTTGTCTTTACCGTACTGTCTGCGCCAGATATCGCAATGATGGCCATGGGCATCGGATAGATGTGACAGGCAAGGTCGGTCTTTTGCGCCACCCCATCCTTCACGATGACCGTAAGCCCCTTGAGCGTTGGTTGATATCCCAGCAACGCTACTTGGCCATTGAGACCCGCAAACTCCTGGAGACCCCTTGGAGTCAACTGTCCGTAGCGGACCGTTTGCGCCTGAAAACGCCACTCGCTCCTCTGGCCGCTTTGCTGCTATGTCTTTTCGTTAATGGGGGCATTCTTGATGGTTGGCAAGGTTGGACCTATGCGTTTCAGCGTTGCTATGCCGAAATTCTGCTCAAGCTTATGCTGTTGGAAGCCAGGGCCAGACATCGAGATCGAGATCCCCAGGTCTCTGATCAACTCATGGGTCTACGATCACCTTAAATTTCCGGTCAGGGTTTTTTGCCCTGATATGGTCAAGAACTCTTTCTCCCCGTCCTTCGTTACTGATCGATGCCTTCGATCCTGATCACCGGCGGCGCCGGCTTCATCGGTGTCAACTCTGCCCTGCATTTCGCCGCCCTCGGTTGGGATGTTTCCGTACTTGATAATCTCTCCCGCCGAGGCACGGACCAGAACCTGCAATGGCTTCTCGCCCAACATCCAGCCATTTCCTTTCAGCGCGTTGATATTCGCGATTCCGAGGCCATCGCCACGGTGGTCAGGCAGATGCAGCCCTCGATGCTTCTGCATCTGGCCGCCCAGGTTGCGGTGACCACCTCCTATACAGATCCGCGTGAAGATTTCGAGATTAATGCCATCGGCAGTTTCAACGTCATGGAGGCCATCCGTCTCCATGCACCTGAGTGCTTTGTTTTGTATGCCTCAACCAACAAGGTTTACGGGGGCATGGAATCCGTGCCTGTTGAGCTTGGAGAGCATGGCTATGCCTTTCGTGACCTGCCTCTAGGCGTTCCAGAGTCCCAGCCCCTTGATTTCCATTCTCCCTACGGCTGTTCTAAGGGCGTTGCTGATCAATACACCATTGATTACGCCCGCATCTACGACCTGCGGACCTGTGCCTTCCGCCAGTCATGTATCTACGGGCAGCGCCAGTTTGGTATCGAGGATCAGGGCTGGGTGGCCTGGTTCAGTATTGCCTCTTTGCTGGGTCGCCCCATCACGTTGTATGGAGATGGCTGGCAGACTAGGGACGTGCTCAATGTCAGGGATTTGGCACGTGCCTATCAGGCTGCCTGGGATCATCAAGCTGAGATCAGCGGTCAGGCTTTCAATATCGGTGGTGGACCCTCCAACACCCTTTGCCTGCGTGATTTGCTCACCTTTTTAGAAGATGAGCTCAAGCTTAAGATCAATCCCCTTTCTGGTGCTTCCCGTCCTGGTGATCAACCAGTGTTCGTCTGCGACATCCGTAAGGCCCAGACCCAGCTGCAATGGAGCCCCCAGATCGCGGTTAGTGACGGCGTTCGTGATCTGATCCGCTGGGTGCGAGACAACAGGGAATTGTTTTCCTGGTTGAAATCGTGATGCCCAGCCTGGAGCCACTCGCTGTTGAACCCTGTCCCAGAGTGCAGGGGCGCCCAACCCCTGATCGCCCCAGGGCCCTGATCAGCACCATCGAGCCCATTGATGGCGGCGTTCCTACCATGACCATGTGCATGGCCCGCATTGTGGCCGAGCTCGGCATTGAGCCCGTCTTCGCCTGGTACGAACCCTGGAGTCGTCAACCGGCCCTTTCCGTTCCCCTCCACGGTCTGCCCAGTGGTCGGCGGCCGGGCTCGGTGCGCCGTTTGGTCTACGAAGGCCATCAAGGCCATGGACTGGGTGCCTGGTTGCCCGAGCTCGAATTCACCCACTACCTGCCTAGACGCCATTGGCGCTCCTTGATTGCCGATTGCCGTTTTCATCTCAGCGTCACCGGCAACCCTCTCTGTGCGGCCCCCTATGCCCGGCTGGGCTTGCCCTTCCTGGCTTGGGTGGCAACTCCCTGGGAAGCCGATCGCAGCCAAAGGGTCCTGGGGTTTTCATTGCCTCGCCGCCTTCTGGATCGGGGGCTTAACGGTCCAGTGTTACGGCGCCTCGAACGCCAGATCCTCAGGGCCCGTGGTGGGCGTGTCCTGGCCCTGAGTCCCTACACCTCCCGGGCTCTGGAAACCATTGCCGGCCGTCCGATGGATGGAGTGTTGTTGATGCCCGTCGACCCCGCCATTTTTTCCCCGGCCCCAGAGCGCGTCCAGCCCTGGAAGGTGGGTTTCGCCGGCCGCTATGCGGACCCCCGCAAGAACATCGACCTCCTCCTTGATGCCATCCAGGCCTTGGTGGCCGCCGGGCGTCCCGTCCAACTGGATCTGGTGGGTGAGATGGACACGACTGTCTTGCAGGAACGTCTCCAACAAAGAGGTTTAGCCGAGGTCACCCGTTGTTTGCCCACGCTAAGTCGCTACGCCTTGGCGCCGGTGCTGCAGGAGTTTGATGTGTTCGTCATTTCCTCCCACCAGGAGGGTCTCTGTATTGCCGCCCTTGAAGCCATGGCCTGTGGTGTGCCCGTAATCAGCACCCGCTGCGGCGGCCCCGAGGATTATGTGCAGCCTGGAATCAATGGAGATCTGGTCGACAGTGACTCGGCGTCCATGGCGGCGGCGATCAGCTCAATGTGCAAAGATCGTGCCCATCGTCAGGCCTGTGGTGCAGCGGCCGCTGCCTGGATCGAAACCAATGCCAGTTTTAATGCCGCGCGTCGGATTGTGCGTGAGCAATTAGCGGCCATGGACCCCACCTTTTTCTCCGTCGCGGGGGCCGCCTAAATGTGCGGGATTGCCGGATTGTTGGGCCGTTCTCCCGGTGGATTCGCCGAACGGGTTCGCCCCCACCTTGACCATCGCGGTCCCGATGACTCAGGGCTTTGGCGTGACGTTTCCGCCTGTTTGGTCCAGACCAGGCTGGCCATTTTGGACCTCTCTGCTGCGGGTCACCAGCCCATGAAGGCCGCCTGCGGCCGATGGTGGTTGGTCTTCAACGGTGAGATTTACAACCATCAGGAGTTGCGCCAGGGACTCCTCCAAGCGGGTGTGCGTTTCCATGGCAATGGAGATACGGAGGTCCTGCTGGCTTGGATGATCCGCTATGGAATCGAGGGTCTGCGTGATCTGAGGGGCATGTATGCCTTCTGCCTCTACGACACCCAGGAGCGCCGTGCTCTGCTGGCCCGTGATCCCCATGGCATCAAGCCCCTTTATTACTGGCGTGGTCCTTCAGGCGAACTTGCTTTTGCCTCAGAACTGCGGGCCCTGCTGGCCAGTGATTTGATGCCCCGCCGCCTGGACCAGGCGGCCTTGGCCGGGTTTCTCAGTGCTGGCTCTGTTGCGGAGCCGTCCACCCTGGTTGAGGGGGTCTTTCGCCTGCCTGCCGGTGCCGTGGCCCAATGGCACACCGGTTCCTTGCAGGTCCATCCCTTTGGCCCCTTGCCCGAGAGCCTGCCGGCTCCCCGTGGGGACTGGACCCAGGCTGGGGCTGTGGCGCTGGCCCGCTCCGCCTTGGAGGATTCCGTCTCCGCCCACATGGTCAGCGATGTCCGTGTGGGGCTTTTCCTCAGTGGAGGTCTTGATTCTGCTGCAATACTTGCCCTCGCCCCCCGCGGCCTGCATACCTTCACGATCGGATTCGACGATGCCGGCGCCGCCGGTTTCGATGAATCCGAACCTGCGGCGCAAATTTCTTCCCATTTCGGCGGCGAGCACACGCTCCTGACGCTCTCCGCGGGCCAGGCGAGGGATTGGTTGCCCGAATTCCTGGCGAGTCAGGATCAGCCTTCTCTCGATGGGTACAACACCTGGTGCGTCTCCCGCCTCGCCCATGGGCAGGGCTTGAAGGTGGCCCTTTCTGGCCTGGGTGGCGACGAATTGTTTGGGGGTTATCCCAGTTTCCGGGTGGTTCCGCGACTGCGGCGTTGGCGTCGTCGCCTCGGACCGGCGGGTCCGGTGGGGGCGGCGGTGATGCGCTTCGGGCCTGGCGGCCATCAACATCGGCGTCAACGCCTGGCGGACTTGCTGGAGTCGCCTGCGTCGATGGCTAGGGCTTATCGCTGTGTTCGTTCGCTGTTTACCTTGCGGGAGGTGAACCAGCTATTGACCCATTGGGGCCTCCAGTCTGGAAGCGCTGGGGCGGATCCAGCTCTGCAGGAGCCACCATCAGGTTCCGATCGTGATGCGGTGGCCTGGCTTGAGGGTAGCCGCTACCTGCGCAACCAGCTTCTGCCCGACAGTGATGTCATGGCGATGGCAGCGGCCCTGGAACTACGGCTTCCCTTTGTCGATGCCCGTCTTCAGACCGCTCTGGCTCCCATCCCCGCCTCTCTGCGTCTAGCCCCCGGTAAGGGCCTGTTGCAGCAAGCGGTGCCGGAATTGCCCGAATGGTTCAGGCAGCGGCCCAAACAGGGTTTTCGTTTCCCGTTTCAGTTATGGCTCGATGATCCATCATCCCGGCTTACTCTGCGCCTGCCAGATACCCCGGCTGGACTGGACCTTGCACCCTGGTACCGCCGCTGGAGCCTGATGGTGCTTGAGCAATGGCTCCGCCAACACCTTGCGATCGAACTGCCCTTGTCATGACCTTGATTCTCGGCATCAATGCTTTTCACGCCGACGCGGCCGCCGCTTTGATCCGTGATGGCGAGATCCTTGGCGCGGCTGAGGAGGAGCGCTTTCGTCGTATCAAGCATTGGGCGGGATTTCCCAGTGAGACCATCCGTTGGTGTTTGGAGGATGGGGGTGTGCGCCTTGAAGACGTCGATCACATCGCTATCAATTCCTTCCCAGGAGCCCATCGTTGGCGCAAGATCGCATACACACTGGCCAGCCGTCCCGATCCTCGTTTCCTCTGGAGCCGCTGGCGCAATAAACGGGAACGGTCGGGTCTCGCCCAGCAACTCGCAACCGCATTTCCCGGTCAGCATTTGCGCGCCGAACTCCATTTCATCGAACACCACCGTGCCCATCTGGCTTCGGCCTATTACGCCTCTTCTTTTGAGGAGGCCGCTGTGGTTTCTGTCGATGGTTTTGGCGATTTCGCCAGCGGAGCCTGGGGTTATGGTATTGGTACGGAATTAACCATTGATGGCCATATTTATTTTCCCCACTCCTTGGGTGCTTTCTATACGGCAATTACCCAGTTTCTAGGCTTTCCAAACTATGGTGATGAATACAAGGTCATGGGCCTTGCCCCCTATGGCCAGCCCAGTTGGCTTCCCCAGATGAGGCGGTTGGTGAGGTTGCAGGACGATGGTACTTACAACCTCGATCTGACCTACTTCCAGCATGCTGGCCAGAATTTGCCCCACCAATGGAGCCACGGCATCCCCGAGGTGGGCCGCCATTGGAGTCCGGCTTTGGAAAACCTGCTGGGACCGGCCCGTAGATCGGACCAGCCCCTCGATCAACGCCATAAGGACATCGCCCGATCGGCGCAAGCGATGTATGAAGAAGCGTTTTTTCACCTCTTGCGTTCGCTGCATCGACTCCATCCCAGCGACAACCTCTGTATTGCCGGGGGTTGTGGGGCCAATTCGGTGGCCAATGGCAAGGTGACCGTGGCCACCCCCTTTCGCCATGTCTACGTGCAGGCGGCTGCCGGGGACGCAGGCGGCGCCTTGGGAGCGGCTCTTGAAGTATGGAATCGTCAGGGCCAAGCCTCTCGCAGTCGCCCTATGGCCACGGCCTATCTGGGCAGTCGTCCTACCCCAGGGGCCATCGAGACACTGCTTGCGGAACCCGCCTCAAATGCGGCTCTGGCAGCTGCGGGTTGTTCCATCCAGACTCTCTCGGATGGGCAGATTTGCTCTGCAGTGGCTGGCGCCATCAGTGAGGGACTTGTGATCGGCTGGTTTCAAGGCAGGATGGAGTGGGGTCCCAGGGCCCTTGGTCACCGCTCAATCCTGGGGGATCCGCGCCGGGCCGACATGAAGGACATCCTCAATCTCAAGATCAAACGACGCGAGTCGTTCCGCCCCTTTGCCCCCTCGGTCCTTCGGGAAGCTGTTTCGGAATGGTTCAGTCTTGATGGCGATGTGCCGTTCATGATGCAGGTGTATCCGATCCGGGAGGACAAGCGTCCCCTGATCCCGGCTGTCACCCATGTCGATGGCACGGGGCGCTTGCAGACGGTGACGGAGGCCGATAACGGGCGCTATTACCGCTTAATTCGCGCCTTCCGTGATATCACGGGAGTGCCGATGGTTCTGAACACTTCATTTAATGAAAACGAACCGATTGTCTGTACCCCTTCCCAGGCTCTCGATTGTTTTCTACGAACTAAAATGGATCTTCTAGTTCTCGATGATGTATTGATTCGCCGGCGCGGCTAATGTCGTCGTCTACTGGATTTGCCTCTACCTCGATTGTTGTCGTTGTACCCACCCTCGATTCCTTTGAATTGCTGCCTCGGTTGGTTGCCTCTTTACAACAACAGACTTGGCCCTATTGGAGCGTCTTTTTTATCGATGGTCCCAGTCTTCCTGTTCACCGCCGCTGGATCGAGGATCTCTGTTTCCTTGATCCCCGCTTTCAATGGCGCCCTCAGGATCCAACGGAGTCGGGCATCTTCGGGGCCATGAATCAAGGTTTCGCCCTGGCGACCCATCCGGACGTATGGCTGTTGTTCTGGGGGAGTGATGACTGGGCAGCCTCTCCCCAGGTTTTCGAGATATTGGTCAGGTTCCTCCAGGCGGCCTGGAGTCGGGGCGGCGATCCCGGTCTCATGGTTGCCACGGGTCGCTATGTCAAGATCACTGATGTTGACGGTACAACTACTCCAACCCTAGGGCGCCGCAGTGAATTTAGCTGGCGTCACTCCTATCGCCGCTCTCTTTTTCTCGGCTCCACGCCACCCCATCAAGCCACCCTTATCGGCCCAGGAGCCCGTCATCACCTGGCACGCTATGCGGACGGCTTTCGGCTCTCAGCCGATCTTGATTACTTTCTCCAGCTTTCACGCTGGCCCGATCTGGAGGTCGAATGCGTGGACCTTGAACTAGTTCACATGCAGTCGGGAGGGGTGAGCGGGCGTGAATCGCGACGACGTTTTCAGGAGGTGCGCCTTGCCTATCGCCGTGCCTTTGGTTGGCTTTGGTGGCTGCCCTACGGATTGCGCTATGCCCAACGTTTGGCCAGCCTGTTCAGACCATGAGTGATGTTCTGCTCTTCGGCGCCACCAGCCCATCGGGTCTGGCTTTCCTTCAGGGAGCGGGTTCCCTGTCGGTGACGGTGGCCGGCCGGCGTCGGCCGGAAGGCTTAGCCGATGGGTCCTTCCAGCTTTGTGACCTGCGGGCGGCCGACTCCCTTGAACATCCCCTTGACGGAATTTTGGTGAGTTTTGCGCCCCTCTGGGATCTCGCTCCTTTCCTGGCGAGGTTGGCGGAGCAGCGCCCGGGGCAACTCGCCGCAGTCAGGGGTGTTGTTGCCTGTTCTTCCTCTTCGGTGATCACAAAACGCTTTGCCTTCAACAGCTTCGATCGCGATTTGGTGCAGCGTCTGAGCGCTTCTCAGGATAGTTTGATCCGTACCTGTAATGATCTGGGACTGCCCTGCACGATTGTTGCACCGACCTTGATCTATGGCCGTGTCGGGGACCATGGCGACCGCAACCTCAGTCAGCTGCTGCAATGGATGCGTAGATTTCCACTGTTGCCCTTACCGGCCGACACCGGCTTACGCCAGCCCATCCACGCCAGTCAGCTGGCAGCTGTGGTTCGAACACTCGTCATGGCCTTGGTTCGCCAAACCGACGCAGCTCCGACGAGTGAGATAATCGCGGTAGGGGGAGATGACACTCTTACCTATCACGAACTACTGCTACGTCTACAACAACAATGTGAAGCGTCTGATCGGGCCCGGGGCTGTCGACTAGTCTCTATGCCCAGCTTGCTGTTCCGTGTTTTGGCGGCCCCCCTGCTGTTGGCGACGCCCAAAGGCTTCGAAGCTGTGATGCGAATGCAAGTTGATCTTGCCGGTTTCCTCCCTTCCCACCGATTGGTTGGTGAGGATCCGCGACCTTTCCCAGTGCTGCCTGTTTAGCGTTGAGGCGTGTCTTCTTCCTGCGTAGGCTGTTACCAGGCTTGGGGCTGGGATTCCTCCTCCTGTGGTTATGGCCCCGAAGTCCCATGCCTACAACAGCAGGCGGGCCCCAGGTCATCACCGTTTTTGTCGAAGACCCCTGGCGAACATTCAGCGCCATCCAACTACACCAAAAGCGACCGGGCTCCATTCTTGTTATGCAAGGATCCCCACGATATCAAGAGATTAATCACAGTCAACTTGTGCGCTATGGGCAGTGGCCGCCTAAGATGAAGCCTCCCGTGATTCTCACCGCAGGTTGTGACACGTTTGGTCAGTTGATTACTCTCGCGCTCTGGTTGAAACAGCAACCAGACCATGGGGATGTGACCATTGTTACCAGTCCGGCCCATCTGGGACGGGCCCTGGCGATTGGACGCATCGTTTTGGGCTCTCTGGGGTGGTCGGTTTCCGGGGTCGCCGCTGCCACGGGAGATAATCGGCCCGAAACACCCTTGCGAACACTCCGTGACCAGGTCCGCGCCCAGATCTGGCGCACTACCCTTTGGAATCCCATTTCTGTGAATCGTCCCTGTCTGTGAGCTTAACCGTTGCGCTGCTTTTGTTCCTTTCGGGCTTTCTGTCCTGGATGTTGCTTTGGTGGCTCGTACCGGTGCTGAGACAGCGCCTTCCTGACCTTCCAAATGCCCGCAGTTCGCATAGGTCCCCGACTCCTCGCGGGGGCGGCCTGGCCTTTGTTGTTGTGGCAACTTTGTTGACTCCGTTGTATGCACAGGGGGCCACGGCTTGGATTCCAGTGGTTTGCGCACCACTGGCCCTGGTTGGAATTCTGGACGACCGATTTAATTTACCAGCTTTATGGCGTTATGTGGCTCAACTCTTAACAGCACTTGCTCTCATGGCAATGACATCTTTGTCTTTGCCCTTGTGGAGCCTGCCCTTTGTGCTATTAGCGGTGACCGCAATTATCAATTTTTTCAATTTTATGGATGGCCTGGACGGCCTTGTGGCGAGTTGTGCTGCTGTGTTGATGTTGGCATCGGGGCAATGGGTTCTTGCCGGTGCACTATTGGGATTTTTGCTATGGAATTGGAGTCCGGCCCGAGTTTTTATGGGTGATGTGGGGAGCACATACTTAGGAGCGATTTTTGCAGGGCTAGTCCTCCAGAGACCCGAACCCCTTCAATCCCTACTGTTTTTATTGGTTGCCACTCCCCTGTTGGCTGATGCCTTTGTCTGTGTCTTGAGACGTTGGCACGCTGGCCAGCAGATCTTTCAGCCCCATCGCTTGCATCTTTACCAACGTCTTCACAGCGCTGGTTGGCCCCATGCCTCGGTGAGTTTCCTTTATTTGCTCCAGACCTCTTTGTTGTCTGTTGGTTTTTTCTTCGCTCTTCCTCTGCCAAGCATGTTAGGAGCCGTGTTTATGGTGCTTTGGCTTGGATTTTGGCTTGACCAAAAACAAGCATCATCATTTTCTGGTGCAGTTAAAAACAAAGCGTGCTAAAGTGTCGTTCATATGATTTTTCCATCGAGCCTTTTCTTCGGCCAATCCTTTTTAATATACGATTTTGCCTTGAGCACATGTATAAATTATTTCAGACACTAATATCCATTGTTTTATAATACAAATAACAGGCATTTGTCAATTTTATTAATCAAACGCATCAATGATCCCCATGGCCTTCAACTTTCGCCCCCAACCAGTCCAGCAGCTAGAGTTGCCTGATATCTCGTTTCCGTCCAAGTCACCTTTTCCCCAAATTCGTTTGCTCAAGTCTTCTAAATCTTTGGTCCTGCTGCGACGTTTGGTTCTGCTCGGCTTTGACAGCCTATTAATTGTTATTGCATTTCTTGGTTCACTGCTTTTAGTCAGGTCGGCTGATACACTTTTTTTGGCCACATCTAAACTGCTTGCTCTAGCAGTTGTGAGTGGACTTTCAATCTTACTCCTTTCGGGCTGGTATCGAGGATTAACGCGCTACACAGGAAGTCATTCTTTATATGGATTAATTCCAAGGACTGGGTCTATGGTCCTTTTAATGATGGCTTTCAGTTATATATTAGATATTAAGTTGCCAATTGGTTCCTGGTTTTTGTACTGGACTTTTTTTACTGGTGGAGCTATCGCTACTCGAATTGTGATGCGTGACTTACTAATACAGCAATTATCTAGACAAAATTTTATTGGAACTCCTGAACTTGGTAGCAATATAACTATGATTTATGGTGCGGGTTCTTTCGGAATGGAGTTGTTTAAGTCCCTTCGTAATGACCCAAGATTTCGTATAATCGGTTTTTTAGATGATGATTCCCTTCTTCATGGTCGAACCCTCCAGAACTTACGCATAGATAATCCGGCTCGGTTACCAAAACTCATAGAAGGTTACAAGATAAGCAAAATTCTATTAGCCTTGCCATCATTATCACGAGCCCGAAAACGTTTATTAGTTGACCAGCTAACTCATTCTGGGCTTGAGGTTCTTTCGATTCCCTCCTTAGCACAGTTAGCTGGAAACGAGAGAATTGTCAGCGATCTCCAAACAGTTGCTATTGAGGACTTGCTGGGGCGTGAACCTTCTAATCCAAACCCGAGTCTTCTCGAAGCAAGTGTTTCGGGAAAAGTAGTCCTCGTAACCGGGGCAGGAGGCTCGATCGGTAGCGAGCTTTGTCGTCAGATCATTTCATTGGGGGCATCGAAATTGCTTTTGCTTGAGCAAAATGAATTTACTCTTTATTCTATAGATAATGAGCTTCGCTCCAAAAATAAAAAAATTCCTATTCATCCTGTGCTTGGCGATGTCAGTAATTCAAAGGCTTTAATAGCAATTTGTCTTAAACATAATGTACAAACTTTGTTCCACGCTGCAGCCTATAAGCATGTTCCTATGGTTGAGTCGAATATTTGTGCTGGAGTTGCTAATAATATTCGTTCGACTACATCAGTTATTGAAGCTGTCCTTGTAGCAGGAGTTGAAAGGCTTACGCTTATTTCTACAGACAAAGCAGTTAGACCTACCAATGCTATGGGAGCCAGCAAGCGAATTTGTGAAATGATGATCCAATCTGCTGCTTCTTCTTGTGGGCCTGATGGTCCTGTATTGGCTATGGTGAGATTTGGTAATGTGCTGGGATCTTCTGGATCAGTGATTCCATTGTTCCATAAACAAATCTCCAGTGGTGGCCCCGTCACTGTTACCCATCCTGCGGTCACACGCTTTTTTATGACAATCCCTGAAGCTGTTCAATTAGTATTACAAGCTACTGGTATGGCCAAAGGAGGTGACCTCTTTCTCCTTGACATGGGAGAACCTGTTAGGATAGCTGATCTTGCCCGTCAAATGATAGAATTATCTGGTTTACGATTGCGAGACGAGAATAATCCTGATGGAGATATTCGAATTGAATATACAGGACTTAGACCTGGTGAAAAATTGTATGAAGAACTTTTGATCACCACGCGAGACCAACCAACTGAGCATCCTTTGATCCGGCGAGCTTTTGAACCGAGTCTCTCCGATTATGATCTAAAATCTCTCTTAAAAGAACTTGAAGATGCTCTCAGTCGCTGGGATGAAAAGGATACCTCCGACTTGCTACAGAGACTAGTGCCAGAGTATCATCGAGAGAACCATTTGCATGATTCTAACTAAAATGGACTTTTCCTCATTGCCAAACTTCCTTACATCACTCTGGGATCGTTATATTCCACCACTCACTGCGCGTAACCTTTGGTTGTTTATCGCAGGTGCTGTTGCAACTCAGAATATTGCTGTGTTTTATACCAGTCAGAATGAAGCAGCGAGCATACTTGCTGTTTTAATTTGGGGTGGCGCACTTATTTGCATGGAAGAACTTATTGAACAATTGCATCCAAAGCCAAATACTATAGCAGCTATTTTTGCTTCGATGATATTGTTGTTTGTATTGATGAGAACTTCACTTATCTTAAATTCTGATGGAGTAATTTTTATATTACCACTATTTGCTGCAATTGCTCTTCTTCTTCTAATTGAAAAGCCGCAATTTATTTTTAGATTTAGAGATTCTTTGTTGTGTATGTTATTATTTCCTGCTAATGCTCTGCTCAATCGCATAATACCTGAAGTACCCATGAGTCTACTGACTGCAAAACTTGCAGCTTTTTGGTTGTCTATTTTAGGATTAGATCCAATGGTTAACGGGCGAGAAGTTTTTCTCAAAGGCGGAGGTGTACATGTTTTAGGCGCTTGCAATGGACTTGATATGATCGCACAGGTTATTTGCATTTCTGTTATCTTTTTGCTTGCTTTCCGCTTGCGATCAATATCCTCACGATTTATAATTCTTATTGTCGCACCCCTGATCGGATTAATTTCTAATACTATCCGCATTGCTTTGCTTACTATCTTTAGTGCCAATGGATCCGGGCATGGATATGGGTTCTGGTTTGATTTCTTCCACAAGGATACGGGATCTTTGATTTTTTCAGGCTTAGCTGTTTTTATTTTTGGTACTATTTATATGAGATTTCTCGAACACGAACTTGGACCTCAATCCTTAGTCGTTGAACCAAGCTCTGATTCAACCTCCAATCAAGACATATGACTTTCATGAATCTCAGAAACTTTTATGGTGCTTTGGTTTTGAGTTCAACCTTGGCAGCAACTCAGTCAATTATTTTTCCTCGTTGGCCTCAGGCTTCAAAAATCTCTTCAGAAAAATTAAATAATCTTAAAGCCAATCTTATGTCTGATCGATATGTTTTACAACCTTTGCCAGTACGCGTTGAGCATTCAGACTTTAATATTTCGCACACTCCAATTATTGGGTTCACAATTAATTCAAATTCCAAGTTGTATATCACAAATGTCCAAGTACGTGATCGAAAAAATCTGCAAGTCTCGTACTTTACAGAATCAATAAAATCTCTTCAATTAACGAATGCTGCGACTCAAAGCAATCAACCTCCTTTCTTCCTCTCTGATAAAAGTCCAGAAGGTACGACCTTTCAAACCTGCTTAGTTTCAGATAATCCTTCGTCCTATAACGTTGGCGTTAATCAGGATCAACTTACTTTGGCAGTGGATCAAGCAAAGTCCCTTGAAAAAAATCTTACAATTAAACGCTTTTTTGGTTTTACTCCAAGTCGTCGGTATCAATGCATGTTAATCACACTTAAGACTACATTGCCTGCCCAAGAAGATTCTAAGTTGTGGCTTGACTTGCTTACCCATTTTCAAAAAACTTTCAACTGAATGCATTGATCATCATGTCATTTTGGAAAAAATTACAAAGAAGTTTAAGTCAACCAACTAAGCCTGTATTTTCTGAGGATCCCTTATTCAATCAGCCTCTAATGTATAGCTGGATATTGAATCATCAGTTGGCCATAGGGCCTATGCCTCGGAGAACATTTCAATGGAATCAGTTGGAAGATGTAGGATTTAAGACTAGATTTAGCTGTTGTTATCCCCAAGAAAATGTTTTTGCACCGATTCCAAGTGATTGGTCCTCTGCAAATATTCCTTTGCCAGATCATCGACAGCAGGAGTCATTGGATATCGATAAACTAAGACTGGCTTTAAGCACTGCAGAAGAGTTAGTGATTAGTTCATCTCCTGTTTATTTGCATTGCTTTGCAGGACAAGAAAGATCATCATTATTAGCTGTCGGGCTGACTGCAAAATTCAAAAAAATAGATGTTTTTACAGCTTTAGAATGGGTAAGACGCTGTCATCCTATATCTTCACCAATTTATGAGCATCTTGAAATGCTAGAAGTAATCTTACAAAATATATGAACATAGGATAATATATTATTTCAATATTTATTTTTTATAACGTTGTAAAATTTTTGTCATCCAATTGCTTCGGTTTGATTTTTTAATGCGAGTAGATGTTGGCAAGTCATAGTTTGATGCTTTCTCAGCCGCTGGTTTATCTATCCTTAAATCATTGGCAGATGTTCCGGCGTTAACATAGCGCTTAATGCCTGAATCTTTATTAACGTAATTGCTTGTATAAGCATAAGCATAATGATAGTAATAGCCATATTCATAGCCATAATCATTAAGGCGGCTTGGGAAATTAACTTGGTTACAGATGACACCCAAGAGATCAACTCCGGTTGCCTTGATTCGACGTGATGCTTGTGGGGCAAGATTACGGCTTCCTTTTCCAAGCCCAACTAGAAAAAGAATACCATCTAATTTTTCACCTAAAAGAATTGGATCAGAGAGCATTGAACATGGTGGCGTATCAAAAAGAATAATGTCATAATCTGTCATTGCCCTTAACTCATTAATTACCTCAGTGCATCTGTTGGAATTCAAAAGCTTGGCAGGATCGGGTGGCTTTGGACCGGCTGGGAGAATATCAAGATTATCTTGAATGTTGATAAAAAGTGAACTTGTTGGTATATTTGAATTAGACAAAACGGATGAAAAGCCTTCACCAGAAGCAACCCCAAAATATCGCGTTTGCATTGGCAGACGCATGTCAGCATCAACAACGAGGACTTTTAAGCCAAGATCTGATAAGGTTCGTGCAAAAATACTTACGGATGTTGATTTACCCTCGCCTTGACTCGATGATGTGACACCTACCAGTCTAATGTTATGGTCTGCTCTTAATAAGCGAAAAGTTGTGAAGAGGCTGCGCAGCGATTCTTTGATCGCAAATCTTTCGCTTGTGGTCATCTTAGAAATGCTCGTAGTAATGTCAACCCCGGGCTCTAAAGGTAGGTAGGGAATCAGACCCAATACGGGTAATTGTAGTTCTTTTTCTACTTCCATGGGAGTATGATAAACATTGTCTGTTTTTTCGCGAAGCATTGCAGCCCCAACACCAGAGAGTAGGCCAAGTAACAGAGCTTGCAAAATACTTTTTTTAATATCGGGCTCAACTGGGGTATCTCCAAAATTAGGGGGAGAAATGATTTGCCAGGGTGTGATGAAACGCGAGCGTTCTAACCTAAAGTTTTCCTTGGCTTTAAGATAGGATGTGTAGTTATTTCTTGCCTCAGCTAGCTTTGATGTTATTTTTTCATATTCTCTTAAAATTTTTGGACTATTTTTAAAATTACGATTGTAGAGCATAATTTGTCTGTTCACTTCATCTTGCTGAGATTTGTTCGCAAACAATTGAACGCGAATAGAATCTGCTTTTTGTGACTCTACAATTGGGAGCAGGGCGTTTTTCCTGGCAAGAATTGATTGAACAACCGGAGAATCTTCTTTATATGTCGCCCGGGCTTGGGCGAGTTGCGTTTCGAAATCATTTAACTGGTCTGAAGGCGTTTTAATTATGCCTGTATTGCCCTCTGTTTTTTCTTGTCTACCAGGAATGAGTGCCACACTGTTCCCTAGTTGATCAATGGCAGATGGGGCACCACTTGGAGTAAAAGTTAGGCGGCCTGACTTGACAGAGTTGAGTTGACTTTCAAGTTGAGCTTGCTCAAGTTGTAGGTTTTGCCATTCATTGGCGAGGGTATTTCGACGATTTTCAATTGTTGAAACCATAGCAATCGGATCCATCATTTTATTGGCTTCGCGGAAGCGGCTGAGTTGGTTTTCCAGTGTGGCCACTTCCCGTAAAATTGCGGGGGCTTGTTGATCAAGATATTTGACCCCAGAGGTAATGGTTGCTTGACGCTGAGAGAGCGAAAAGGCAACATAATCGTTGGCCAGTGCAGAAAGCACTGCTTTCCCCTTGGCGGGATCTGGCCAGCGTAGTGTAACTTGAATTACATTTTGAACACCTGCCGTCTCCATGCTAAGATTTTCGGCAATCTCTTCATTCGATAGCCCAAGTCTGGTTGCTACGGGAGAAGTTAAGTAAGGGCTGCGCAGAAGTACGATCAGACTGGGAACATCAATTCTTTGCTTGTACCGTGCAATGGCTTCTAATTTCCCTCCGTCTCCTGATACCGGCGAACTACTTTCGTCAAATGGGCTGCTTATTTGAAGCTGGAAAGTACCTTGGTAAACAGGGTTGAATATACGTTCTCGAATTGTGTTCAGGGCTAGGGCGCCAGACACAAGTGCTGAAGTGAATAGAAAAAGGGTTTGTCGGCGCTTGATGGTGCGCAGCAAATTTTGAATGCCACTTTCATTGTTTTCACCAGCGAGGGGCGAGAAGCCCTGTTGGCCTTGCTCGGCTGGTCCGCTTCCCGTAGCACTGGTACCCAGGGGCACCATCCCTCCCAACGTTGGGTCACCCCCTGGCGCTGGAAGCAGGGGCGCACCGGCTTGGGTCACGGCAATTCAACTCGACTGTGAGTAATTCTAGGTCCAATCCAGGCCCGACTGGTTTCGTTGGTGACCGCTTTGGCTTGCGGGCCTCGGACTCCCCAGTTGGTATCGGTTAAAGTGCCTCAACGAACCTGCGGTTTTCGTGAGGAATTCCAGTTTAGACAACTGCTCTCAAGTTCCCTCGCCTGTCCTACCTGCGCTCCGGCGACAGGGTTTGATGCGGTGGGCGGCCCTCTCTGCGTCAGCTTCCCTTGTGGGCTCCCCCGCGGGCCTTTTCGCGGCTCCGTTGACAGGATCTCTTGTTCTCGCAGACCCAGGCAGCTCGGAGCGACGTGTTCACGGCAATCAAGAGCTGCCGCCCAATGTATCCGGGTCTGTTTTGTTGGATCGCACGCAGATGCCTAGGCCGATTCCGACGGCTGGACGATCGCTTTCGCTCCCAGAACTTTACAGCGATCTCTATACGCTGGGTCCTGGTGATGGATTACAGCTCAATTTTCTGGATCCTGAGGCGAAATCCCTTAATGGTACGTTCGGCATCTTGGCGGACGGCACTACGACATTGCCTCTAGTTGGCTCTGTCCAGCTCATTGGTCTAACCATCGGCCAGGCAACCCGTTGGTTGACCTCTCTTTACTCTAAACAGTTGGTTCGTCCGCAGTTAACTCTGACCCTCACATCTCCCCGGCCGGTAAGGGTTACGATAGTTGGGGAGGTGTCCCGCCCTGGTCTTTACCCTCTTGGTTCTTTCTCCAATCCGGTGGAGGCTATCCAAACGGCAGGTGGAGTGACTGTGAACGCAGATGTCCGCAACATTCGATTGCGGCGACTTGCTGGACCCGGAGGTGCTCAAAAAGAGACAACTCTAAATCTTGCTGACTTATTTACCAATGGCAATCAGCTACAAAATCCGGTTTTGTTTGATGGGGATACTGTCGTCGTTTCTCGGTCTATACAACCGATTCCTGAGGAAGTCTTGGCCATAGGCCAAACTAATTTAGCTCCCCTTACCATCAACGTTACCGTGATTGGGGAGGTAAAGTCGCCTGGATCTCTTGCCTTGCCTGCTAATACCCCACTCATAGAAGCTCTCTTCCGATCGGGAGGAGTGATTCGACGTCGCGCCAAGATTAACCGTGTTGAATTGGTGCGTTTCAACCGCAATGGGACCACGACGCGCCAGATTTTTTCCTTTAAGGAGGATTTGCCTGTTTCCAACCTGACTAATCCACCTTTGCGCAATGGAGATACTATTATCGTACGCAGCAACATTTATGCTAAAGCTCTCAACTTTTTCAACGATCTATCCGAGCCCTTGAATGCACTTAATTCTGTATTAAATTATGCTAATTTTTGGAATTACTGGAATGATAATAATAATAACCGTTGACCCTCGCTTATCCTTTGACCCTCCGCTAAGTCCCCATGGATGACCATCGCCAAGCCATTAATACAAGGGCCCTTGCGTGGGCCCTGCTCTCCCAGTCCCTCTGGCTACCCCTTGTAGGGATTGATTTTCACGACCGCTGGCAAGCGGAGACCCGTCGTTCGCGGCCCCTAGCCCTCCCCCAAGCCGAGTTGGCGGCGTCCCTGCCCCCAGCGCCTCTATTAAATCCGGCCGCCCTTGATTCCATTTCACATGATGCACGATCAAAAATTCCTGCCAGTGGTGTTCTGCTAGGGGCCTCATCGCCCGCGGCCCACGCCCAGGTGGGTCACCTACTTGATGGGGCTGAGGAAGCCGTCCCATTTGGCCAGGCCACGATGACCCGGCGACCCTTCAAGTTCGCTTTGCAGGCCCCCTCTCCGTCCTCGGCTGGGACAAGGCCCTCAGCGATTGGTCCCCTCGCCAGCGCCTCCGGCTACGACCTTTTGCAGCGGTCCTTCACGCCTGCGGAGCTCTTGGGAGGGCCTTTGACTCTGCATGATTTACGAGCTGCACCGATCCCGTCGGTCGCCCTCTCCGAGCGGGCCCGTCTGGCCCGCTCTTCGGATCCGTTGGCCCCCCTGCCCCAGGCCTGGCGGGAACCCATGCGTCGCGCGCTCAACGCCATCAATGTCACCTCGCCCTTGAAGCCCCCTGCCCAGTTGGAGTCAGCCCGAGTGGTCCACGTGCCTTCGATGAAGGTCTCTCGTGTTACCGCAGTGCCGTTAGCGTTGCAGTCCGACGGCAGCGTTGATCTGCTATCAAAACCGGAAGATCCGGCGGTTCTTGAGGCGATTCGCGGCTGGAGTGGTCGCCAGGAGCTTCCCGCCTCGGGTCGTGTGGCTCCCGCCATCGTGCATGTGGAACCCCTGAAGGAGCTTCCACCGCTGAGATCAACGGCGGGCAAGGAGCAGCCTGCTCTCCATGCTTCGGGATCCACTGCGCCTGCCTCGCCGGCTGCTGCCCTTGCTTCCCCTCTCCCAGCGGAAGCGCCTGTACCCAAGTCTGCGGCCCCTGCCCCTTCAGTCGCTATCCCTCCCGTCTCCGAGCTCCATCGGGACACCGCTGTGCCCCAACCGGCTGAGGCGGCGGCAGCCCCGATTGCGGCCCCGCAATCAGCAGCCCCTTCACCTGCTCTTTCGGCTCCTGTGGCTCCTGAGCCAGCTCCGGCACAGGGCCCAAGTGTCCCTCAGGCGCTCTCCCCGGCCCCTCCCTCAGCTCCCCAGCCTGCTTCGTGATGTTCGGCTTTCCTGTTGCCAGGTTGACCATGGGCGTTGCTGTTCTCTTGGCGGCAGCAACCCCAAAGGTCTTAGCCCAGGGTTTCCAACCCCTGGCACCCTGGAGCCAGGTGGCTCCCCAGGCCCCTGCAGCCTCCTGGACCCCCCTTTCTGATCCCAGAGTCAATCCCTCGGCCTTGCCGCCATTGTCTCGGTATGGGGTTATGCCACCAGCCCAACACCCTGAAATGGCTGTTGAAACTGCCATCCCCTCGGTGGACCCTGCAACGCTGCCAGGGCCGATTTTTGGCATTGGAACGGGTTACCACGGCTTTGCTGGGGATCGCCCCAGTCCTGTGCTGACCGGGCGCCTTGGGTATGCCTTTGGTGAAGAATTAGGAATTTCCCTGCGACCGACTTATATTTTCTTGAACAGGGACTTGCAGGGCGTTGATAACAGTGATGGAGCCTTTCAGTTGCCCATCACCCTTGATTTATTCCCGCGCGCGCTCTTTTCTCCCTATTTCGGGGGGGGGGTGGCCACCAATACCGATACCACCCACGCGACCGATGCCATGCTCACGGGGGGGATCGACCTGAATCTCCTGCCCAATCTGACCCTGGGCCTGAACGTAAACTATATTTTCCAGACTGCGATTGACGACACTGACTGGGGGGCTATGGCTTTGCTTTATCTTCGTTTTTAGAATAGGTCGTCGATGGGTTTGAGCATTGATCTGCGATCAAGCTAATCGATGTTTAGGCTTCGGCCACGGCTTCAATCGCAGCAGCAATTTGAACCCGTTGTTCGGCGTCGTAACCCCACCGCTCCAGGAAATCCACGTCTTGCCCTTCGCCCCGGGTGCCGGCCAGCAAGGATTCGAGTCGCAGCTTGACCAGATTGGGTTCTAGTAAGCGCAGCAAGGCGCTGCTGCGCTCACTGACGCGTTGGGAGGCCTGGGCGGCCACCCTGTCTTGGTTGCGCTCGTGATGGACGGCCATGGCCGTGCCCATGGCCAGATTCCTGGCGGTGAGATCGACAACCCCCTCCCCCGCCAGACGCAGGCGCTGGATCAGGGCCTCGGGCATGCGGTCCAGTACGGGTCCTTCCCCTGCCAACGCCACCACGAAGAACCCGCGCGCCCCATCGCGGCTTGCCACCAATTCCCCGACCCGCTCGCCCAAAAGCTCATCGCTCAACTCATCCTGCTCCCATTCCTCCAGCCACTGGCTGGCGAGAGCCATGGCTTCTCGAAACCCGATGGGCTTCGCTAGGGGATGGTCTGCATGGCTGGGATCGCTGCTCAGGGGGGTGCTCATGGGCTGCCAGGGGTGGGGGCGGGACGGCAGCCCGGGGGGCTGTCAATGTTGAGGATATGGATTCCACTCTCCCTGTTGCCAGCCCCAATGAATTCCGTTCTGGGTTCGTGGCCCTGATCGGGCGTCCGAACGTTGGCAAATCCACCCTTCTCAATCAACTGGTCGGTGCCAAGGTGGCCATCACCTCCCCTGTGGCCCAGACCACTCGCCATCGGTTGCGGGGCATCCTCACCACCCCTGATGCCCAGATTGTCCTTCTGGATACGCCTGGGATTCACAAGCCTCACCATCTCTTGGGGGAGCGTTTGGTTCGCAGTGCCCGCACGGCCATTGGCGAAGTGGATCTCGTGTTGTTGTTGTTGGATGGTTCCCAGCCCCCAGGCGGTGGGGATGCCTTCATTGTCGAGCTGCTGCGCCAGGGTGGCTTCCCCGTCCAGGTCGCCCTCAACAAGAGCGATCAGGTCGATCCCGATCGGCGTTTGGCCGTGGCAAGGGACTACCGGCAGTTGCTTGATGGCCCTGTCGCTGACCCTATGGAGGGAACCCATGTCCGCCAACCCTGGCCCTTGCACCTTTGTAGTGCTCTGACTGGCGAGGGCACCGATGCGCTCGTCAAGGCCCTGAGTCGGGCTTTGCCCCTCGGGCCCCACCTCTATCCGGTCGATGCCGTGACGGATCAGCCCGAGCAGCTCTTACTTGAGGAGCTAATCCGGGAGCAGGTGCTGCAGCACACCCGTGAGGAAGTGCCCCATTCGGTGGCCGTCAGGGTGGAGCGGATGGTGGACGACGGGCCCAGGTTGGCGGTGCTGGCCACCGTTGTGGTGGAACGCAGCAGCCAGAAGGCCATCGTGATCGGCAAGGGGGGGCAGATGCTGCGTCGCATCGGTGAGGGGGCCCGGCTGTCCATGCAGAAGCTTTTGGATGGGCCTGTGTATCTGGAACTCTTCGTCAAGGTGGTGCCCCATTGGCGCCGCAGTCCCACCAGGCTGGCGGAACTTGGCTACAACACCGACTGAGACAATGGCTGCGGCTGATCCTTCCCCTGGTCCTTGAGTCCCTTGAGTGATTTTCCGCCCTCCACCATCGAGGCGTTCCTGAGCTCCTGTGCGGGTGAGTGGATTGCCCTCCGCAGCCAGTTCGCCCCCATCAACCCCAGCCAGGACGATGACGCCTGGCACGATTCCGAGCGGGGTGAGCTCAAGGTCGACTATCTGGCCCCAGCCACCAGCGAGGCCCCAGGAGGTCTGCGGGTCACCGCGCCGGGGGGCACCGTCACCACCTTGACCTTCCTGGCGGATGGCCGGGCCCTCTTTGCCGCCCCCTGCCAGGAGACCGCCTCAGGCACTTGGCAATTCTGGCCTGACGGCACTTTGGAACTGGGCTGTCCCGCCGAGGACGGCAAGGTTAGTGAGCGGATCTGGTTTGCCAAGCCCAATCTGCGCTTGCGCAGCAGCCTGGCCCACCGGGCGGATGGGGAACCGGGACGGGCCAGCTTCAGTACGGAGATTCGCCGCGTCAGTCGGCCGCCTTCCCAGGCTCTGTGAAGGTGTTTCGCTGATGCGACTGGATGTGGTCAGTTTGATTCCCGAGGCGTTCCAGCCCCTTCGGGAGCTGGGGGTGATCGGCCGTGCCTTCGCTGCCGGCATCGCTGAACTCCATACCCATAACCCCCGTGATTACGCCACGGATCGCTACCGCAAGGTCGATGACCTGCCCTACGGGGGCGGAGTCGGCATGGTGCTGAAGCCCGAGCCGGTGTTTGCCGCCTTTGAGGCGATTCCGGCGCGGAGCGGCCGCCGTGTCCTGCTCATGAGTCCCCAGGGTAAGCCCATGCGGCAGGCGGATCTGCTGCGGTGGGCCGAGAACTACGACCAGTTGGTGTTGCTCTGTGGCCATTACGAAGGCTTTGATGAGCGCATCCGTGGCCTTGCCGATGAGGAGGTCTCGATGGGTGATTTTGTGCTGACCGGTGGAGAATTGCCGGCCATGACGGTGATCAATGGAGTTGTTCGCCTCCTGCCGGGCACGGTGGGCAAAGCGGCTTCGTTGCAGGAGGAGAGCCATCGCGATGGCCTGCTGGAACATCCCCAATACACCCGCCCCGCCCTGTTTCGGGGCCAAGCAGTGCCCGAAGTCCTGCGCAGTGGCGATCATGGGGCCATTGAACGATGGCGCCAGCAGCAGAGCCAGGAGCGCACCCGTCTGCGTCGCCCCGACCTCTATGTCCGCTGGCTGGAGGGGGGCGCTGCCGAAGGGCCAGCAAGCCTGGAAGACTGGCCTGAGACGATGGCTGCCAAGGGAACAACCATGGATCTGCGGATTGGCAACGGCTATGACATCCATCGCCTGGTCCAGGGTCGTCCCCTGATCCTCGGGGGCGTCCGGCTGGAGCATCCCGAGGGGCTCGGGCTCGATGGCCACAGCGATGCGGATGTCTTGGTCCATGCCTTGATGGATGCCCTGCTTGGGGCCCTGTCCCTCGGGGACATCGGTCGCCATTTCCCCCCGGAGGACAACCGTTGGCAAGGGGCCGATAGCCTTGAGCTGCTGCAGAAAGTGGTGGCTCTGGTGGCGGAGCGGGGGTGGCGCGTGGTGAATGTTGATGCGGTTGTGATTGCCGAACGGCCCCGACTCAAGCCCCACATCGACACCATGCGGGCGGCTATTGCGGCGGGTCTTGGCGTTGATCCGGAGCAGGTGGGGGTGAAGGCCACAACGAATGAGGGATTGGGACCTGAGGGGCGCGAAGAGGGTGTGGCTTGCCACGCCGTGGCTTTGCTGGCCAGGAACTGAGCGATGGCTTTTCCACCGGGTTCTGGTGATTACGATCTCGATCTCGATCGCCGCCGCCGTCTGGGTTTGGTGGAGGCTGTGTGGGGCGAACACAAGAGCCCCTCGCAGATCGCCTCCATCATCAAGGCGATGCGGGCCGCTGACGAGCTTGTTTTGGTAACCCGGGTCTCCGAAGAGCAGGTTGCAGAGGTGTTGACCTTGCTGGGGCCTGAAGGGGATGTTCTTGAGGGGATATGGCATCACCAGCAGGCCCGTTGTCTGACCCTTCCCGCTCTGCCGATTCCTGACCCTGGGCTGGGGGTCGTGGCGATTCTGGGAGCAGGCAGCAGTGATCTAACCGTGGCTTCAGAAGCCCATCTCGCCCTGGCCTGCCACGGGGTAGCCAGTGATTTGATCTTGGATGTGGGAGTGGCCGGCTTGCACCGCTTGCTCACCCGTCTCGATGAATTGGTGCGTTACCGCGTATTGATCGTTTGTGCCGGCATGGAGGGGGCATTGCCCACCGTGGTGGCGGGTTTGCTGCCCCAGCCGGTGATCGGCGTGCCCGTGTCGGTGGGCTATGGCGTCAGCAAGGGTGGTCGGGCGGCCCTGCAGGGCATGTTGGCCAGTTGTGCCCCAGGACTGACGGTGGTGAACATTGACAATGGCTATGGGGCCGCCATGGCGGCCCTCAGAATTCTTCAGTCTCCCAGGGGCGATGGGGGCTGAGGGCCGCCCGTCTAAGGGCAATTCAGCTCTGCGGCTATTCAGAGATGTTGCATTTGCGGGTAGGCGGTCAGCAGATCCTCTTGGCTCAGCACTTCGCCCCGACCTTCGGGCTGCCAGATGACCTCAAGGGCCAGGAGATCTTCCGAGCGCACCGAACCGAGACGCTGGAGCGATTCCCGCAGGTCTTCGGCCGTGCCGGTCCCCTTGAGGTCCAGTTTGGATCGGCTCGCCACAAGCAGGGTCACAGCGATGAAATCACTGGTGGCATCGCTTTGGCCGGCGACCCCGGTCGTGGTTTCAGTGTGGCGACGGCCCGAGACATTGGCCGTAAGTTCCCGTTCCAGTTTGCTGCGCTCCTGCATGGAGAGCCGGTTGAAGGTGGCTTCTGCGGAAGTAAACGGGATCTGGCCGACTTCGGAGTTGGCATAAACCCAGAGTTCGGGGTTCCGCAACAATGAAAGGGTGGTCTCCTGGAGAACCCGCTGCAGACCACTGCTGGTGGTCGTATCGGCGGTTTCAGCCATCCGCCGCAAGTCGGTTTGCAGCACCTTGGCGGAGGCCAGCAGGCCCACCTGGACTTCAGCCAAGGAGACACCGCTGGAAGCCATACTGTCCTGGCCATCACGGCCGGGCAGGCTGGCCGTGCCACCCCCGCCCCGCAGGGAGCTGAGCATCAATCCAACGACCGCCATCAGCACCAGGAAGGCGAGCAGACCGCTGCCACCGAAGCCGAAGATCGGCACAACGAACGGGGCGCTGTAACCACCACCGTAGTAACCACCACCGCCGTAGTAACCACCACCACCTCCGTAGTAGCCGCCACGGGGGTAGTAGGTGCCGCGCGGGTAGCCGCCACCGGAGCCGCCGGAGCGGCCGCCATAACTGCGCGGCGCTGACGGAGCCGATCGGAAGCTGCCGCCCCCGATACGTCCGCCGCTGGCCGCAAGACTGGTCGCGGGTTGGGCAAGCAGCAAGGTGGTCACCAGCATTGGCACCACCATCAAGCCGGCAAGGCGCCGCAGCAATCGGGGACCCATAGGAGTTGCAGAGGTTGAACCGAAATCTAGATACCACCCCCCACGATGGTGACCACCTCCAGCACATCGGATTCCACAACCTCTTGCCCAGGCCAGTGGCGCCGCGCCAGGATCGCGCCGTTGAATTCGACGACCACCAGCTCGGGCCGGTAACCGAGGCTTGTGAGGAGCACCTGCAGCGACTGGCCAGAAGCACATCGGCGCTCTTCACCGTTCACCTGCACGGTGATGGCCATTGGATCCCGATCCGGGCTGGAAAGGTCTGGGGGGTCAGGGGGGCTCAAGGGTGGTTCTCGAGTTGGTCAAGCAACGTTTTGGTGATCAAAGCGGGACTGGAGGCCTCGGTGAGAGCCCTGACGACGGCGACCCGGGTGGCACCGGCCGCCTGGACCTCGGCCAGGTTGTTGGCGTCGATGCCACCGATGGCGAAGAAGGGGACCGGACATTCCTGGGCCGCTGCGGCCACATAGGCCAGGCCCACCGGCTCCCGTCCCGGCTTTGTGGGGGTGGCCTGCACCGGGCCGACACCGACATAGTCACAGCCATCAGCAACGGCCTGGCGGAGTTCAGCGATGGCGTGGGTGCTGCAGCCGATCAGACGTTCGGGGCCTAACAACCGCCGGGCGATCGGCAGTGGCAGATCCCCCTGGCCGAGATGGACCCCATCGGCATCGACGGCCAGGGCGAGGTCGATGCGATCGTTGATCAAGAAAAGGGCGCCATAGTCCAGGCAGAGACGCCGCAGTTCCTGGGCCTGTTCCAGGCGCTGTCGGTCATCGAACTCGATCCCGTCCACCGTGGGCCCTGGCTTGGCGCGGTATTGCACCAGCCGCAGGCCGGCCTGCAGGCATTGCTCCACGACCGGGGACAGCTGGGGCACCGGCGAAGTCACGAGGTAGAGCCGACAGTGGGCCAACCGGGCGCGGCGATCGTCTTTGCTCTTGGTGGCTCGCAGCAGGGCAACTTCGAGGTCGTAGAGGCCGTACCGGCATTCTGCGGCGGCGGCGGCCAGGTCCGCATCGACCAGTCGCCCGAATTCTTCGAGCACCCTCAGGGCTTCCTGGACTCGGGCGGCGTTGGCGGCGACGATCGCCGGGCCGTCGCGACGGCGGACCTGGGCTGGGTGAGCGAGGCCCGTGGCCGGGTCGCCGGCGGCATCTCGGGCGAATTTGTAACGTTCGACATGAAGTTGGCCCAGGCGCTGGCGCAGGTCCTTGCAGCGCCAGACGAGATCGGGCCGTTCCAGGGCAAAGCGGGCCCATTCCTCCATCACCCGCAATCCTTCGCGAGCGCGATCCAGGTTGGCGTCGATCAGGCGCTCAATCGGGACCTGGGCTGCAGGGGAAAGGGACATGGGCTGGGGATAGGCGCAAAAAAAAGAGCTCCGGTCCGAATCGGCTCAACTGACTAGGCTGGGCACCAAGCGCTGAACCAGGATGGCCGTCGAGCCGGGACCTCCCGTGAATCCATCCGTGGTCACTGTGCGACCACCTGACGCTCTTGACACCACGGTGAACCGATCCTATGGGTCGGCCCCCGCTCCTGCTCCGTTGGATGCCACGGGGGGAGATAACCCCATGGGGGTTTTGATTTCAGGAATCCTGTTGCTCGGAGCCATCGCCCTGTTCATCGGTTGGGGACTCACCCACGCCTATTCGACGACCTGAAGCTGCTTTAAGGAGCTGGCGAGCCTGTTTGGCGTCCCTGGCGATCTGGCTGGTCAGGGCGGCCAGATCGGCAAACCGTTCCTGGCGGCGCAGCAGGCGGATTGGTTCGACCACCAGGCAGGCCCCCCCAAGACTCAGCTGACGATCGAGCAGGTGCACCTCCACGGCCGATGGGGCCGTGGGGTCGATGGTGGGTTGGGGGCCCAGGTTCATCACGGCGGCCATGGGGCCTTCCGGACACCCGACCGTCCAGGCCAAAGCGGCGTAAACCCCCTCCAAGGGAAGGAATTTGCGGCCATCCACCTGCAGATTGGCGGTGGGCCAGCCCAGTTGGCGCCCCAGGCCCCGCCCGGTCACCACCCGGCCCCGGAAGCGGTAGGGGCGATCGAGCAGTCGCCGGGCCTCCGCCAGATCCGCCTTGGAGAGGGCTTGGCGGATGCGGCTACTGCTGATCCGCTGGGACTGGTCCCACAGCATGGGAACCACCTCCACGTCAATGCCGTGGAGTTCTCCCAGGCGTACGAGCTCGTGGCAATCGCCGCTGCGTTTGGCCCCAAATCGGAAGTTTTCTCCGACCGCAACACGGCGGACATTGAGTTGCTGCCCCAACACCTCCTGCACGAAGGCGTCCGGGCTGAGGCCGGCCAGTTCCAAGGTGAAAGGCACCAGTACCAGTTGGCGGATGCCTAGGGGTTCGAGCAGTTCGAGTTTTTCCTCAGGCAGGTCCAGCCGCAGCCGGGTCTCCCCATGGAGAACCTCGCGGGGGTGGGGCCAGAAACTCACCACCGTCGGCACCAGCGGAGCGGGACTGGGACTGACGGCCGCGATCACCCGTCGGTGGCCGGCATGGAGGCCATCAAAGCTGCCCAGCGCAATCGCGGTGGGCCCTTGGGCCTCGGAGGGTGTGTGGAGGGGGATCACCACCGGTGCATCGGGATGGTCAAGCCTCGCTATCGCCAGCTTGATCTTCCCATGGCAAGTTTGGGAGGTTGCCCCGGGGCGTTCATGGCCGATTCGGTTGAGTTGCAAACCATCTCCTTCGCCTTGCGCCGGGTCGGCTGGGTTCGCTTCTGGGCCCAGCTGGTGCTGGGTGTGGTGGTGATCGGCGTGCTGACGTTCAACAACATCGGCAGCCGTGTCGTCGCCAATGCTGATCGGGCCCTTGGTCTAGGTCCGGGGCTCTCGTTATCCACCCTGTCGTTTTTCGTACTGCTCTGGAGTCTCTGGCAGGGCTGGTTGGTGGTCCGCTGTGGGCGGGCCTTGGCCAGCCCGGTGAAGCCCAGCAAGGGGGAGACAAGCCGATTGCTCAAAAGGGGGTTGATCGCAGACCTGATCGGCCTCACCCTGGCGGCGGTTGGGTACCAGGCCCTGGCTGGCAGCCTGTTTCTGCAAGCCTCTCTCCAGGCTCCGGGACTGTTCGGACCCATGATGGCCCCGGGGATGGGCCGGGGGGCCATCAGCACTTTCCCGATCACCTCGATCGAGATGCTCTCGGTGTTGAGCAACACCCAGGTGTTGTTCGCCCATCTGATTGGCCTCGGCTTTAGCCTCTGGCTGTTGCAGAGGATTCACCGCCGGGCCTGAACGGCCCTAGAGCGATGGCTGGAGGTAGCGAGCTGGCCTCCCCTCGCCAGAACAGTTCCGGTTGCAGAGGTGTCAGGGAGGCGCCGCCCTCGGCGATCCAAGCGACGTCCGTAGGCCATTCTGCCGGGGCAGGGAGACCAGCCTCGGTGTCATCGACCACCTCACCGGCAAGCCAGTAGTAAGTGCGCCCCCGCGGATCCTGGCGCCGGTCGAATTGATCCACATAGCGCCGAACCGCAGTCCGGCACCAGCGCAGCGGACCGATTTCAGCGGCAGGCCGGGCGGGCACGTTGAGATTGAGCAGCAGGCCAGGCCGCCATGGGTGGCCCAGCATGGCCTCGGCCACGTCGAGGGCAATCACGGCGGCGGCCTCGAACTGTCGCCATTGGAAGTCGGCGCTGCTTACGGCCAGGGCAGGGAAGCCTTCAATGGCCCCTTCCATGGCCGCCGAGACGGTGCCTGAATAAAGAACATCGGTGCCGAGGTTGGGGCCGTGGTTGATGCCCGAGAGCACCAAGTCGGGGGGCTGCTCCATCAGGCTGAACAGGGCCAGCTTGACGCAGTCGGAGGGGGTGCCGCTGCAGGCCCAGGCGGTGACACCCGCGGCAAACAGCTCGTCAGCCCGCTCCGCTCGGATGGGGGTCTGCAAGGTGAGGCCATGGCCCGTGGCGGACCGTTCCTGGTCGGGGCAGACCACGGTGACCCGGTGTCCACGGCCCCTGGCTTCGGCCGCCAGGGCCTGGATTCCCTTGGCGAAAACCCCGTCGTCATTGCTGATGAGGATGCTTAAACCAGCCATCGTCGGGCCCGGAACTCCCGCACCGTAGTGGGAGCCGGCGGCTTCCTACAGTCCGATTCTCTTTCCCGTTCGCCGTGAGCCCCACCTTCAGTCTGCAGCAGCTCACCGACCAGTTGGCGGATCTTGAATCCGAATCGGTGGTGGCGATTGATGCTGCCGCCACTGAGGCTGATCTTGAGGCACTCCGGATCAGCCTTCTCGGGAAGAAGGGACGGCTCTCGGCCATTCTGGGCAGCATGGGCCGGCTTGGGCCCCAAGAACGTCCCATGGTGGGACAGCGGGCCAATGGGCTCAAGGAACGGGTCCAGGCCCAGCTGGCGGCCCGCATGGACGGTCTCAAGTCATCCGCCATGGCGGAGCGGCTGGAACGGGAACGGCTGGATGTCACGGCTCCGTCGAGCTTCATTCCCCGCGGCCATCGCCATCCCCTGATCGCGACAACCGAGGAAATCGTCGATATCTTTGCCGGCCTTGGCTATCGCGTTTCCGAGGGGCCGGAGATCGAAAGCGATCACTACAACTTCACCGCCCTCAACATCCCGCCCAATCACCCGGCCCGGGATATGCAGGACACCTTCTACCTGGGGGCTGATCGGCTGCTGCGCACCCACACCTCACCCGTCCAGATCCGTCACCTTGAGTCCCACGCCCCACCAGTGCGCATCGTGGTGCCAGGTCGGGTCTACCGCCGCGATGCCGTTGATGCCACCCATTCGCCTGTGTTTCACCAGGTCGAGGTGTTGGCCCTTGATGAAGGCCTGGATTTCAGTCACCTGCGCGGCACCGTGATGGCCTTTCTGAAGGCCTTTTTCGGAGACCTGCCGGTGCGTTTTCGGGCCAGTTACTTTCCCTTCACCGAGCCTTCCGCGGAGGTGGACGTGCAGTGGCGCGGCCGCTGGTTGGAGGTGATGGGCTGCGGCATGGTCGATCCGGCGGTTCTGGAGGGTCTGGGTCTTGATCCTCAGCGCTGGTGTGGTTTTGCCGCAGGTCTGGGGGTCGAGCGCTTCTGCATGGTGCGCCACGGCATCGATGACATTCGGCGTCTGTTCACCAGTGATTTGCGCTTTCTGGACCAGTTCTGATGGTGCTCATACACTCGCAATGGCTTCTTGCCTCCAGTCAGTGCCCCGGGTCGGTCTGATCGTCAATGACGGCAAGCCTTTGGCGCTGGCCACCGCCGAGGCCATTGAGGCCAGCCTTGCCGCGTCGGGCTTTGAGGTGTTGCGGGTCAGTAGTTCCGGCGGTGTGGTGGGCTTTGCCAATCCGGACCAGCATCTGAGGGCCAGGGGCTATGCCGCCTGTGTCCCGGCCGGATTCGATGCTGAGATGACCATGGCCCTGGTCCTGGGGGGCGATGGCACCGTCCTTTCGGCGGCCCGCCAGACCGCCCCTGTCGGGGTACCGATCCTGACGATCAACACCGGTCACCTGGGCTTTTTGGCAGAGGCCTACCTCAAGGATCTTGATGAGGTGCTTAGCAGGGTTGTGGCGGGCCGGTGGTCCGTCGAGGAGCGCTCGATGCTGGTCGTGACGGTGTTGAGGGGCGAGCAGCGGCGTTGGGAAGTGCTCTGCCTCAACGAAATGGCCCTGCACCGGGAACCCCTGACCAGCATGTGTCACTTTGAGATCGCCATTGGACGTCATGCCCCTGTGGACATTGCAGCCGATGGCGTGATCCTTTCTTCGCCGACGGGGTCCACGGCCTATGCACTTAGTGCCGGCGGTCCGGTGATTACCCCCGACTGTCCCGTCCTGCAGTTGACCCCCATCGCTGCCCACTCCCTGGCCTCCAGGGCACTTGTGTTCAGCGATCGGGAGCCGGTCACGGTTTTCCCGGCCACGCCCGAGCGCTTGATGATGGTGGTGGACGGCAGTGCCGGCTGCTATGTCTGGCCCGAGGACCGGGTCTTGATTCGTCGCAGTGACCATCCGGTGCGGTTTGTGCGGCTTGTGGATCACGAGTTTTTCCAGGTGTTGCGCAACAAGCTCGGTTGGGGCCTGCCCCACGTGGCCAAGCCAGGAAATGGCCTGGAACCCCCCGAGACGGCAGGCCAGGGGGGGGCTGGTGAAGGGCGATGACCCAAGGCGCCGCTTTGGCCTTTCCAATCCTGTTGGTGGGTCCGGAGGCGGCTGCGTTGGCCCCCCGCCTTGATCTCACCGGTTACACGAGCCTGGTGGCGGAAGACTTTGCCGTTAAGCCTTTCTTGGCAGGTGTGGCCGATCGTGATCCTCCGGCGGCCGTCATCCTTTCGCCCCATTGCGCGGACTGGATTCCAGATTTACGTCGTTGTTGGGGGCCGCTGGTGCTGCTGCTCGGGTTGGAGCAAGACGGGATGTTGGAGCGGGCACGATGCCTTGCCAGCGGCGCCGACGATTTTTGGTTGACCAACTCGGGGGCCAGTGAGCTGTTGACCCGCCTGCGGCTGCATTTGGAGATGGGGAGCCGCAGCTGCCCGGCTCCCCCGGGCCCAACTGTGGATCCCCGGCGGGCCTTCAGCGCTGTGACCAAGGAACCAGCACCGGAGTTGGATCTGCGTTTGGCGGACCTGCGCCTGGTGCCGACGTCGGCAGAGGTGTGGCGGGGATCACGGTCAATTGCCCTGACGGCTCGCGAGTATCAGTTGTTGCTTTTCTTTCTGCGCCATCCTGGCGAGGTGATCAGCCGCGACAAGATTTTCGAGAGGGTTTGGGGCCACTCTGAATCCGGAGGCAGCAACGTGATTGATGTCTACGTGCGCTACCTGCGGCAGAAGCTGGAGGCTGGCGGCGAGTGCCGTCTGCTCCAGACCGTGCGCGGCCAGGGCTATGCCCTGATGGAGCGGCAGCCGTCACCCCAACCAGAGCAGCCATGAGCATTCTTCGAGAAAGACGTTGTGCTGGTGCCAAATGGGTGGGGCTGCTGGCGGTGGGACCTTTGCTGCTGGTTTCGCAGGGGTGGTCTCTGGACGTTGGCGTCCCACCAACAGGCCTGAGCCAGCCGCCCCAGTATCTGCCGATCAAAGCCCATTGGTGCCTGACTGCACCTGCGGGTGCCCCTGCTGAGCCAGGGCCCGCCGCGCCAGCGGCCGTAAAGGGGGCCGCCACTTGCCTTGCCCTGGAGGTCCCGAAGACCGAGCTTCAGTACGCCTGGGGTTTACAGATGCGCCCTCCGCTGCCCCCCCTGCATGGCATGTGGTTCGCCTTTCAACCGCCCACCCCTGCCCGTTTTTGGATGCATCGCACCCTGGCCCCCTTGGATATGGTGTTTGTGCGCGCGGGCGTTGTGGCCAGCATTGAGGCCGCCGCCCCCCCTTGCCCGCGCTTGCCTTGTCCCAGCTACGGATCTGGAGATCTAGTGGATGGCGTGGTCGAGTTGGGCGCCGGCGAAGCGGCCCGCCTCGGAATTCGGGTGGGGACCCCGGTTGAAATTCGCTCCTTGCCCTGACTTACCGCTTCAGGTCCGCCGTCCCTTCAGGACCAGGACGGGATTGAGGGGCATCAAGCGGGTGCCATCGCCCAGGGGGGTGCCCCGCCAGGCCTGGAGTTGGCTGATCCCCACCTGAAGGCCTGCTTGCTCCATGGCTTGGCGCCCTGCTGCCAGGGCCTCCAGGGTGGCCAGGGGAACGACCACGATTCCGCCGGGGCGCAACCGTTCCAGCACCATCTGAAGCAGGGCGTCGCGACTGCGGCCGCCACCGCCGATCAGCACCCGATCCGGATCGGGCAAGCAGGCCAGGGACTCGACAGCTTCGGCTTCGAGGATGCCGGCGGGGTGGACCTGCAGTCGAGCCGCATTGGCGCCAATCAAGACGGCGGCCCCGGCCCGTCGTTCGATTGCCCAGAGTTGCAATTGCGGCCGCAGCCTCAGGGCCTCCAGTCCCACCGAACCCACCCCCGCTCCCACATCCCAGAGCACACCCCGCTCGGGCAGATTCAGGTCGGCCAACAGCTGAATCCGCACCTCGCGTTTGGTCATCAGACCCGGTTGATCCTCGTGTTGCAACCACAGGCCGTCTTCGAGGCCAAAGAGGGGCATGGTCTCGGCCGCAGGGGGCGCTGGCGGTTCGGCGATCAAAACCACCAGATGCAACCGATCAAGGTCGCCGGGCAGGGGCTCACCGGGGGCAAAGCACCGGAGCCGTTCGTCCGGGTGGCCGAGCCGTTCTCCCAGCCAGAAGCGGTAGGTCGCCTCCAATCCCGAACTGGCCAGGAGGCGCCGCACGCTGAGGGCCCCTCCCTGGTCCGGGTCGCAGAGCACCCCTAACGCAGCCGGGCGCTGCTGCAGGGCCTGGGCCAGGGGCTCTGGATCGCGGCCATGCAGGCTCACCCAGCGGGCGTCCTGCCAGGGCCTTCCCAGGCGGGCGAAGGCCAGCTGCAGGCAGGTAGGGCCTGGATGGAAGCGCAGGCTCCCGGGGGGCAGATGCTGCAGCAGCAGGCGGCCGATGCCGAACCAGAGGGGATCGCCGCTGGCCAGCACGATCACCGATTCCCGGGTCTCCAGGGCCTGGCGTAATCGGCTGAGGAGAGTAATCAGACCATCACTGGCCAACAAGGCAGGACCGCCCCCAGGGGAGCTGCTCTTTACCTGATGCTCCAGATCATTGAGGAGTCTGGCGGGGGCCACAACCAGATCCGCCTGGCGCAGGGCCTGCTGCCAGGCGTGGGTCAGACCGTTGAAACCGGAGGCATCACAGCCCACCACCTGGATGGGGGGAGGATCAACCGGGAGGCTGGCGAGTGGTTCGGGGACCGTCGGCAACGGAGTCAAGAGGGTTGGCGGTTCAGAAAACGCAAAAACGCTTCGCTGACGTGTTTTGCGCCCTCATTGGTGAGGTGGTTGCTGTCACTGAAAAGCATGCGTTCGCCGGCATGGGTTGAGCACTCTTTTTGGCTGGGCGGACAGAGGCTGTAGAAAGGGTCGAAGACGGTGAGGTTGGGGATCGACTGATCGAGTTGGTTAAGCAGGTCACGCAGGGGGACCAGTCGGTTTTCCTCTGCGGAACGATTGATCCGCACCGGTTCGCATTGGGAGCTGAGGCTCCGGGGGCGGAACCATTCTTTCTGGCAAACCGTCATGGGGAGGCGCACCTCTTCGCGGCTGTCGAACGAGGGTATTGGCGCAAACAGAATGACGTTGACTCCGCGTTGGGCCATGGCGCCCGTGAAGTTCTCAATCACTTTGATAAAGGCCTTTTTCGCCTGGTCCTCTTTAAAACCTTCAAGATAAGCTCGTAAGTTGTTAACGATGACAATGCTGTCGCCTGACTTGACCTGCGTCTGCAGATAATTCAACTCATTCGCACTGCTTTGTGGGCATAATTTGTATCGGGGTGTTGACTGCCTGTCGGAGGCCCATGGTGAGAAATGGGGGAAGGGACAACCTCCCCGTGCCATAAAGGCAACATTCAGGTTGGCGCTATTCAGGATATCTTCTCCCAGGGGAATAATTGAATTGGTATGGCTATCGCCGATAAAGAAAAGGGTTGGTTTCCCAGGGTGACGTATAACGCGACATTGCTCCCGTTGGCGGTCTGTGCGTGCCCCGGCCGTCGGCTCTTGAAAACAATTGACCGTATTGATTGGCGTGCCGCTGATTTCCTTCATGTTGCTGGTGCCGTTTAGGGGTAGATCCCGTCGTCCCGTGAAGAGCAGCGCCTTGAAGGGACCCTGGAGGCCTATTAGCAGCCCGGCGGTAGCCAGGGTGAAAAAGGGATAGACCAGGAGGGGTGAGGGCCCTGGATGCTCGGTCGGCAGGGCAACTTTGCCTGGATCCGTTGGGCGATGAATCGGGGCCATGGCTTTTCGAGACGAGCGGAACATGGTCTCCAGCCGATAGGAGAACAGGGTGAGAAGGGCCGTCAAGCCAAGGATGGGCACCAGGGTCGCCATGGACACTCCCACGGTCCAGCGGGCCAGCACGATCACCGGCCAGTGCCAGAGGTAGAGGGAATAGGAACGCAAGCCGATCGCCAGACTCAGGGGATGGCGCAGGAAGCGACCAACGCCCAGTTCGGGTTTGAGGAGTAGGAGGAGCAGGCTGGTGAGCAATGTGGCCGAGATCGAACCAGTGGGCCCCATCGGCAGGGGGGCGATCAGCACGGCGAGCAGTCCTGCGAAAAGCAGACCGCTGAGGGGGACGCTTAAATTTGGACTGATTGGCTGGTGGTTTTGGTTGTGGCGGAAGCGGAGAAAGGCGAGGCAACCTGCCGCCAATTGCCAGAAACGGGCGGCGGTTAGAAAGAAGGCCCGATCCGTCTGACCGCGAAGACTTAGGAACAAGTATAAATAGAGTGAGCCCGCAAGCAGAATTAAACTTAGCCAGGTCAGTCGTCGTAGGGCGCGCGAAGTAGCAGGCTTGAGCCCTAGTCCACTTAAGAGAATAATCAGGGGCCAGAGTAAATAATATTGTTCTTCTACCCCCAGGGACCACGTATGTAAATAGGGGTTGAATTGGGTGTCGGCAGCAAAATAATTTGTACCCTGCTTCATTAAGTATAAATTACTTAGGCCGAACAGAGAGGCGATTCCAGTGCGTAAGCTCGGAATCCGGGTGTCGTCCAGAGGGGAAACCACCAGGCCCATGACGAGGGCTACCCCAAGCGCCATGGCGATGAGGGCAGGCAGAAGTCGTCGGCAGCGACGTTCGTAAAACTGACGCAGGAAACGGCCCCAGGAACCGTCCTGACGGGCCACGAGTGATGCGGTCACCACATAGCCGGAAATCACAAAAAAGATATCTACTCCAAGATAGCCACCTTTCAACCACTCGCTATTGAGATGATTAATCAAAACAGCTAGAACAGCTAATGCCCTCAGACCATCAATTTCGGGCCGATACCGATGGATCGCCTGAGGAAGTTTTGCCATTGGCTCGATCGAGACTGGCGACGAGCCTGGGGCCATTGGATCACTTGGAATTGGGCCAAATGTTATCAGCACCAACTCCATTGGTTGAAATTTAGACGTCGCTTGGTTTTCTTGCGGCGTTTGCTCGCCTCGTCAGGCGACGCCAGGTCTGACAAGCTGGCCCACAAAAGCTTCGCATCAATGGCGCCGTTCGGTCTCCCCCGCCTCCGCCCCCCGCGATCGACAGAGAAACCGTCCTGGCAGCCGCCGTTCGCCAGTTGGCAAAGGCCCCTAGGGCAGGGCTGGGAGCGGCCCTACACGGTGCGCTATGCCAGCAACCTGGATGACGGCCCCAACCACGGCATGCCCCTGGGGGGCTTCGGGGCCGGATGCATCGCCCGGGCGCCAGATGGCGCCTTCAATCTTTGGCATCTCGATGGCGGCGAACACTGGTTCGGAGTGTTGCCGGATTGCCAGTTCGCCCTGTTTGAGGACGATGGTCAGCGCCGCCTTGCCCATGCGCTGGCGCAGGCACCTGTTCGGGATGATTCGCGGCCCGAAGCGAGCGAGTGTCCCCTGGGCGCCTGGAGCTGGTACCCGATGGGCGAGGCCCAGTCCCCTGGAGCGGGATCGACTGGCACCTACGCGGCCCGTTATCCGGTCAGCCAGGCGCATTACAGCAATGTCTTCGCGGTAGAAGCCGTCTGTGAGGCTTTCAGCCCCATCTTGCCGGGGGACTATCAGCGCACCAGTTATCCGGTGGCTGTGTTTCGCTGGCGCTTCGTCAATCCCACCCCGGGACCGCTGAAGCTGTCCTTGCTGCTGAGTTGGCGCAATACCTGTGGCTGGTTCACCAACACCGACCCCTCCGCATCCGTCCATTTTCGTGATGACGGCAGTCCGGAACACAATTATGTGCCTTCCATCGGCGCCAGTCGGGGTCAACGCAACCGCTGGGGGCATGGCCCCGGCTGGAAGGGGCTGGTGCTGGAAGGCGAGCGCAGTGAACCCCTGGCGGAGGGCCAGGGCCAGTGGTGTTTGGCCGTGGCAGATGGCCTGGCCACGGCCGTTGGTCCCGTCGAAGTGATGCGCTGTAGCCGCTGGAATCCGGCCGGCGATGGCGGCGAACTTTGGGAGCCCTTCGCCCGGGAGGGCGCGATCCCCGATCGCGACGATCAGACCGCAGCAGGGGAGGACGATCCGCTGAGTGCTGCCCTGGCGATCCGCTTTGGCTTGCAACCAGGGGAGAGTCTGGAGATTGCGGTGGCGATCAGCTGGGACTTGCCGGTCACCAGTTTTGCCAGCGGTGATCGGCGACTGCGCCGCTACACGGATGTTTTTGGGGGTGGGGGCGATAACGCCGGCGCCATCGCGGCCGAAGCCCTGCGGGATCACCCCATCTGGTCCGCCGCAATTGAGCGCTGGCAGGCCCCCGTCTTGGAGCGCAAGGATCTCCCCGAAGACCTGCGCATGGCCTTGCTCAACGAGCTCTACGACCTGGCCAGTGGCGGCAGCCTCTGGACGGCCGCTACAGCGGAAGCGCCGATTGGACACTTCGGGGTGCTCGAGTGCCTCGACTACGCCTGGTACGAAAGTCTGGATGTGCGCCTCTACGGCTCCTTGGCGCTGCTGCAGCTCTGGCCTGAATTGGATAAGGCGGTGCTGTTGGATTTCGCCAGAGCGATCCCGGCCGCCGATGCCACCCTGCGGCCGATCGGCTGGTACTTCACCCAGGGCAAAGGTCGGGTGGAAGCGCCTCGCAAGCTGGCGGGCGCCACCCCCCACGATCTCGGTGCTCCGAACGAGAGGCCTTTCCAGGCTACCAATTACACCGCCTACCAGGATTGTAATCTCTGGAAAGATCTTGCCAGCGATTTTGTGCTGCAGGTCTGGCGCACTTTCCGGCTTTCTCCCAGTGGAGAAGATCTTCAATTTCTGGCGGATTGTTGGCCGGCCTCGCTTCAGGCACTGCGGTATCTCAAGCAATTTGATGTCAATGATGATGGTCTGCCCGATAACGGGGGTGCTCCTGACCAGACCTTTGACGACTGGCCCCTGCAGGGGGTAAGTGCCTATTGCGGTGCCCTCTGGATCGCCGCGTTGGAGGCGGCCCTGGCCATGGCCCAGAGGTTGCAGTTGGATCTGGGGCTGGACACCGGCGAAGAGCAGCGACAATTCGGGGGCTGGCTGGAGCAATCCAGGGCCAATTTTGATCGCCTGCTTTGGAATGGGGAGTATTACAACATCGATGCCAACAGCGGCACTCCGGTGGTGATGGCCGACCAACTGTGTGGTGATTTTTATGCGCGCTTGTTGGGCCTCCCGCCCGTGGTGAGTGAGGAGCGGGCCCGATCGTCCCTCATGGCGATTCGGGAGGCCTGCTTTGAGCGCTTCCATGGCGGCAGCCTCGGCGTGGCCAATGGTCAGCGGCGCGATGGCACCCCGCTGGATCCCCGGGGCACCCATCCCCTGGAGGTTTGGACAGGCATCAATTTCGGGCTGGCAGCGTACTACCGACTCATGGGGGAGACCCCGACCGCTCTGGCCATCTGTAGTGCGGTGGTGGGCCAGGTCTATGGGGGCGGTCTCCAGTTTCGGACCCCAGAGGCGATCACCGCCGTCCACACTTATAGGGCCTGTCATTACCTGAGAGCCATGGCGATCTGGGCCCTTTGGGCCACCCATACCCAGTGGCAGCCCATCCCTGGCGCCGAGCGTCGACCTTGATGATCGTCCCCGCCCGTCTGCCCCGTTGGCTGCTGAAGCCCTTGGCTCTGGCTCTGGCCCTGGTTCTGTTGTTGGTTGGCCCCGACCCTGGCAGCGCCCAGATCCAGGCCCACGGTGATCTTGGTAATGGGGCGGCCATGGTGCGCAGCCTTGAGAGCTTGCGGGATCTGGACCACCAGAGCTGGCAGGTGGTGGCTTATCGGCAGGAAGCCGACGCCACCAAGGCTTCCATGCGGCTGCGGCTCGTGGGGTATCCCGGCAAGGTGCGTCTGCAACACCCAACCAGTCTCCAGGTGCGCAGTGGCCGGCGCCAGTGGCAGTTGGCCGATGTCACCCTCAGCGAGCCCCAGTTGGCAGGGGATGGCCGGGCCGCGGCGGCTGAGTTTGACCTGACACCGTTGATGGTTGATCTGGATCAGGCCCGACCCCTGCGCCTGACCTTGCCAGGAGTATTTCTGGAGTTGCCAGTGCCTCCTTATGTGGTGGCCGAATGGCTCCGCTTGCCGGATTGGGGGCCAGGGGACAAGCCATGAACTGGCGGCCCCAGATGGATCGGGCGCTCGCCCTGGCCGCCCTCGGGGCCGGAACGACCAGCCCCAATCCGATGGTGGGGGCCTTGGTGCTGGATCAGGATGGCCAATTGGTCGGGGAGGGTTATCACTGCCGCGCTGGTGAACCCCATGCTGAGGTGATGGCCCTGGCCCAGGCCTCCGGTCGGGCGCGGGGGGGCACCCTGGTGGTGACCCTGGAGCCCTGCTGTCATCAGGGCCGTACGCCACCCTGTTGCGAGGCGGTCCTAGCGGCGGGAGTGGCACGGGTGGTGGTGGCCATGGCGGATCCGGATCCACGGGTGGCAGGCGGGGGCATCGCCCGTCTGCGGGCCGCCGGTCTGGAGGTGGTGGTGGGAGTGGCTGAGCCTGAGGCTGCCCGTCTCAACCAGGCTTTTGTGCATCGGGTCCGCAGCGGTCGCGCCTGGGGCCTGCTCAAGTGGGCCATGAGCCTTGACGGCCGAACGGCCTTGCCTAATGGCGAAAGCCAGTGGATCAGCGGTCGTTTGGCCCGCCATTGGGTGCATCGGCTCAGGGGGCGCTGCGATGCTGTGATTGTCGGAGGCGGCACTCTGCGCACGGATGATCCGTTGCTGACCAGCCGGGGCGCCCGCACTCCCGAACCCCTGCGGGTCGTGCTCAGTCGTGGTTTGGACCTGCCGCTGGCGGCGAAGCTCTTTCAGCACGACAGCGCCGCCGCCACCCTGGTGGCCCATGGTCCGCAGGCCACCCGGGAGGCCCGGGAGCGGCTGGATCACCTGGGCATCGAACGGCTCGAACTGCCGCAATGCAACCCTTTGGGACTGCTGGAGGGTCTTGCCGCTCGGGGGTGCAACCAGGTGATCTGGGAGTGCGGTCCCACCCTGGCGGCGGCCGCCGTCCGTCAGGGCTGTGTGCAGCAAGTGGCTGCGGTGATTGCGCCTACCTTGCTGGGTGGGGAGCCGGCTCGCACACCCCTCGGCCACCTCGATCTGACGCGGCTCGCCCAGGCTCCCCAGCTCACCTCCCAGGGCTGGCAACGCCTTGGTCCTGATCTGCTTGGGCTCCATGGGCTTGAACTTGGACCGGCGATCGGGCCATAAAAAAGCAGACCTTGATCGGTCTGCCGCGATTGGTTTTGGTGGCTCAGCCCAGGGCCAGACCGAACCTCAGTCCCGCCTGCCACCACCGCCTTGAAGAGCCACGATTAAACGCAGCAGGAAGACAAATAAGTTGATGTAGGTGAGATACATCCCCAGGGCGCCAGAGAGATACTGGTCATCCCGGTAGGCGCGAGGCATGGTGTAGAAGTCCAAGAAAGCGGCACCGACGAATAAAATCGTCCCAAATCCGGCAATCAATAGTTCAAAGCCACCGGTGCTGAAGATTTGCGGGGCAAAGAAACTGCCGACAAATTGCACCAGCATGGCCACGATTAGTCCGAGCAGGCCCAGGCCCACCGCGCCGCTCAAAGCCTGACCCACGTTGTCGCTCATGCGACGACCCATGGTGGATGCCGCGACGAAGGTGATCCCCGTGGCCAGGGCGGCGGTGCCAACGGCGCCGACTCCGGCGGCGGTTACGGCATAGCTTACTAAGCCGCTGAGGGTAAAACCGGTGATCAGGCTATAGGCCGCTAGCAGGGGAAGGGCGGTGGCGTTGTCACCCTTGGCCGCCACATTCTGGGCGACAAAGAAAAGAATCAGATTGCCAATGATGGCCAAAAAGAACAACGGCATGAACAGGGCCGTGTTCGCTGCCATCAGGGAAAGTCCACCCAGGACGCCAACGGCGGTCAGCACCATGCCACCGCCCACATAGGGCAGGGCTTTGTTGACCACATTGGGCCCGACGAGAGCGCTGGACTGGGCCTCCCGAATGGCTTGTTGGAAGTTGCTGCTGGCGGGCATTGGCCGCAAGTTCTCGAAGTCTTCCCATCCTGGCAGCCTTGGTGGAACAACAGCCGTTGGGGCTGTGCGGATCTCCCTATTCATTGGTGTCTAACGGCCCTGCCGGCCCCGGTCATCCCTGCGGGCGTAGGCCTGAACCAGGCGTTGGACTAAGGGGTGGCGGACCACGTCGGCATCACTGAAGCGACAGAGGGCCACCCCCTCAACCTCCCCCAGCACCTCGGCGGCTTCGATCAGGCCACTGGGCTGGCCCGGAGGCAGATCAATCTGGGTGATGTCTCCCGTCACCACCATGCGTGAGTTTTCCCCAAGCCGGGTGAGGGTCATGCGCATCTGGGCGGGGGTGGTGTTCTGGGCCTCGTCCAGGATCACGAAGGAGTCCGCCAGGGTGCGGCCGCGCATGTAGGCGAGGGGGGCTACTTCGATGACTCCCTTATCCTGGAGTGCGGCGGTCCGCTCGGCCCCCAGCAGGTTGTGAAGGGCGTCGTAAAGCGGTCTCAGGTAGGGATCCACCTTTTGCTGCAGATCGCCTGGCAGAAAGCCAAGCCGTTCGCCCGCTTCCACGGCAGGGCGGGTCAGGACGATCCGCTCAACCCGCTGTTCCTGTAGAAAGCGAACGGCCTGAATCGTGGCCAAAAAGGTTTTGCCGGTGCCTGCCGGACCGATCGCCAAGGTGAGGTCATGGCGTTCAATGGCGTCGATGAAGGCCCGTTGGCGTGGGGTCTTGGCCCTGAGGGGTCTGCCCTGGCGGGTGGTGGTGAGCACCTGGCGAGCCAGGACCCCATGCTCTTCTTGTTGATTGGTATCAAGTGCCGTAAGGGCCGTCTGGAGATCAACAGCCGCAATCGGTTCCCCGGATTCCCATAGAGGTTTGAGGCTGGACAGCACCGCATGGGCCCGACTCACCTGGGACTCCCGGCCTTGGATCCGCAGATCAAGGCCATAAAAAACAAGGCTGGTACCGGTGAGGGCTTCCAGCCGTCGCAAATTGGCTTCTGACGGGCCGGCAAGAGCCAGGGCTGCCTCAGGGGAAGGCAGACTTAAAGTCGTCGTCGGGCCGTTCAGGCTTCGACAGCCCCTTCGGCTTCAACGGTGTCAGGTGCAGCGGCGGCTTCAAGGGCGGCTGCCGCTGCGGCTTCAGCAACAGCAGCTGCTTCTTCGGCAGCCTTGGCTGCCGCTGCGGCCTTGGCATCGGCTTCAGCCTTGAGCGCGGCGGCGGCATCGGCGGCTCGGGTTGCCGCTTGCTTGAGTTTGCCGATGACTTCGGCGGGACGGATTCTCTTCTCAACGAGTCCGCCTTTTTCAAGCAGGGCCCGCACGGAGTCTGTCGGTTGGGCGCCCTGGCTCAGGCGCAGACGGATCGATTCGGTGTCGAGGCGAGTTTCCTTTGTGCGGGGGTTGTAGAAGCCCAGCTCCTCCAAGGGTCTGCCGTCACGCCGGGAGGTGCTATTCGTTGCCACCAGGCGGAAGCTCGCTTCCCGCTTTTTCCCGAATCGCTTCAGCCGGAGCTTGATCATTGGGCTTACCGAGGTTACGCAAAGGTCAAGTTTACCCTGTGGCCTGGGATGGCTCTGCATCCTCCTGCCCTAAAGCTCGCCGAATCCCTTGCGCTTTTTGGCCGGTCGATTGGCGCGGGTTCCCGGAGCCCCGGGACTACGGCCACCGGCCCCAGGGGCCCCAGGTCGTCCCATCCCACCCATGCCTGGCATTCCGCCGCCCGTGCCAGGGAAGCCGCCCATCCCCGGCATGCCGGGCATGCCGCCACCCCGGGTCATCTGCTGCATGAAGCCACGCATCTTTTGGAAGTCCGCCAGCACCTTGTCGACATCCGCCGGCTGATGGCCACTCCCGGCGGCGATGCGCCGGCGGCGGGAGGGCTGGGAGGCGAGCAGTTCGGGCTGCCGCCGCTCGGCCTCGGTCATTGAACCGATCATCGCCTCAATCTTCTTGAGCTGTTGCTCACCCTGTTTGAGCATGCCGTCGTCAATTTTGTTCATACCGGGGATCAGCTTCATCAGACCACCCAGGGAGCCCATGCGTTTGATCAAGCGCATTTGCTGCACGAAGTCGGAAAAATCAAAGGAAGCCTCCTGCAGTTTTTGCTGCATGCGGGCCACGTCGGCCAACTCCACTTCCTTCTGGGCTTTCTCAACCAGGGTCAGCACATCGCCCATGCCCAGGATGCGGCTCGCCATCCGTTCGGGATGGAAGGGCTGCAGAGCTTCGACCTTTTCGCCGGTGCCAATGAATTTGATTGGGGCACCGCTCACCTTGCGGATCGAGAGCGCGGCCCCGCCCCGGGAGTCGCCATCCAGTTTGGTGAGGACAGCTCCGGTGATGCCCACCTGCTCGTGGAAGGCCCGCGTCAATTCCGCGGCCTCCTGGCCGATCATCGAATCCACGACCAGCAGGACTTCGTCAGGGTGCACCGCTTCGCGGATACGCACCATCTCTTCCATCATTGCGAGGTCGATCTGGAGTCGTCCAGCCGTGTCGACCAGCACCGTGTCGAAGCCCCCATCCCGCCCTTGCTGCACCCCGGCGGCGGCGATCTGCTCGGGGCTGGCCCCGTCGCCCAGGCTGAAGACTTCCACGCCGATTTGGCGGCCCAGGGTCTGCAGTTGGTCGATGGCCGCAGGCCGATAGACATCGGCCGCCACCATCAAGGGACGACGGCCATTTTCCTTGAGATGGAGGCCCAGTTTGGCGGTGGCGGTGGTTTTTCCGGCCCCCTGTAAACCCGCCATCAGCACCACGGTCGGCTGGCCTGGCTTGCCGGCCGGGGCGAGGGGGGCATTGTCGCCGCCCATGGTCTCCACCAGCTGCTCATGCACCACCTGGATGAACTTCTGGTCGGGACTGATGCCCCGCACCACTTCGGCGCCGATGGCCTTGCGGCGCACGTCGTCGACGAAATCCTTGACCACCGGCAGGCTCACATCCGCCTCCAACAGGGCTCTTCGCACCTCCTTCAGGGCGCCGTCGACATTGGATTCGGAGATGCTGGCCTGGCCCTTGAGGTTCTTGACTGCGGCTTCGAAACGCTGGGAAAGTTCGTCGAACATCGGGGGTTGGGATCAGGGGGCCGGTTGGGTGGCGACAAGTCGCCAGGTCTGACCGTCGCGGCCAAACACATAAACATTGCGCAGGATGGTGGGCGGCGTGCTGGTCACCACCTTGCCGTCAGAGCTGAGTCGACGATCGCTGTAGTTCATTTCCGCCAGCAGGGCGATCCGGCTCGGAGACTGACTCTGGATGCGTACGCTCTTCAAGTCGACATCGATCCGTTGGCGCTCGCCCCTTGCGGCATCGCTCTTTTGTTCGGCGGCGAGGCGTGCGATCGGGTCCGGCCGGGCAAGGCGTTCCAGGTCCGATGGCATGGATTCGCCGCCCAGAACCGAGCGTTTCGTGGCCAACCATTGTTCCAGCAGGGTGCGCAGCTCGGTTTCAGTGGGTTGGTCTGTCTTGAGGGGGGTGGGTTGGGGACCCGTGGGAGCGGGGGATGGGGCGGGGGATGTCCCGGTCGCTACGGGTTGGACGGCACCAGAGGGTGGTTTAACTGGCGCAGGCTGAACGACGGGGCTGGGCAAGGTTGGAGCCAACGCTTTTGGGGCTTTCGGTCGCTGGCCCATCCAGCTGGTCGCCAGCAGCAGTCCGCCCAGCCCCGCCACGGCCGGCACCACCCAGGGGAGCAGCGGGTTCCAGCCCCCTTGCCCCTTGTTGCGCCAGCGGTGCGTTAGATGGTCGCGCCAGCGGGCCAAAGGTGAGTCCAGGGCCACGTCGTCAGGATCATCTTCCTCGTCGTCGTTCTCTTCATCTAGATCAAGGGGCGCCGGCCGGCCCCAGCTGAATCGGGATCGCCAGGAATCGTCAGGCACTGCGGCGGGATCCGCTGCTAGAGGGGAGTCGCCGCTGGTATCACTGCGGCGAGGGTTGTCGGCTGGTGTCCCAGGGGTTCCGAGAGGGGCGTTGAGGGTCGCCTGGGCCCAGGACGCAAACCCGGAGAAATCCTCCTTTGTCGATGACACCAGCCAATCCGGTGGCGAGGCTTGGGGCGGTGCCGGCGCGGCGGGGACCAGGAAGGATCGACCCTGGCGACGATCCTCTCGCTCGACCCAGGTACGCACATCGCGATCGTTGAAATAAGCCTCCAGGTCGGGCTCGGCCTCGAGGTCTCGGTAGCCCGGCAGCACATCACGAGCGAGCCACTCCCGGCACCAGGCGCATAGTTGGCCCAGGGGATCCTCGGCGCTCTGGCGTTCGGCCCAGGCTTTCAAGTCCGGCGAGGCTCCTGCCTCGAAGCAGGTGCGGGCTGCCCCCACATCTCCCAAAAGGAGGTGCAGATTGGCCAGCATGGTCTTGTGTCGGGCCGGATCGGCCGCCAACAAACGTTGCCGGGCCTCGGCGATGCGATCCGGCTTTCGCTGGGCGAAACCTGAGGCCGTAAGGGCGGTGGTTGCCAGCAGCTCAGCGACCGCAGAACCCTGCCGAGACCAGCGGTTGAAGAGGTCCAGTTGTTCTTGCAGCGTCAGGAAAGAGCGGATCTGGCGGAAAAAGGCCTCGAATTGCATCAGGCTGAAATTTGGGTCCGCTTCGCCTTCGAGTCCACCGCGGCGCTGGACCAATTCTTCGAGGAGCGCCAGGCCCTCTTGCCTTTCTTTGACGACGCTGGCGTCGCGGCTCAGCAGGTCGAGGACCCGGTAGGGGGCCATCTGTTCAAGGGCATGGCGCATGCTCTCCCGCAGTTCCGGCCTTTGCCCCATGCGTTGCAGCAACACCAATCCGTCTTCCAGGGTCTGGGCGGCACTTTGGTAGTGGCGTCGATCCTCAAGATCCCTTGCTGCCGCTAAACAAGCCTGGCCGGCAAGTTGGGTCAGGTCAGCCTCTCGACCGCTACCCAGGGCGGGGGCTTGGGGGGGGTGGAGGTTGCGGCGGGCCAGGTTGAAGCATTCCAGGGGTTGACCGGCTTCCAGTAACAGCAGCAGGCCGGCCACCTCCTTCGAGGAGGGCAGGTCAAGGGCGGCCATCAGGGGTTCTCCCCCCGTTCCCAGGGTCGTGAGGGCGGCTTCGTAGGCGGGGCGACGGTTGTCATCGCTGAGCATTTCGGCACTGGAACGCAGCAGGTCTGCCCGGGCCTGAAGCGTTTCCTCGGTGTAGGTCTGGGCCGGAGGGCGATCGAGCCGTAGCTGAAGAGTGCGCAACACAGTCTGGGCATCGGCCGCTGGACTGACACCAAGCAGGCGGAAATGGTCAATGGGCAGATCCAACCCAAAGGAGCGCCGGAGCCGCGACTGTAGTCAGTGGCAGCGGTTTTGACCGTTGTTGCAGGACAGACAACGTACAGTCGCTTTAAGCGATGCCGAGTGCGATTGTCATGAGCCAGGAACTCACTGCTGCTCTGCCTTCCGAGCCCATGATGGTGGCCCGCGTGGTTCCCCCCCCGGCGCCGCCCCACGAGGCGGGGTTCCATGCCGAGCGGGCCGAACGTCTGGTGTCGCTCCAACCGGCCATCGTGGGCCGCGATGAGGGCCTGATGCTTTATCGCGACATGACCCTGGGTCGGCGCTTTGAAGATAAATGTGCCGAAATGTATTACCGCGGCAAGATGTTTGGCTTCGTCCATCTCTACAACGGCCAGGAAGCCGTTTCCACCGGTGTGATTCGTGCCATGCGCCGGCAGCATGACTGGTTCTGCAGTACCTATCGCGACCACGTTCATGCCCTGAGTTGTGGTGTGCCGGCCCGGGAAGTGATGAGTGAGTTGTTTGGCAAGGTCACGGGCTGCAGCAAGGGTCGTGGTGGCTCCATGCACCTTTTTTCCCGTGAACACCATTTGTTAGGCGGTTACGCCTTCATCGGTGAGGGCATTCCTGTGGCGATGGGGGCCGCTTTTGCTAGTCGCTACCGCCGTGACGCCTTGGGCCAGGCGGATAGTGATTCCGTAACAGCGGCCTTCTTCGGTGATGGCACTTGCAATGTGGGTCAGTTCTATGAATGTCTGAACATGGCGGCTCTGTGGAAGTTGCCGATCCTCTTTGTGGTTGAAAACAACAGCTGGGGTATTGGGATGGACCACAATCGGGCCACGAGTGATACGAAAATTTGGCGTAAAGCCGAAGCTTTCGGCATGGTCGGCGAAGAAGTGGATGGGATGGATGTGCTGGCTGTTCACGGTGCTGCCCAGCGGGCCATCGCTAGGGCGCGTGCTGGCGATGGCCCCACCCTCCTCGAATGTCTCACTTATCGCTTCCGGGGCCATTCCTTGGCGGATCCCGATGAGCTGCGCTCCCATACCGAAAAGGAATTCTGGACGAAGCGTGATCCCATCAAGGCTTTTGCTGGCCATCTTATGGCTGAAGGCAAGGCTACTGAATCGGAACTGCGTCAGATTGAGCTTGAGGTCGATGCTGAAATTGATGATTGTGTCACCTTCGCCTTGGCCGCGCCTGAGCCTGATCCCAGCGAACTCACCCGTTACATCTGGGCCGAAGATTGAGATCACTTCCAAAAAAGGTTTCTGGATATTCCCAGCCCCGTTTAAACAGAAAAACCAGTAAGTTAATCTTAGATGGCTACGGGGACCTTGCGGGTTATTTGCCTTAGTTTCCGCAGGGCTTTGAGTTCCACCTGGCGGATGCGCTCCCGTGAAACATCAAGGAGGCGACCGATGTCGGCGAGGCTATGGTGATTATGACCATCTAGTCCGAAGCGTAGGGATAGAACCTCCCGTTCTTGTTGATTGAGGTGGCTGAGCCAGCGGGCCAATTGTTCTTGGTCAATGCTCCGCTGCACCTTTTCGAGGGGGCTTTCCGTACGGGAATCGGCAATAAGATCCACCAAGCAACTATTACCTTCGTCGGCCTTGATCGGGGCGTCCAGGCTTGATGTGGTCAAGGACTGTCGCAGCACAGAATCAAGCTCCTCAATGGGCATCTCGATCGCTGCGGCGATTTCCTGACGACTGGGCATGGCACCGAGTTTGTGGGCAAGTTCGAGGCTGACCTTGCGGATCGTTGTCAGCCGTTCACTCAGGTGAACTGGCAAACGAATGGTGCGGGATTGACAGGCAATGGCCCGGGTCATGCTCTGGCGAATCCACCAGAAGGCATAGGTGGAAAACTTATAACCGCGGCTTGGATCAAATTTTTCTACCGCACGCTCAAGGCCTAGGGAGCCTTCTTGGATGAGGTCCAGAATTTCAAGCCCTTTGCCTTGATATTTTTTGGCAATGCTAACGACAAGCCGTAAATTGGCCTTGATCATGCGATCTTTGGCGCGGCGACCAACGCGAATCAATTTTAATTCTTGGGGAGAATACTCGTTGGCTTTTGTTTCTGTCAGTTCCATCATCTTCTGAACCTGGTTACCAAGTTCAATCTCCTCGCTAGGCGTGAGCAGGGGCTCTCTGCCGATGGAGGCCAGGTACCAAGTCATCGAATCGCTGCTTCTCAGGCCTGATGCTTCGCGCCTTTTGGAGGGGGGGGCGGATGGCGAAATGGACATGGTAACAACTGATTGGGAAGGAACTATCGGTGCTAAGTCAGCAAGGGATCCACTTTTTCAGGAATATTTTAGGTTTCAGTCAAAATGAATGCCGATTTCCGCACCTTAAGGTTTGAGTTAATTCTCCTAAAGGAATTACGAAGAACTTTCTTTTGCTTCGATTAGCTACCTTCCGATCGGCGTGCCGGGTTCGTTGGCGACGGTATGGCTGGCCAGCGGGCCAAATTCCGGGCCACGGCCAGGGGTTCGGTGCCTGCAGGTCCAGGGCGATGGCTCACCCGGCATCCCGCCAGGGCGTGAACCAGGGCCGCAGCCGCCAGCAGCTGGGCGTCCAGGCCGCCATGGGCCCGGGCCCGGGCCCCCACACCCGCGGCATAGCCGGCAAGCACATCCCCCAATCCGGCCCGGGCCACGGCAGGGCAGGCCTCCAGAAGTTGCCATCGCCGCCCGTCAGGGGCGGCGATGATGCTGCGCGCGCCTTTCAAAAGAACGGTGGACCCGCAGCTCTGGGCGGCGGCGAGGCTGGCTTCCAGGGCCGGAAGCTCGGCCAGATGGGGAAACAATCGGGCAAATTCGCCTTGATGGGGGGTCAGCCAGGTGGGTCCGTTCCTGCGGCGGAGCCACGCAAGGGCGCCATCAGATTGTTGGTGGTCTTGGCCGGCCAGGCGATTGAGGCCATCCGCGTCGAGAACCAGCAGCCCCTCAAAGGCGCCCAGCTGCTCCCAGGCGCTGGCGTCGCTGGCTGGGCTGAAAGTGTTTTTGGGGTTTGGCAGTCCAATCCCTGGGCCCAGCAGGACGGCATCCAGGCGTTCCACCCCATCAAGTTCCAGCGCCGCCAAGTCCAGGCCCTCCGTCTCCGTGGCCCCCAGGCCTTGGCGAACCACCACATGGGGCAGAACCGTCCAGAGGTCATTGGCCAGTTCTACCGGGATCGACGCCTGCAGGCTGCCGCAGCCGCTGGCGGAGGCCCCGGCGAGGGCAAGGTGGGCCGCACCACGAAAGCGACAGCTGCCGGCCACCACCAGCAATCGCCCCCGTTCGTATTTGGAGGCTGCCGGATCGGGCTCCTGCCAGTGGCTTCCCGAGGGGGCCCCCCAAGCGGCAAAGGACTGGGCATCGCGGCCCCCTAGGCCGAGGGCACAGTCCGCCAGGCCGGTGAGCGGCAGGAGGGGCAGGCCCAGATCGATCCGTTCCAGGCGACCGACATGGGCCAGGGCCGAATCCTGGATCAGTCCTTGTTTGAGCAAGCCCAGGCAGAAGGTGATGGCGGCCGTGGCAGCCCCCTTGCCGAGTCGCCGCCCCGTATCCGCGCACAGGCCGGTCGGGCAGTCGATGGCGACCAGGGCCCCGGGGCGCAGTCGCTGCCGTTCGATCAGCAGCTGTTCGACCTTCTCCCCTGGGGGGCGGCGTTGGCCGATGCCGAAGATGGCATCCACCCAGAGCTGGGGTTGGGATGGATCGGGAGGGTCCGGCAGTTCCGGCAGACCAAGCCAGAGCGCATGGCGCCAGTGGGCTTCTGTCAGGGGGCGCCGGGTTGGGTAGGGCCGCCAGAGCTGCACCGCTAGCCCCGAAAGGTGCAGTTCGCGGGCCACCACAAGACCATCGCCACCGTTGTGGCCCGGGCCGACCAAGACCACGATCCCGTCAGCGGCCAGCTGCTGCCAGTCTGGTTGGTTCAACACTTTTAAAAGAAGCCTGCTTATGGCCAGGCCGGCTTTTTCCATCAGAGCTTCGACGGGCAGCCCACTGGCGAAGAGCGTCTTTTCCAAGTCCTCCAGCTGGGAGCCAGTCACCAGCAGGTGGTTGGCGTCCCGTTCTGGCCATGGGGTACAGACCATGCCTTTCAACCAAGAGGGGCTTGCGCCCATGATGGACCTCTAACTTTTGTTTGTCTTCGTGTCGCCCCTTGCCCTCACCCCCGTCACTGAGGCCGGTGGGAACGTGCTGAGCCTGCTGCGCACCTGGCCGGGCGACCATCAAGTGGCCGTTGGGCTTTCTGGCGGGGTGGACAGCTCCTTGGCGGCGGCCCTGCTGGTGGCGGCCGGTTGGCAGGTCGAGGGGCTCACCCTCTGGTTGATGAGTGGCAAGGGAGCCTGCTGCGCCGAGGGTCTGGTGGATGCAACGGGCATCTGTGACCAATTAGGCATCGTCCATCATGTGGTGGATGCCCGCGACACCTTCAGGGCCGAGATCGTGGACTTCCTGGTGGAGGGTTATCAGGCTGGTGTGACGCCTCTGCCCTGTTCGCGCTGCAATCGGCAGGTCAAGTTCGGCCCGATGCTGGAGTGGGCCCAGCGTGAACGGGGCCTGCCACGGCTGGCCACGGGCCATTACGCCCGCCTGCGCCACGGGCAGCAGAGCGGCGAACGTCATCAGCTTTTGCGGGGTCTAGATCGCCACAAGGATCAGAGTTACTTCCTGTACGACTTGCCCCAAGAGGTACTGGCCCGTCTTGTTTTTCCCCTCGGGGAGATGGGTAAACCCGAAACTCGCGCCGAAGCAACAGCCCTTGGCTTGCGTACCGCCCAGAAACCTGAAAGCATGGATCTCTGTCTGGCGGACCACCATGGTTCGATGCGGGCCTTTCTGGATGCCTACCTTCCTCCCCGGCAGGGTCAGGTCGTCCTGGCCGACGGCACGGTGATCGGCGAGCACGATGGCATTGAGCATTTCACCATGGGTCAGCGTCGCGGTCTCGGGATTGCCTGGAGCGAACCCCTCCATGTCATCGGCCTGGAGCCCTCCACCAATCGGGTGGTGGTAGCTCCCCGGGCCCAGGCTTCGCGTCAGGACTGTGGGGTCGGGGCCGTGAACTGGGTGTCCATCGACCCTCCGCAAGCGCCCGTGGCGGTGCAGGTTCAGTTGCGCTATCGCAGTGAGCCCGTGGCTGCCCTGCTCACGCCGGTGTCCTGCCAAGAGTCCGATCGCCAGGCTGGACGGCCTTTCCGTTGCCGACTGGATTTCGATGAGGATCAGTTCTCAATCACTCCGGGGCAAGCGGCTGTTTTTTACGAACAGGACAAACTGCTCGGTGGTGGTTTGATCCATCTATAGGTGCCCTTCCACTCCCCATCGATACTTAGCTGAAAGGCTGCTTTATTCGTGATGACGAATCGATCCTGTGCCGTTGTCTCGACTGATTATCTTGATAAAGATGTTTATCTTAATATCGAACTCTTCTATGCCCTCGCTGGATATCAAGTTTATGTCTGGTCCCCAGCTTCCGCTTCCCGCTCTCCCGATTTAATCGTGATATTGCGGGGCGATCCAGGGACGAATTGGGTCAACTACAGCGGTCCGGTGCATGTTTATGACTATGTCAAGGAGCTGGATATCGATTGGAGCGATCGCTTCCCGCACGCCAGTCGCTTGGAGCGCATCAGCCTGGCGGGGGGAGATGTTACCGGCTACCTGCCGGTTTTCCCTGAAATCTGGCGGCGGACTTTCTCCCGCAAAAATTCCCGCCCGGTCCATCTGTCCAATTACAAACCGATGCCGGCCGATGCCTTTCAAAATGATCTGGTCTCCCTGATTCAGCAGGGGCGGGTGCGGGTCTTCGGTGGCCGGTGGCAGCGGATAGGTGTTACCAGTCGCTCTTTAAGTTATTGGCAGGCTAATCGGCTGATTGCCGCTTCAAGCTGTTGCTTCGGTCTGATGTATCCGTATCAGCGGGGTCGCTCCCTTTCCGGCAGAATGTGGCAGGCCCCAATTAATGGCTGCTTTGTGATCAGCGAGGCCGGGACCAATCCCCACGGTCTACCGGGTCTGATCGAGGTCGAGAGTTTTGGTTTACAAGAGTCTAATCGACACTTCTCGCTTGAAGAATGCCTTCGCCTTTCGGAACAAGCCAGTGCTTTTTGGCGCAACCAGACCTCCGAGCTGGCCCGTCAGCTCAACCTGCCCTTACCGCAAGAATTGCCTTTCGCCTTGATCCAGGCCCAACGCCGCACGCTGGTTCGATGGCACCTGGAGTTCCTTTGGGATCAGACCCTCTCCAACCTTCAAGACGCCTGGCAGAAGCAGCGCTTGAGGCTGACAGGAACCGCTCGCCGCCTGAATCTCCATCCCCGTCAGATCGTTGCTGCCTGGCGGCGACCTCACCAGTAGGGGTCGTTGACCAGATCGATTTCAAGGGTGACCCCTTCCGCTCCTTCGACACAGGCGATGCAGGCCCGCAGGGTTTTGCCATTGACGTCGATTTCGCAGGCTCCGCAACTGCCCCCAAGGCATCCGGTGGGAATCGGATAGCCAGCTTGTTGGGCGGCCTCCAGCCACGCTGTACCGACGGAGGCGCGACTGACGCAGCCGTTGGGCCATCGCAAGGAGAGGGGACTCATCAATCCTGGCGCAGCAGGGGCTCGAGGTTGATTTCCCTGGCGAACTCTTGAGATAGTCGCTCCAGCAGGCTGTCCCGTTGATGTCTGTGGTGGGGGGCATGGGGGCTGAGGGGTGCCAGGCCACGCCGTTGCCGCAGCAGGTTGAGCCAGCGCCGTCGCCAGGGGCCATTTTCAAACACACCGTGCAAATAGGTGCCGGCGACCATGCCGCCGCGGTCGCCCACCGGTTGCCACCAGCCCAGGCTGGGGTCGGTTGTCATGGGGCCCGGGGGCTGGCAGGACGCGTCGGTTCCACCCCTTTGGGGGTCAAGGTCAACAATGGTGCTGCCATGATGCAATTCGAAGCCTTCCAGGCTGAGGGGGGGCCCTGGCGGCCAGAGAGACTCCACCTGCCTTTGGCGCAGCTCCTTGCTGCCGCTGAAGCGGGTGGCCAGGGGCAGCAGACCCAGCCCCGCTGCCCGCAACGGGCGCCGATGGCCTTCCAATGCACCTTCTAGGCCGTCTGGATCATCGAGCCAGCGGCCCAGCATTTGCATCCCCCCGCAGAGACCAAAGATCATGCCCCCCGCTTGGCTGTAGGCCCCCAGGGCGGTGTCCAGATTCGCGTGGCGCAAGGCGGCCAGATCCCGCAGGGTTTGTTTGCTTCCCGGCACGATGACCGCATCAACAGGGCCCAGGGTCTGGCCTGCTTCCAGCCACTGCAATTGAACCGTGCTTTCGGCTTCGAGTGGATCGAGATCGGAGAAGTTGCTGAGGGAAGGCAGTTTCAGAACGGCAATTATTATCTCAGCGTTGTTTTTTCTTCCCCGCCGCTCCAGTAGATCCAAGGAGTCTTCAGGGGGGAAGATATCGTCGAGCCAGGGCATCACCCCAAGCACCGGTAGGCCGGTATGGCGTTCCAGCCATCGGCGCCCTTCCTCGAACAATTCTCGCCGTCCTCGGAAACGATTGATCAGCAGGCCGCGGATGAGGGGCCGTTCTACAGGCCGCAGTAGGGATAAGGTGCCCACGATCTGGGCGAATACCCCGCCCCGCTCAATGTCCGCCACCAGCAAACAGCGCGCTCGAAGGTACTGGGCTAGACGCAGGTTGGTGAGATCGCGGGCTTGGAGATTGACTTCCACGGGGCTGCCGGCTCCCTCCAGCACCAGCCTGCCGCCTGGGTACTGGTTGTCGAGCTGGTGCAGACCTTGCCGGATGGCCTGCCAACCGGGACGGAACCAATCGCGGTAGTAATGCTCGGCCCGGGCGCTGCCCACCGAACGCCCCAGGTGGATGACTTCGCTGCTGCTGTCTCCCTTGGGTTTGAGCAGCACCGGATTCATGGCCGCTTCCGGCTCCAGGCCGGCGGCCCAGGCCTGGACCGCCTGGGAGTACGCCATCTCGCCGCCGTTGCAATCCACCCAGGCATTCAGGCTCATGTTCTGCCCCTTGAAGGGCACCGGCTGTTCGCCCCGATGCATCAGGTGGCGGCAGAGCGCTGTGGTCATTAAGGATTTGCCTGCTCCACTGCTGGTACCAAGCACCATCAGTGGAGACGCTGCGGCTGCCTTGGGACGTATCAAGGCCAAGACCTGGTGAAGTCAACCATCAAAAGCGGGGCCGGTGGCGTTGGAAATTTTCCTGGATGCGCTCGCGCAGGTTTGCCCTGCCGATTTCTCCTTGCCAACTCGCCAGAAGTTCACGGCCCATGGGAGTCAGACGCACCCGTTCGGTGAGGCCTTGGCCGTCCACTTCGCGCCTCAAGATCCCAAGTCGGATCATCCAGTTGAAATGGGCCTCAGCGCGCTCCGGTCCGAAGGGCGCGAACACCAGATCGGCCCAATCGGCCCGACCACAGAGTTCGTTGCTGGAGATCGGGTTCTCGGCCACTTCTGCATAGAAGGCTCTGCGGAACGGCAGGCAGCGCATCGATTGGGTGGCCCGATCCAAGGCGCGGCGATCTGGGGTAGGCGAAAGGCCAGGTGTCATGGGAAAAGACTTTTAATGAGCAGATTCAAGTCTTGCTGCTGTTGGGAATGGCCTTGGTTGCGATCGGGACCGGCCGAACGGCCGCGACTGGCCTTCAGCTCCAGATCGGACCAGCGGAACAGCACCTGATCACCCCAATCACGCACGTCCACGGGCCAAAGACCCGTGGCGTCACGCAGCAACAGCTGGTTGCCTCTGGCGAAAAAGGTGTAGTTGCGTCCATCGTCGGTGGTCACCCGGTAGGTGACGCTGGTTCCATCCTGGCGACTCTCCAGATCGCAGGGACCCCGAAACAGGGTTCGCCCCCTTTGTTCAAGTTGACACTGGCGTCTGAATGGGGTCCTGTCACCCCAGCCCTGGTTGTTGCCACTGGCCGAGCCAAACAGCTGGCGGGTGATGGTATTACTGGGGTTGCGACGCTGGTTGCCGTCATCCCAGCAGCGGCGCTGGCGCAGATCACAGAGTTCGCCGCCACTGAGACGAAACACCGGGGCTGGCGGCCGCCCAGATAGGGATCGCAACAGAACCTCCTGGGCCTTGCGGCCGTATTCGCGACCGGTTTGGGCAACGGAAGGTCCTTGGTCGGTGTAACAAGTGGCCTCAACTTTGTCACAAACGACACCCGGTCTTGGTAAGCCGTAGGCATGGGCGGGCGAAGGTGCTGCGGCCAGAGCGAGCATGGGTAGGGCCAGCAGAACGGCAGGGGTGACGCAGCGGCGACCAATTTCAGCAGCAACCGAAAGAGCGAGGCTCATCAGGCCCAGATACGATCATGGCCTTGACCGTAGCGACCAGCGCATCCTTATTAAGGTTTAGCTGTGGCAGGGTTTGGTCTGATTGCAAAACGTTGATGTTGGTTCTGGCCTCTGCCTCTAGGGCCCGTCGCCGCCTGCTGGAGCAGGCAGGGATTCCCCATCAGATCCAAATCAGTGGGGTGGATGAAGAGGCTTTCGGGTCCATGCCCCCGCTGGCCATGGTCGAGCATCTTGCGCTCGCCAAGGCCCGGGCCGTGGCCCAGGAGTTGCAGGCTGGGGTCAGCGGCCAGCTTGGGGAGCAGGCGGAACCCATCCCTGTGGCGCCCCATGGGCCTGTTCTGGGTTGTGATTCCCTGCTGGAATTTGAAGGTGAAGTGTTTGGCAAGCCCCGTGACTCCCAGGAGGCCATCAGCCGTTGGCAGCGCATGGCGGGAGGGTGCGGACGCCTGCATACCGGCCACGCTTTGGTGATCACTGCCGACCAGAACCAATGCAGGCAGGAAGTGGTGACCACCTTGGTTTGGTTCGCTGCCCTCAATGCCGATCAAATCGAGGCTTACGTCGCCACTGGCGAACCCCTCGCCTGCGCAGGTGGCTTTGCCTTGGAGGGGCGCGGCGGAATGATGGTGGATCGTATCGAGGGGTGTTATAGCAATGTCATCGGACTCAGCCTGCCGTTACTGCGACGCTGGCTGAATGCAAGCCTGGCTGAATGCAAATCTGGCTGAATGCAAAAAATGAAAAAGCTCCCACCAAAGATGGAAGCTTTTTGTTGTGAACCGAATGGGATCAGAATTCAGTCCAGATCGGGCATGGCCAAGGTGGGTTCGGCCTCACGGTCAATGCCTTTTTCGAAGCCGGCTGCAGCAGCGCGGGCCCGACCGGCGTGCCATAGATGGCCCACCAGGAAGAAGAAGGCAAGAACGAACTGGGTGGCCGAGAGCCACTGACGGATGTTGACGTAGTTCACCGAGTTGGGCTCGGTGATGATGCCGCCCACGGAATTGAGGGAAGCATTAGGCGCGTGGGTCATGTATTCGGCCGCACGACGCACCTGCCAAGGTTGAATGTCGTTCTGGAGCTTGTCCAGGCTCAGACCATTCGGACCGCGCAGGGGTTCCAGCCAGGGGCCACGGAAATCCCAGAAGCGCATCGTTTCACCACCGAAGATGATCTCACCGGTCGGTGAGCGCATCAGGTATTTGCCCAGGCCAGTGGGACCCATGGCGGAACCAATGTTGGCGCCGAGCCGTTGGTCACGAACCAGGAACGTGAAACTTTGGGCTTGGGAGGCTTCGGCGTTGGTGGGGCCGTAGAACTCGGAGGGATAGGCGGTGTTGTTGAACCAGATGTACGCCGAAGCTACAAAACTCATCAGGCTCAAGGCCCCGAGGCTGTAGCTCAGATAGGCCTCACCGTTCCAGATGAAGGCGCGCCTGACCCAACCGAAGGGTTTGGTGATGACGTGCCAGATGCCACCGAAGATACAAATCAGGCCGATCCAGATGTGACCACCAATGATGTCCTCCATGGAGTTCACCCCGATAATCCAACCTTCACCACCAAAAGGAGCGCGCAACAAGTAGCCGAAGATCACTCCAGGGCTAAGGGTCGGGTTGCTGATCAGGCGGACGTCTCCACCCCCCGGAGCCCAAGTGTCGTAAACACCTCCAAAGAACATTGCCTTGAAGACCAACAGCAGAGCACCGACACCAAGAAGGATGAGGTGATAACCAATGATGTTGGTCATCTGGTTCTTATCGCGCCAATCTTGGGAGAAGAAGGCGGAATAGTTTTCCAGGATTTCTGGGCCACGAAGGGCGTGATAGAGGCCGCCCAGGCCCAGAACGGCAGAACTGATTAGATGCAGCACCCCGACCACAAAGAAGGGATAAAGGCTGGTGACTTCACCTCCTGGTCCGACTCCATAGCCCAACGTGGCGACGTGGGGAAAGAGAATCAAACCCTGCTCGTACATGGGCTTGTCGAAGGTGAAATGACTCACCTCGAAGAGCATCATCGCTCCAGCCCAGAAGACCATCAGGCCGGCATGGGCGACGTGGGCGCCCAGCAAACGGCCTGAAAGATTGATCAGTCGGGCGTTACCAGCCCACCAGGCATAGCCGGTGGAATCAAGGTCCTTGCCGGCGACGGAGACAAGGCCGGAATTAAAGGGCGTTTCCACGGGGCAGGACCTCTTCAGGGAAGACGAATTGTTCGTGTGGCTGGTCTGCGGGGGCCATCCAGGCGCGCAGACCTTCGTTGAGCAGGATGTTTTTGGTGTAGAAGGTTTCGAATTCGGGATC